>DLLF01000002.1:202356-344986 GCA_002477945.1 Bacteroidales bacterium UBA7569
TTTACCAAAGGAGATTTGACTCACGAAGCACGTATCATTGAGTATTGGAAACCCGGCAAGCAAGAATCCGTCCGACTGTTAACCAATGATTTGGAGTCGGAGATAGAATGGGTGATAGCCCTTTATGACCGTAGGTGACAGATAGAGATATTGTTCAAGCAACTGAAACAGAATTTCCCTCTCAAATACTTTTACGGTGATAGTGTGAATGCTATCGAATCACAGATTTGGGTGACAATGATAGCCAATCTGTTGCTCACCGTTATACATAAGCGTTTGGAGCGGAAATGGGCTTTCTCGAATATGGTTACGATGATACGCCGGATGCTGATGTACTATATTCACTTATATGCTTTCCTTGAAGACCCTGAAGGGCTCTGGAATACGCTGATTAAAGAACAAAATTTAGCCCCACCTACGAGCAATCCGCAACTGGTACTTTTTGCGTAGGGGGCTCGCTTTTGCAAAAATACATACCAATCTGCCTTTTTATGGGCATTTGGAAGGGACTTTTTTTCTTTGGGCTGTGTTTACCGGACAGCAATAGTACTATATTGACTTATATGCTTTCCTTGAAGACCCTGAAGGGCTCTGGAATACGCTGATTAAAGAACAAAATTTAGCCCCACCTACGAGCAATCCGCAGCTCGTACTTTTTGCATAGGGGGCTCGCTTTTGCAAAAATACATACCAATATGCCTGTTTATGGGCACTTAGGGGAACTTTTCTGCTTCGGACTGCGTTTACCGGACAGCAATATATATTTATATGTTTTTCAATGAGGTTATTTGTAAGATGATTTTTATTACATCGTAATATCTATTTGCATATCAACTAACTCACGATGTAATGAAATATATTTTATCTCATTTCTTTTGCCGCGTATATAGTAGTGTGCCGCGATTTCTGTGGCTAAGTTTTTGCGGAAAGCGGCTGCGATACGGCAGATTTGCTGGTTGAGTAACTCAGAACCGGAAATAGTCAAGTCAGCCACGCTTTGGCGGATAGCGTCCATATCGGAACGGTTGGAGATGTGTGAATAAATATGCAATAATTCATCGTGATAGTTGGGAATATCTTTCAATAAGATACCCTCTTCGTGGTGCAAAAATAATATATATACCGCCTTTGCCAGAGGTGTCATTTTGATTTCCAAGTTATCAAAGGCAGGAATAAAAATATGAGCTGAACTGTCAATAACAAGCGGTGACGGTTCTATGTGTTGTGTATCTGGCAAGAGGTAATGTACAATATCCTTCCCTAAAATCTCGGAAAGGATGTTGATGCCATTGTCCCGTTGCAATGCATTGATTTCATCACGAATATGCAAGGCACGTTGACGCAACTCTTCTTCATATCGTTTCTCTTCTTCCGTTTTTACGCGCCCACCACCAATAGAAAACTCTATGAGAGTTCGTGGTAAGAAAAATGCATTGCCGTCAACCAATATCTCATTTAATAATCTTTCCCTGTAGGCAGCACGGAATTCGCTACACTCCGCAATCTGCTGATTGAGCATACCTATCAAGCAAATATAATCTTTGATGGTTGCACGAAAATAGTATTCCTTGAAGCGTTGGAATAATTCCGTCAAATCAAGTACGAATAGCAGTTGATATTCTGCAGTGGTCGGCAACAGGCGGCAAACCAAACAACCTGCGTATAGCGGTGTAGGTTGCTGCCGTTTGAGAACAAAATAGGTGTTCAAAATAACAGAACATACACCGAATGATGCCGTGGGTTTGTCTTTTCCTTCGTATAGGGCTAATATCTTGCGAATAGCCGTGGTATTACGGTTGTTATATACATCAATTGTGGTCGGAATATACGGCTCCGTAGGCGTAATTCCCAATTCTTGAACAGGTTTACCAGCATATTGCGACATCCACAAGTTTAATTTCTTGAAATCAGGATGCTCAATATAGTAGATGTGGTCTATGGGAATATCCATATCTGCCGTTTGGCGGATTTGTGCCAAACCATAGACACTATGTTCCCGTTTGTACTCTTTGATGTCTTTTTCCGGTGAGTGTTGATGAACTGTAATATACATTGTGCAATTCGCAATTTAATGGTTAGTTAATTTTATGACAACGGAATATAATGTATTGTTGACAAATTTAGATCTTTTATTGCAAAGATACTGCTTATATTTTGTCTGTCGAATTTTCTGCAATGTTGCAAAAGTTGGCTGTTTGTAGCCTATTTGTGTTTTTTGGCGCAAGAGGGGCAGGTGCCTTTGATGACGAAGGAGACGGAGTGGGGGATGAAGTCGGCGGGGAGGTCAATGTGAGGGATGGGGGTATCCTCCAAGCAAAAGGATTGTTGGCAGGTCTCGCAATAGAAATGGAGATGACCATCGGTGTGGCTGCACTCACCATCGTGGTGGTGGCAGAGTTCATAATGGACAATACCGCGCCCGTCCTCAAAAGCATGCACTACATCGTTCTCCTCAAAGAGTGTGAGGACACGGAAAATGCTCGACTTGTCCAAATTGAGCATCTCGTTTTCCAGATCCTTGAGACTCACGGGGCGGTTGAGACGCACCAAAGTGCTATAGACCAGGATACGATTGACCGTCGGTTTGACCGACTTATGCTCCAAGTGGTGTATGATGGTTCGGGTGTCCATTGTAGTTATCTTTTTTACTCCATTAATGTCCGTTAAAACACTATTTGGTCTATTTTTTCTGTTAATTATCGTTAATTTTCCATTAATTCAAAGGTAGTCTATCCTAAGCCTATCCTATGCGCATCCTATGCTGATTGGTATAGATTTAGGAGGGACTTTTCTTTATTGCATTTTAACAAAAGAGCGTTGCCCTACTATGAGCAACGCTCTTTTTGTATTGTATCGGATTAGTCCGATGATGGGGCAGAAGGATTAACCCAGGAAGGTGAGCAGGATACCTGCTGCAACGGCAGAACCGATGACACCTGCCACATTCGGCCCCATAGCGTGCATGAGAAGGAAATTGCTCGGGTCGGCTTTCTGCCCCTCCATCTGGCTCACACGTGCTGCCATAGGTACGGCACTTACACCTGCAGAACCGATAAGCGGATTGATCTTCTCTTTGGAGAAGAGGTTCATCAGTTTGGCAAAGAGAACACCGCCTGCGGTAGCCAAACTGAAGGCAACGATACCCATACAAAGAATCATCAAGGTCTTGACATTCAGGAACGTAGCACCGGTAGCCGTAGCACCGACCGACAAACCGAGGAAGATAACCACGATGTTCATCAGTTCGTTCTGTGCAGTCTTGCTCAGACGATCTACCACACCACATTCTTTCATCAGGTTACCGAGCATCAAGCAGCCGATAAGCGGCGCTGCATCGGGCAATACGAGTGCCACAATAGCGGTGATGACAATCGGAAAGACAATTTTCTCGGTCTTGCTGACAGAACGGAGTTGTTTCATCTTGATAGCACGCTCTTTCTTGGTGGTCAAAGCACGCATGATAGGCGGTTGGATAACCGGCACGAGTGCCATATACGAGTACGCCGCAATAGCGATAGGACCCAGCAACTGAGGAGCCAGTTTGGAGGTGAGGAAAATTGACGTAGGTCCGTCCGCACCACCGATGATACCGATAGAACCGGCCTCTGCGGGAGTGAACCCGAGAGCGTTGGCGCAAAGGAATGTAACAAAGATACCAATCTGTGCTGCCGCACCGAGAATCAGCGATTTTGGGTTGGCGATAAGCGGACCGAAGTCGGTCATCGCACCTACACCGATGAAAATCAAGCACGGATAGAGACCCGCTTTGACACCTATATACAATACATCGAGCAGACCTGCGTCCTTGAGGATAGCACCATAACTATGATAAGCAGGGCTATCGGCATCGAGGAAGGCTTCCCACAACTCGGGGTGGTACATATTCGCACCCGGCAGGTTGGTAAGCAACATACCGAAAGCGATGGGCAGCAGCAACAAGGGTTCGTACTGCTTCTTGATAGCCAGATACAACAGGAAAAATGATACGAAAAGCATCACCAACTGACGCCAATCGATGTTCATAAAGCCCATTGTCCGGAAAAAATCCAATATGTCAGTCCACATAACAGTAACCTTTATCCGAGTACAACAAGCAGGTCATCCTGCATTACGTTCTGCCCTGCGCTGACAGCAATCTTTGTAACCGTGCCATCGCAATCGGCAAGCACCTGGTTCTCCATCTTCATACTCTCAAGCGTAAGAAGCAGGTCGCCTTTCTTAACAGTTTGTCCTTCGCTGACGGCTACTTTGATAATGGAGCCGGGTAGGGGAGAAACGACTTTTTTGCCGCCTGCGGGTACATTGACACCCTTGGGTGCAGCAGGGGCAGGAGCAGGTTGGGGAGCAGGTGCTACCTTAGGTGCTACGGGAGCAGCGGCAGGCGCAGCAGCCACAGCAACGGTCTCGATCTCTACGAGTTTGTCGTCCTGCATTACGTTCTGCCCCGGCTGTACAAGCACCGATTTGACGGTTCCGTCGTACTCGCTGGTAACCTGGTTCTCCATCTTCATACTCTCCATTGTGAGGAGCAAGTCGCCTTTCTTGACGGTCTGACCGGCAGCAGCCACCACCTTTACGATGCTACCGGGGAGCGGACTCTTGACCACTACAGTTCCGGCTGGTTGTGCAGCACGTGGGGCTGCAGCGGCAGCCGCTTTGGGAGCAGCGGGCTTGATGGAGGTAGCGTGTTTCATTTGGTCGATTTCCACATGGAAAACCGTACCATTAACGGTTACTTCCGCTACATTATCTTCTATCTCATTGACAGTCGTGGCATATTTGCGACCATCAATAGTAAACTGAAATGACTTCATATTTTTAATGAATTAAAAATCCGGACTATAGGCAGCACCTCAACAAAAAACAAGTTTTCTGTGTCCGGTTTGCACTATAGTTTCATTATTTCTTATCTATGGAGGTTATTCATACCATACATCTTGTTGTTCCATTGTGTACGGTGGGGTTGAACAATCGTTTTGGTGCATTCCTCGTCATGCACGCCGTTGTAGTAGAGGTGGAGAGCCAGGGCGATAGCCGCCGTGCTGTCGGCGGTAAGCGTGATATGCTCTTTGTCCTCTTTCTGTGTGTGTGCCACTGTTTGCGAGTGTTGTGCCTCAACCTGTTTCTTGGGTTTGACGCGCGGTTGCATAATCCAGCCCATCAGTTTGAGTACAAACACGAACACAATCAGGAGCAACAATACCAGCAGAAAACCTACACCGGTAATCATCCATGTGGATGCGGTTACTTCAAGCAAAATCATATTACAACGGGATATTTGAATGCTTCTTCAGAGGGTTGGTCAGACGTTTGGTCTGCAGGTTCTCGAAGGCGTGGATAATACGCTTGCGAGTGTTGCGCGGCTCAATGATGTCGTCGATATAGCCGCGGTTGGCAGCCTGATACGGACTGGCAAAGAGTTCGCGATACTCTGCCTCTTTTTCAGCAATGAATTTCTTTTTCTCTTCCGGGTCTTCAATAGCCTTGATGGCTTTTGCCTGAAGTACACCAACGGCACCGCTCGCACCCATTACGGCAATCTCCGCATTAGGCCATGCATAACATACATCACCGCGCAACTGCTTGCAACTCATAACGATATGACTACCACCGTACGATTTACGAATAGTAATAGTAACCTTAGGCACAGTGGCTTCGCCGTACGCAAACATTAGTTTTGCTCCATGGTCGATGATTCCGGCATACTCTTGCCCTGTACCGCACAAGAAGCCCGGCACGTCCACAAGGGTGAGAATCTGAATGTTGAAGGCATCGCAGAAACGTACGAAACGCGCTGCCTTACGGCTGGCATCGCAGTCAAGCACACCGGCGATATAGTTCGGCTGGTTAGCAATGATACCCGTGCTGCGACCGTTGAAACGCGCAAAACCGCAGATGATGTTCTTTGCGTAGTCCTTTTGCACCTCCATAAAGTCGCCGTTATCCACAATCAAGTTGATAATGTCCTTCATGTTGTAAGGCTTGTTCGGATCGTTCGGCACGATGTCGTTCAGGCTTTCCTCAATACGCAGCGGGTCATCGGTGCACTTGAGTACCGGAGCCTCCTCCATATTGTTTTGCGGAATGAAACTAACCAGACGGCGTACTTCTTGCAGAGCCTCCTCTTCAGTAGCAGCCACAAAGTGGGTAACACCCGATTTGGTAGCGTGCACACGTGCACCGCCGAGGTCTTCCACGCTAACATCTTCACCCGTAACCGATTTTACTACTTTCGGACCGGTGATAAACATATAGGAGTTCTGCTCGGTCATCATAATGAAGTCGGTCAGCGCAGGGCTGTAAACTGCACCGCCGGCGCACGGACCGAAGATGACACTAATCTGGGGAACCACACCGCTGGCAAGAATGTTACGCTCGAAAATTTCGGCATAACCCGCCAAGGCGCAAGCACCTTCCTGAATACGCGCACCACCCGAGTCGTTCAGACCGATGATAGGTGCACCGAGTTTCATAGCCTGATCCATCACGTTGCAGATTTTCTGTGCCATCGTCTCGCTGAGCGAACCGCCGATGACGGTAGCATCCTGTGCGAAAACGAATACCAGACGACCGTCGATGGTACCCGAACCGACTGCCACACCATCACCGAGGAAGACTTTTTTCTCCATACCGAAATCGTGGCAACGGTGGGTGAGGAACATATTCACTTCCTCGAACGAACCTTCGTCGAGGAGCATATTGATACGCTCACGGGCGGTATAACTGCCCTTTGCGTGATGTTTTTCGATTGCTGCTTCACCGCCTCCGGCTGCTGCCTTTGCGCGGTTGTCAATCAGTTTTTGCAATTTATCGTTATCCATATGTTTAATGTTTATTACGTTGTGTATATCACTTTGTGTTTGCCACTTTGTGTAAACTACTTCGTGTTATTTTGCAGCGATTGCAATTTGCTTATAAATGCATTAATCTTGAAATCTATATCTGTGCATAGTTCCCTAAGTCTTTTGCAATCCTCGGGAGCAATATAGTTTAAATCTTCTGCTAAGTATAACAAACTTTTTGTCTCACTACAAGAACCCAATGATATTCCTAAAAAGTGAATGAACAATGCATTGGTCTGAGTATGTTTGTTTCGCTCAAATCCCTCTGCAATGTTTGTCATTACGGATACTGAAGCACGTTGTATTTGGTCGCGGAAACCATAGTCGTGATTGTTTTGAAGGAGAGAGTATATTTGTTTTACAAGTTTTCTTGACTGCTGCCAAATAATCAACTCTTCAAAACGATATATCATAAACTATATTTGTTTCTGTTATTTCCTTAACGATACCTGCAGCCTACATAAAATAACTCACATTTACTGGCTTACACGTAGTGATTTACATTTACTGGCTTACTCCAAATGAATGCTTTGCGTTCATTTGGGTTGCTCACAGAGTTCGGTCAGGACGCCTTTGGTGCTCTTGGGGTGGAGGAAAGCAATCATCAGGTTCTCAGCACCTTTGCGGGGAGCCTTATCTATGAGTTGGATTCCTGCTGCCTCGGCTTCTTTCAGCGCTTCTTCTACGTTCTCAACGTTGAATGCCACATGGTGAACACCACCGCGACCGCCGTTTTTCTCGATAAACTTGGCGATAGTGGATTCTGGGCAGGTAGGCTCCAGAAGTTCTATCTTGGTTTGTCCGACTTTGAAGAACGCGGTGCGTACTTTCTGGTCAGCCACCTCTTCGATAGAGTAGCATTTTTCACCGGTTAAGAACTCGAAGAACGGCATAGCGTCTTCCAAACTGGTTACAGCGATACCAAGATGCTCAATATGAGTTGGTTTCATTGTCAATAAAGGTTTAATAGGGTTAGTTATTCTTGTTATTAGAACAGTTAAATCAATAGGCTTTCCGTTTCCTAATACTACTGCCCAATTTGGCACAAAATTACTGCTATTTTTCCGACAAGACAAATAAATTACGGAAAAGTTTCCTTACTGTCTGTCTTTCTGCAGTTCACCTGCTTTTTCAACCTTTGTTATGCTCTTTCCTGCTGTTGCGCAGCAATTTTGACACGGGTGCCATGTCTTGAAGGCAGGAAAAACTGACTTGCAAATTCCGAATGAGATCTTGGCAGTGTAACCCTGCTAATTTCCTATGAGATACCCACGACATCTCAAGCCGACCTCAACGACTCCCGGACGACCCCTCAGCGAAAGATAAAAATAAGGTGGAAAAGCAAAAAACGTACATCGTACGTTGGTTCGTAAACCAGTTTTGTTTCTTAAGGGAGATACTGTCGCTTCCTCTATCCGTTTTTCAACGAATCAGCAACGCTTAACTATCTCAACTCTTTCAACTACACATAAACGCATAAACGTATCAACTTTTAACCCCATTCCCCCACCCTCGAATGGATGGGAAAGGTCTATTCTGATAACAACAACTCTATGGCTCTTTCCTTTGGAAACATTGCCGCTTGTTCACAGAATAATGTTTCTCTGCTCCGCCGACTACCGGAAATACTCCTTGAAGTGTTTCTCAAAGAGTTTTATCGTCTCTTCCACCGACGCATAACTCTCTCCGCCGGCGGCATTCTTATGACCGCCGCCGTTGAAAAAAAGATTCGCAAATTCGTTCACCGGACGATCGCCCTGGCTCCGGAAAGATATCTTTATCTTGTCCTTGTCCTCCCGCATAAACACGGAATAGTAAACATTCTCTATTTGCAGGGGAAGATTGACAAGACCTTCCGCATCGCCCGATTGAAAATTGAAGCGGTAGAGTTCCCTGCGTGTCAAGGCGATCAAAGACGTATGTTGTTTGGGATAGATTTTCATTTTCCGGTACAGACAGTATCCCATCAGGCGCATCCTGCTTTCGGAATAGGTGTTGAACACCTTGTTGTAGATGGCATCCTTGTCCACGCCCAACTTCACCAACTCATAGACAATCGAATAGTTGTCGGCTTGGTT
Source organism: Bacteroidales bacterium UBA7569 (assembly GCA_002477945.1). GTDB lineage: Bacteria > Bacteroidota > Bacteroidia > Bacteroidales > Paludibacteraceae > Colicola. The sequence goes on from DLLF01000002.1 coordinate 211,277, forward strand.
GGAGTTGAAAGAGAAATTGCCGGTATCTGTCATCATTCCCGTGTAGATACATTCTGCCGTGGGCAAGTTCATCAGGCGGAAATTCCCGCTCCTGCAGATGAGACGGAACACAAGTTCACTGGTGGACGCAATGTCAGGATAGGATATGGTTACATCGGCAAAAGGCTGTGGATATAGGTGATGGTCTATCAGCAACTTCTTTGCTCCCGATGCGGCAACCTGTTCACCCACGGACCCGATGCGCTTTAAGTCGTTGAAATCAAGACATATAATCAAGTCCGCCTCGCTTAATATAGTGTCACATTCTTCTTTCTTTTCGTCATAGCATAGAATATCCTGAGCCCCGGGCATCCAACTCAGAAACGATGGAAAACGATTGGGAACAATGACGGCAATCAAATCTTTACCCAAACACTCCAAATAGTGCTGCATTCCCAAACTGCTTCCCAATGCATCTCCGTCCGGCGACATATGAGTGACAATGGCAATGGCATTGGATCTTTCCAACAAAATATTGGCTTCTTGTATTTCCTGCTTGGTCAGTTTCTCTGTAATCATAACGACATGAGCATTTAACCGTAAAATAGTATGGACTTCCAAACGGCAAAGGTACACAAAAAAAACGAATCCGTTGTTGGAAACCTTGAAGAATTTCCCTATCTTTGCACACATAAACGCTGTACCGATATGAAAAAATTTTTGCTTATAGATGCTTATGCCATGATCTATCGGGCATATTATGCTTTCATTCGTGTCCCCAGGATTACAAGCAAAGGTGAAAATACATCGGCGGTCTTCGGTTTCCTTCTTACGCTGGAAGATTTGCTCAAACGCCTGCAACCAGATGCGGTCGGGGTGGCTTTCGACCCGCATGGAAAAACGTTCCGTCACGAAGCCTTCGAACAATACAAAGCACAGCGTCAGGAAACACCCGAAGATATACGCAAAGCCGTACCTGTTATCAAAGAGATACTGCAGGCAATGAATATCGCGGTTCTGGAAGTGCCGGAGTTCGAAGCGGACGATGTTATCGGTACGTTGGCAGGGCAGGCTGCCGCCGAAGATTACCAAGTCTTTATGGCTACGCCCGACAAAGATTACGGACAGTTGGTCACCGACCGCATCTTCATGTACCGGCCGCGCCACAATGGCGGCTTCGAGCAGATGGGAGTGAAAGAAGTTTGTGAGAAGTATGGTATAAGTTCCACCCATCAGGTGATCGATTTGTTGGCACTTATGGGAGATGCTTCCGACAACATACCTGGTTGCCGCGGAGTGGGAGAAAAAACTGCCGTGGCTTTGTTGCAACAGTTCGATTCGGTGGAAAACCTCTTGCAACATACAGACCAACTCAAGGGTGTCCTGCGTCAAAAGGTGGAGAAGCAGGCGGAAGACATACGTTTCTCCTACTTCCTGGCAACGATACGAACCGATGCCCCCATCCGTTTCAATGAACAAAGCCTGCAGCGGCGGGAAGTGAACCTCCCTGCGCTTACTGCTCTCTATACGAAGTTCGAGTTCCGCTCCCTGCTCAAAAAGTATCAAGTCACAACGCCGCCTCCTGCTCATCCCGATTTGTTTGCGGGAGTGGACGAGGTATTGCCTTGCGTTGCAGGCAGAACGCAACCTTCCGATGCTGACAGGGATAAGGTGCAGACTCCCGAATTGGATCTCTTCTCCGGCGCATCTTCGCAATTGTCTCCGCTTGTCGTCTCGTTAAAAGAGGGGCTTCCCGCTCTGTCTTCGCCACTCGCTATATCGGCGGGCGACAAAGGAATATATCTTTCCGTGGACGGCAATACGGTTTATTATACGGATTTCAGCACTGATGTATGCCGCTGGCTGGAAGATGAAAACGTCATCAAGGTGAGTGCAAACCTGAAGCAGGACATCAAGGCTTTGGCTAAACGGGGAGTCGTCCTCAGGGGAAAGAACTTTGATGTGACCGTTGCACACTATCTCTTGCAGCCGGAAAACAACCATGATCTGCCCTACTTGACCGAAGTATATCTCAAGCATACCATCTCTGACTCTCCTCAAGAACGGCTGTCTGCTGCTCTGCAACTGCTTCCCGTCCTTTCGGAAGAATTGCAGAAAGCGGGGGAAATGACGCTTTTCCGTGAGATAGAGATGCCGTTGGTACCTGTCCTTGCGGATATGGAACAGGCGGGAGTCCGCTTTGATACCGCTGTCCTGAAAGAAGCGTCTGCCCGACTGAATACACGGATGCAGCAAATAGAGGGGGAAATTCAGTCATTGGCGGGATGCACCTTTAATATCAATTCGCCCAAACAAGTTGGTGAACTGCTTTTTGAGACACTTAAACTGGATGCAAAAGCCAAGAAAACAAAAAGCGGACAATACATTACTTCGGAGGAGGTGCTGCAAAGCATTGCACACAAACATCCCATTGTCGGAAAAATATTGGACTATCGTGCGCTCCGCAAACTGCTCAATACATACATCGATGTGCTGCCGACCTTGGTAGATCCCGCTACGGGCAAGGTGCATACCACCTACAACCAGACTGTAACGGCTACGGGACGGCTCTCATCTGCCAATCCGAATCTGCAGAATCTGCCGATCAGGAGCGAACGGGGACATGATATCCGGCGTGCCGTCATTGCAGACAACGGCTGTCTTTTCCTCTCGGCGGACTATTCACAGATAGAACTGCGCCTGATGGCACACTTCAGTGGAGACAAACATCTCATCGAGGCGTTCCGTGCAGGGCAGGACATTCACGCTGCTACGGCGGCAAAGATATTCCATGTACCGCTCTCGGAAGTGACCCCCGATATGAGAAGGAAGGCAAAGACTGCCAACTTCGGTATCATCTACGGCATCTCCGCTTTTGGTCTGGCAGAGCAACTGCAATCCTCGCGAGCCGAAGCAAAAGATCTGATTGACGGATATTTCAATGCTTTCCCCGGAGTGATTGCATTCATTGAACAGGCAAAAGAGAAAGCAAGGCAAACGGGATATGCAGAAACGTTGTTCGGACGGAAACGCTTTCTTCCCGATATTCACTCACATAATGCCACGGTGCGCAGTTTCGCAGAGCGCAATGCAGTGAACGCTCCCATACAGGGAACGGCGGCTGACATCATCAAGGTGGCGATGATACGCATTCACCAACGCCTTGCGGAAGAGAACTTGAAGGCAAAAATGATAATGCAGGTGCATGATGAACTGAATTTCAATGTGCCTGCCGGAGAAATAGAACAGGTAAAACAGATTGTCCTGCAGGAGATGCAACAGGCGGTGCAACTCCGTGTACCGCTCATTGCAGACTGCGGTGTGGGACACAATTGGCTGGAAGCACACTGACAGAATGAACAACAATACGAATGATGATGCAGTCTCGTCCATGACACGGGCACTGCTTGTAGGCGTTATCACACCCCAACAACCGGAAGAACGTACCAAAGAATACCTTGACGAATTGGCATTTCTTGCCGACACCGACAACATCTTCCCCGTACGCCGTTTCGTGCAGCGCATGGAGCAACCAGACTCCAATTGTTACGTGGGGCCGGGTAAGTTGGACGAAATCCGCAAGTATATCCTCGACAAAAAAGATACCGGCGAGGCGATAGACGCAGTTGTCTTCGATGATGAACTCTCACCGCGCCAGATACGCAACATCGAGAAGACGCTCTCGGTACGTATCATGGATCGTACTATCCTTATTTTGGAAATATTCCGTCTGCGCGCACAGACATCGTATGCCAAAACCCAAGTGGAGATGGCGCATTTGCAATATATGCTTCCGCGGCTCACCCGTATGTGGAGCCACTTGGATCGCCAGCGGGGCGGCGGCACGACATCGCGCGGTATGGGCGAGACGCAGATAGAGGCGGACAAACGTATCATCAAGAACCGTATCGCCTTGCTCCGTGAAGACCTCAAGAAAATTGACAAGCAGATGTACACACAACGCCAGAACCGCGGGAAGTTGGTACGTGTCGCACTGGTGGGTTACACCAATGTGGGGAAATCCACACTGATGAATCTGCTTGCCAAATCGGATGTGTTTGCCGAGAACAAACTCTTTGCAACGCTGGATACAACGGTGCGCAAAGTAACTATAGAAAATCTTCCGTTCCTGCTTTCCGATACGGTAGGGTTTATCCGCAAACTGCCCCACAACCTTGTGGAATCGTTCAAATCAACCCTCGACGAGGTGCGGGAAGCCGATCTGCTTGTCCATGTCGTGGACATATCACACCCTAACTTCGAAGAACAGTACAGGGTGGTGGAACAAACTATTCACGACATAACAACCGGCAATCAGACCAATAGCGGCAGCAACTCGGACAAACAACATTCTATACCCGAAATTGTGGTCTTTAACAAAATAGATGCTTTCCGTTATACACCGAAGGAAGAAGATGATTTGACTCCTGCCACACGGGAGAATATGTCGCTCGAACAACTCAAACAGACATGGATGAGCAGGATGAGCAATGACTGCATCTTCATTTCTGCAAAACAAAAAGAAAATATAGAGGCACTGAAACAACTCTTGTATGAACGTATCAAGGCTATCCACATAGAGCGTTATCCATACAATGATTTCCTTTTCCCTAAATATGAATAATTTCTGAACGTTACTTCTTGTACATTTCGTCAAAATAAACTACTTTTGTGGACGCGACATTTCGAAGATTATATTTTTACAACATCATAAAATGTATTTGCTATGACCAAAGAATTAGAACAAGTTATCCGAAAGGCAGAGACTTGGCTCAACGGCGATTATGACGCCGAAACGAAGGCTCAAGTACGTGCCATGTTAGAAACCGATGACAAAACAGAATTGGTGGAGAGTTTCTATAAGGATTTGGAGTTCGGAACAGGCGGACTGCGCGGTATCATGGGCGCAGGTTCCAATCGTATGAATATATACACGGTGGGAGCCGCTACACAGGGACTTGCCAACTATATCAACCAACACTTTGCAGGCAAGAATCCAGCCGTAGTAGTAGGTTATGACTGCCGCAACAACAGCCGCAAGTTTGCAGAAATTGCTGCGGACATATTCTCTTCCAACGGCATCAAGGTGTATCTCTTCGAGAGCCTTCGCCCGACACCGGAGATTTCTTTCGCTATCAGAAAATTAGGTTGTCAGAGCGGTGTGATCGTCACGGCAAGCCATAATCCGAAAGAATACAACGGCTACAAAGTATATTGGGAAGACGGTGCACAAATCATTGCTCCGCATGATACGGGTATCATCAACGAAGTGAAAAAGGTTACTGTGGACGACATTCATTTCACAGGTAATCCTGCTCTCATTCAGATTATAGGGAAAGAGATGGACCGTCAGTTCATGGATGCCATCAAAACACTAAGTCTTTCTCCTGATGCCGTAGCCAAACACAAAGATATGAAGATCGTGTACACTCCATGCCACGGTACGGGCGTGATGATTATCCCGCAACTGATGAAGGAACTTGGCTTTGAAAACTTCACTACCGTGGAGGAACAGTGCGTCATAGACGGCAATTTCCCCACCGTGAAGAGTCCGAATCCGGAAGAACCGGCTACACTATCCATGGCTATTGAGAAAGCAAAACACATCAATGCCGATATGGTTTGCGCCAGCGACCCCGATGCCGACCGCTTGGGCATAGCCATCAAGAATGACAAGGGCGAATGGATACTTGTAAACGGAAACCAGACGTGCATTATGTTTACATACTACATACTGCGCCGCCGCAAAGAGTTGGGACTTCAGAAACCAACGGACTTCGTGGTGAAGACCATCGTTACAAGTGAGATCATGAAGGCTGTTGCCGATAAGTTCGGTGTGGAAATCTTTGACTGCTACACAGGATTCAAGTGGATTGCCAGCGTGGTAAGAGAAATGGAAGGCAAGCGCAAGTATGTGGGCGGTGGCGAAGAGAGTTTCGGCTACATGGCGGAAGACTTCTGCCGTGACAAGGACTCCGTGTCAGCCATCTTCCTTATGTCAGAGATGATGGCATGGGCAAAAGAACAGGGAAAGACACTCTATGAGTTGCTGCAAGATATATACATCGAAGTAGGCTACGGCAAAGAAAAAGGTGTATCTGTCGTTCGCCCTGGTAAAACGGGTGCCGATGAGATACGTCAGATGATGGTGAACTATCGGGAGAACCCGCCCAAGGAGATTGCAGGTTCTGCCGTAGTGCGTATCAAGGATTATCAGACTTTGGAAAACAAAGACCTGCTAACGGGTACGATTACTCCCTTGAAGTTCCCTGCTACAAGCAATGTACTTCAGTTCTTCACGGCTGACGGAACCAAAATTTCGGTCCGTCCTTCCGGCACAGAACCGAAGATAAAGTTCTATATAGAGGTTCGTGGTGAATTGAAGAGCCGTGCAGACTATGATCAGGTGGATGCCGCGGCTCAACAGAAAATTGATGCCGTACGTGCATCGTTAGGTATATAAACGGGTTGTCGGGCGACAATGCGGCGGGGAGGGAGAGGACTCATTCGGTTCTCCCCCTCCTTTATATTGAATAACGGATTTATACCCTATAGTTGATGGAGCAAAAACTGTCTGGCTGCCATTAATCTCCTTACGAAACAGATCGCCTTAAAGAAGTCTCTGCCATAATTTATAGAAACATCCAAGTACAGTGTCCTGTCTTGAACCCTGTACCTTCCTTTCGGAACATCTACGACCCCTGAAGCACATCTGAAGCACCCCTGAACGAGAGAATAACAAAATAAAAATCATACTTCGTTACATCGCTGTAGGCCTAAAACGTGGATCCTTGACGCTCGGAAGGAGCAAGTGCTTTCCACAAAGGCTCCGATGGTACGGGTGCCGTAATGGTAATGGCAAGGTGGGTCACAGGATGAACAAAGGTTATTTCGCGTGCATGTAAAGAGATGCCGCCGTCAGGATTGCTACGCTTGGCACCATACTTCAAATCACCTCTGATAGGGCAACCGATAGCGGCAAGTTGGCAACGTATCTGATGGTGTCTTCCCGTAAGCAGATGTACTTCCAATAGAGTATAACGCTCGCCTTGAACCAATGTACGATAAGTAAGGACGGCTTGTTTGGCACCTTTCGTATCTGGAGAAACCACATACGACTTGTTCTTTGCTTCTCGGCGGAGAAGATAATTCTCCAAACGTCCTTCGGACTGTTTGGGGGCTTTCTCCACAATAGCCCAATAGGTCTTTCTGATCTGGTCGTGTGTTTGGAAGAGTGCGTTCAGGCGGGTCAGTGCTTTGCTTGTCCGTGCAAACAAGACCACCCCGCTTGTGGGGCGGTCTATGCGGTGCGGAAGTCCGAGAAAAACATCACCGGGCTTGTTGTACTTCTGTTTGATATACGCTTTGACCGTCTCCAACAGAGAAACATCACCTGTTTTGTCACCCTGCACGATCTCGCCGCAGGCTTTGTTGACGGCTATGATGTGATTATCTTCGTAGAGAACAGTCATGAAGAATAAAGTATTGGAAGTTCAACGTGGCTGGATGAATATCTCGGGTTGATATATTGCCTTGTCCGCCTTTGTCGTTGGCTCTGGGTGTACTAATGTCGTTGGCGAAGAGCCTCATAGATTATCACACCTGCCGCCACCGATACATTAAGACTCTCAATGGTTCCCGTCATGGGTATGCGGCAGCGTTGTGTAGCAAGTTCCAAATTTTGCGGGAAGATACCCTTTTCTTCCGATCCCATAATGATGGCGGTTGGCAAAGTGAAGTCAATGTCTGTGTAAACCTTGTCGGTGTGTTCGGTGGCAGCCACTATCTGCAAGCCGCTTTCCGAAAGATAACGCAGGCAGTTCTGCATATTCTCCACCTTGCACACAGGCAGCGTGTGAAGTGCGCCCGCCGAAGTTTTCACGGCATCACCATTAAGGGCGGCACTGCCATGCGTCGGCATAATAATGGCTTGCACACCTGCACATGCACAAGTTCTGGCAATGGCTCCAAAGTTCCGGACATCGGTTATACCGTCCAATACCATAAGCAAAGGCACTTGTCCCGACTCGAAGAAGGAGGGAAGAAGGTCTTCTATATGGTAAAGTTCTATGGGACAAAGGAATGCTATAACTCCTTGGTGGTTCTTGTCAGTGAACTGATTGAGCCGTTCTACGGGAACTTTCTGCACTTGAACAGCCATACCGGACAATTTCTGCAGCAGTTCTTTACCCAAAGCACTCGACATATCGCGACGAAGAAGAATCTTGTCGAACGTCTTGCCGGCATCGATTGCTTCCATAACAGCCCTTATACCGAATATCATTTCACGTTCGGGCGGGCGTTTTGTGTCGTATTGGGGAGACTTTCGTTCGGCTTTCTTGTCTGCGTGGAAAGTGTAGAGTTTCTGTTCGGTTGAATGAGCAGAAGGATTGTTTTTCTTGTAGAACATATTGCTTTAGTATATTAACCAGTTGAGAAAATCGTTTACATTGGTAGAGAAGGCGTAAGGCTCCGAGAGCGTCTTGCCTTTGGGGGAAAGTTGCACGTAATAAGGTTGTGCATTGCTTCCGAAGCGCTCGCGCTGCAGACGGCTGTTCTTCTCGCCTGTCCCGTCACGCTTGTCGTCCACATAGAGTTCAATGATGACGTAGGCAGACAGACGGGATTGCACTTGTTCATCGTTGAGAACATAGGCTTCCATCTTGCGGCAGTTGACACAACCGTAACCGGAGAAGTCAAGCAGAACGGGACGGTTTTCTTGCCGTGCGTATGCCATACCCTCCTCAAAATCATTGAATATCTCCCGCCCTTCGACAGGCATGGGCGGAGCAAAGGCGGATACGGCTTTCACGGGTGCTCCCCACAAACCGGGAACAAGATAGGCGGCAAAAAACCATGAGGGGATAATGACCATAAGACGGATAACCTTGCGAACGGTTGATACCCGACGAAAACCGACCAACAAATAAATACCGGTTCCTGCAGCACAAGCAATCCATAGCAAAAGGAAAAGCCAACGGGGAAGTATGCCCCACCCGTAAGCAAGATCTGCCACACTGAAGAACTTGAGCGAAAGAGCCAATTCCAGGAACGCCAGCACAACCTTGAATGATTGCATCCAACCGCCCGAGCGAGGCAACGACTGCATCCACTGGGGAAACAGGGCGAAGAGGGAAAACGGTAATGCCAATGCTATGGCGAAACCGAGCATACCCATAGCGGGGGCAAGGTAGGAACTGCCGGAAGCAGCCTCTACTAACAACGTGCCTATAATAGGACCTGTACAGGAGAACGAGACGATAACAAGCGTAAATGCCATCAGGAGTATCGACAGATAACCGCCTGTCTGCCGCGCTTTGCTGTCCAAGCGGGTCGACCATGATGACGGGAGCGTTATCTCAAAGAGTCCGAAGAAGGACAAGGCGAACACAACCAATAGGGCAAAGAAGAACAAGTTGACGACGGCATTGGTGGACAATGCATTGAGTGCAGAGGCACCAAAAATGACAGTCACCAGAAGGCCAAGCCCCACATAAATGACAATGATGGACAAACCATAGAGAACGGCACTGCGCACGCCGCTGTCGGAACGCTTCAGAAAGAAGGACACCGTCATGGGAATTATCGGCCATACACATGGTGTGAAGATAGCCAACAGTCCGCCTAACAAGCCCATCAGGAAAATCCAACCCAGACCATGTGACGAGGTGCCTGCGAAATCAGCGACCGCATCTTCTGCGACATCACCGGCTCCGGACAAGGAAAATGTGAATGTCGTAGGCGGAAGACATTGTTGGTCATTGCACGCCATGTAACGCACTTCTCCATATTGTGCAGGACCTGCCCCTGTATCAACACGGCATACTTGGGAGAATGTAACTTCCTTGGAAAAGAATGCAAGCGACATCAAGAAATTCTCGTCATAGACCGTATCGGGCAGTACCGAACACTTCCACTCGCCCAAAGACGCAACTCCTGACAAAGTAATGGAGGTTGGAAGAGGTCCGTCTTCGGGCAGATCCATTGCATAGAGATGCCATCCCTCGTCAATCACGGCGGAAAGAGAAAGGAGCAACGTTGTGTCGGAAAGCGGTTCGGAAGACACTTTCCAGTGAACAGGCTCCACTATCTGTGCAGAAAGGGAGACTATCATGAGAAGCGATACAGCCAATGATAACAATTTCTTCATACGTGCAAGAGATATTGTTGTACTTGTTCTTAGATGTTACCGTGCTTGTTCTTGTCAGAATTCGAAGGCATCGGAGGGCATACGCCAGTCACCACGCGGGGAAAGGGACACACTTACCACCTTTGGTGCATCCGGCATGCAGGAGCGTTTGAACTGCTGACGGAAGAACCGGTGCATAAAGACTTCCAACCAACGGGCGATTTCCTCGTCGGTGTACTGACCTACAAAGGCAAGACGCGCCATATACTCTATCTTGCCACGGGAGAATCCGTAGCGCAGGAAGTAGTAGATGAAGAAGTCATGGAGTTCGTATGGTCCGACCTTGTCCTCGGTTTTCTGCAGGATATTCCCTTCGGAGTCCGCCGGCAACAGTTCCGGTGAGACAGGCGTCGCCAATACATCGTTCAGAATACAGCGCACCTCTTCGGAGAACCCGTTCTTCGACTCGTACTCCACCAGAAAGCGGACGAGGGTCTTGGGTATGCCGGCATTGACTGCATACATGGACATTTGGTCGGCATTATAGGTTGCCCATCCCAATGCGAGTTCGCTCAGGTCACCCGTTCCGACCACCAAGCCGTTGTATTTGTTTGCCAAGTCCATGAGTATCTGTGTGCGTTCACGTGCTTGTGCGTTCTCGTAGGTTATATCGTGGTTGTCGGGATCATGGTCAATATCCCTGAAATGCTGCAAGACAGCATCCCGTATAGGGATTTCGTAGGACGAGATACCGAGTCGCTCCATCAATTGCAGCGCATTGTCGTGTGTGCGGTCGGTAGTTCCAAAGCCGGGCATTGTCACCCCTATTATTTGCCGACGGCTATACCCGAGACGGTCGACCGTCAGGGCACACACCAGCAGAGCAAGCGTAGAGTCCAAGCCGCCCGAGACGCCTACGACGAGCGTTTGGGCATGCGTATGCTGCCAACGCTGCGCCAAAGCAGAAGTTTGTATGCTCAGCACATCCTCCGCATAGGAGGATACGTCTTCCTGCTTCGGAAGGAAAGGATGCGAAGAGAAGATACGATGAATGGGATGGACAGGTTCGGCCACTTCCAGAGGAGCGACATAGACTTTGCGGTACTGCCCCCGCTTGTCGTCCGTGAAATTGGTATTACGCTGCCGGTCGGTGCGAAGCCGTTCAATGTCTATCTCGGATATAATCATTGACGAATCGCGCAAGAAGCGTTCCCCCTCTTCGAGCATTGTACCGTTTTCGGCGATATAAGTACTTCCGGAGAAGACCAGGTCGGTTGTACTCTCCCCCACTCCCGACGATGTGTAAACATAGCCGCAATGCACACGGCAGGACTGCTGCGTAATCATCTGCCGGCGGAAAGCGTGCTTGCCTACCAAACAGTTGGAAGAAGAGAGGTTGAAGATAATCTCCGCGCCCTGTATTGCCAATTGCGTGGACGGAGGAAGAGGAGACCACAAGTCTTCGCACAACTCAATGGCAAAACAACAGCGTTGCGTTAGGAAGAGCAAATCGGGACCAAAAGGAACTTCTCCGTTCCACAGTTCGATGCTCGTGATCGTGGTACGTCCCGGTGTGAACCAACGTTTCTCGTAGAATTCACCCGTATTGGGAAGGTTGATCTTCGGCACAACTCCGCAAACATCGCCATCGGTCATGACAAAAGCACAATTGTAGAGATTGTTATCCACCTTGAGAGGAGCCCCTACGATAATGATAACCGGTTTTCCTTTGGTGTAAGCGCAAATTTCTTCGAGGGCAGAGAGGGCGTTCTGCTGCAGTTGCTGCAAGAAGAACAGGTCGGCACAAGTGTAGCCCGTGATACCAAGTTCGGGAAAACAGATGATTTCCACTCTTTCGTCAACGGCTTCGTCGATTTGTGTTTTTACTGTTTCTACATTATAGGCACAATCCGCCAACTGCAAACGGGGAACGGCAGCCGCTACCCGTACAAAGCCGAAATCTTGATGTTGTGATTGCATGCGTCTCAATTCTAACTGGTTTTGACCACAAAGATACAACTTTTTTCCATTGTACACAGAACCTTCTTTCCCCAATACAACAAAGACCAACTATTCGGTCCTGATTTTTCATTTTATCCCTCGTTAAGGTCGGCTTCAGGGGTCGTTGAGGTCTCGTTGAGGTCGGCTACACGGAAAAGAGTTTCCAAGAACGGTACAAGGAACAGAACGGGATGTCGCTACAAACATGAGATGATAGAATCACTGTACGTAAACACGTTTGACACGCCGAGATACGGAAGTAAGTATCTCATAGGTAATCGTTGAGAGTTTTTCCGCCAGTTCTTCAATCGGCAGATCATCACCAAAGATTATTGCTGCGTCGCCAGGCTTTGCATCCGTTCCCGTGACATCAATCATTGCCAGATCCATACATACATTACCCAATACGGGGCAACGTTTGCCGCGCACCAATACTTCTCCTCCGCGATTGCCGAAACGGCGGTCGAAGCCATCGGCATATCCGATAGGGATGACTGCCACTTGCGTATCGGCAGACAAGAACGTATGGCGTCCGTAACCAATACTTTCACCGGCACGAACGGTTTTGACCGAGAGCAACGTAGTACGCAAGGTACAGACATTGGACAGACGCCGCCCCTGAACGGCACTGAAACCATACATACCTATGCCGAGACGACATCCGTCCATCTGGCTTTCCGTAAAGCGTTCGATCCCTGCGGAATTGAGGATATGTCTCAAGATGGTATGTTCGGGCGTATCAAGACGTTGTTTGAGATAGTCGGCACAGCGGGTAAAGACATCGATTTGCTCATGGGTGAAACTGTCGAACTGTTCCTCGTCGGCTCCAGCCAAATGGGAAAAGACAGAACGAGGAGATACTATATTCTGAGAAGCGAGCAGGTCCGCCAACATCGGCATATCGTCATATTCGAAGCCGAGACGATGCATACCCGAATCAATCTTGATGTGAACGGGATAGTCTTCCACGCCCTCGGCAGCCGCTACCTCCATAAAGCGCGAAAGCGAGGCGAAAGAGTATATATTAGGCTCCAGATTGTTTTCGATAATCTTCTTCAATGCTGTTTCTTCGGGATCCATGATAATGATGGGGAGCGTGATACCTGCTCGGCGCAACTCAACGGCCTCATCGCAGACGGCTACTGCCAGCGCATCAGCGAGATGTTCCCGTTGCAAGCATCGGGAGACCTCCACAGAACCTGTACCATAAGCGAATGCCTTGACCATACAAATCAAGCGGGTGTCGGGATGAAGGAGAGAACGGAAATAGCGTACATTGGCTGCAAGAGCCGTCAGATTGATTTCCATGACCGTTTCATGCGTTTTTTGCATCAGCATCTCCGTGATACGCTCTTCCGGATAGCCGAGGTAACGAAGCACCGCAGCACAAGTCCGTACATTCTGATGGGACGGTTCCTCTATGACAACATCAGCATGACGGAAAAGGATCATTTTTTCGGCACGTTTTTCTTCCAAAGATGCGAAGTTCTCGCCATGCTCTTCACCGATGTACGTGATGACACCTATAGTGGGACGGATAATTCTTTCGAGGCGTTGCATTTCCCCTTTTTGAGAGATTCCCGCCTCGAAAATTGCCAATTCCGTTTTCTCCGTCATCTGCCAAACAGACAGAGGAACTCCTATCTGCGAGTTGAAAGACTTGGGAGAGCGTGTTATGCGGTAGTCGTCTTTGAGAAGTTGATAGAGCCACTCTTTGACGACGGTCTTCCCATTGCTACCCGTTATTGCGATAACGGGGCAATGATAAAGACTGCGTTTGTAGGCAGCCAGATCTTGAAGTGCCTGCAGGGAGTCAATGACAAAAAGGAATGCAGCATCCGAGAAAGACTCGGCGAGCAATTTATTTTCCGGGGTTGCGTTCAGGACAAACGCCCTGACACCTTTTTGGTAGAGTTCGGGGATATAATGAACACCATCGTTTTTCGTCGTCCTAAGGGCAAAGAAAAGTGTCCGTGACGGGTCGGTATGCAGTTCGCGCGAATCGGTTAGCAGATAGAGAATATCCGCCTCTTTTGCGATATGGGTTTCAGGGGCGAGGATCCCTGCAACAGTTGACAAGTTCATAATTTTTCTATTCTATGTGATTGGATTACAGTTCAACGGATTGAATTATGCCAAGGGTAACATAACAAAGGTAGCCTTCGACGGTGAAACCCATTTGCCGAAGCAATTGCATATAGCCGAGCACCTGACGTGCATAGCCCTGCGACCGGCGGTTACCGAATTTATAGTCGATCACGACGGCATGATTACCAGAAAAGACCAAGCGGTCGGGACGGCGGACGGATGTATCGGGGAGCAGGATTTCCTGTTCACAAAGGATTTTCGCCTCGGCGGAAAACCAATTGGTGGATGACACGAGTTGCCAAAATCGTTGGAATTCGTCTGCGAGTTGCTGTTGTTGGTCCGAAAGAATAACGCCCTCCTGCAAAAGTTCATCGATCGCCCGCTGTTCGTCACCTTTGTGTTTTACTTTTTGCAGAAGCGAGTGCATAATGAGACCCAAATCCAGTTGTCTGCCAAGATCGGCGGTGTGTTCGGAAGAGAACATGCTGTAGCGGTGGAGCCGAAGATGAAGCCGATCCAAAAGGGGTACGGCAGCAGGAGCAGATGTAACAGGAGGTTCGTCCGTTTTGTTTTCTGATACGACAGGGGCATTCTCCGAATGCGTTTTCTTCCCTTGGCAGAATGTATCGTCCTGCAATTGCGGCGAGAGAACGGAATGCAAAAGCGCACCTATGCTGCCCTTGCTCTTGGCAGACAGACTGCCTTTTGCATCAGTGTAGGAAGGAACAAGCACGTAGAGTTCCCGTTTGGCGCGCGTGAAGGCTACATAGGCAAGGTTAAGGTTGTCAATATACAGGTTTTGCAGTTCCTGCCAATAGTCGCGAGCGAAAAGCGAAAAGGACAGTTTTGCGTCGAAAGGCACAGGGACAACCGGCAGGAGATTTTCCGCCGTTTCACCGTCTGCTGGCGAGGGGAAGCCGACCGGCATATTCACCCAAAGGAGATTGGCTGAGGAGTTGGACGATTTCTCCGCCATTTCCCAGTCAAAGTAAGGAATGATGACATGGTCGAACTCCAAGCCCTTTGACTTGTGAACAGTAAGTATCTGTACGGCGTCGGTGTCGGCAGGAGGCGGAAGGGTGAGTTTTGACACGTGCCGTTCCCACCAGTCCAAGAAAGAAAAAATGTCCGCCTGACGGGATTGTACGTAAGTAAAAATCACGTTATTGAAGGCAGCCACATACGGATCGGACTTTTGCAGAGCAAGAACGGTTTCCAGTGCCTGCACCATCTGATAGAGAGGAAGTGCAGTCAGCGAATGCAGTTCTTCCCAAGCAGAGGGAGGAAAGGGGTCGGTGGCAGTACAAGCCAATGCCTGCAAAAGGGCTTGAGAAGAGTCTTGTTTTCCCCTGCACAGAAAGAAGGCATGACGAAACAGAAACAGGCAGGTCTTATCATCCGGTTGTGAGAGATGGCGCATTGCCGCAACGAGCAGTTGTACCGCGGGTGAGGAAGACAGGAGGAGACCTTCTGCAGAGATGACCGGAATTCCGTTTGCCTGAAGACAGGATGCTATCTCGACTGCACCTGCAGTGTAACGGACCAGAATGGCAATCCGACTGAGCGATGCTCCGCGTTGTTGCAGGTCGGCGATGATACGCAATACTTCTTTGTTCGGCATAGTATGTGCATCGTCAGAAGAATCCGATGAAAAGAAACTCACTTGCACATAGCCCTGCTCTGCGTGCTTTTGTGGTGTTTGTTCCACATCGGCATAGACGGAAAGAATACGGTTGTGCAACGGGGAAGAAGGATTATTGTAACGAAGATTGAAACTCTCGTTGGCCGCAGCGGCAAGACCGGCAAGGAGTGTATTGTTACAACGAACGACAGCACAGTCGCTCCGCCAATTGTCGGTAAGGGACTGCAAAGAGGACATAGGGAACGTGTGTTGCACGCCCGATTGCAGGAGTTCGTAGTTGGAGTTGCGCCAGCGGTAGATACTCTGCTTGACATCTCCTACAATAAGGTCGGCATTGTCGGTTGCGAGGGATTCGCGCAGCAGCGGAAGGAAGTTGTTCCACTGCATGGTGCTGGTATCCTGAAACTCATCCATCAGGAAATTGCGCAGCCGCACACCCACCTTCTCGTAAACAAAGGGTACATCGTTTGCGGAACCGATGACATCGGACAATAATGCATTTGCCTGGGCGATGGGGAGACGGTTCAGACGTTGGTTTCCGAGATCGATATAATAGCGGATATCAGCCAGCAACGCAAGGAGAGAAAAGCGTTGCAATATGATTTTAGCCGTCATGAAACGGCGGAGCGGTTCGCCCGTGAGCAAATCAAGGAGTTGTCCGAACAACGGCATAAGTGCCTCAGCATGGCACAACATGTGCGTATCTGCTTTCCGTACGGCTTTCGAGGGATTGCCTACGGCATCACGAAACGTGGCAGACAGTTTCTCATATTTTTTGTCCTTGAAAACACTTTCTGCCGTGTAGTGGAAGGGTTTGAACAGTGTTTTACCATTTGAAAAATCTTCCTCGTGCAGACCATTTGCCGTCAAATAGTCGTCCAGTTGCTTTTCCAAATTACGGAGCCGATTTTCATAACCGGCTTGCACGGCGAAGAGACGGTTTCGGAAGTTCTGCAACGCCTCCTTATTGTGCAGGAATCCGGACAATTGGTGTTTGTGCATTTGGAAGGCTTCCGTATGCAGTTCTTTGCTAATGGCGTAGAGTTGTGCCGTCGGGTTCCATGTATGTTCCTCTTCCAAGTTGTCCTCCACTATCTGCCGGATTGCCCGATAAGACGGATCGGAGGGGTCGGCGGGGAGATTAAAGAGGAGTTCGTCCACCGCAGCCTGTTCTATCTGTTCCGTATCCAATTCGAGATTGTAGGAACCGGGGAGGTTGAGTTCGTGTGCGAAGGAGCGTATGATCTGCTGAAAGAAAGCATCGATATTATTGACCATGCATGAAGAATAGTCCTGCAAGAGGTCGTACAAAATTGTTTTTGCCCTTTCCTGCAGTTGTCCGTGGGACAGGTTGTGGTTCTGCATGAGGTCGGCAGTATAAGCACTCTCTTTTCCTGAAGCAAGCAGATAGAGTTCATGAATGATACGCTGCTTCATTTCCGCAGTTGCCTTCACCGTAAAAGTCACCGCCAGAATATGCCGGTGAGGGTTCTTCGAGTTCTCCCCTTTCTTTTGAGCGAACAGGAGGTTGATGTATGTTTTGGCAAGGAGGAACGTTTTCCCTGCGCCAGCAGAAGCCTTGGCAATGGTCAGCATAGACAAATCAGAAGTTAATGCGTTTCACTTTATATCCCCACTGAAGAAGCAATTGTGCGACACGCTGCCGCACATCACCTTGCAAGAGAATCTCGCCATCACGCACGGATCCTCCCACTGCCAGTTGCTGACGAAGGCGTTTGCCCAATTCTCCGACCTGCTCCTCGGTCCCCGTGTGTTCCGTAACAAGAGTAGCCGTTTTTCCCTTACGTTTATCCAATTCGACACGAAGGCGAGGTAGATGTTCTTTCTTGTCCTGCACCTCTTCAGAAACGGTATTTTCCACGACCTCCGGCATATCGGGAAGCAGGGCTGCGAGTTGTTGTTGCCAATCCATAAGAAATTACGCTTTAAGGTTGATAAGTTGCGTAGAAAGCGTGTAGATAAGGATACCCGCCGTGACACTGACATTGAGTGAATGTTTGGTTCCATACTGAGGAATCTCAATGCACCCGTCGGCTGCGTCCACCACAGACTGTTGCACCCCAAAGACCTCATGTCCGAGGATTATGGCATATTTCTCTCCTTTTGCAGTACGGAAGTCCTGCAGAGGAATACTGCCATGTACCTGTTCCACGGCAAAGACCTGATAGCCTTCTTCCTTGAGACGCTGCACGGCATCAAGAGTCTCTTTGCAATACGTCCAGTTGACAGTAAGTTCGGCACCGAGTGCGGTTTTATGGATTTCCGTATTCGGCGGAGTGCAAGTGATACCACAGAGAACAATCTCCTGCAAGCGAAAAGCGTCCGCCGTACGGAATACGGCTCCGACATTATGCTGACTGCGAACATTATCCAACACCACAACCAACGGAATTTTATCCGCTTTGCTATATTGTTCAGGCGTGAGCCTGTTCATCTCAAGTGTAGTAAGTTTCTTCATCGTCAAACAACAAATTACTGCAATTTCCAATCCTCTGCATACAGTTCGAGTTCGTGCGCCTGCACCGTATCGCCCTGCAGGAGCGACTGCTGTGCCTGAGCAAGATAGAGCGATGCAATGTGCTGCTGCAGTTCAGGACGCAGACTGATGATTTCTTCCTGCCCCGGTTTCAATGTCAGAGAAAGATTCAGCAGATCCCATGCAAAGAGGGCATCGCTCAGACGAGAGGACGAGCAGTAGAGCCGCAGCCTTTCATTACACTTCTGCAAGAGGAGTTGCATATTCGAGGAGCGTTCTTCTTCCGTAACCAGGTATTTTTGCAAGAGCAGGAGATAGTATTCCCGTGCCGTATCAACATCATGGGAAAGAAGTGCGGCATCGGCTTTGACAAGAAGCAGGTTGACCACACGGGAGCGTTCGGAGTCGTAATGCCCCGTAAAGTAACTCACTTCCGGCTGCCATACCCAACGGTCGTTCGTGCCATGCAGAGGAAGAGGTACATCAGAGAGATGCGTATAGATTTCGTCCAACAACCGGTATATCTCGCACCGTTCCATGGCTTGCAAGATGTCGTTTTCATCGGGCAGGTTTTGCAACCGCCGGTGCGTATCCTCGTCCATTTTTTCCCAGCGGTAGTATATAAAATCGGCCGCTGCCCTGTTGGAGGGCTGAAGAGAAAGCACATACGTGGCAGTATCCATGGCTTCGAGGTATTGATCAGCACGCCAAAGCCGCTCCATAGACATTACGAGACGAGGGATGCTTGGTTTGCGTTTCTGTTGTGCAACGGCCGTGAAAGCCGTGCAAGCCGAAACAGACAGAAGAAAGAGTATTTTTACGTAATTTTTCATTTGTACACGGAAAGATGTATTATAGTGTTGTGCGTTATGATTGATTGTTCATATTGTCGGACCGCCCTCCCGTTGAGGGGTCGTTCAGGTCTCGTCGAGGGGTCGTACATACAAGCCCCACCCTATCGGCCTCAATGCTATGTTTCATTTAATATACTTCATCGGTTCGGAAAAACAAGAGCGGGCTTCACGGAACAAGACATCACGCACTTCGTCCATATCTATCTGCCGAGACAGTTCTTTCTGCATAGAAGTCACGGTTTTGTCGGTGAACCCACAGGGATTGATATAAGAAAACCATGCGAGATTGGTGTTTACGTTGAGTGCAAAGCCGTGCATGGTAACGAAACGGGACGCCCGAACCCCTATGGCACATATCTTACGGGCCTGCGCAGTGTGCGGTTCGATCCACACCCCCGTAGCCCCTTGCAAGCGTTCTCCCCGTATTCCATAGACTGCCAACACATTGATGATGAGTTGTTCCAAAAGAAATATATAGTTTTTCAGACCGATATGGAACTGTTCCAAGTCCATAATGGGATAGCCCGTCCATTGTCCCGGTCCGTGAAACGTGATATCGCCCCCTCTATCCACACGAAGAAGTGCCGCCCCTACGTTTGCCAATTGTTCTTCGGAAAGCAACATATTGGAAGCGTGACCATGCCTGCCAAGCGTATAAACGGGAAGATGCTGACAAAGAATGAAATCGTTATCGGGCAACAATCCCGAGGCTTTCTGCTGCAACTTCTCCGCAAAGAGTTGCTCCTGCCTGTTCCACGCTGCAGGATAGTCGATCGTTTGCCAATCGACACAATGTATTATCGGTTTTGAAGGTTGCATAAATGAAAAACAATACCTACTTTTGCAATGCAAAGATACGATATGTCAGGCAAATCTGCAAATAAAACACCCATAGAACTTTTGGCTCCCGCACGCGACAAAGCAGTGGGCAAAGCGGCAATCGACTGCGGGGCGGACGCTGTATATACGGGTGCTCCGCGATTCGGAGCAAGACAGGCGGCAGGTAATTCCAAAGAGAACATAGCAGAACTGGCGGAATACGCCCACAGGTATGACGCCAAAGTGTGGGTAGCCCTGAACACCTTACTTCGGGATGACGAAATAAGAGATGCCGAGCGAATTGCGTGGGAGATGTATGAAGCAGGGGCAGACGGTCTTATCGTGCAGGATATGGGTCTTTTGGAATGCAATCTGCCTCCGATACGTTTGCACGCCTCCACCCAATGCAATAACACGAGCAAGGAGAAAGTTCGTTGGCTGGAAGAAGTCGGATTCAAGCGCGTTGTGTTAGCCCGCGAGTTAAGCATAGAGGAGATAGCCGCCATACGCGGGGAGACACATATAGAGTTGGAAGCCTTCGTACACGGGGCTTTGTGTGTATCGTATTCGGGCGAATGTTATTTGAGCGAGGCATTGCAAGGCAGGAGTGCCAATCGCGGTGCATGCGCACAATTATGCCGTATGCCATACGATTTATTGGACAAGGACGGCTGTTGCATAGCCAAACAAAAATATGTTCTGTCGTTGCACGATATGGACAGGAGCAAGTATCTACGCGAGTTGCTGGACGCAGGCATTACAAGCCTGAAGATAGAAGGACGGCTGAAGGGGGAAGAATATGTGAGGAACGTAGTGACCTATTACAGACAAGCCTTAGACAAGATATTCAGCGAACCAGACTCTCCTTACAGGCAGGCTTCGACGGGAATAACAGAAGCAGGTTTTGTTCCTGACTTAAACAAGACTTTCCACAGGGGCAGCACAGACTATTTCCTTCACCAAAGAACCACGGACCTTGCCAATTGGGACACACCAAAATCAACAGGAGAATATATAGGGAACGTGGTGTGCAAGAACCGAGAGTATATTGAAATAGACAGAGACTGCGATTTGCACAACGGGGACGGACTGACATTCGAGAACAAAGGATTCAGCGTAAACAAGACAGAGGGCAGGAAGATATACCCGAACCAGATGCCCGACATAAAGAAAGGAACCGCCCTTTACAGGAATTATGACAAGGTGTTTATTGAAAACATGCTACGGGCAAAGCCGAGCAGAAAAATACCTGTCGCAATCCAGTTGAAACAAGCAGGGGACACTTACGAACTGCAAATAGGCAAGCACAGGAAGTGTTTTCACTATACAGCCCAAGCAGCAGACAAACCCGAGCAGGCAGCAGAGCGGATCAAACAACAGTTGCAGAAATTAGGCGGCACTCCCTACACAGCCACAGAAGTACATATCGAGGCAACGTTTGTTCCTTTTATTCCCGCCGGAGTATTGAACCAATGGCGCAGAGAGACACTGGAAGAAGGCAGTTTTGCATTGTCTGAAGACATTTCCACGCAGGAGGTTGCCAACAGACATATTGCACATCCGCACCTTCCAGACGACACACCGCATAACTACAGACTGAATGTCCTGAACCAAAAGGCACGGAAATTCTACACACAATGCGGTGCCACGGAGATTGCTCAGGCTTACGAAGCGACCCATACGCAAGAAGCAAACCTGATGCGATGCAGGTATTGTATTCTGCACGAGATGGGGCAATGCAGGAAACAGCGCAAGGGCAGCGACACAAAAGAACCGTATTATCTGAGGACACAGAACGGGAAATTACTCCGTCTGGAATTTGACTGCCGGCAGTGTGAGATGCGAATAAAGAATTAGACAAAGTTTTTCCGTCAATTATTGCACACAAAAAGCGAGCGGAGGTATTACTTTTGCTTTCATAACTATTACATATATTCTTTTATGAAACGTATTCTTCTTTGTATGGCAGCCATCGGAGTGTTGCAAGTAGAGGCTCAGGTGAAACAGGTGTGGGATTTCGGTGCAGAACAATTCGCCACAAGCGAGTATGAGAATATGCTCTCGGAAGCGGAAATCAATTCATGGTACGGCGAACAAACGGCTGCCGGTACAAGCGGGGTAAACCTGCCTGCGTTTACGGCTCATGACAGCGTGAACCTGCGGTATAACACAAATGGCGCAAGCAACCACAGACTGAGAACATTGAATACGAACGTGACACGCTATGACGAAAAATCGCTGAAAGACGGGGAAGGCAATGTTTACAGAGGATATATCTATTCCAACTCGGGGAAACAGCCTTTGGTGTATATAGAACAACGCTATGAGGCAGGTGACAAAGTGGAATTTTACGCAGGCTCGAACGGAAGCCGAGAGACATATCGGTTGGAATCGCCAAGCGGTGCGATGCAAACAGCAGAATATACGGCATCCGCCAAAATAGAAAAACTGACGTTTTACATAGGTGAGGACGGACTACACCGATTCTGCGGGGTAGATGAAAAGTTGGTATTGGCCCGCATTGTGAGAACTCCTGCGAAAAAGGGCATATTGACAGGCGATATTATTACGCCAGAGGCACTACCGGCAAGTTATGGCATCATATTCCGAAACACACAGACGAACAGTATTTATCAAGCGGAGATTACGGGTAACACTTATAGGGCTGAACTGCCGACAGGATACACATACGAAGCAGGGTTAACAAACGCCAACGGCTTTGTTGTAAGCAACGGAACGACCATTCTATTTGAGGAAGACGGACAGAAGAAAGATTTGCAAATAGAGAAAGTGGAGACGTGCAACATAACAGGTGGTATTACGGGACTTCCTGTGCATGAACTAAACAAACTCACCTTTGAAACGGAAAAACCGATAGACAAGGTGTTCGAGCCTATTATTACCATTGATTATGAGAGGGGAAAATACAGTGCAGAAGTGGAAAAAGGGGTGCAGTACAATCTGAAGGCACAAGGGGTAAATGATTACCGTTTGACAACCACAGAACTCGCAAGCACTGAGGACAGAGAGTTTACCCTCGTTTTTGAGAAGAAACCAACATGGGGCATAACAATCCATGCAACTTTGCAAGGAGAGGAAGAACAACAGACCACGTTATCGGAAACAGATTTGCAAGGAGTTCAATTCGTGTTCAACAACTTAAAAGAGGAAGGATATGAGTATATCTTCACAGGAACGAAAGATATTGCATTGAGAGACGGAACATACAGCATTGAATGCAGAAATGTGCCAAACACAATGCACCAGATGCTGACATCGAACCTGCGCATCGACGGGCAAGAAACAACAAAACAGATTGATTTTGAGAGAAACATTGCGGTAGAGACGGTGCTATACAGAAGTATATTGCACGTTGGTAAAGAGCAAGAATTCAAGACCATAGGGAGTGCCTTGGAAGAGGCAAGGAGGATGGACAGGACAAGCCATGAAAGAGTTGAAATTCTCATAGAACCTGGCAATTATGAAGAGATGTTGTTCGTGGATATCCCGAGCATTACTTTACGGAACTCCTCCAATACCCCCTCCATAGAGTTGAGAAACGGTGGAGTGGATATTGCCGAAAATGCCGTACGCATCACAGGTTATTACGGTTGGGGATATGACTATTTCAGTATGGACAAGGACGGCTTCTATAACAAAAGAGTACTGCAAGTGAACAAAGAAAACGGATATGCCTCTACAGCGAACCCTGCGCAAGGCAATACATTGTGGAATGCAACCGTGGTGGTATCTGCCAGCGACTTCATAGCAGAGGGAATCATATTTGAGAACTCATTCAATCAATACATCTCCACTCGTGAAGCAGACGATGTACTGACAGAAACCTCCGCCAGCAAGGGTATACGCCCAACACAAGCAGGAAACACGGATGTACAGAAACGTACATACAGGGAACGTGCCTGCGCCATAGGTTTCAAGAAGACAGCAGATCGTGCCCATTTGATAGGTTGCAGAGTCATTTCGAGACAAGACGCCCTCTATGGCGATGAGGGTTGCAGAGTAGCGATAGAAGACGGCATACTGAACGGATCGTGCGATTATATATTCGGCGGTATGACATTGGTTGCCAAAGGAACAAGATTGGATATGCTCGTAAGCAGCGATCCAAATGATATAGCCTACTTGACAGCCTCCAAAACGAGCAAAGAGGGGAGAGGATATTTGTTCTATGAATGCAGTATCGGCAGTGCTACGCCTGAGCAAGATATGGTAGAAACAATGACTGCGCAGCCCGGTTACTTGGGACGCCCATGGGATGCGAACGGGGAGACAGTATTCTGCAATACTTATATCGGCAAGAGTCGGACTGGAGAATCATTGATAGTTCCGGCAGGCTGGAATAACGGCTTAGTATCAGGAGGGTCGAATAGAAGTTATGAATATGGCACTATTGAGGAAACAGGTATTGATAATACCGGAAAAAGAGTCTCTTGGGCAGTTGTACTACAAGAGCCGGTATTGCCAGACGGGACTGAGATAAGTCTCTATAACTTTACCAAAGGAGATGATGGTTGGGATCCTTTTAAGGACAATAAAACATCTGTCCAAAAGGTTTCGGATATGCCTTTCCTACTATATAGCACGGCAAACGGGATGTTGCAGATAGGTCAAGTGGAAGAAGATACAATGGTGCAAATATACAGCATTGATGGCAGAGAACTTTATTCACAGACAATGCATAAGGGTAGCGCAAAGCAATGGGAAATGCCACAAGGTATATATATAGTAAAGACCGGTAGCAAATATGGAGAATTTTCACAGAAAGTTAGTTTATAATAACCTACAACTTACTCATTCTTTACATCTATAGGGGGTGCCAGTCGCCTTTTACGCCGATTGAAAGATGGATTCGGCTGAACCTTATGTTCTTTTGGTGAACTTTCAACAATCTCTGAATATACAGACTTACTCAGAGCATTTTTGACCGTCTCAACCATTGAAGCAGAATCTATGTACACTGAGATCGAATCCTGCATATCGGGGAAAGCAATGTACCGGAATGCAGAGTCCAAAGGTTGCTCTTGGATAGAATAATCTGTGTAAGGCTTGGGAAGAATGATATAATAGAGAATGGGAGGACAATGGTATAGCGAAGAATCTACCATATCAGCAACATTTTTCATATTACGGTCTGCTAAGAAACGTCGAGAAATCTCAGATGACTCTTCCATAACCGCATCACGATCTTCCTTAAGGCGTTGCACCACCTTGCCATAGACAATACGAAACTGTTTCGGATTGTCTGTATACCACACCAAAGACGAATCAAACTGCGCTTGTGTGATGTTGTGGTTCATCAGTATTGCCTCATAATAAGCGTTCAAGTCTTCCTCTTTCCCCATATTATAGCCAGCCACCTGCAATACTCCTTCCGCACTATGTAAATCATATAGAACATCGGTCATCTCTTTGGGTGACAAAACTGAACGCGGCCGCACTGTACAAGAAGACAGCACAACCAACAGCAAACCGATACAGAGGAGTGCACTATTCAGTTTTCTTCGATGCGAAAGAAGCATTGAAATCTCTGCTATAGAAGATAATGGTAAGGAAGACGGCAATCGTAATGAAAGAGTCTGCTAAATTGAAGACAGGACGAAAGAAGATTGTCTCTCCTGCGGCATTATGAATCAACGGGAAATAGAGCATATCCACCACTTTTCCATAGAAAAACGGAGCATATCCTCCACCAGAAGCAGGAAAAATCGTTGCTACGGAATGGAAAGTGGACTCCGAAAAGATAACTCCGTAGAACAAGCAATCAATTATGTTGCCCAACGCTCCCACAATCACCAACGCCACCGTCAGAATAAATCCCACACGCGCTCTTTGCTGAATAAGACGATGCATATACCAACACAATATCACAACAAGCACCATACGGAACAGCGTCAAGAACAATTTGTCAAACCATTCTATGCCAAACGCCATACCATCGTTCTCTACAAAACACAATGAAAACCACGGAAAGATCTCATGAATCTCCCCTAAATGATAATTGAGTTTGATATATACCTTCAAGGCTTGATCGACCAACAAAAGCAGGACGACCAAAGCAGCCACCATCAGGCGGATCGACTTATCGGATAGTCGTTCTCGCTTCTCTCTCATTTCTTTTTCTCTTTGGCTTCAATACTGAGCGTTGCATGGGGTACTACACGGAGACGCTCTTTGGGTATCAGTTTGCCGGTCTCGCGACATATACCGTACGTCTTGTTTTCTATACGGACCAACGCCGCTTTCAAGTTTTGTATATACTTCATCTGGCGTTGCGCAAGACGTCCCATTTCCTCCTTGTTAAGAACAGAAGCCCCCTCTTCAAGCACCTTGAACAAAGGCGATGTGTCGTTATCATCGTTTCCCTCTCCTGCCACCATCTGACGAAGATGCTCATACTCCTCTTGTGCTTTGGCAAGTTTCTCTACAATTATCGCACGGAATTCTTCTAATTCCGCATCGGAATAGCGTTTCTTTTCTTCCATAGTACGTGTAGTTTCTCTGTTATAGTTTGCAAAGATACGCCTTTTTTTCGCCGGATACAAGTTATCTCCGTTTTTTTGGCATAATTATTGCCACCATAGCGACAAATTGCATCTCATAATGAAACAAATAATCACATTTTTATTACTCTTTATCAGCATATCTGCGTATAGCCGGCACAATCTGACAGGAAAAGTAATTGATAGAACAAGTGGTGAACCGGTTGAGATGGCAACCATACGTCTGTTTTCTTATTCCCACGGAGATTCTGCCCTCATACATGGAGTGCAGACCGATATGGACGGCAGATTCATTGTTACCAACGTGCAGGACGGCAGTTACAAACTGATCATCAGTTCCGTAGGATATTACGAGCAGACTCTCCCCGTCACCATGGCTGGCAAGGACATCACTTTGCGTACCATTACGATGAAAGAGGAGGTCATGCATCTGGCGGAGGTAAGTGTACAGGGGCGCGCGGCAGAAATGACCGTCAAGGGAGATACAATCGAATATAACACCGCTGCCTACAAAGTCAACGAAAACGCAATGGTGGAGGACCTGCTCAAGAAGATGAACGGAGTGCAGGTGGATCAGCAAGGCAACGTGACCGTCAATGGCGAGACCATCACAGCCGTGCGTATCGATGGCAAGAAATTCTTCGGAGACGACGTCCAATCGGCTACTAAGAACATCCCTGCGGAGATGATCGAAAAAATACAGGTCATCGACGAAAAATCCGAGACAGCCAAACTCACAGGCTTTGAAGACGACGACACGGAACATATCATCAACCTGACCCTCAAGGCGGACAGAAAAAAAGGCGTGTTTGGTAAGTATACGGGCGGATTGGGTGCCGATATGGTCACCGAGAACGAAGGTTGGTTCAACTATGGAGACCATGAGTTTGGTACCACTGCCTCCGAGCGTACCAAACATTTCTTCAACGACGACTTCCGCTACAATGCCAACATCTTCACCAATCTCTTGCTCGGAGAAAGCCAGACCACAATCCTCGGGAGTGCCAACAATACCAACGAGATTCGGATGCAACGGGGACGGGGTAATTTCGGACAGGACGCCAACGCGGGTATAACGCGCAGCGAGAATCTGGGTGTGAATACGAACATTGACCTCAACAGTAAAATCACCCCGAAAGATGCCAAAACCGAACTCCTTCTTGGCGGCGATGCGGCGTTCAGCCATTCGCACAACGACACCCGCTCGGAAACGAAAAAGGAATCCTATACAGAGGATTACACCTACCTCAACGCTGACACGGCACAGCAGTTGTCCGACATCTACGATGCCAATGTACGGTTGGAGATGCAGTATCAGATTGATAGTGTAAACAAGATTATATTGCAACCGCGATTCTCATACACGGGGCAGAAAAAAGTCGGTTCGGAGGAATATAGCAACTACTATGGGGATAACCTGCTGAGCGATGGCTATCAGACATCTCTGGACTCTACACGTGAAATCAGTGCGCGGCTGAAGATGACCTACAATCACAAGTTCTCCCGCCCGGGCAGGTCTGTCACACTTACCGGTAACATTGAATATACCGACAACAGAGAGTATCAGGAAACCTTTGCTTTCGACAATCTGACTGGTAGTGCCTTGGTTGATCAATACACCAATTCCAGCAGCGGAAATGCTTCTTACTATATCCATGCTTCCTACGTGGAACCCATCTACAAAACCAACCATCTTCTGGAAATTGCGGCACGCTTCACGGGAAGTAACCGCAACTCTCTGAAAAACCAATACTCAGCCGACTATTCCATATCAGGCGATAAGGTCTATGAATACGATAGTGTCTATAGCAACCAACTCAGCAATAGCCTTTACACGGAGCGTCTGGAACTCAACTACAGGTGGCTCACACAACGTAGCGACCTCACCATAGGGGCGCGCGTAATTGCTTCACAGACGCATTCCACCACCTTCTATGGCGGTGTCCTCGCGCGGGACACTCTCATCAATACGTGGAACGCCTCGCCAAGTATCAATTTCCGTTACAAATTCGGAAAGAAAGAGTTCGCCCGTATTCGCTATCGCGGACGTATCTCACAGCCGACCATCACACAGATGGAACCTGTCCGGAACAATTCCGATGCCATGAACGAAACGGTCGGAAACCTCTCCCTCCGACCCGCTTTCCAGCACCGGTTCGTGGCAATGTATTCACGCTTCAACCAAGATAAGTTCTCCTCTGTCATGACGGGTATTCGTGGTTCGCTCACGCAAAACGCCTTGGTGGGTAATACTATCTACGATCAAACAGGCAAACGTTATCAACAGACCGTCAATGCGGATGTCATCCCATGGAATATCAGTGCCGACCTGATGTACAACACGCCTTTTGCACAGAAGATGCTTCAGTTCAACACGAGGACTATGGTCTCCTATAATCAGCGCGTGGCATATACGCTTCGCCAACAGGATGCCGCTCTCATTGCACAATTGATTGAAGAGAATCGCCTGCCGCTCGGCGAGGCGTCTTTCACGGGCAACTTGCAGGTCAACGAAGACCTTTCCCTGCGGTTCACGCATAGTCTCGTGGACATCGGACTCCGTACCAACGGCACATATAGCCGCACCGGCAACTCAACCACCGCCAACAGCACAAGCAACGTCTTCAATTGGGGCGTAACAGGTGATGTGGAATTTCATCTTCCCAAGTCATGGAACATTGCCGCCGACTGCGGCTACACGGCGCGTTATGGTTACCGGCTTGACAATGTCAACGAGATTATACTCAATGCCTCGTTGGAAAAGAGTTGGCGCAATTCCACCTTGTCCTTGCAAGTCTATGATATTCTGCATCAGAAGAAGAACATTGTGCAAGTCATTAGCGACAACTCCGTGCAATATGCCAAGTATAACACCCTGCCCACCTATTTTATGCTGACCTTCACATACAAATTCAACAAGATGGGTAATCTCAAGGCATCGGGTATGGGCGGCAGAATGCAGGAGATGATTGAAAGTGGTCACCAACCAGGCAAACCGGGCGGCATGCCACCCATGGGTCCCCCTCCCGGAATGTAAATACACAGGTGGTTGCATTCATAGACACTCTTAACTTGTGATACAGTTGCATTTAACCGTTGCGGAATTAATGTGAAATACAAGGGGCAGATGGTCTGTTACCTCTGGCATTGTATCATTGCTTCTTCTCTTCACAGGGCACATGTTCGTCAATGACCAAAGTCGGACTTTGTTCCCCTGTTTGATGGAGAATTAGGAGAGTCTCTTTGGCTCCTTTTTCAATAGTGGATATACATAATAGGATGATAGCATTATCTTAGCCCAGCCTTTGGAGGGGCTGGGGAAATCTTTACTTGTTTCTACGACCCCTCAACGAGACCTCAAGCACCCCTCATCGACCCCTGAATCCGACCTTGACGAAACATCAATAAAAGGGTGATAACACCCGTTGGCGGAATTAAATCAAAATATTTATGTCAGCGTGTCAGTTTCTTCCGGCATTGTGTCGGGTGTCAAAAATGGAGCGAGAATTTCGACAAGCGGAGATACTGTCTGAGCGTAGCGAGTTGTGCCTCCGCCGAAATTCGAGTGACCTGTATTTTTGGCAACGCCCGACACAAATCAATCCGTAGGTTAAGGTCGCTTATAGCCCCCTCTTTGAGAGGGTTGGGGGAGTCCCATTGGTTTCTTTTCTTTTGGTCAGGCAAAAGAAAAGAAAGAAGGAATATACACATCAGATTAATTGTAATCTGTATGTATATATTCAGATGATGCGGTAAATGAGTGAACGTAATTCCGCCAACGGGTCTTTCTGATAAATATATCCGCTCTTTGCCAGGAAAACCGGCTATGTCTGTCCGGTGATTGTCAGAAACCGATACCAATATGAACACCCGCGCCTTGCAGAAGATAAACGAATCTATGCGGCTTTATTCCGACTACATACAACTCATCAAGAAAACAAAACGTGGGCATGAAACTGTAATTCGCACCAATGAGCAGATCACAATGCTTGAATTCGTGAATATAATCTACACCGGCTCGGACAGCGGCACCGACAGGTACTGCTAATTCTTTGTTCGGAAATAAGACACCTAACTCGATTGCAAACAATCCGTACGGACGCAGATAATTGTTCCTTTTCAATCGTATCGGCACCTGTCCGCCGATGCCGTAACCTACTGAAAAACCGATTGCTCGGGAAGTCAGATCCACACAATTTAACATAGGTACACTCAAACGGAGTTCTCGCAGAAAATAACCGCTCACGTCCTGATAAGAAAGTGAAACCATATCACCGCTCTTGAACAAAGAATTATATTCCGCAACGATGATGTGGGAATGGGACATATTCTTGTTTAGTCCCACCTTCTCATCCTGCAAATTGGACATCGCCTTCGTCCTGTCACGGGTTCCATCAGGTTGTACCCCGTTGGCTTCTATCACATCCTTAATGAGTTGCAGGGGCGAATCTGCATCTTTTTCTCGCAGTGCCATGCGTTCTTCTGTAGGGATATTATAGTAGTACTTGCTCCAATCCTCTGCATCGTATGCGTACAACCACTGCAACAACTGGTGTGCTTTTGAGCCGGTTTGCCCATGGATTGCCGTATCTTGTGACATGATATACTTCTTTGCCGCCGAAATAGGTATGGCAACCCCTACTTGGTCACGACCGAAATCCTTTAATGTGTTGATACCTGCAACTTCGTATTTCCCGTTTTGCTTTATGAGCAGAGGACCGCCCGAACTGCCCGGATCTATGGCAGCCGTATGTTGGATATAGGTTTGCCCGAGTTTTTCAATATATAGTGCCGAATTGCTTATCGTGCCGCGGGTCATTTGCCAGGAAGCCTTACCTGCCAATCCTGGAAAACCGGCGGCCGTGATATTAAGGCCTTCTTCCGCTTGTGCCGTGGAAAAAGGAAGCGGAATAAGAGCCGAGTCTTGGGAACTTAATGCAATCAGGGCAAGATCATATTCCTCTGATGTCGAAACAAGAGGGCAATGCGGTAATCTGATGGTGCGTTCATGAAGTTCAAAGGTCAATGTCGCGTAATTGGCATAACCCACTACGTGACGGTTCGTCAGTACATACCTTTTGCCGTTGTGTTCTATCAGCACACCGCTGCCAAAAGTCCCTTGGGCGTATGCTGTCAGCATACGGCTTTCATCGTACATACTTATGCGCACCAATTCAGTGGCATATCCGCAAAATAAAATACTGTCTTTTTGACTGTATTCCGGTGCAACTATGGCAACACTGTGACGCAGTCCCTGTGCTGGCAGCAGCAAAGGGAACATCATACAGACAACGGCAAGTAAATGCTTTCTCATCAATGGGAGTAATTAAAGTGACAATCAATAGTTATTCATCATCTCCTGCGGCACCGTTTATGATATTGTCGGAAGATTTCTCTTGGCTTCCATCAGCGGTTTCTTCTTCCCTGCGGAGGGTTTCTGACGGTTCCTCCTCACTTTGCCGGATACTGGTGGAAGGTGCTTCTGTAGAAGGATAATTGCTTGTTGGCATAGTTTCGCCGACACGGGACATTTCGTCAAGGTACTCCTGCAAATTATCTGTATCCGCTTTCCCGCTGGCAATAGCATCTTCTATAGCGGGTACCGCTGCAAACACATGAGCAATTTCTTGTCTGTATTTTTTGCCGCCGCGAAACCAAGTCAGTATGTTATCCGGTCTTCCGTAGTTCAATTGGCATATCACCATCGCCTTGTCTCTGTCTCTGCAAACCAGCACGCAAGGTATTGGAGAGAATATACCATATTGGTCGGAATACCAATCGCCATATAGCAGCCCTTCCTCCTTATCCATCGTATAGGTCGGGTGAACGCACAATAGGATTCCCCAGGAAGATTGCAGGATAGGATACCCCCAACGGTCTTGCTCCTTTATAAGACCCACCTTGGAGGAATAGGCGTGATACAAGGTGGTCTTGTTCTCAGGGAAGTCTTCCGTCCAATAGGTGATACAATAAATATCGGAGGCTTGTAGTTTTTCTTTGCCTTCTTTCTTGTCTTTGCTTGTGTACACCGAAATGGTCTCGCTGTCACCTTTTGCTAATTCCACCATGGGATACGTTCTTTCATGACCGTCCATAAAAGCAACCGTCCCTGGATAATAAACTTTCTTGTGAAGATGAATAAAGGTGCCGAGACTCACTTGGGCGGACGCACCTGAGACCGCGAACAGCATTAACAGAGAAATAATGTATTTCCTCATCTTGAGTTGGTGTTGTTTGTTAAACAATGCAAAGGTAAATATAACTCCCCAATTCACCAAGTATTGATAGGAAAAATGCAGAAAACACATCTGCCTGTATAGAGAAATAGCAACCTTGCAGTTCAAGTTGAAAAAGAAGCGGTCTTATCAGTTTGCAAAGAATGAAAATTCCATATATTCTACTGGTTATAGGAAAATCAAGGAGACAAAACCTCGCAAAAATGTACCGTCATGGATTCCGTGCTGCCTTTATCCGTCACACCCGCCGGATTCGTTTTCCCGTCACAGGCTCATTTGCCTTACTGTGAAGCGGAGTATAAACAGATGACATGTTTCTTTCGTCAGAATAATCCGGTGAACATCATCTGAAACAAACAGAATCATAGGTGGACGCAATCCCTGCGCCCACCCGTACATAAGATAATGCTATGATTCCTGACATACAATAAACTAACTTCAAACACGGCAAAGGTAGGTCATGTCAGCGACAACTGCAATCCCTTAAATAGAGTATTTGTGTTCCATTTCCTGCGTTTTAGAGCGTATGTCGTCCGCAAGAATACAAACATATACCGAAAAATAGGTAAGAACACAAGCCACCCACAAGCCCTCAATAGATGCATCCTGTCTTGTGTATGCGCTGTCCTTGATAACGTTTGGTGCCGCTGTTCTGTACAAACAGTCCTCCTCGCAAACTGCTCATTTGCAAAGAACATAATAAAAACGAGACACCCTGTTAGTATCTCCACCGAACGGACTGTCTATGAGTTTGCAAAGAACATAATAAAAGCGAGGTGCCTCGCAAGGCACCTCGCCGTATCGTGTATATGTGTCTATACAACTCTGATCAATAGAAGTTGGAACGGTTGTCCTCCACTTCTGCTTTCGTTTCAATGAGATTAACCAACTGATAAGGCAGACTGTACGTGTAGCGTGTACTCAGTTGCTGTATTTCCTGAGCCTCATTGAATGTTCCTTCTGCGGTGGTCTTGTCGATGCTGCGCAATACATACACTCCGTTCACACCTTTCAATGGAGCAGATGTCTCACCCTTCTCCAAAGCAACGGCTGTTCCTATGGCAACAGGTTCAACACCTGCATTGCCGAAACGATAGGAACCGAACGTCACACCTTCCGCCGTCTGTATCTCCGCATTCATCTTGCCAGCCGCTTCTTCCAAAGTCTCTACGCCCTTCAAAGAAGCAATTATCTTGTCGGCTTTTTTGTCACGAAGCAGTTCTCTGCGCAGATCGGCACTCACTTCATCCATGTCGCGGTATTCGCCGTCGTGGACCTCAGTCAACACGGCTGCCACATACTTGTCACCGCAATCAAAGATGTCGCTCACGGCACCCTCTTTTGCTCCAAACGCCCAGCGCACAATCGCACGCGATTGCTTCAAGTCGTCCACCTTCTCGCTGTTCTTGTCCAAGTTGAACGCCGGGATCACATTCATTCCGTTCTCTTCGGCGGTTGCCAGAAACTTCTCCTCCGTATTGTTGGTAATAATGAACTGCTTCGCATCATTGAAGATTGTCGCGTATGTCTTGCTCGACGGAGTAACCTTTCTTTCCAAGATAGCCATCTTCACCTTCGGTGTGGCTGCGCTCTTTTCCATCACTTGAACCACTTGCAACCCTGTGCCGTAAGGCAGGCTGAATATGCTGTTCGTGCCAAGCGCAAATGCCTTGTCAGCCATTTCTTTCGGCATATCGATCTCCTGCAACCAACCCAACTCGTTTGCCTCTCCATAAGATCCCTTTGCCCATTCCTGCTTCAAAGAATCAAGTTGTGCCGCGTTGACCAACACAGCGTAACGCAGTTTCACAGAGTCAGGCAACGAATAACCTGTTTCCACCAGACGTGCCATGGAGTAAGTGTCATCGGCAAAACTGATTTCCGTCACGTCACCCGCCTTGGCATTCTTTCCAAACGCGAACTCTTTATAGCGGGCGGGAATGGTGCTTTCCGAATAGTTCTTTCCGTCATAAACAACATCGGAGTTGGAGTTCACTACGGATGCCAAATCGCCGGCCTTGACAGTGACAAATTCTTCACGCAAACCATTGATCCAACGTTCGACATCCTCAAAGTCGTATGACGACGGAACAATATCAAATACAACATAACTGATGGAGCGGTTAGGCTTTTGCTTGTATTGCTCTTTGCGCTTGTTGTAGAGCGAGCGGATCTCGCTGTTGCTTACTTTCACCGTCGAATCCGGCACGCTGTAGTAGGGCTGCGATACATATTCCACGGTGGCAGTCGTCTGGCGGCTGTTGAACGCATACTTCGCATCCGTGACATTGGCTCCGATCAACTCCGTGAGAAGACCGATGTATTTCTCTTGCAAGTAGTTCAACTTGATGGCATTCTCCCAATACATCCAATAGGTGCGGGCCTGCTCCAAACTGGCAGCCTGCTCTGCATCCTCTGCGTCGCGGTCAATGCTGTTGAGAAATTGTATCAGGGCAAGACGGTTGAATTGTCCGCTCTGATCAAAGAATGCACGGCGTTGTTGGATGATCTGGTGAGGATGTTCACCGATACACAACTCCGACAACTCGTCTGCCGTAACGGTCATACCTATCTTTTCTGCCTGCGCACCCAACGTGTATTTAGCCAGCATCGTTTGCCATACCTGGTTGTTGATGTACGATTGCATCTCCTCGGTCATGTCGCTTCTGCCCGTCTCTATTTTCATAACCTCGGTCAGTTGCTCGCGGGCAGCCTCATATTCTGTGTAATGAATGTCTGTACCTTCTATGCTGCCAATATTCTCCCTGGAGCGGTTGGCAAAGGTACTGCTTGAACTGAAAAAGTCACCTAAGATAAATGCCAGCATAGCAACGCCCACTACTATCAACAGGAACGCACCATGCTTACGAATCTTTTCTAATGTTGCCATTGTATTATGTTATTTATTATTTATTCTGCAGTCATTCTCTCTGTCTCTTCATGCTGCCTTTCTGTTTTTTCGCATCATGGAGACAAGGCATTCAGCGTGCGAAATTACTAAAAATATCCGCTTCTGCCAAATCTATAGCATAATTTTCACCATTTCTATTCGGTTCTCTGCTATTTTCAGGCACTTCATTTTATATCCGCCCGCCTCTATGGTTTCGTTCACCTTCGGAAATCCTCCCGTTTCCTCCAAAATAAGCCCCGCCAATGTATCATAACTCTCCGACTCCGGCATGTGCAGACCGAACTTCTCGTTCAGTTCCTCCACTTCCCATCGGGCGGATACCAATAGTTCTTTTTCGCTCAGACGTTTCGCCACATATTCTTGCGTATCGTGTTCGTCCTCTATCTCGCCCACTATCTCCTCCATCAGGTCTTCCAGGGTCACAATACCCGCCGTACCGCCGAATTCGTCCACCACTACTGCAATCGACCGCTTCTGCTGCATGAATGTCGTCATCAGTTTCTGCGCCGCCATGTTCTCAGGAACAAAAGGCATCGTCTTGATATGCTCGTGCCATGTCTCCTGGTGTTCGAACATCTCAAGGCAGTGAATATATCCGGTAATGTTGTCAATATCCCCTTTGTAGATAGGTATCTTGGAAAATCCGGATTCCTGAAAAGTCGCTATGAGCGTATGTATGTCTGTGTTGTAAGGCAGTGCCACCACTTCCGTACGGGGCACGTAGCAATCGCGTATCTTCACCGAAGAAAAGTCCAATGCATTCTGCAGAATGTGTATCTCGTTCTCCGACGGAGCATCTTCGTCCTCCGAAGTCGCCGCCATGCTTTCCTGCACCAAATAGTGAAGATCGGCACGGGAAAAGGTAACATCATCATTGCCCATCTTGATATTCTCTCCTGTGATGCGGAGCAGCAGTTTCGAAAGAACGGTGCAAAACCATGCTACGGGATAGAGCAGTATATAGATAAGGAAAAGGAACAGACTCATGCTCGAAAGCCAGCCGTTCGGATTGCCGCGCATGATGGTTTTGGGAAGGTATTCACCGAAGAACAATACAATAAGTGTCGCCACAAGCGAAACCGCCAGCGATATGAGGGCACCGCTCCGCATAAACGAAAACACAGGCGTGAGCAGAGTGTTCATCTGAATGGAGAACACCACCAGAACGATGTTGTTTCCGACTAACATTGTGGTGATGTATTGCTGGGGGTGTTTGTAGAAATAACTCACAATGCGTCCGGTCAGACCGCTCTCTTCTTTTTCAATCTCGAACTTCAGTTTGTTGGCAGAAACAAAGGCAATCTCCATACCGGAAAAAAATGCCGACAGGAGCAGAGCAATCAGTATGGTAACAAGTACACTCGCAGACATAGCGTGTTATGGTTTATATTCGTGATTTGGTCAATGTGGATTGCAGTTAAGTTCCGTTTCCTCGGCGTAGCCGCTCTCTGCCCGTTCACATCAGCAGACCTCAAGCCGACCTGGACGAGACCTGGACGAGAGATTAACAGCACCTGAGTCCTACATCATATAGGGCAAAGGCAGCAAGAAGCCCGTTTCAGTCCTGTCCTCCGCCAAGTGCCACAGCAATGCAATCTTCTTATCCTCTTTATATCGAATTTGGCATGGTATCTTTTTAGCAAGCAAAGGTAAACATATTTCCTCGCTCTCGCAATAATATATGCCGTCTTTCCGGGAAATCGCATCAAAATGAATATACACCGTACCATAGCAACAAACCATATCAAAACGATGTGGCATAGATGTGGCATCGTAATTACAATTCTACCAAGAGACCACTCATTCGCCCCATTAGTCCAATCCTACCCATTCCAAATCTTTCCCATTGGACTCATTCGTCCCAGCCGACCCATTCTCCCATAACACAGTATCGGATAACTTAGAACGTCTCGAACTACTAGGATTTCTATAATCACCCCGCCCCAACCTTTCCTATTTGTCCCATTCGCCCCAGCCAGCCCATTCCCATACAACACAAAGTCTTCCCGCCACGATCCTCCTAAAAACTCTCGATAAACTGGAACGTCTATCAAAAAACACCTCTTAGCAACATCAATCCATCAACTACCGACTTATCCAAAAGCACCAAGCAGGACATGGTGCAAGATGAACGAAACGCACAGAGCAAATCAAAAACAAAAAGAGCCGTTCCTCCACAAGGAACGACCCTTCTGTAACTTACTGCACTGCGCAGTTCTTCGCCTTCGCTTAGGAGTTCTTGGCTTTTGCCACGATAGCCTTGAAGGCTTCGGGTTGGTTCATTGCCAAATCTGCCAGCACCTTACGGTTGATGACGATACCTGCCTTATGGAGTGCTCCCATCAACTGGCTGTAGGACATACCCTCCAAGCGGGCGGCTGCGTTGATACGCTGAATCCACAAGGCGCGGAAACTGCGCTTCTTGTTCTTACGGTCACGGTAAGCATATTGCAAACCCTTCTCCCATGTATTTTTGGCTACCGTCCATACATTACGGCGACCACCAAAGTTGCCTCTCGTGAGGCTTAGAATCTTTTTACGACGGTTGCGTGAAGCAACGTGGTTTACTGATCTTGGCATAATTCTTTTGTTTTTGAATGGCAGCGTTGCTTATCACGGCAAACTTTCTGCTGGTCATCCTGTTAATAATTTGATTGTTATCTGAGCAGAAGCATTTCACGTACCGACTTCATGTTGGTGGTATCCACCATGCTTACATGGGTCAGGTTTCTCTTTTGTTTCTTTGTCTTCTTGGTCAGAATGTGACTCTTGAAAGCGTGTTTACGCTTGATCTTACCGGTTCCGGTAAGGGCAAACCTCTTTTTGGCACCGGAATTAGTCTTTGTCTTTGGCATTGTACTTATTGTTTAGTTATTTATTCTGTACAACCTCCTGCCTTCGGCTCATCTTCATGAGTCCGGCGTTCGGTTGTGTTGTCTCATTTCTTCGGAGCAATGTTCACTATCATGCGCTTGCCTTCCAACTTCGGCAACTGCTCCACCCTGCCATAGTCCTCCAAGTCGTTGGCGAAACGCGCAAGCAACAACTCTCCCTGCTCCTTGAACAAGATGGAACGTCCCTTGAAGAATACGTACGCCTTCACCTTGTTGCCTTCTTTCAGAAACTCCTGGGCGTGTTTCAACTTGAAGTTGTAGTCATGCTCGTCGGTTTGCGGACCGAACCGTATCTCCTTGATAACCACCTTTGCTGATTTGGCTTTCTGTTCCTTCTCACGTTTCTTCTGGTGATACAGGAACTTCTGATAGTCTATTATCTTGCATACGGGCGGTACCGCAGTGGGGGAAATTTCTACCAAGTCCAGGTTCTGCTCGTCGGCAATGCGCATCGCCTCTGCAAAAGAATAGATGCCTTGCTCCACATTGTCGCCTACCAGGCGGACTTCTTTTACACCCTTTATCGCGTCGTTGATGCGATTAGGTAACTCCTTAACCACGCGCCCTCTCTTCTGATTGGCGCCCTGTTGCTGCAGGTTTGCGATAGTTTGTTTCCTCCTTAATTAGTTAATGTCTCAATATACTATTTCTCTGTACGTTAGGTTCTGCCGTTACGGAGCGTTTTCCGTGAGAGAAATCAGCGTGCAAAGGTACGCTTTATTTTTTATCCGGCAAAGTGTTTGACGGAAAAATGTTTTTTTTCTGATACGGGCTTGTGGGGGCGGTTAAATAACCGTATCTTTGTGGCAGTCTTACGAAAGGAATGTACAAAACGGGGATACACGAAACGAGGGTGAGTGGGACAGCCTTGCGAAACGATCTTAAATCAAACTATTTATAAACTCAAAACTCAACAACATGAAACTGAACAAAGTATTTTCAGCACTTCTGCTGACGGCGGCAACCGCACTGGCATTCACCGCTTGTGACTCGAACATTCCTGAGAATCCGAACAACAAGCCCGGCGGACAGGATACGACCGGGACCAACCCCAACCCCACTCCCCTCGGCGACACGCTGACGGTGGCAGACCTTCTCCAAATGAAAGAGAACAACACGCTTCCGGAGAAAGACAAAGGCACAACGCAGTACTATGTAAAGGGATACATTGTGGGATACTATGAATTCATTGAGGCAGAGAAGAAGTCGACATTCAACATCGGTACTACTACCACCATAAACACCAATGTTCTTATTGCTGACGATCCCGAGTGTACAGACACATACAAAGTGGCGGCGGTGAAGTTGGCGACAGGTTCTCTCTTCCAGGACGCCCTCAACTTGGCAGACCATCCCGAGAACTTGAAGAAAGCAGTCAAACTGCACGGTATTGTGGAAGAATACTGCGGAGTAGGCGGTGTCGTTGGTATTGACGAAGCATACATCGACGGCAAGAAAGTGACCTCCGGTATAGACGGAAGCAACATCGACTATCAGGACGGCGAGTTGTCGGTTACCGAGTTACTGGCCAAGGACGATGTCAATGCACTTCCTGCTGACGGCAAGACAGAGAGTGCAGAATACAGCGTTCGCGGCATCGTAAGCAGAGTGCAAGAAGTTAGCCTCAGTTATGGGAATGCCAAATTCTATATCACAGACGGAGAAAAAGAATTCTATTGTTTCCAAATCAAGGGCGTTGGCGGAGCGAAACTTGTCAGCAGCGAACAAGTGAAGAAAGGTGATATAGTAACCGTAAAGGGCAAGGTGATTAACTATAACAAGACTCTCGAAATCAAGAACGGTGAGATTGTACGTACCACCAACACATTCGATCCGAATACTGAAATAAAGATAGATACTATTACCGTAAGCAAGGCACTTGAGTTGGGTGCCGCGCTTAAGCAAGGAGAATCCACTC
The DNA here is from genome assembly GCA_002477945.1 of Bacteroidales bacterium UBA7569. Lineage (GTDB taxonomy): Bacteria > Bacteroidota > Bacteroidia > Bacteroidales > Paludibacteraceae > Colicola. The sequence goes on from DLLF01000002.1 coordinate 251,766, forward strand.
CCGTACAATACAAGATCGTGGGTGCTGTTGTCGAGAATGTAGAAGAGGCAAGTACACAATATGGCAACCTGACATTCTCCATCAAGGATGAGTCCACCACTGAGACCATTTATTGCTATAGACTTAAGTACGTGGATAACAAGTCTTATACCACCACTGACCATGCTTTTGCTAAAGGTGATGTTGTGTCGATCATTGCACAGATCAAAAACTATAACGGAAAGATTCAATTGGCTGCCGGTTATGTGAGCGAACATATCTACTAACCGGTTCGTGCAAACAAAGTATTGAATGTAACAAAAGGAGGACATCGGAAGATGTTCTCCTTTTGTTTTTACGGAGGATATGTGCTATCTTTGCGACAACAAACAATGCGGAAGCGGACAACAAACCGTGCGGAAGCGGAAGGCAGGTGCTGCAATAAGAGAAAACCGAAAGAACAGCCGCAGGAAACAAAAAGAACAACTGCAGGAGACAGAGAGAACATCTGCAGAAAGCAGACGCACCAAAGACAGATTACAAACACAACATCTACAGATATGAACTATGCAAACAGACGAACGATTCGTCGCTATACCGAACAAGATGTGCCTCAGGAATTGCTAAAAGAGATGCTGGCTCTGGCTTCGCGTGCGTCAAACACAGGGAACATGCAGACATACAGCGTGGTCGTTACGCGCGACAAAGCACTCAAAGAACAACTCGCTCCTGCGCATTTCCGCCAACCGATGGTAACAGAGGCACCGGTGGTACTCACATTCTGCGTGGACTACAACCGCTTTTCCAAATGGTGCGAGCAGCGTGAGGCGGAACCCGGCTTTGACAATTTCCAGTCGTTTACAGGGGCGGCGATAGACACGGCGCTCTTTGCGCAGACCTTTGCCAACATAGCGGAAGAACACGGGCTCGGCTTGTGCTATTTGGGGACAACCACCTACAATGCGGCGGATATTATCCGAGTGCTGCACCTACCGAAACGCGTGGTGCCTCTGTGTACCATCACACTGGGTTATCCTGCCGAGATGCCCGAACAGCAAGACCGACTACCGATTGACTCCATCCTGCACAAGGAGACTTACCACGATTATGCCGAAGCGGACATAGACCGTGCCTATCGGGAAAAAGAGGCATTGCCTTCGTCCGCCGGATTCATTGCCGAGAACAAGAAAAAGACATTGGCGCAAGTGTTTGCCGAGGTCCGCTATCCCAAGGCAGGGAACGAGCAATCGTCGGAGAAATTCCTGCAAGTACTGCGCGAGCAGTTGTTTCTATGAAACGCAAGACGGGATTGTATATTGCCCTCCTGACAGGGTTGGTATTGTTCTTCGTACTCGACTTGTGCGTGGGAGCCGTGCACCTTTCGCCGCTCCGGTTGTTGCACAATGACAACCCCGTCTATCAGCAGATACTGCTTAATTTCCGTTTGCCGAAGGCACTGACTGCGGTAGTGGCGGGTGTATCGCTTTCGATAGCGGGATTGGTGATGCAGACTCTTTTCCGCAACCCGCTGGCAGGACCTTATGTGCTTGGCGTGAGTTCGGGAGCCACGTTGGGCGTGGCGACAGTGGTCCTGTGCGGCACATTGGCAGGTTTTGCAGCAAGCAGTTGGCTCATAGCGGCAGCCGCCATAGCCGGTGCGGTGCTGGTGTTGCTGGCGGTTTTGGCGGTATCGTGGCGGATAGAGAGTACCGTGTCGCTTCTTATAGTGGGTATGATGTTCGGGAGCATAGCCGGTGCATTGGTGAACCTGATGCAGAACTTCGCCAATCCGGATTCGCTCAAACTCTTTGTGGTATGGACGTTGGGCAGTCTCAGTTCGGCGGGATGGGCGGAAATGAAAGTGCTTCTGCCTGTTTTCGCAGCAGGATTGGCGTGTGCCGTGTGTCTGATAAAACCTCTAAACGGACTGCTCTTGGGTGAGCAATATGCTCAAGGGTTGGGTATCCCGTTGCAGCGTATACGCGGTCTGATCGTTCTGACAACGGCTCTGCTGGCAGGCGGAGTCACCGCTTTCTGCGGTCCGATTGCCTTTGTAGGCGTGGCGGTGCCTTTCATGGCACGGGGGCTTTTCCGCACAAGCAACCACCGAACGACCTTACCCGCCGCAGCATTGATCGGTGCCGACCTGCTTTTAGTGTGCGACATTATCGCCAACCTCTTTACCTATCCCCTGCCGATATCCACCGTGTCGGCTCTGTTTGGCGCACCCGTTGTGATTTATATCATGGTGAGGAGGTGAGACGGTTGCCGTACGGTGCCACCACAGGTCTCCGTCAATGACCGTATAATTGACTGTAAAAAAGCATATCGTTACTCCTTGTTCTCCGCTAATTGCCGTATAATATACCGTTAATTTGCTCCATTAAAGCCCATCAAAGTGCCATGAAAGGCGTTATCGGGATTAGAAGTCTCCGTTAATTGCCGTCAATGAGCCGTTAATTCTTGCTCCATTAAATGCCATCAAAGCCACTATATGGTCAGGGGTTCTCCGTTAATTGCCGTATAATTAGCCGTTAATTTTCTACGCCAAGAACTTCTTTTATCTCCATTAAAGCCCATCAAAGTGCCATGAAAAACAGCGGACGAGGCGGACGCGTCCCCGGTGAGACTCCGCTAATTACTACTTTCTTCTCCGACAATTGCCGTATAATTGACTGTAAAAAAGCATATCGTTACTCCTTGTTCTCCGTTAATTGCCGTCAATTGTCCGTTAATTCTTGCTCCATTAAATGCCATTAAAACCACTATATGGTCAGAGGGGCTCCGTTAATTGCCGACAATGAACCTGTCAAGGGAGAATTTATGATAGACATCCGAGTAGTTCGAGAAGTTTTAGGAGGTGAGATGGTTTATTCTTGTTCTCTCGATCAGTGGTCGATGGGGTCTCGTTGAGGGGTCGTAGAAAGCGTCATACGGGCGGTGAAGCAATTGCTGAAAGCCAAGGACTCTGACAAGACTCCCTGCCTGAACAATCCGAAGACAGCCGCCCCACTACCGGACATAGCGGCATAGACGGCACCGGCATCGTAAAGCCGCTGTTTGATGTCCGCCACAAGCGGGAAGGCTTTGAAAACGGAGCGTTCAAAATCGTTGACGACAAGACCTTTCCATTGTTCTACCGGCAGTTGCAGGGCTTGTAGCAAGGGGAAAGCCGGTCTTTGCGGTACAATACCCTGATAAGCAGTCTTTGTATTGACAGAGACTCCGTCGGGCTTTACGAGAAGCAATTCGTATCCATTCAAAGACAGGTCTATGGGTTGAAGGATATCGCCTATCCCCGTAGCATAGCAAGGTCGGTTTTCGATGAAGAAAGCACAATCGGCTCCCAACGGAGAGACTTCTTTCTTGAGTTGTTCTTTGCTCAGACCGAGGCAGAACAAGTCGTTGAGTGCCATAGCAGCACAGGCTGCATCACTGCTGCCTCCGCCCAATCCAGCCCCGAAGGGAATATGCTTTGAGAGCCGGATACGCACCCCACCCAGAGCATATTTTTTCTGCAACCGCTCATAGAGACGGACGATGATGTTATCGGAATCGGGACAATCCAAGATGAGACCGTCGGCAGCCGTAAAGACCACAGATGACAGCGTATCGTCCCTTTCGATTTGCAGCGTATCGCAAACGGGGACAGGGAGAAAGACCGTTTCGAGATTATGGTAACCATCGGGACGGCGTGATACGATGTTCAGTCCGAGATTTATTTTTGCATTGGGGCGGAGCAACATAGCGGTTATTGCTTTTTGTGTAACATAATGTCGAGAATGAGGTCGTCGGTCTGCGTCATACCTTCCCGTCCGATGCGGGTGAGATTACGTATGGTGCGGTCGATGTCGTCTTCCACAATACCTTCGGTGGCATCGGCATAGGAATGTTGCATAGCCAACGCCGCCGAGAGAATAGCGGTACTGACCCCGCTTGCGACCTTGAGGGTACAGCCCGGTTTGGCTCCGTCGCAAATCATGCCGGAGATGTTGGCTATCATATTCTTGACGGCGTAGGTAATTTCGGTATAGTTGCCCCCCATGAGGTAGGTGATTCCCGCAGCAGAACCCGTAGCAGCCACCACACAGCCACATAAGGCAGACAGACGTCCGAGCGACTGCTTGATGTAGATGACTGTGAGATTGCTGAGGGTGAGTGCGCGGAGCGTCTGTTCCTCAGAGCAATTGTTTTCTTTTGCATAGATATAGACCGGCACAGAACACGAGATGCCCTGGTTGCCCGAGCCGGAGTTGCTCATCACCGGTACCATAGCCCCAGACATACGTGCGTCGCAGGCACCGCCGGTGTAACTGAGAATCTTGGCATACAACGTGTTACCAAAGATAGAAGGCAACAGATTACGACATGCCGGCATACATTTGCGCTTGCGCTGGGTTTGCAAAAGTTTTCCCAAGCCGTGTCCGTAGTTTCCGTTGAAAGAGATTTTTGCCGCACGGATGTTCATCTCTGCCCCCTCAAAGAGGAATCGGACGGAGTCCAATGGGGTTGTGGTTGCGTAGTCGTAAACGGTACGCAGCGTTAGGGACTCCCCCTCCATAGAGACTCCCCCCATCCCCCTCAGAGAGGGGGTGGTTGCAGTATCGGTTGCTGTTTTCTTTGGTGTGGTGCTGTCAGCCGTGTCTTCAATGAAGCGGGTGTGGTCGCCTTGGATAGTGGCATGGGCAGTGGTGCCGTCCTTGGACACTTCGGCACGGATGTAGAGGACATCGGGCGCGTCGGCGTCCACCTGTATGTCGGCAGGCACACGCTCCATATAAGCGCGGGCGTAGGCTACGGCATCGGGTGTGGCATCGCGCAGCACCTCGAGTTTATACTCGGACTTGCCAACGGTAGCACCCAAGGCAATGGCTATGGGAAGCCCTGTCATGCCCGTGTTGGGGATACCTACCGCCATAGCGTTCTTGTAGATATTCTTGCTCAGATGCACGGTGATGTGGTCGGGTTCGGCTCCGAGAAGTTCGGTGGCACGTGCCACACAGAGTGCTACTGCTATCGGTTCGGTACAACCAATGGCAGGGATAACCTCCTGATGCAGGAGTTGAAGGATGTGTTCGCTATTCATGGTATGCAAAATGTAATTTAAGTCGGATATAGGTATAGATAATCTGCAGTCGCAATTTCCAGTCGCGCGAGGTGGTATAACGTTGGCGCAGGGCTGCAAAAAGGGTCTGCTCGGCTTGACGGTTGCGTGCGGCAGTGGTAGAGTGGGGATTCAGGCGGTAGTTATAACCCGTATAGTGTGCCATACGGTAGGTCGGGTGCGCACTCCAAAGGTCAATGGAGAAGAGCACGTCTTCGTAAATCATGCCCTCGGTGAAGGTCAGGTGATGACGAGTGAGGAAGTCGCGCCGGTAGAGCCTCATACAAGGTGATGTGAATTGGAAGAATGTGCGAGGACATTGCTCGATAAGCACCTTCCCTTCCTGCACACGACGGTAGCCTATTTGCACGACATCGGTGTCTGGCTGGCCGGCATGGAGAAGGGCTTGGTAGAAGTCGGCGTCAATGTAGTCGTCGGAGTCGATGAAAGAGATGTAGTCGCCCGTGGCGTGAAGCATACCGTTGTTGCGTGCGGCAGATTGTCCTTGATTGGATTGCGTATAGAGTTCTATGCGTTTGTCCTTAGAAGCATAATGTTCAGCAATGGAATGACTATTGTCGGTAGAGCCATCGTCAACGAGGATAATCTGCAGGTCACGATAGGTCTGATTCAAGAGCGACTCCAAGCATTGTGCCAAAAAGGGTTCGGCATTATAGATAGGCACTATGACGCTGACTCCAGGCATTATTGCTGTTTGATAAGTTGAAGAAAGAGTTGTTCGAATTGCTCTGCCTGATGCAAACGGGAGAACCGAGATTTATTGATGACGGGCTGACGGGTGAAACCATTGGTTTTCCATTCACGATACTTTTCCAGAACAAAGGCTTTGATTTCCTCCATGTCGGACGTGGCAATGCCTGCATTGGTCTCACGAATAGTCTGTGCCAAACACCCCTCATCGGAAGGTACGCACAAAACGGGTTTTTCGCAGCCGAGTGCCTCGAAGAACTTGGTAGTCATCATTCCGTGAGCGGCAGGATTGGTCAATACTACGGCAATACCACTACGGCGCAGTTCGTCTCCCACAGCCGTGACAGGGATAGTATTGTAATCAGGGGTATGCAGGTTGAGACGTATATCCGTGATATTGAGTTCCCGCACAGCACGCTCCACGAGAGACATATTCTGGAACTCATAGATTTTGCCGATATACGTAATTAAGAATGTATCCGAATAGGAGGGTTTATGATAGAACTGCACAGGATCGAATCCGTTGTATATGAGGTGTACGTTCGGGTTAAGACTGCGGATAAACTCCACGTGCCACGGAGAGACGGTAGTGATACAATCCGCTTTGCGCAGCACCCGATTGCGTCGGTGTATATTGACATTGCGATACCACTTGCGGAAAGGACGCGCCCACCACTGACGGTGCGCCTGATATTGCGCATTCGGCACTTGTTCATCCAAATCGCGTATATCCACGAAGAGCGGCAGATGTTTTTGGCATGCCACCTCATACGCAGCCCGCAGGGGAAAAGTGGAAAAGGTGGTGCAGAAAACGAGGTCAAAGCGTTGTCCCACAATTTGCCGTTGCACCCAGGCAGAGAAACGGCGGTTGCGGTAATCGGTGAGCAATGACCACAAAGAGCGGATTGCCCAACGGAAAGAACCAGCCCAAACAGGTTTCTCACAGATAGGATATGCGTGAGGAAAATCGTGCGGTTGGTAGGCTTCTGTGTAAACCGAAAGGGAGTAGCCCTTAGTCGCAAGATAATCGCACAAGAAACGAAGACGGGGCGCGTAGGACGGTTTCCCATAGGGGTCGGCAAGAATCAGTATGCGTGGTCCTGTTGTCATTTCGCTGAATAGTGTCGGAGTCCTTTGAGCAATTTCGGGTATAAAGCCGTGTGATAAGAGCCTTTTGTAAAAGAAGTGTTGTGCCAGAGGAGGTTGATATCTCCCGCATACTGACGTACTTTGCCAAACAATTGTTCGCAGAAGAAATACGCCTCGTCTTCTGTTTGCAGGTTCATATAATCGGACAATGACAAAGTGCAATCCATGACAGTGAGCGGATGCAAGGTAAGCGGTGTGAGTTGCATGGTTTCAGGATTGATCCATCTTACCGAACGCGCTGTTTGCAGGCGGAAACCTGCATAATCCGGGAAACCCATTGTGAAGTCGTCGGTGATTCCCCGCTCTGCAAGCGACTGCATTGTTTCTATGGAGCAGTTGAGATAATGAGACCGATGAAGCGCAGGATTGCCCACGAACCCCGTACGAGGCACGCCATAGTAACTGGAATGAAGACCTATTTCCGCACCCGATTCTTCCAGCAACTGCTTCAAACGGAGGTAGTCTTGTCCATGCAAACTGTATTGCGGATAATCGAATCCCCTACCCGATGTCTGCTTTACAAAATAAATCACCTCGGCATCAGGGACAAGAGCATCCCGGTCGATAATCCACGGGAACGTGTAGGCAGGATCGCGCCGGATATCTTTCAAGGACGCAACAGCCTGCCGAGTCTCTCCCCGCTTTATTCCACCCAAGAAGCCCCGTAAATGACGATAGAAAGCAATCGTATCTATATCGTGAGTCAGATAGATGTGATTATAATGCGGCTGCGGGGGCGCAATGCACAGCAATTTGAGCAAAATATGTGCATACTCATCCACCAGAGGTATCTGCAACCGATTGTTTTGTCCAAGCAGCGAATACCTTGCACAAAAGCGACCATGGTTATCTCTCTGCGAATTGACAAGTTCTTCGGCACGAGAAACAAAGAAGAAGGTATTATAGACAATGTCGGTGTGGATGATTGCGGTTGTTCCGACCACATCAATCTGCGGACTCTCAAAAGACGGGGGGACGATATTCACTCCCAAATGTCCATTCGGGATAATAACCACTTTATAATTATGCCAAAGGGAGGCATCGGCAGTATAACCCACCAACCCTGCCGCATCGGAATGACCATACAGCAAGAAAGATATGATGTATCTGACAATCTCTTCCATAGTTTATTGCTTTTCCGCCTCTTCCTGCAGCAACTCCCATTCATACATCTTTTGTTCTATCTGATGGCGAATGGTTTCATAGTGTTGCATATTTTCGGGCGTCTGTGCGCTACCGTCGGCGGAAAACAAGTTCTCCAATTGTTTTTGCTCGCTTTCCAACCGAGCAATGGCGTCTTCGGTTTCCCGAATCTGCTTCTCTATTTTACGCTGCTGGCGGGCTTTCTCTTTCTGCAGTTCGTAGTCTTGCTTGCCAGCAGACTCGGGGACAACGGGTGATGCCGCAGCGACAACAGGCGTTTTATGCTCCAATTCCTGCAGGGTTTCAATTTGCTTCTTATGCAAGAAATCGTAAACACTGCCGATATGTTCCTTTACCTTACCTTCACCGAACTCATAGACCTTGTCCACCAGCCCGTCCAAGAAGTATCTGTCATGTGATACAACAATCAATGTTCCGTCGAACTTGAGCAGAGCCTCCTTCAGCACATCCTTACTCTGCATATCAAGGTGATTGGTGGGCTCGTCAAGGATGAGGAGGTTGCACGGCTCTAACAGCAGTCGAATCATCGCCAACCTGCTTCGCTCGCCACCGGAGAGGACTTTGACTTTCTTCTCGGATGCCTCGCCGCCAAACATGAAGGCACCGAGAATGTCACGAATCTTTGTCCGTACGTCCCCCACTGCAACTTGGTCTATCGTATCAAAAACCGTCAACTCCCCATCAAGGAGCGATGCCTGGTTCTGCGCGAAGTAACCGATTTTCACGTTATGGCCGATCTTGAGATGACCATCATAGGGTATCTGTCCCATAATGCAACGTACCAACGTTGTTTTTCCTTCGCCATTCTTTCCGACAAACGCTACTTTCTCCCCACGCTTCAAAGTCAGATTAACCCCCGAAAAGACGGTGTGGTCACCAAATGACTTCGCCAAGTCCTCAATGACGACAGGATAGTCGCCGGAACGGGGTGCAGGGGGAAAATGCAGGCGCAAGCGTGATGTATCTTCCTGATCAACCTCTATCCGCTCAATCTTCTCCAACTGCTTGATACGAGACTGTACTTGCACCGCCTTGGTGGCTTTGTAGCGGAACCGTTCTATGAAGTCCTCCGTTTCCTGAATCATCTTCTGCTGATTCTCATAGGCACGTATTTGCTGTTCCCTGCGTTCGCGGCGGAGTTCAACAAAACGGGAATAGTTGACGGCATAATCATAGATATGTCCTAACGAGATCTCGATAGTCCGATTGGTTACGTTGTCAATGAATGCGCGATCGTGCGAGACAAGGAGTATTGTACTTCCGCTCAGCAAAAGAAACTGCTCCAACCATTGTATGGATTCGATATCAAGGTGGTTGGTAGGTTCGTCAAGCAGAAACACATCAGGACGCCGGAGAAGAATCTTAGCCAGTTCGATACGCATACGCCAGCCGCCGGAGAACTCGGAGCAGGGACGATCAAAGTCTTTCCGTCCGAACCCGAGACCCAACAGTGTTCGTTCCATCTCTCCATCGAAGTTCTTTCCTCCCAGTAACTGCAACAACTCGTTATTATGGGTCAATTGATCAATAATCCGTTGGTATTCATCCGATTCATAGTCTTTTCTTTCCGATAGTTGAGCAGTCAGTTTCTGTATTGACTCCTCAATATCCAGAATATGGCGAAAGGCTTTGCGCGTCTCTTCACGGACAGTTGTACCCTCTGCATGCTGCATTTGCTGAGGGAGATAGCCTATGGTGATGTCCTTATCATAAGATATACTACCCCGCGTAGGTTTATATTCACCGGCAATCAGCCTGAGCAACGTCGTCTTTCCTGCGCCATTTTTCCCGACAAGGGCAATTCTGTCTTTCCTGTTAATGAGAAAAGATATATCCTCCAAGACGGGTTTAGCGGAGAACTCCTGAGTGAGATGCTCAATGTTGATCATTCTGTTTTGAGGTTTTGTTGTCCACAATTCGCCATAATATCCATGTCAAAAGAATACAGAGACAAAGGTTGACACCTATAAGAAGGAGGATGCTCCAATTTCTACCCACATACGCAAGACCTACAAACATAAGCGATACACTCAAAAGCAAGCAAGTGGTTTGCAGATGATTTAGTCCGACACGAAGAAGCAAGTGGTGAATATGATTCTTATCCGGCAGGAAAGGCGATTGTCTGTGTTTGATCCGTGTGAGCATGACACGCAACGTATCAAACAGAGGGATACTCAAGATACATATTGCGACAGCGGGTGCGGCTTTGCAGTGCAGAGTCTCCGGCACCTCATGACAGGCATTTATCTCGCAGAAGTGGAAAACAAATGCCGTGAGTATATACCCCAGCAACAAAGAACCGGAATCACCCATGAATATCTTACGTTTCTTCCGCCCGAACACATTGTAGATAAAGAATACGGCAAGGCTGCCGATCATACTATATGCAAATGCCGCCCAATGCAAGTGTCCGCATAAGTGGAAATACACACCAAAGCAGGCACAATAGAGTATTCCCAGTCCTGAAGCCAGACCATCTATCCCGTCAATCAGGTTGATGGCATTCACAATCACTATCAGCACGAAGAAGGACAGCAAGTAACTCGGCACTATACCGATTTCACCTATTCCCAAGAATCCATGCAGATTGGTCAGGCGTATGTCGGCAAAACCAATCAACGCGATGCCCGCCAGCGTCTCTCCCATCAGTTTGCTCAACGGGCTTAAGTCCAAGATATCGTCGGTGAAGCCAATCATGGTGATAGTAAGAACGCCTATCAGTATGAATTGGGACTGGCGTACCAGAGAGGTATCCACCTCGAACAGGAGATATGCCATCAAGAAACTGAAACAGATGTCCAAACCTCCTATATTGGGTATTTCTCCGACGTGGCTGGTTCGTTTATTCGGTTTGACGACAAAATGTTTCTCTCGGGCAATTTTCCTGACAACAGGCATACAAGCCAATCCTATCATAAAACTGACAAGGATGAAAAATTGGGGTTGTGTGGAGAACAAGTCGATAATCATACCCGCTTACATCTTTCTTTCCGTTGTACAGGAAGCATCCAACTGCTCATAGATGCTATTTTGACTTATATATTCCGGCACGATGTTTTTCATCTGGCTGACCGTGATAAAAGGCTTTCCCTCATGACTTGTGGCAATCAGTGTATTCACTTCCTTTTCCACTTCATCAAACGGAAACTCGCGCACCTTTGCAATCATGATCTTCGGGTTGACCGTCGGGAGGGTTGTTTCTTTCTTATTGAGCAGTTCTTCATACAATTTCTCTCCCGGGCGCAGTCCCGTGAAGACAATCTGAATGTCTTTCTCCGGCACATAGCCTGCAAGGCGGATCATGTTTCTGGCGAGATCAAGTATCTTGACAGGATGTCCCATATCAAAGACAAATATCTCGCCGCCATTTCCCAGCGTCCCCGCTTCCAAGACCAAACAGCAGGCTTCCGAAATAGTCATGAAATAGCGAATGATATTCGGATGCGTCACCGTAACAGGTCCTCCCTCAGCGATCTGCTTCTTGAAATAAGGAATCACGCTTCCATTGCTACCCAGCACATTGCCGAAGCGAGTTGTTATAAATTTGGTACAATCAGGGTTCTCTTTGACCAAGTGCTTGAAGAGTGACTGTACATAAATCTCCGCGATACGTTTGCTGGCTCCCATAATGTTCGTAGGATTGACAGCCTTATCGGTAGAAACCATAACAAAACGTTCCACACCATACTTTACCGCCATATCCGCCATATTTTTCGTTCCTGCCACATTTGCCCTGATTGCCTCATTGGGATGGTCTTCCATCAGCGGCACATGTTTGTAGGCAGCAGCATGATAGATGATGTCGGGTCGGAAGTTCCTGACGACTTCCTCTACACGTTCCCTGTCTCTCACGTCTGCGACACATGCTATCAGTTGCTGTTGGGGATGCTGATGCCTCAGATCCATCATCAAATCGTGAAGAGGCGACTCCGCCTGTTCCAACAAGACAACAGAATAAGGAGAGAAGGAGAGAATCTGCCGCACCAATTCACTACCGATACTTCCGGCGGCACCCGTCACAAGAACAGTCTTGTCTTTCAGAGTATTGCGGACATTTTCGGTATTGATGTTGATCTCCGGGCGTTCCAGCAGATCTTCTATCTGAATGGAGTCGATGGCTATGCGCCGCTTGCTATATTGGTTATCACTGTCTTCTTCGTGCCATTCGCTAATGTTGGGTGCCGTTAAGATATGGATATTATGATTGAGGAATATCGCCAAGTCACGATTTGGAACAAGTTGCTTCATCTTCAAGGGAGAGACAATAACATCACGTATGTTTTTTGCCTCCATACGCTTAATCAGTTTCTCATCGAGGCGGTAGATGTTCATTCCGAGTAGCGTGTGTGCATTCTTGTTTTTGTCATCTTCGATAAATCCGACCGGCTGATAACGTGTATCTCCCGAACTGCGAAGCATTTTGGCAATGGCAATGCCGGCAGACTGTGTTCCGTAAATCAGGACTCTGGTGCTACTGTTTTTCACAATAACCTCATAGAGTGTCTTCACACCTACACGCAGACAAAACAAGAACATAAACGCAACCGAAATGTAAAGCAACGGGATGGTGTTCAGAAGAAGTTTCTGACCCGTATAATATCCCATTACAGCATTGAGCAGCAGATTTGTCACACCGGCCAATACTACAGCCGCCAGAATACGTATGGTATCCACAAATGTGGAATAACGCAGAATTCCCGTGTAGGTCTTCAGTATAATGAAGAAAAGCAACTGCAAGAGAAGCAAAATTCCCATCTGCGTCCACACCGGCAGAATCGTTTCCAAATCATAATGAAAGAGGTTCGTCCCTATGGCAAAACTGATAATATATGCTACGGCACACAGAAAAATATCCAGCAGCAACACTCCCCAACGAGGCATATAACTTGTTGTGAACAAATGAGAAAAAGTTTCTGAAAACAGTTCTTTCTTTCTTGTATGGTATTGCATATTATTGTTTGCGATGATAATAAAATTCCGGTCTCATTCCGTGCGAAAAGCCAAGCGCACAGCGTTCTGCAAAGGTACGTCTTTTTTTATATTTGTGCAATATGGCATTTTCAGTGTCTATGCACTAAGTCGCTTCTGTGAGAAACCCTTGCGAATGGAATTGAGCGTCGTGGACAGCAAGTTTGTTCCTTTCTATAAGAACGGAACGGACTTGCTGTATAACTCACCTTTCGTCTGGTAATCTACCGTTTTTCCAGCAGCACGACATTCTCCACATGTTGTGTATGCGGGAACATATCGACAGGTTGCACCCGTGTGACACAGTATTCCGCATCCAGCAATGCCAAGTCACGAGCCTGCGTGGCGGGATTGCAACTGACATACACTATCCGAGACGGAGCCGCCAACAAGATGGTTTTGATAACGTCTTCGTGCATACCCGCCCGAGGAGGATCCGTGATAATGACATCGGGGTTCCCGTGTTGGAGCAGGAAGTCTTCCGTAAGGAGGTCCTTCATATCACCCGCAAAGAAAGTTGTATTTTCAATATGGTTAATCTGTGAATTGACTTTGGCGTCTTCAATTGCTTCGGGGACATATTCAATACCGATTACGCGTTTCGCCTCATTGGCAACGAAATTGGCGATAGTTCCTGTCCCCGTGTATAAATCGAAGACCAACTCTTCTCCATGCAATTGGGCAAACTGCCGCACCACCTGATAGAGAATGTGTGCCTGTTCGGTGTTGGTCTGATAGAAAGACTTGGGCCCCACCTTGAACTGCAAATTCTCCATTTCCTCTATGATATAATCGGATCCATAGAACGTGTTAACGGGGAGGTCGTTGATCGTATCGTTGCACTTGGTGTTGATCACATAAAGCAAAGAGACAATCTCGGGGAACGTATTGTGAAGCATCGTCAGCAAGTCTTCACGCTCTTTCTTCCTGTCTTCGGCAAAGACTACAATGAGCATAAACTCCCCTTTGTGATTGTTCCGAAGTATGAGACTTCTGAGAAAACCGGTCTGCTTTTTCAGGTCGAAAAACGAAAGGGAATTGTCCGTTGCATATTGCCGAACGGTATTGCGTATGCGGTTATTGGTGTCGCACATCAAATGGCACTCCGTTATATCAAGCACCTTATCAAAACAATTCGGGATATGAAAACCCAAGCCGTTTTCCTTCGAGATATTCTCTATTCCTCCAGCCTGATGAATGGCGTCCCAACTCACCCAACGCTTGTCGGAAAAGGTGAACTCCAATTTGTTACGGTAGGCATATATATGTTTTGAGCCAAGAATCGGGGAGATGGAAGGCAATGCAATCTTTCCGATGCGCGTCAGATTATCTACAATCTGTTTCTGCTTGTACTTGAGTTGTTCTTCATAAGGAAGAATCTGCCATTTGCATCCGCCACATTCTCCATAATGTCTGCACACGGCTTGGCAACGCTTATCGGAGTAGCGGACAAAACTCTCCACACGCCCCTCCATATAGTTATGTTTCTTCTTCGTTATCTGCAAGTTGACGACATCGCCCGGTACGCAATAAGGTACAAACACGACACAATCGTCAATACGTGCCAATGCCTTTCCTTCGGCGGCAATGTCCGTTATTTCGACCTGTTCATACAGAGGCAGTTTCTTTTTCTTTGTCATGGTTTATCTTTGAGTTGAGGTAAAAAACGAGTTGATACAAGCAGAGTAAAAAGCGGCAAAATCCCGAATCGATTCCAAAGGAAAGCCGAATACAAGCAATTGGTTGTCTCCCTTGCATTTGACACCGGCGCAAACGCCACTGTCCACATAGCGGGCGCAAACGGTTGCATGGTCTCCTATCGGAGTCAGCCCCTCCACATTCTCAGCGTGCAGGATAACAGGATCCGGCGTTGTCTGCATTGGGTACTTCTTGCCCTGAAACAAGATGACACCTTGCTTTGTGCCATGTTGGGTTCGGAAATCGCAATGCAGTTGGGAAGTAAGGAAACAATAGTCTTGTGGAGTTGTACGTGTATTACCACTCAGGTCACTGCTGATATAGGCTCCGCTAACCAATATATTGCCGCCTGCAAGCGAGTATCGGGTAATCGCCCGTTGAAGTTTCTCATCGAAAGTCTTGAAATCAAAAGTCTTCTTCTGCACACCGATACACGTCTCTTTCTGTTGCCCCATAATTATATCAACCAGTTGGAAACCGGTTGGAATAGAATCTATCGACGAGGCGGAACAAGAAAGATAAGTATAACCCGCTTCTTGCAATACTTTGCCGTGCATTACGGGATAAGAAAAGTTGTTACCGGCAAACAAGGCATTGCTCAAGTCGGCGTATGAGGCACCGAAACCGGCATCATCATCGCTCTTCCAACTCTTCCTGCGCAAAAATTCATATTGCTCACCGATATAGGCAATGTCTGTTCCGTATGGAATGCCGTGCGTCTTATAGAAACCCGCATAAGTGGAATCTATCGTAAAACTCTCAGGTGCACCCACACGGGTGAAACCGTTCAGAATAAGTATCCGTCCCTTTTCATTGGATGCAACGTGAGCCGACAATGTCTCCGATGGCATAGAGACTCCGCCGTCGTTGGCGGCGGCTATTCGGAAATCATACCGGGAATCTTTTTGCAAAGGAACAGTGCAATATGTATCACGAATACACGTACCATTGTCCCAGTCCGATGAATCGCGGCGGGTGTAAAGAATATAATATGAGGGTTGTGCCGTCACCTCAAGACTGTCATACGTCGGTTCCCACCTGAGACAAATACTGTCCGACTCCGTTCCTTTGAAATGCATACCGAAGTTTCTGACAGGAAGCGGCTGTATGCAATAAGGAGTGCCGTACTGCTCGTGAATAAAGCGTACTATCCCTTTGTAGATGGCTCGGCTGACCAAAAAACGGAAACGGGGATCCAACCCGTAACGCATATCTGCAAAATTCTGATGGGACAGCAATTCAAGTATAAGAGCCGGCATTTCCGGATTACGGGTCTCACTATAGGAAGAGTTCATCAGCATTCTCCTGTTCCATTCGGGAGCAAAAGTCGAACGTATATCCTCCACGATCTGCGTCTGTACATAGTCCCCGAAATCACGTGCCGCCAACCTGCTCACACCCGTCGGATAACACGTCTCGCGCTTGTCATTGTGAGCCGTGTAAATAAGCAACGTGCCTATAATGCTGTCGTTGTGCCGAATACCCGCATCTGTATGAAAAGCCAAAGTCAGATGAACAGGGATGCCCAATCCCGGACTCTCAGGATTCACTTCTGAGCCGCCCGCCAAGTAGTTAACCCACCTGCCTCGGGATGTGTAATCATCTATATAATCATTCCTGCTATGCGTAAAGTTATAAACAGAATCGGGAATACCCGCATATTGCAACCAATAACGCGCCCCCTCCATATAGCGCGGCATCTCGCTCAGATAAGTTGCCGTTGTGTCGGTTGGAGAGATAAAAGACGGCTCGCAGTCTTTCTGCTGTGGTTTAACCGACGACGGAATGTCCGACAGAAAATCCGGAACCCTGTACCGCGCTACACTTCCCATACCACCGCCTATCTTCACAGCATCGGTTGTCACGGTCTCATTGGGTTTGCCGTAGTTGCTTACCTCTATCTTGTTTCTCTCCCTGTCCGTGGAAAACTCAAACGTGCCGAGGTATATCCAGGTCCCTCCCCCAATCTGCTGGTTGACACTGTAGGAGGTCGTTTGCCCGTTATGATGGATGGTGTAAATGGCTTGCTGTGTACTCTTCGGAAGCGACTTATATGAAACATATACAGCGTATTCCGCTTTCTTCGGTACATCAACATGGTAAGTAAAGGCATCAACCTTGTCAAGGTCACTGACTGTCCGTGCAAAGGCATATCCGCCCATCGTAAACGGATTCTCACCCTCATAAAGAGGCTCGTTGCCTGCTTTCTTCCCGAAGCCGCCGTCCTCATGAAACCGCCATGCAGAGGAATAAGATACATTTTCTGTTTCTGTCTCATCCACCACAACCTCAACCGTTTGCGTGTCCCGTTCTCTCGGTTGCAGCACAATGGCACCTGCATTCTCAAGCATCGGAACCAAAAACGGCATGGTATAGGAGGATGTATATAGATCCTCCACGGTTGTAAACAGTTTGGCTCGTTGGTACATCCAGGTCTCCCTCTGTTGGTTGAAGAACAACCCGTGACTGCCGTACACCGCTAAGTGTATTCCGTCCAACCCTTCAGGTATCTTGTAAGGCAATGACTGATTGCGTACAAGAGGAACACTCTCACGAAGGGTGTAGGGGTTGCGCTGCTGACCCTTTGGCAAGTATCTGTTTTGTATCAGTTCGGATATTTCATAGCCGTCTGTAAAAATCCGGACATTGCCTCGTTTCCCATCAAATACATAATGGCTCGCTATCTTACGCAAGTCATTTGCTATCTTCGGAGTCATTGATATACCGCTCAGATTCTTGCTGAAATAAACTTGCGCCGTGTTGTTCCTTACTCGGATACGTTGCACCGACAGTTTCCCTACGGAAGCATACCGGGAAACATACCGGCTGACGCTGTCCGTGAGTTCCTGCCGGTTGATAGCCCGAACAGGAAAGACCACGGAAAAAACAAAGATAACAAGCAAATATATAGTTCGTTTCATGAAGATTGGCACTTACCTTAAAACATGGACAAAGATACTACAAAAAACATAACTGCGAAAAACTTTTTTGGAGGCTTTTGTCATAACCATTGGTACGATGTTTGTATTTTTTATAGTGCAGTTCTTGGACTCTCGGAGAAGCAGAAGTCGGATGCAAAATGGATATGTGTAGAGGAGTCCCTGAGGAAGATAGAAATAGCAGGGGACAGGAAAGTAGATGGCAAGTCGCTTCCGTTTGCCTTGAAAGATAAAGAAAACTACTTTTCTTTTAGCAAACCGTTAGCAGACCTCGACGACTCCTGAAGCAGACCTCGACGAGAGAACAACCTCTCCTCAAATCAATACGGAACTTGCAATAAAGACAATTTGAATATGTTTAAAAAAATAGTAATACTGTTCTTGTTGGTTGGTGTGTGTACCGTTTTGCTGAAAGCGCAACCTCCTTTTTTCCGTACGGCGGAAGAAGAGGCGGAAAAGCAGACGGAAATGATGCAGCACGAGTTGGAATTATCTCAGGAACAAAGAGATACGGTATATATAATCAATCTCAAGTATGCCAAAGCAAGACGCATATCCAACACGCGTGCGGAAATGTTGGCACGGCTTAATCAAAAGACGGAAGAACTGAAAGGGGTACTGACCAAAGAGCAATACCACCAGTATATGAACTGCCAACTGGATAATCGGAACAAACGGGGGGTACCCGTTCTGCGCAAGCAACCTTCACCCGTCGACAGCGGAAGCATCATATCAAACAACACACCAAAAGGGTGATTAGCAAAGTAATACACGGTAACCAATCGTAAAAAGACGGATAATCCCGCGGCTTGAGTATCTCTTTCTTTCTTCTCAAACACCAATATCCGGCAAGAGCCAAAACGGTTCCAACAATCAGCCCGCCGAGTATATCAGCAGGATAATGCGCTCCCAAGTACATTCTCGACCAGCAAGTGAGTGCTGTCCACACCGACAAACTGATAGCAGATACCATGTTCCTCCATACAAGCGAGAAAAGCAATGTGCAGCACATCGTGTTGGCGGCATGGGAAGATACGAAACCATACTTACCTCCGTGATAACCGTTCACAATATGCAGCAACTCCTCTACACCCTCTGTATGTGTCGGACGCGGACGGGCTACCAAATGTTTGATAATACCGGAAGAAACGTAATCGGATAATCCCACACATATTGCAAACGCAAGCATTATCCATATACTCTGCTTTCCGAAACGTCGGACGATGCACAAGGTCAGTACCGCGTACAGCGGTATCCACATCGCCGGAACGGAGATATTCCATAGAAACTGGTCTAAAAAACAAGTGTTGGCATGGTTGATAGCCAACAGCAAGGTCTCGTCAGCACGAAGTATATTGTCCCACACCGATGATAACAACATAAATGGAATAGGTAGTCTGTATTAAATACGTTCGATGCAGGACAACTTGATCCACCCTACATTGTCGGCAACCTGTATCTCCGCCCATTCCGAAAGGGTCGAACGGATACGAACTTTGGTACCCTCATGCAGGACGAATATATCGGTACCCGACTTGTCGGGACTGCTCTTCACATTGACAATGCCCTGCATCACGATAGCAACCCGTCTCTCTGTGTTTTGCCGGTGAGTCACACCCGCAAAAACAAAGGAAACAATGCTGAATACGATGGCTATGCAGGCGACATAAAAACCTGTTTTCCGTAATGGGACACTGTGTACAAAAGAAAAGACGAAAATGCCTGCCAGAAACAGAAGAAACAATGCGACGCTTACATATATCCACGCTTCCTCTGACAGGGAGTGAATCAATGAAGCAACCCACAAAGACAACAAAGTGGTATTGTCGTCCTGTATATTATCCACAATACGTCTCTCCGCTATCTGCAAATTATATTTTGCATCCGGATAATGCGGACGAAGACGGAGTGCCCGCTCGTAATGCAGGATACTGTTTCCTATTTCCCCTGCTTTGTAGTAAGCGTTTCCTATGTTGTACTCCAACTCGGCAGAAGGGTTTTCTGACAGCAGGGAGTCATACAGCAATATGGCCTCTGCGTATGCTCCCGAGTCATAATACTCTTTTGCTTGTGCCAACGGTTCCTCACCGTAGCAGAAAACTGCTGTACATGCTATAGAAATGATAAGAGAAAGAAATCGTTTCATGTTTTTATAATTTACACGTTTCCAGCCTGTCAATGAGTTGTATGGTCTCCTGATATATGTCTTGCATCTGATGGTCCGTTGCCGCAGGTGCATAGCGTGCAAACTCTGCTTCCGACAATAAGCCGAGCACTTGCGCTACTATATCTTCGCCCACACCCTTCTGATTCAGTATCTGGGAAATGTTCTCCTTGTTCAGGTCAGCGGTCGGTATGGAAAGTCTGTCGCTCAGATAGTTCCATGCTGCACGCTCGATCTCCTCATAGAACCCGCTTTTGTCATCTTGTGCCATAAGGGTCTTGGCTCGACGCAGTCTCCGTTGGGCGACTTTGTTCGCTCTCTTGTAGCGCATCTTCGCCAAGTCGGCATTCTCTCGGATCTGCTTGCGGAATACAACAAAGACAATGCCTGCCAATAGCAGGGGAAGAATATAACACAGCCAGAATTGGAAATCACCGAAATGGAGGACTCCCTTCTTCACGGAGGGTAACGCACCCGTATAAATATATCGGATATCGGAATTCAACTGCTTGATATCTTCTTTCTCCACATGGCTGCCCACAACCACTGCATTATTATCGTCTGTGCCGCGCTGGACGTGCAATGTGTACTCCGGCGTAGAGAGAATCTTGTATGTGTCACTCTGTGTATCAAAGTACGCAAACTCTATCGGAGGAATCGTAAACTCTCCTGCCGAACGGGGAATGGCGAGGTACTCGATGGTCTTTGTTCCCGACATACCGCTCGTGGTAGTTTTGAAACTGTTGCTCACTTTGGGATCATACACTTCGAAACCTTCCGGCCAGTCCACCATAGGAGTCTTCAAAAGTTTCAAGTTGCCGGTACCGGTGATTTCCAGATGCAAGGTAACGGCGTCATTCGTATGCAGTTGATCCGTCGAAAGCGACGGTTTGATCTGAAACTGCCCCACCCCGCCCGAAAACGACTTGGGCTTTCCTGCCGGCAGACTTTCCACATGAACGGAAATGCCGGGGGCTCTGAGCGAACGCGTAACGGTGGAATATGTTCCGAAGAAGTCATCAAAGATACTGCGGGTCTGCGCCCTGTTCATCACGCGGACGACAGCCTCAAAGGTCGCAGGCTCAATCTGTATCGTACCACTATGCTGCGGATAGAGAAGAGTCTGATAAAGTGTTGCCGTCTGGTAGTTTCTGCCGTTATAATGCTCCAATTCTGTCTGTATCTCGCCAAGGTCAATCTCTTGCTTGAGAAAGCCCTTGAAGTCAGGAAGAGCAGTGTTGTTGGTGAACTGGGCTACGTCCATTCCTGCAAAGTACAATTTGTAAGAAAGCAATATGCACTCCTGCTCGTGTACGTGCGTCTTGGTCGCTATCGTCCGGATGAAAATATCTCCGTCTCTGGCATCGCTGTTCGTGCTCTGTCCTCCCTGCACCCTGTTCGCAGTGCCGTTGCCGTTTCCGGCACCATTGGTGGTTGCGGATTGGTCCGGTGGAAGAACGGTTATCTTCAACCCGTTGGAAGTATAAGTATCTTTCTCAAAGACAATAGTCGCCGGCTGAATGGAGAATGTCCCCTCTTTGTTGGCACATAAAGTATAGGTGTAGGTTTGCGTATAAGAGGAAGAACGCTTGCCGTTTATCCAGTTCGTACTGCTGCTCGTACTCGTGTACGGACCGGCTAAAACGTCAAAGGCTTCAATTTCCGGTACACGCAGGTCACGTCCTTTCTGGTTGATCGTGTAGGTCAACTGAAATGGCTTTCCTGCTATAACCTGTGCAGGAGCAGATGCCCTGAACTCAACGTCATTGGCAAGAATAGCACCTGCCGCCAAAATAAAATATAGGAATAGACTTAATCTCTTTCTCATAATGTTACTCTCCCTCCTTACCAGTCTTTTTCTAATCTCCTGCCGCCCTGGCTCTCCTGTCTTTTCACTTTCTCCTGCGTTTCCTGCTCGTCTTGTTCCAGGGCTTGAAGCAGTTGCTCCGCCGTTTCTTTGTCTATCTTTGAAGGATTCTCCTGCTGCTGTTGATTCTCTTGTTGTTGGTCTTGCTGCTGTTGGTCTTGCTGGTTCTGTTGTTGCTTGTCTTGCTTGTTTTGTTGCTGGGGTTGGTTCTGCTGCTGTTGCTGAGCCTCAAGCATCTGCATAGCCTTGACCAGATTGTATCTCGTATCGTTATCTTTCGGATTGTCTTTCAGGGATTTTTTGTAGGATTCAACAGCCTCTCCGTATTGTTGCTGCGCAAAATGGGCATTACCGATATTGTGTTTGATGGACGCTTGCTTCTGCTTGTCTCCGCCTGCGTATTGCTCCGCAGCCTCATATTGTTCTATGGCGTCGGCATACTTTTCCTGCTTGAAGAGGGCATTGCCCAAATTGAAATGAGCCTCAAAGGACTCTTTGTTTTTGTCAAGTCCCTTCCTGTAGTCAACTTCAGCCTCCACATAATCTTCCTTGTTGTAGGACTTGTTCCCGCGCCGTACATCTCCGCTCTCTTTCTGCCCGTACGCCAATGCGGGAAGAATGGAGAGTATTATATACAATAGATACTTCAATCTCATTTTCTCCCTTTGTTATGCTGTTTCTCTCCGAAAATGTTCATCTGGCTGAAACGCTTGTTCTTACGGTTGAATATAAAAAATTCAACAACCAATAGCAACAAGGCTATTGCCACAAACGTCTGATATTGTTCGTTGTAGTCCGTGTAAACTTTCGACTCCAATTCGGTTTTCGACAACTCGTCAAGTCGGTTTTCTATAACCCGTTTGGCGGTGTTGGTATTGTCACAACGGACATAAATGCCGCCGCCTGCCTTGGCAATAGACTGGCACATCTCCTCGTTCAGCCTCGATACAACCACATTCCCCTCCTTGTCCTTGCGGAATCCGTTTGTTCCGGGTACGGGTATGGGTGACCCTTCCGGTTTTCCTATGCCGACCACCACAATTTCGATGCCTTGTTCTTTCGCCTGTCTGGCTACCTCCACGGCATTGTCATCATGATCTTCACCGTCCGTAAACAAAATAATCACGCGCGATGCATCGTCTTTCTCGCCGAAAGCCAAAGACGCTGTCTTCAGAGCACGTCCTATGACGGTGCCTTGCGTCTTTATCAAATCAGGAGTAATGGACTGCAGAAACATTTTGGCTGAAACATAGTCGCACGTGATTGGCAACTGGGTATATGCCTCGCCTGCAAACACAACCACCCCAACTTTGTCATCCCGCATGTTGTCAATCAGTTTGGAAAATACCTGTTTCGAGCGCTCCAAACGATTAGGCTGAACATCTTCCGCCAACATGGAGTTACTCACATCCAAGGCGAACATCACCTCAATACCCTCACGTTTGTGAATTTCTTCCTTCGCACCATACTGCGGACGAGCCAAAGCGATAATGAGAAACACCAATGCCAATGTGTTCAAACTGAACTTCAGAGCAGGACGTACACGCGATGCATTGGGCATCAAATCTTTCAGCAACCGGACATCGCCCAATGTCTCCAACTGCTTTCGCTTGTGGCGCGTGATAAGTATATAACCCGCTATCAGAACAGGTATCAGGAGAAGAAGCCACAATGCTTGTATATTTGCGAATCTGAACATAACCGGTCAATTACTTACTGTACGTAAAACAAAATAACGCAAAAGAATGCTCGCTATCAAACAACCCAATGCTGCCCACAGAAACGGCGGGAAAAACTCGGTTTTCTTTGAGTATTCCCTCACACGGATTTTGGTCTTTTCCATTTGGTCTATCTCCTCATAAATGGACTTCAACTTCTGATTGTCGGTCGCACGGAAATAGGCACCGTCGGTCACTTGGGCGATCTGACGAAGTGTCGTCTCGTCAAACTCGTTCTTCATGGTGACATATTGTCTGCCTATGGGTGTCTGCACAGGAACACGAGCCTCGCCGTAACTGCCCACACCTATCGCATATATACGTATCCCGTATGTCTTGGCGATCTCTGCTGCCGTTTGCGGGTCTATATCACCGCGATTATTTGAACCGTCCGTCAGAAGAATAATTACTTTCGACTTGGTCTGTGAGTCTTTCATCCTGTTCACGGCATTGGCTATACCCAAACCGATGGCGGTCCCATCCTCTATCATGCCGAACTTGACGGCATCAAACAAATTGATGAGAACCAAATGGTCTGTGGTCAGGGGGCATTGCGTGAAACTCTCTCCTGCAAACACCACCAAACCGATGTTGTCATTGGGTCTGCTGTTTATAAAGTCGCTCGCCACAGCCTTTGCCGCCTCCAATCTGTTAGGACGCAAATCCTCTGCCTGCATGGTTCCCGATATATCCACCACCATCATAATATCAATTCCCTCTGTCGATTCTTTGTGCCAACGGTTAGTCAGTTGCGGACGCGCAAGAGCCAAAGTTAATAGACTGATGGCTGCCATGGTCAAAACGAATGGGACGTGCAATAAATACAACTTCCATGTACGCTTCTTCTGCAAAGCGTATGTGGAAGACATTTGCAAACTGGCGTCACTCTTGTGCATTTCCCATACATACCAGAATACGATGGGTACCAGCAGCAGAAGAAGCAGCAGCAAGTAATATGGATTTTGAAATGTCATGATTGCGTGGTTGTGTTTGTATCCTTGCCTTCAGTGTTTTCGTCAGAGCCGTCCTGAATCCCTTTCGTCGTCTCCTCTACGAAACGGAATGCGAAACGCAACGCCTGCTCGTTCTCCTCCGCCTCAGGATGCCACTTGGCAAACTTGACCAAGTCAGCCAGTGTGAGAACTCTCTTAAGGTCAGTGTAAAGATCTTTTTCTATAAGAGCCTTCATTTTGTTAAGTATCTCCTCCGAAGTCTTCTCCTGTGTCGTCACCTCAAAACGCCTTGCCATATAGTAGCGCAACACATCTGTCAATTCAGTGTAATACTCTTTTGTACGTCCCTGCTGCCAGATTTTCTGCTCTTTTATTTTGTTGAGCCGCTCCAATGCGACCTCGTCCGCAGGTCTCAACAATTCGGGATTTGTCTGTTCCGTTGCCTCTTTCGCACCGATTTTCTTTCGGATATATCGAACTATAAAATAGGCACCTGTTCCTATACCGATAATTCCTATTGCCAACAATACCCAACGCAGTATTCCCCACCACCATATAGGAGCCTTATAGATAGGTTTAATGTCTGTGATGGCATTGTCCGCGCTGTCAATTTCAAAAGGCTGTATTACATTGAGCGACTGAGGTTCCGTATAAATAGTATCACTTCCGCTCACAAACGGAATCGGAGGTATAAAGAATAGAGAATCCTTAAAAGCCGTGATAGTCAGATTCTGCCGTATCACCATACTCCCGTCAGATTGTTTTGTGGTATCTCTCTCCGTCCGTCCTACTATCTCAAGCCCTTCGGTTAAACTCTCCTCATATTGCGGAAAAACAACTTCCTCATTATTTGTGGTGGTGGCACTCAAGTGCAGTTGCGTCTGGTCGCCTATCCATAATTGAGCGGAATCCATCTGCGCACTTACCACGATACCCAATATCAGTAAAGAAAGAGCCATATATGCCTGTCCTTATATTTTGAATAATTTTATCAGCCCCTTTACGTAATCCTCCTCCGTCCGGATACTTACGTTCCGCATACCCAGTTTGGTAAAAATACTCTCCCATGCTTGTTGCTGCAAACGCCACTGATCTGCATATTCCTCCCGAACAGCCCTAACTCCGGTATCCACCCAAACTCGTTTGCCTGTTTCTGCATCCTTCAGTTTCAGCAGCCCTGCATCAGGCATCTCTGCGTCCCTTCTGTCATAGATTTGTATCACGGCGACGTCATGCCTTTCGGAAGCGATTATGAGAGGCTTCTCTGAGGCGGCAATCCCATTCAACCCTTGGACGGGTACATCCAAATCGGAAATCAGAAATGCCGTACAGCGGCGCTTCTGCGCATTCGCAAAATACTGAATGCAATTTGCAATATCCGTACCTGACGACGTCGGCTCAAAATCAATGAGTTCGCGGATAATATGAAGTACATGTTTACGACCCTTCTTGGGAGGGATATATTTTTCTATCTTGTCAGAGAAAAATATCACGCCTATCTTGTCATTGTTCTCAATGGTCGAAAAAGCAAGCGTCGCCGCCACCTCAGCCATCATGTCACGCTTGGTCTGCACCGAAGTTCCGAAATTTCTGCTTCCTGATACATCCACCAGCAGCATTACGGTCATCTCACGTTCTTCTTCAAAGACCTTTATGTAGGGCTTGTTCAGACGGGCAGTCACATTCCAGTCGATTGACCGCACATCATCCCCCGGCTGATACTCGCGCACTTCGGAAAATGTCATACCACGCCCTTTGAACTGGCTGTGATATTCACCGGCAAAGATGTTGCGCGATAGACCTCGGGTCTTGATTTCTATCCGCCTGACTTTCTGTAATAACTCTTCGTTCGTCATGAACCATTCTATTGGCTGCTTGCTCCCTCCGTCCTATCAACCGCCTTAAGGAACTTGCACCTTGTTCAGAATCTCCGTGATAACGTCTTCCGTGGTCATGTTTTGTGCTTCTGCCTCATAGGTCAAACCTATACGGTGACGCAATACATCATAGCATACGGCACGCACATCTTCAGGAACCACATAACCTCTTCTGTGGATAAACGCATAAGCGCGGGCGGCCAGTGCAAGATTGATACTTGCACGCGGACTGCCGCCGAATTGTATCATGCCCTTCAGGGAATCCAATTCATAAGTATCGGGATAACGCGTGGCAAACACAATATCCACGATATACTTCTCAATCTTCTCGTCCAAGTAAACCTCCTTCACAATCTGACGGGCCTTCCTAATATCCTCAGTGGAAAGAATGGGCAACACTTGTTTACGTTCACCGGTAAGGTTTTGGCGGATAATCTGTTGCTCCTCCTCTTTCTTCGGATAACCGATAACCACCTTCAGCATAAAACGGTCTGTCTGTGCCTCAGGTAAAGGGTATGTACCCTCCTGCTCTATCGGATTCTGAGTGGCCAGCACAAGGAACGGATCGTCCAACTTGAAAGTCTCGTCCCCGATGGTAATCTGCCGTTCCTGCATAGCCTCCAACAGAGCCGACTGCACCTTCGCCGGAGCACGGTTTATCTCATCCGCAAGCACAAAGTTCGCAAATATCGGACCACGCTTTATGCGGAACTCCTCTGTCTTTTGAGAGTAAATTTGCGTACCCAACACATCCGCAGGAAGCAAGTCTGGAGTAAACTGAATACGTGAGAAATTAGCCTTAATCAAGTCCGAAAGTGTCTTTATGGCGAGAGTCTTTGCCAAACCCGGAACACCTTCCAGCAGAATGTGTCCGTCGCTCAAAAGACCTATCAACAAACTTTCTATCAAGTGTTTCTGCCCTACAATCACTTGGCTCATACCCATTGTAAGAGCATCCACAAACGAACTCTCGCGTTCAATACGCTCTTGCAGTTCGCGAATATCTACAGTGCTGTTCATATTGTATGATTTGATGTTTCTAACTCTCATTAATTGCAAAATCTGTGCCAAAATCTAATCATATTTTGGTTGTTTGCACCCTGATCACAAAGCCGCCCCATGCAAACTGCAACGAATATAAATCCTGCAAAGTATTAAATAGATGGCAATGACTTCTATATACAGCAATAATGGTTGCATATCAATTCTTTATGAATATATTTGCAATGTCTGTTGCTGGCTGTCTGTTGTTTGTTTGCAAGCAGCAAACAATTCATTTCCTTTTAGCCGACCTCATCGACCTCTCATCGACCCCTGAAGCACACCTGAACGGGAGAGTAACAAAATTGAATAATGCGAACATTAACCCCTTTTGGGGAGGGATTGGGGAAGGTTTACACCGTCAAATCGTAAATTAGCCCCCTCTTTGAGGGGGATTGGGGAAGTCACTTCCCCTCCATGGAGGGGCTGGGGAGGTCTTCTTCCGGCATTGTCTCACCGCGTACGCTACATCTTCCACTCACCCGTACGCATATACTCCGCTATGTCGTCCATGGCTTTCTCGCGCATTGGCTGCAACTCAACCCGTGTCACATCACCCATGATCCACGAACCTATCCAGTATTCGTCCACACCGTCCAATATCAAAGGAAGTTCCGCACAATGTGCCGCCTGCAGTTTCGAACCTCTCGGTTGCCATGTGTACAAATGATAACGGGCATCCACTCCTTGTTTCTGCAGATAGCGGACGTAGCGTTTCGCAGGATTCGTAAATACGTAGTGAGTCACAAAACTCCATGCAATCTTCGGACCGAACATACTCCCGTCCTGTGCCTGCGCGGTCACCACCACCTGTTCCGGCCATTTCACACGGTCTCCGTACTTCGGCATCTGGGGTAAATCCGTGGGAGAAAACGGCAAGGCGTGCCATTGTTGGGGGTGCGAATCCATATAGGCCAACTGAGCGGCTAACAGTGTGTCGGCAGGACAAGTCCATGCGTTCATTCCCCTGTCCTCCATATATCTTTCGATGTAGCGTGTACGCTGCTTGGCTATGCATTTTCCCGTCGTCAGACCCATAGGGGCTGAAAACACAATCGCCCTCTTGATAGGCACCCGTGTTGTGTCTGCCAAACAATACACCACGCTCTGGGCACCTGCCGATTGCCCGGCAACGGTTATATTCCGTGCATCTCCTCCGAAACGATGGATATGGTTGTGTACCCACCTCAGAGCGGTCAACTGGTCTTGCAACCCAAGGTTCATCGAAGCGGAATCGGGTTGGTACAAATAGCCGAATACACCCAAACGATAAGTAACAGTCACGGTCACCACTTTCTCACGCAGGGCAAATTCTGCCAGTTGGGTGTTCACCTTCTCCCCGCCGCCTGCATAATAGTTCCCTCCGTGGATATATACAAACACCGGCAGTTCCTCGTCTGCCTTCTGGTCAAGAGAATAAGGCGAGTTAATCGTCAGCACCAAGCAATCTTCCGTCAAGGGCGATTCTTCGTTCTCCTCCAGCACCACGTGCGACTCACCGTATTGCACATCAGAATTGGCTTTGTTCAGCCGCTGATAGCAGGTAATATAACTATGGGTGTAGTTGTCCGTCTCTTCGATACCGTCTGCCAATTCTGGCGCACGGAATCGTTCCGCATGGGCATAAGGCACTCCGTGATAAATATACACGGAGGAGACGCCATTGCTCAACCGTAAGCAGTTTTCCAATGTATCAAGACGCAACCCGTCATTGTAGTGCATTGGTTCATAGATGTCTGCGGCTCCAACTTGGCACAATAGCAGACAAAGCAATACGCCTGTTGCGGCAGTCTTTTGCAGCAAGTGTAGATGTTTCATGAGTTCTGGATTTAGTATTTACAGGTGCTACATCAAAAACCGTTCCTATTGCACAAAACCTGTCTGCCTCCCTGTCTTTTGCCATGCAAAACACCTGTCATAGTCTTTCCTATTCGACCTATTTGACTAATTTGACCAATTCGTCCTATTCGACCCATTCTCTCATAACCCCAATCCTCACCCTCCGGAACATATCGAGCAACCAAACATCTGAAACAAATCATCCCGCTGCGACATTAGAACGAAACCCACGTGCCCCTAAATCTGTCTCATGGTATCTTTCATGCTGTTTCTCTGTAGAATCCGATTAACGGTCAAATTGACGGCTATTAACGGTGGCATAACCCCTACAATGCTTTTATATGGCTCTTTAATGATGTTTAACGGAGTATTGATTAACGGTCAATTATACGGCAATTAACGGAGGCACCATCCTCATATCCACCTGACAAAAAAGGTTGTCCCGTTTGGGACAACCTTTCCTTATGATAATTATTGCTAATCGGTTTACTTGTTCAGAGCCAGAGCCACGTTTACGGCGCAAGCCACGGTGCAACCTACCATCGGGTTGTTGCCGATGCCGAGGAATCCCATCATCTCTACGTGTGCAGGTACAGAAGAGGAACCGGCAAACTGTGCATCGCTGTGCATACGTCCCATCGTATCGGTCATACCGTATGAAGCAGGACCTGCAGCCATATTATCGGGGTGCAATGTACGACCGGTACCACCACCCGAAGCCACCGAGAAATACGGTTTTCCTGCCAGGATACGCTCTTTCTTGTACGTACCTGCCACAGGGTGCTGGAAGCGGGTCGGGTTGGTAGAGTTACCCGTGATGGATACATCTACATTCTCGTGCCACATGATAGCCACGCCCTCGCGTACATCGTCTGCACCATAGCAGTTCACTTTTGCACGCGGACCATTGGAGTATGCTTTGCGGCGTACCTCTTTCAGTTCGCCCGTATAGTAGTCGAACTGGGTCTGTACGTAGGTGAAACCGTTGATACGGCTGATGATCATAGCAGCGTCTTTGCCCAGACCGTTCAGGATGATGCGGAGCGGGTTCTTGCGTACTTTGTTTGCCATCTCGGCAATCTTGATGGCTCCCTCGGCAGCAGCGAAACTCTCGTGTCCTGCCAGGAAAGCGAAGCACTGTGTCTCCTCGCGGAGCAGACGTGCAGCCAAGTTACCGTGTCCGAGACCTACTTTGCGGTCGTCAGCCACCGAGCCGGGGATGCAGAATGACTGCAAACCGATACCGATAGCCTCTGCAGCGTCAGCAGCGTTCTTGCAACCTTTCTTCAGTGCAATGGCACTACCTACTACGTATGCCCACTTGGCGTTCTCGAAACAGATACGTTGGGTCTCCTCGCAAGTCAGATACGGATCAAGACCGTATTGCTCGCAGATCTGGTTAGCCTCCTCGATAGAAGCGATACCATTAGCATTCAGTGCGGCGAGAATCTGTTTCTCGCGGCGATCTTGTGATTCAAATTGAACTGGACGAATCATAGCATTACTCCTTTCTCGGGTCAATAGATTTAACTGCGCCCTGCTCTTTGGTCGTACGACCATAAGTGCCGGTAACTTGTTTCAGAGCCTCGTCAGCGGGTACGCCTTTTTTGATAGCGTCCATAAACTTGCCCATGTGTACGTATTCGTAGCCGCATACCTCGTTGTCCTCATCGAGGAACTCTTTGGTGATGTAGCCTTCGGTCAGTTGCAGATAGCGGACACCCTTTACCTTGGTAGAGAAGAGAGTACCGCACTGGCTTACCAGACCTTTGCCGAGGTCTTCCAAACCGGCACCGACAGCCAAACCGCCCTCGGAGAAAGCCGATTGGGTACGACCGTAAACGATCTGGAGGAACAACTCGCGCATAGCGGTGTTGATAGCGTCGCAAACGAGGTCGGTATTCAGTGCCTCAAGCAGTGTCTTGCCCGGCAGAATCTCTGCTGCCATAGCAGCCGAGTGGGTCATACCCGAGCAACCGATGGTCTCTACGAGAGCCTCCTCGATAACGCCGTCTTTTACGTTCAGTGTGAGTTTGCAGGCACCCTGTTGGGGAGCACACCATCCCACACCGTGTGTCAAACCTGAAATGTCTTTGATCTCGGTAGCCTTCACCCACTTGCCCTCTTCAGGGATGGGAGCCGGTCCGTGCTTCGGACCTTTGGCTACAACGCACATTTCTTGTACTTCTTTACTGTAAATCATTCGTTAGTTTATTTAGTTAATACTGTTGTCTGTATTCTGCTCTGATAAGTCTTGCAAAGGTACAACGAATTTCCGAACTGTGCAACCTGCCATTCTCTCAAAATATAAAGCAAACCGGTTGGCGGAATTATAAAGCGAATCTATTGGCGGAAATAGTTTGAAAAACAAGTGCCGACGGGTCTGCGCCTCCCCGTCTTGTGCAGACTGTCCTCCCCGCCCCGCCCTATACCCTATACCCTATATAGTCCCATTAGCCCAATCCCTCTCATCCCTCCAATCCGACCCACCTTCCCTAAAACGTCTAGTATTTCTATAACGTCTATAACTTCTACCTGCCAGCGGAATCAGTTTACAAACCGCATGTCAGTATGTCCGCTCCTCCGGCATAGTGTCGGCGCATCTTCTTTGAGTTTTTTTTTTGGGGGGGGAGTCTGCCCATTCTCCAAAGCCCCATCGTTGGAGGAGTTGGGGAGGTCATCCCCTGCATCACCCCAAGCCCCACTCTTGCATATTTCTGTATATCCCTGCATATATCCGGCATATATCTCGCTATTTTCTATATGTCATTCTTATGACATTCTTATGTGATTCTTATGTGATTCTTATGTGATTAAGCAATCACCACCGAACGAAGACCTGAGAACAGCCGGCGTAGCAGCGTACGTCGATGCTCCATGCCCCCGTCTTGCGGCACATCGCACACAATAGCAGCGGGGATATTGTATAAGTCAAATAAATATATCATCTGCCCGTTGGCGGCATTGATTTGAAAAGTGAGTGTCAGCAAGTCTGTTGCTTCCGGCATTGTGTCAGGTGTCACAAATGGAGCGGGAATTTCGCTAATGGGTTAAGCAAATTATTGTCTTTTCTATATGGACACGTTTAATGTTATCAGATTGCACAATTCAAACATTTGTTGTACTTCTGCGGTTGCTAACGTCTTGCGTGGTAAGGGGAGCGGCGGGCAGCATATATGCCTGACCGACAAGCCATTGTAATGCAGCCGTTGGCAGACATATAGATAAAAAGGCGTTTATTAGCGCTTGTTTTGGTCATTAGAAATCCTGCAAAATTTCACACGCCCGAAACAAGAATGCAATAAACGTCCATTGGCGTGTATTTCCTGTCTTGTGTACTTTCGTGTACACAAGACGGATATACATATTCAGCGTGGACGTTAGTTGCTTATTCTTGTGTGATGGGTCATTTCCGGAACCTCTATTCTGAGAATAAGTAAGAATAAGGGTTCCACGCTCTTTTTGTATCAATCCAATTTCTATTCACCGTCTGCCCGGAGCCGACAGACAAACAAAACACTAAAATTATTTAAGTATGAAAACATTAAATTTCTTGGCAGGTATCCTATTGGCAGCATCTTGCATTTGCCTGACAAGTTGTAATGAGAAAGTAAATTCGCCATTGCTTACAGGGTGTTTCTCCGTCAGCACAAGCAAGCAGGTTCGTTTCTCACGTGGCAATTTGCAGTACACACGTAGCACGAATACATGGTCGTTCGCAGAGCATCAGTATGACTTTATAAACACTAGCAATGTGACAGGTGGTATAGATTATACAGAGCAGGGACATACTGAATATCATTACTACAAGGAAGGTACTGGTTTGTCGGATAAGATAGACTTGTTTGGTTGGATCGGTAGCACAGGCTGTGCCAAGTGGGGTATTAGCACCTCAGAAGATGACAATGATTATAGTGGTGATTTTGCGGATTGGGGTAGGAATATCGGTGATGGTAATACGTGGTACACATTGACGTCTGACGAGTGGGGGTATCTTCTTTCTAAACGAACCAATGCCGGTAACCTGATAGGTGTAGCCCGTATAAAACTAAACGCTGATGGTACACAGTTTGCGAATGGTCTAGTCTTGTTGCCTGACAACTGGGCTTGTCCTAATAGGGTAACATTTAAGTCAGGCATTGCTGCGGATGAGAGTGGACAGGCTTATGCCGATTACCAAACTTTCACACTTACTGATTGGCGAAAGTTGGAAGTTGCAGGTGCTGTTTTCTTACCTGCTGCGGGTTACCGTTTAGGGGCGGGTGTAGGTTATGCGCAGCATTTCGGTGGTTATTGGTCTGCTACGCCTCGCGCTGCTGTATCTTTCAGATCGAATCTATTGACGATTTCCCATTTTTTGGGTCCTTCATATGGGTTTCCTGTCCGGCTGGTTCAAGATATAAAATAAAAAAGTATGAATAATTTCCTGAAACGGGCGGACAGGCACTATGCAAATTGTCTGATGTTTAATGACATAGCGTAGATATACGATCATATGG
Source organism: Bacteroidales bacterium UBA7569 (assembly GCA_002477945.1). Classification (GTDB taxonomy): domain Bacteria; phylum Bacteroidota; class Bacteroidia; order Bacteroidales; family Paludibacteraceae; genus Colicola. Next base: position 285,436 of record DLLF01000002.1, read on the forward strand.
TAGTCACAAACTTCGGTTTTTCCATAGTGGATAACCGAGGTTGTTTGTACTATGTAGGGATAGTGTAGGTATAGATGGAGAAAAAGAAATGCCTTAGACAATAATAAGAACCTATTTTCTCCCCTATCCTTATGCTATCGGGTGTATGTGATTCGTACGATTGGGCGGTTTTTGATTGGATTATAGCGGGTTGCACTTTGCGCTTTATTGCAGAGTGATGACCGTTATTTCCGATGGGCAGTTGAGGCGGACGGGGAGGGTGCAACCGATGCCGGAATTGACATACAAGGACTGTCCGTCCTGCTCGTACCAGCCTGCCGACTCACGGAAACTGACACTCGATGCCGCCCAACCGAAGATACGCATTTGTCCAGAATGGGTATGCCCGCTCAAGGTGAGCGGTATATCAGTATGCAAAACCTCTGCACACCAATGGCTCGGGTCGTGGGAAAGGAGAATGGAGAAACCATCTGTACCTGCTTGGGCTTTCTGCAAATCGCCTGCATAGATGGTGCGGAAACCTTCTCCCTCGCAGGAGCAGTTATCCACACCGATGATGTTGATATGCTGCCCGTTGCGCTCGATAGTCCGGTGTTCATTGCGCAGGAGGTGCCACCCCAACTGTGTGCGCTCATAGTCTGCCAAACGCTCCACTTCGGCGAGACGCTGCTGCTCGGTCAGGTGGGTATAAATCAGCAAATCATGGTTGCCTAATACGCTCACTACCCCGTCGGTGGCGTGCAGTTGGCGCAAGATGTCGGTATAGGGTGCCGCTTCCGATATGCCGATTGTTACCAGATCGCCCGTGAAGCAGATCAGGTCAGGCTGCTGTGCGTTGATTGAATCCACAATGCGTTGCAATGCCGTAGGTCGGTCGTCGTACGTAGAGAGGTGCAGGTCGCTGATATGAACAATCTTATAGCCCTTGAAGGCTTCGGGAAGTTGTGCATTGGTGTAGGTAGTCGGTTTTACCTCCAGTCGGAAACGCCCGACAAAGAAACCGTATGCCATCACGAGCCACACGGCTGCTACCAGACCGGCAGCCGTCCAACAGAAAGGAGTATAACGCGGCGTGGAGAAACGGAACATCTCGGCTATAACCCACCATAGAAACCATATCACATTTGGGACAAGGCATACCAAAATACCCATTACCAATGCCGCAATAAGCATCATTACAGAAAGAGAGTACATACGCTACAAGAATTTGCAAACAGAATATAACGTACCAATCGTGCAAAAACCACGCCAAACCTGTTAGGAAATACATAGCCACTAAGTAAGGGGGGGACAACTTTCGGGATTCAAGGAACGGTTTCTTTCCTTTCTGTTTTGTTTGTGTAGATTTATTTTTTGCATTACCTTTGCAGTGAGTCTGCGACATCTGCACAAGGGTGCGTCAGAAAGACGAACGGGAACCGACGAAACAGCCTCAACAACAAAGAACAGACACCCGGCAAGAGAGTATATATCACCCAGCGAGAGAGAACAGACCACTCAGCAATACCAGCAATAAAGGAAACAGCCTTAGCAACAAAGAGAATATACCACTATGAAACGACACTACATTCCGGCAGCAGCAGTCTGCTTGATGAGCCTGACGGCTCAGGCACAAACCGGCACAATGGACATCAACGGGAAACAATGCGCCATTGACACCACCGCTTATTATCAGGCAGGTCCCGGCATACAACATACTGCTTTTACGCTGACCATCGGTTCCACCAAACACAACTGTTATATGCTGGAGATTGATTTGACCAACCAATACAATACGGTGGAGGAATATCAGTCGCAAGGAAGAACGGGTGCAACGGAACAGTTGGCAGATGCTTACAAGAAATTAGACGCAGCAGGTCACCGCAGTATAGGCGGAGTGAACTGCAACTTTTGGGTTGTGAGTTCGCAGATCACGGGACAGATACAAGGCATGCTCGGACAGCCTTACGCAGGCACCGCCCGCAACGGTGTGATGGTGGGCGAGCCCAGCGACTGGAACGCAGGGCACGGCGACAGGGGCTATGTTATGATAGACCGGCAGAAAAAGGTGTGGATAGACAACGTGAACTTCGCAGGAACGGTGAAGATAGGCGGAACAGACTATGCCATACGCGACGTAAATCGTACACGCGTCAATCCCAACAGCGACGAGATCGTTCTTTTCAACCATTACTTAGGTTCGACACCCACCCGACAGACAGACGGCATCGAGGTGGTGTTCAGCACAACGGGATGGAACATCAACGGCACGATGGAGTGCATAGTGAAGAGTATCAACCGGACAGGAGGCACCCTTATTGAGGAGGGGTCAGGCGTTTTGCAAGGACGAGGTACCGGCATGACAGCCTTGAGCCAACTGCAAGAGGGTGACAACTTCACGATGAACTTAGGTGTCATATCCACCAGCGATGAGACACTGAAGCCCGACATTCTGCAAATGGTTACGGGAAATGCCCTTATTCTGAAGAACGGGGTACAGACAAACCGCAACACCAACGAGGATTACAATAACAAAAATTATCCCCGCACCGTGCTGGCGACGAATGCAAGCCGGGACAAGATGTGGATGTTTGTCGCCGAGAAGCCGGGCATGTACACTGCAGATATGTGTGCCGTATTGCAGCATCTCGGTGCGACAGAGGCGGCAGGCATGGACGGAGGCGGCAGCGCACAGATGTGTTTGGGCGGGAATGTCATCAATTATGCGGCAGACGGTAATCCGCGTGCCGTTGCCAACTCTATATGGGTGTTCTCCACTGCTCCCGATGATCCGGTGGTAAACACGATTATCCCTTCCGTAAAAAGCATAAAACTCCCGAAATACGGCACTCTGTATCCCGACTTTATGGGCTATAACCAATACGGAGTATTGCTCAGCAAAACGCTGGAAGGTGTGCAACTCTCTTGCGACGAGGCAACAGGATATATTGATGATGAGGGACGCTTCGTCTGCCTGAACAGCGGAGAAGTTGTCGCCACCTACGGGAATGCACAGACAACGATCCAAGTGGAGATGACAGAAAGCAACGATGTACAGTTCCGTCTGGACAGCGTATTGGTGTCGAACAACACGAACTACACGGTGGAAGTATATTCTACCGTCAACGGAAAGCAACTGTTCCTGCAACCGGAGGCACTGAGTTGGCGCACGGAAGACGCATCGGTCTGCAGTGTGACGGAAAAAGGAGTTGTAAACGGAGTGAACAATGGTTCGTGCAAAGTATATGGGACATTGAACGGGAAAACGGATTCCATTCTGGTACATGTAGAGATACCCGAAAAGAGTCCTTTGGCATGGCATACCGACTTCACCTCCGATGCATGGACAGTGCAGGGGAGCAACAGCGGCTGGAATACACGGGTGGCGCAAGGGACTGACGGTAAATCGGACGTGACCATCCACTTCACCGGCGGAAGGGGTGCGAACGTGAAACTCATTCCAAACCTACCCCTATACAGTCTTCCCGACTACATCGAGTTCAGGTATGAGCCGAGAGATTTCCCTATCCAGCGCATAACAGCCTTAATGCACGCCAACAACAGCACCGACATACATAGTTTTGTCACCAATGCTATCACCGCCAACCAGCCGAACACTATCATCATTAACGTGGACAGCATAATGGATCACCCGAATGATATAGCCGTTTATCCCATACGATTGGATTATATCAGTTTCACGTTGGACGTGAATGCCGACAAGCGTGAATACACGATGGCGATAGACGGAATATATCTGCACTACGGGAAACTATCGTTAGGCGTACGACCTGCAGAAGAAACAACGTGGAGCATCTATCCGAACCCTGCAGAAGACGCCTTGATAATACGGGGAGCCAACGCAGGCGACAGAGCCGTTCTTTATGATTTGCAGGGCAGAGTAATAGCCAGCATACTATTGACAGGCAACGAAGACCTAATAGACATTCAGACGGTCCAAAGCGGGCAGTACATACTGAAGATAAACAACAATACCACAAAAGTCATAAAGAGATGAAAGACACCACAAAGAACAATCCATGGTTCTGGGTACCCACCTTGTATTTTGCAGAAGGTATCCCTTATTTCTTAGTCAATAACATATCTGTGATGATGTTCGCCAAGATGGGCGTTCCCAACGACCAGTTGGCATTCTTCACAACACTCCTGTATTTCCCGTGGTTTCTGAAGGGCGTATGGAGTCCGATTGTTGACGTAGTGAAGACCAAACGCTGGTGGATTATCGGTATGCAAGTGCTACTGACTGCCCTGTGTATTTTGCTGACCATAACATTACCTCACCCCGATGCAGGGTTGATAGCCACGAAAAGCACGTCCGTGAGTATGTTCCGGCTGACACTGGTGCTCTTCATTATCGCCGCTTTTGCCTCTGCCACACACGACATAGCCGCCGATGGTTACTATATGCTAGCGCACAGCCAGAGCAGCCAGGCAAAGTTCATCGGCATACGTTCCACTTTCTACCGCATTGCGTCCGTCTTCGGGCAAGGCGTACTGGTGCTGATAGCGGGTACCATTGAGCGCAAAACAGGCGACATACCCTACTCGTGGCAGATTACGCTGGGCGTTACCGCCGTTGTGATGTTTGCCATTACGATGTACCATATCTTCATGCTTCCGAAGGCAAAAGACGACACGCCGCGCCAAACGGAAGAAGCAGCGGGTTCGTTCAAAGAGTTGGGCAACTCATTCTCTACGTTCTTCACCAAGAAAGGAGTATGGCTTGCCATCCTGTTTATGCTACTCTATCGTCTTCCTGAAGGCTTCCTCATCAAACTATGCCAACCTTTCCTTGTTGATGCACGGGAAGTGACAGTGAACGCAGCGGGCAAGATCATCGGCGGAGGATTGGGATTAGGTACCGATATGGTGGGCTTGCTGTACGGCACAATAGGCGTTATCTTTCTGCTTTTAGGTGGAATCATCGGCGGAATATACATATCGAAACGTGGTCTAAAACGCTCGTTGTGGCTTATGGCTGCCTGTATGACCCTACCCTGCCTGACTTTTGTCTATCTGAGTACCTGTTTGCCGCATAACCCATGGTTGATCGGTCTCGCCATATCCATAGAGCAGTTCGGTTACGGATTCGGTTTCACCGCTTATATGATGTATATGATGTATTTCTCGGAAGGCGAATTCAAGACCTCCCACTATGCGATATGCACCGCTTTCATGGCTCTGAGCATGATGTTGCCCGGTTTTGTAGCAGGCAGTATAGAGATGGCGATCGGCTACAAGGCATTCTTCTGGATGGTGATGGCCTGCAGTGCAGCGACTCTGTTGGTTACATTTTTGGCATACAGGCGTTTGGACGAGGAGTACGGCAAGAAATAGAGAAGAACCGTTGTTACGTAAAGAGAGATGGATATAAAGAAGCACATTCCCAACACGATAACTTGTTGCAATCTGCTATGCGGCAGTGCAGCCGTAGTGTTTGCCACACAACACCAGTTTGTATATGCCTTTTTTCTGCTGATCGCAGGGGCTGTTTTTGACTTGTTTGACGGCATGAGCGCCCGACTGCTGAAAGTATCAAGCCCCTTGGGTTTGCAATTGGACTCGCTTGCAGACGACATCACGTTCGGCTTGGCACCAGCCATGATGGTATATTGCTATCTTCAACCCGCTATGGGAGCGTGGGGACTTCCTGTATTGGTGATGGCCGCTTTCTCGGCACTGCGCCTTGCAAAGTTCAACATTGACGACAGACAACGCAGCGGATTTATCGGCTTGGCCACACCCGCCAATGCTATTTTCTGGGGGTCGGTGTGCTGTATTCCCGAACTACTCACAGCGACAGGCGACCCTAAAGCAGCAGGAATCATACTGATGGTTGCATGCGCATTGAGTTGCTATCTGCTTCTGGCAGAGATACCATTCTTCTCTTTCAAGTTTCACAGTTTGGCATGGAAAGCGAACAAGACGGCTTACATTTTTCTAATTGCCGCAGCCATTATGCTATTATGCAGCATGGTGTGGGCGTATGTACTCGGCAAGCCTCATCTTGTGTTTGCGGGCAGTGCCACAAGCATTGTATGGTACGTTGCACTAAACATCATCTTGCACCTTTCACAGAAAAAACACCTATAGACTACGACTATGCAAGCGACAGGGCTAATAAAGAAAATTACCGTATATATAGTTGTCTGGGTATTCATCTTACCTGCACAGGCAGCAGGTATTCCCGAGGGGTACTACGATTCAGCAAACGGGAAAGCCGACTCCCTGCTGAAAGCAAGTCTGCATGAAATATGCCGCGGCGGCAAACGGGTGTCTTACGGAACACAGGGGTACACCTATATAGACAACATCTACTATCCCGGTTCCTGGAACTATTTTCCCTTGACGGACAAGCGGGCGGACGGGACGATATGGGATATGTATTCGAACACGAAGCGCTACTACCCTTATGACGGCGGTTCGGCAGGCGGCATACAGATAGAACATTGCATTCCGAAATCGTGGTGGGGTTGGACCAAGAGCGACACCGCCTCTTCAAAACGCGCTTACCAGGATTTGTTTATCCTCAATCCCGCAGACGCCCAGGCCAACGGACAGAAGAGCAATTACCCGCCCGGGCATGTACAGAAAGGAGACAAGTTTGACAACGGGTCGTTCCGTATGGACAAGGCTGCATCGTCACTCTATGGATGGATGTGCTTCGAGCCAGCGGAGGAATACAGAGGGGATTTTGCCCGAACATACTTCTATGCCGTGACAGCCTATCAAGATTTACCATGGGGTGCAGGCAATACCGATTATGAGCGTTACGTATCAGGAGACCGTTATCCTGTCTTTCGCGACGAATTGAGAGAAGTGCTGCTTGACTGGCACAGAGCGGATCCTGTCAGCCGGAAAGAGATAGAGCGCGCCAACGCCATATACGATGTGCAAGGAAACCGCAACCCGTACATTGACTATCCCGAATTAGTGGAATATATATGGGGCGAGAAACGCGGCAAAAGCGTACGGCTGAACCAGTTGGAATGTACCTTTTCGGATACCTATACGCCACAAGAAGATTACACGAACTTTGCCGCCTATACTCCGACAGACAGAACGGAGCAAGGATTTACGGCTCGTTGGCTGGACTTTCACACAACGTACACTTTGGACGTATATACCAAACACGTAACGGGAAAGAATGACACGCTCATCAACATGCCGTCAGTGACCACAAAACGCATAGATACCACGCTGACGGTGGGGCAGATTGGCAGACTGAACACCGCAGGCACGACGGGTGTTGTATTGGGTTCGGGTAACACGGACGGAGGTATTGTGCTTCGTCTGTCAGACTTAAGGGTCAATGCCGTTCTGCGTTTCAGAGCCAACATATATCAGACGGCATCAAGCGGGGAAATACGGATTTTCTTTGACAATCACCAAGCGGCAGACAGCACGATTGTATTACCCACATCAAGGGACGAGCAATTCTACCATATCACGGTTCCTGCCGGTACGGATTCGATACGATTGGTTTCTTACGGAGGAAAAACGAGCAAACGGGCCTGCCTGCACGAACTATATCTGATACAAGGCGACCTACGCGAAGAAAACATATCCGTCAGCGGCTATCCAGTTCTCTTAGACAATGCCAGCACAAGATATGGTATATGTGAATACTATGTAGCATTGCCCAAGGAACTGAAAGGAGAAAGCGTATTTTACAGAGTGAGCGACGATACAGGGAGAGTGTCGAACGAAGTGGAGGTGACAGGCGAACCATTGCCGGAGAGCAATCCGTCCATAACCACCCGACAAAAAGAAAAGACGGAGAAAGTGATCAGGGAGGGACAAGTGTATATCCAGCACAGGACAGGCGAGTATACAATACTCGGGCAAAAGAAACGGTGAGAAACCCCTCTGCTTTTCTTTAGGCGTATGGAATCCTCCACTCTGTTGATACATGATTTCCAAGCCAGCCATTGCATCTTCAAAAGTTCAAGAGCAGATTGACAATGTTAGTCCTATGAGTCCCATCAGTTTGTTCATGACCTCTTGTTGAGGAGTCAAGATATTTACGATTTGACAATTTACGATGTACAATTTTATGTTCTCGCCCTTTTATTGATGTTTCGTTGAGGTCGGCTTGAGGTCTCGATGAGGGGTCGTAGAGTCCGTTTCAAGCGTATGCAATCACAGACAAGCCAAACATAAGTCTGCAGAAAAGACACAACGATTTCCAAGCCTTTTGCAGCGGAACAGCGAGGCTGACCATCGGACATGGTTTGTCTTTTCTCCAACAGGAAACAAGGTACTTATTTTTCCACACATTGCGCCAATTATTGCACCCGCCCGAACAGGTTAAGAAGTATCTTTGCAACGTATAAATATGCATTGTAAAACCCTATAAATATCATGAAAAAGAAGATATTTTACCAATTGTTTTTCAGCATTTTACTATGCTTTGGAACCATCTCAAACGCAAACGCCCAAACTGCGGATGGTCAGTCGACCGAAGGCAAGGATTTTTGGGTTACTTTTCTGCAGGCAGACCAGGATTCAAACAACACATTGACGCTTTCTTTATCGATTTCTTCGAGAGAGGATTGTGACGTTGTCATCGAGAATCCCTATACGGGTTATACTGAAAGTATTCATGTTACCGCCGGTGCGCTAAGCCAAGTGGATATCTATGCGAACGGGAATGTCATGGCAAGCAACGCCCGCCAGGAGATGACCCGAACGGGAAAAATTTGTTATGCCGTTTATTCAGAGAAAGCAGATACCTGCGCGCTGCACGTAACATCAACAGCGGATATTTCCCTTTTTGCGACGAACTACAAGAAAGCGACTTTTGATGCGACGAATGTGATACCGACCACTTCGTTGCAAGACAGTTACATGGTGCAGACCTACACGCCTTCGGATCATGACGGAGCATCGGCAACCCAGGGTTCGCACTTTGCCATCATTGCAACAGAAGACGGGACTGAAGTGGAATACTGCCCGACCGTACTGACAGAGGGAGCGCGTCAGTTTGAGAAAGAGTATGCCAATTGGGGCGACGGACTGTTTGATGTGAAGCCCGAATATGAAGCATACCGGAATTATCATTTAGGGGACACATTGGTTACTCCCGCACTACGGAAGGGTGAAGTATTTTACGTCTGGACGGGCAAAGCCGACGGCGAGAGCGGAGACTTGAGCGGAACTTACGTGAAAGCAAGGAACGGCAAGAAGATAGCCGTTTTTCAAGGTTGTCCTCACACCAACATACCTTATCAGAAAAAACAGCGTGACCACATTTTCTCCCAAGCCATGCCGACGCAGTACTGGGGAAACACATTCGCTATCACCGCTTCCAAGAACAGGAAGCGTGACATTCTGCGCGTGATGGCTCTCTATGACGGGACTGAGGTACGTATCAACGGGAACTTGGTACACACATTTGATTTCAGCACGGACAAGAAGCAGTATTGGGAGTTCGAGATCGGAGAGAGTTACGGTTCGCTTGCCAAGCCGTTGGTAGAAGACAAGAGTTGCATGCTTGAGACTTCCTGCCCTTGTGCCGTACATTTGTTTATGGTATCACAACAATATGACGGAGACAAAAACAACAACGGAGATCCCGCCATGCTGTGGATCAATCCGATAGAACAACAGATAGACCAAGTGACCTTTGCCACGTACGTGAGTGCGAACGGCACGACCAATCACTATACCAACATTGTGACGGATGCGCCGGAAAAAATGACGTTGGACGGGGTGTCCATTGCCGGTGATTTTCAGCCTGTGACAGGTTCGAGTACGTATTATTTCGCCCAGAAGGAATTGGGGACAACGGCTCAGACGCACACATTGCGCAGCGAAGGGAGTAACTTCATCGCCCATGTGTACGGGTTTACGAAAAACGAGTCTTATGGTTATTCTGCCGGCGGTGCGACCAAACCTCTGAAATCAACCATTACCATCAACGGTCAGGAGTTTACAGCAGACAGTGAGCAGAATACATTGTGCGGACAAGACACGATAAAGTTCGGTTGCAACCTGAACTATAATTTCGAGAAAATAGTTTGGGGCTTCGGAGACGGGAGCGATGTCTATATTGACGACTCCGGCAGCGACAGTTCCGCCATAAAACATTACTATGCCAATGACGGTATTTATCACGCTTATGCTCTTGTGTACAGGCAATCTTCGAACCTGTGTGCAGGACAGTCGGTAATGGACAGCATCCCCATCAAAGTGAATATAGGACGTCTGACTTTCAGTATTACTTCGGTGGATATCCCCTGCAAAGTGGAGGGAGAACCTTTTATGGGAAAGATCTACTATAACAATGAATCAGGCATTGTATTATCCAATGATCAACTGACTTATACTCAGGCGGCACAACAAGCAGGCTTCAAGAACAGCGAGTTGGTTATCACACCGGAATACTTCGGGATCTCCATACCCGACGGTGCCGAGCAAGGGACGGAATACGGTATTCGGCTACAGATAGAATCGGAATGCGGGGATGTGGATACGACATTGCTATTTATGCTCAGTTATGACAATGACGTACTGTCGCAACGATTTGATAATGTGTTAGGCTTGCTGGCAGCACCTTTCGCCGATGAGGATTTGAGTGACTACCAATGGTACAGAGCCAGCGACAGTACCGCCGTAGCGGGACAAACCAGTGCAACTCTGAACATGTATGATTTGGGGTACGATAATTACAAAGACGAGTCGTATTATCTGTGCTTTACGATCAACAAAGGGACTGATGGAGAGGTGAAGACTTGTACGTGTGCCAAACGTTTTTCGGAGAACCATGACGAGTATCAGTTCAAGCCGGATTCCACGATTGTATTGTCGGGAACAACGGCCCAAGCGGGAAGCGATATATTCGTGAATGCGAAAGGTATAGCCACTGTGATGTGGATCAATACAAGCGGAAAGATTATTCAGCAAAAAGCGATTCCTGCAGACGGGAGTACGGTGAGCGTTCCCGAGCAGAAGGGGTTCTATATTCTGCGTGTGGTGACAGGCGATGAAGAACGTAATTTCAAGTTTATGGTTCAATAATGGCAGGAGGATTTACGACAATGAAAACATTACTATACAGACTATTCGTTCTTGCCATCTTATTGAGTCCGGTTTACACATCGGATCATTCTGCTATGTGCGCAGAAGCCGCTACACCTCAGACAGCCGCGCAAAAGCAAAAGGCAGCGGCACAGGCAAAGAAGAAAAAAGAGGCAGACAAGAAAAGGGCTCAGAAGAAAAAAGAGCAGGTCAAAAAACAAAAGGCGCAGCAAAAAGCCGCTGCCGAGAAGCAGGAGGCTCGTGCAAAGCAACAAGAAAAGGCAGCAAAAGCACAAGCCCAAAAGCAGGCTCAGAAACAGGAAGAAGAGGAGGAACTCAAACAAGCGTGGCTCCGTCAGCAGGCGGAACTCAATTCCTCCACACCGAAGAAAGAGGTTGTCAGTTTGATAAACATCGGGGCTAAATTTGGCTACGCAGGCATAATGGACAAGATGACAAACAATTATGCCAACATAAGCCGCCCGAACGAATTGGACAATGACTATGCTTACCATTCTCTGAAAGGAGGTCCAGGGGCAGGTTTGTCGCTCACATACGAATTGCAGTACGGTGCATTCCGTTTTGAGACAGGATTTGATTTCACTTATCTGAATTCGACTTCCGCCTACGAGTTCAGCCTGATGCGCAGACTGGAACAGCCTTACGGAGGAAACTATTTCTACATCACAGATGACTTGCGAGAAACAAGAAACGCGGGTTATGTGGGTCTGCCTATTATGTTCGGAGCACAATTCTCACGTTATTATTTCATGGCGGGAGCGAAAGTGGGCTATGGGCTGTTTGGCAACTACAAGCAGCGGGGACGATATGATATTGTGGTGAAAGATGATGCATTGAGGGATCCTTACGGATTGGGGATACATGATGTCCCTACCCTTGCCAAAGACCAACGCAAGTTATCACTGCAGCAACCAAGTGTGAGTCTGTGTGCTGAAGTGGGTATTGATTTGGACGAGTGGCTTCAGGCACAGCCCGACAAGAAAAACAAGAAACGCACGAAGCCAGGGGAGAGATTGCCTTTCGGCAGAGAACATTTGCACTATAAGTTAGGCATTTTTGCTGAATATGGTATTCTGAACACCAACAAACCAACAGGTGCATTGCCCCTATCGTTTAATGCTGACGATCCTTATCCTCAGCAAACAAACAGCATGCTTTCCATTGCAGATACCCGTGTAAACAATCTATTTGTAGGAGTGAAGTTCGCTATTCAGTTTGAGATTCCAGGCAAAGTTGCCCGTCCGATACCCGCACCCGCCTCTGCAGCGGAGATAAGCGTGTTTGACAAAGAAAGCATGACCTCGCTGACAACAGCCATAGTACAGGTTAAGAATACGGGAAACAACCGCACCATAATGAAGCCAAAGACCCTGTCGAAAGGCGTAATCAGGCAACGGGCAGCCGTAGGAGAGTATGTTGCTATGGCAAAAGCCAAAAATTATTATCCCGAAAGTGTAGCGTTTACAGTAGATTCTCCAGGGATTGTAGTACCTGTGAAAATTTATATGCAGCGCAGACCTGTGTTCCAAGTGAAAGTAACGGACAAGGAGACAGGGGCAGCCCTTGCAGCTCAGGTGCAGATAACCAAACGGAACGACAAAGAGACTGCATACAGTATGCAAACAGACTCTGTGAACGGGTTGTCGGAAGTTATGCTTCAAGATTCGTTGCAGTACGCATTACATATCGAACAAATTGGGTATGAGGCAGTGGATACACTGATCAGTGATATAGGAGACAAGATGCACATTTCCTTAACTCCCATCAAGAAAGGAGAGATTTTCGTGATGAAGAATCTGTTCTTCGCTACGAACAAGACACGTATCCTATCATCGTCGGAAGAGGCTTTGGAAGCGCTCTTTGGCTATTTGGAACGCAATCCCGAAATTAGAATTAAAATAATGGGACATACGGATAACGTAGGAAAAGATGAGGCGAACCAACGTCTGTCGGAAGGACGCGCGAATGCCGTTCGTGAAGACTTGATCAAACGAGGTATTGACGAGACTCGTATTGAGGCAGAAGGATACGGTGAGACACTTCCTGTTGACACCAATGACACAGAAGAAGGACGTCAGAACAACCGCCGCGTAGAGATAGAGATATTATAACCCTAAAAAGGATATTATATTATGAAAAAACACATTTATATACTTACATTTCTCCTATTAGCATGGGGCAATTGTTTGCCTCTGTTTGCGGCAGCAGGCACGGAGGGCAAAGAGTTCTGGGTAGCCTTGACGATAGGAAGAGCACCTCAAGACAAGGGAAGCGACTCCGAGTTTTATATCTGCGTATCCTCGAAAAACCGTCAGGGAGAAGTAACAGTGAGTAACCCCATAAGCGGTTGGCAGAAAACGTATCTTATTCCACCCGGAACAGGATGGCTCGAAATAAAAGATATACCAGAAAATGTGATCTATCCCTTTGGGGATGGCGTAACGAAGCAATGGGCTCAAGCATCGGGGAATAGATACAACACAGGGTTGCGTGTCAGTTGTACGGAGAATATGTCAGTCTTTGCCGCCATGCGCTACACATACGCATTTGATGCGACCAATGTATTACCCACAACGGCTTTACAATCGGATTATATCATCCAAGAGTATCCACCTTATGGTAATGATGGAACCGCTTTCAGTAACTTTTGTGTACTTGCTACGGAAGATAACACTGAAGTTGAAATTACTCCCTACAATACAACCTATTGCAGGAAAGCAGGCGGAACCCCGTTCACCGTAACATTGAACAAGGGTGAAGTATATTATCTATGCAGTCAGGAAGGAACTGAAGACAATGCGAGTGCAGTCTCTCTATCGGGAAGCAAGGTACATGCCAAAGGCGGCAAGAAAATAGCAGTATTCAACGGCGATGTATGTACACGTACACCGAACAACGTATCAGCTCGGGACATTAACTATGAGCAGGCTATTCCGACAGACTATTGGGGACGTGAGTTCGTTGTTACCCGTTCCAAAGAAAAAGATGCCAACCGCTTCCGTATAACTGCCATGGAGGACGGAACCGTTGTATCAATAGATGGTTCTCAAGTCGCAACCTTAGCGGCATGTGAGACCTTTGAGTTTGAGTTGGCCATCACCAAGCAAATGAACAAAACAACCCTGCCTGCAAGTTATTGCTTTGTGGAAGATGCCGCCTACGTAAGCACTTCTTGTCCTGTCGCTTTATATAATTATGATACAGGAAATAGCTACAAAAGCAAAGATAAGAATGTCCTGAGCGAATTTGTTGGAGAAAAAGGGGATCCTTCCATGACATGGGTCAGTCCGCTTGAGCAGAAAATTAGTGAGATTACGTTTGGTGTAATGAACACGGACAAAACAACCAAACATTTCGTGAACATCGTCACAGAGACTGCAAACACAGGTAACGTGGAGTTGCGGGAAGTGAGAGCGGGACAATTTGGGTTTAATATGGTTTCTCCTTCGGATTTTGTTTCTGTAACGGGATTACCTGGTTATTCGTATGCTCGAGTTCCCTTGACTGAAAACCAAAATACAATTTACACGTTAAAGGGTGATGGCGGTTTCATAGCCCACGTGTATGGCAATGGTGATGATGAAAGTTATGCCTATTCCGTAGGATCGGCTGCTGTGAGACGAGGCATTGAAATAGGCAACCAGATCTGGCAGGACGGGGTGACTTCGGATGTAACTTACTGCATCGGAGAACCCATACACCTGAATGCACAGGTGGGAAGTGACATCATTGACTACGCTGATTGGGACATGGGTGACGGTTCGACGAAAAAAGGTAGTATGAATGCTACCAACATTGCCTTTGATTATACGTATGAATCTCCCGGCTGGTATGACATCACAGCAACAGTATATGCTCATAAAGACTGCCCCTATTCCCAGTACCCGCCGGAAGATGTAAACATTGCAATTCATGTGGTAAGACCTGACACTATAAAAAGAAACTTCTTCATCTGCGAAGGCGATACATTCAAGTATGGCGGACAAGAATATACACAACCTCAAAAAGACACCATACACTTCGATTGCGACAGTGTAGTTATATTCAACCTGGAAGTTGGGTTGAAGACAGACAGCACATTGCAACTGACAGCACGGGACAGTTGTTATTGGAACGGAACAATGTACTATCAGTCAGGAAAATACGAATGGAAAGGAACCAATGCCGCAGGTTGCGACAGCACGGTATATTTGGACTTGCATATTCTTACCTGCTTGGAACTGGCAAGTTCCAACGAAATCTATACGTTCTGCGGCGATGATGAAAGTATTTCCCTACCCTATGCTTATATCAAAGGGGACATCGGAACAGCACAACTGAGATTCGGAGACAAAACAGTTCCTCTAAATGAGGACAACGGAAGTTTTGTTGCCGATATGCAGTATTTCCATCCTGCACACTATAGCGCAACCATCGAGGTGGAAGACACTATCTGCCAACAAACAATAGAATTGCCCGTAACGTTCGATATAATGTATCCATCCGCTATCATTCGTCAGAAATGGGCCAATGTGCTGGCTCTGTATAATGCGGAAAAGAACGGAGGATATACGTTCAGTTCCTACCAATGGTATAAAAACGGAGAACCGATTGAAGGAGCAACAGGGTCATACTACCATAGTGATGAACCGTTCAACAGTACAGACGAATATAGTGTACTCTTAAGCAGAGAAGGTGCTGAAAACCTGTTTACATGCCCGTTGACAGCATCCGCTGTGGAAGAAAAGAGTTTAATCCGCATACAGCCGACTCTGGTAACTGTTGGTGAATCTATCAGTATCTCAACAAATTGTGACGCCGAGGCAGTATTGTACAATAGTCTTGGAGTACGGCAGCAGGCAATTCGTTGTGAAGGATATAACGAGATAGCCGCTCCGCAAAGAACAGGGGTGTATATGCTAAACATTGTATTGAAAACAGGAGAACAGAAAACAATACAGATAATCGTACAATAAAATGGTTGGAGAATGAAGGAGTTTTTGCGGTTGCAAGGATGATGCGTTAATGGCTACACCTCAATAGATTATGATTTTTTTCTAAAAAAAACACCAAAAGTCTTGTGGGAATAGAAAAAACATCGTACCTTTGCAACCGCAAAAGAGAAAGAGAGGGCGTTTAGCTCAGCTGGTTTAGAGCATCTGCCTTACAAGCAGAGGGTCTGCGGTTCGAATCCGTAAACGCCCACAAAAGAAAAACATTTTGAAATCAGTAAGTTACAGATTGTGACTTACTGATTTTTTCTTCTACAAGATGCAGCAGACATCGAGTCATTGCTCGCATAACAGTCTCAATAGTCAGAGTATGACCGTTGCCATCGACAGCATATAAGAACCTTTTTATGTCGTCTCCGACAAGCAACAGGAAGAAATGGCATCCCCTCATCATTACCGCTCTACAGCCTCCGCGGATCCGCTACTCCGTAAATTCCACAGCAATAAATCACGACCCCTCAAGCCGACCTCAAGCACCCCTCATCGACCCATGAAGCCTCCCTGAACGGGAGAGCAACAAAATTGAATAACGAAGATATTAACCCCTTCTTTGGAGGGGTTGGGGAAGCCTGAATTGTCCAATCGTAAATATCTTGACCCATGAACGGAAAATCAATGAAAAGATTACCGCATTATAAGCCGTCAAATTCAAACATCTTCAAATCGCCAAGAAATAACTCAGAAACAAGCACAAACCCAACGGCACTAAAATCTATAGAGCCTGTAAGTATAGTCTCGCTTTTTTCCTTCAATTTGTTTGTTGTATTACTTTTATTTTGTACCTTTGCAGCCACTTTTGTACTGATAATCCATGCAGGAAAAAGAAACTTACATAGTAAACCTAAACAGTTTGCAAGAAGGCACTTACGAGAAACAGTTCCATCTTGAAGATGATTTTTTCTCGCGGAAGGAAGCCAAGGAACTGCTGGGAGGCGATTGTCTTGCAAAGGTCGAACTGCTGCGCAAAGGGGATGATTTTCGGCTGGAAATGCAAATCAAAGGCAATGTCCGTTGTGTTTGCGACCGCTGTTTGGATGAAGTTATGATTCCTATGGACTGCGAAGAAACCCTTTCTGTCCGGTTGGGGCGTATGGCGTCCGGCGACGAAGATGTGGTTTGGGTCGATCCGATGGAAGGAAATTTGGATTTGGCGTGGCTTTTGTATGAATTGGTGGAAATAAATCTTCCTATAGTGATACGTCACCAGGAGGGCGGGTGCAATCCTCAAATGGAGGAACTTCTCCAATCTCACCTCTGTTCGCTGAAAGAAGATGATGATGAAAACCGCACGGCTTGTCCCGAAACCTGAGGCGGCATAGAATAATAAACAAATTAAATAATTGAAGATATGGCACATCCTAAACGAAAACAATCGCACACCAGAACTGCGAAACGTCGTACACATGACGTAGCAAAGTTGCCCACATTGGCAGTTTGCCCTAACTGTGGTGCTACCTACATCTACCACACAGTATGCGGTTCTTGTGGGTACTATCGCGGTAAACTCGCTATTGAAACTGCCGCGGAGGCGTGATCTGTGAGTGGTAAAACAACAACGTGCAAACTCTGAGCATTCCTGCTCGGAGTTGTTGTTGTGTAATCGCCTGTAAATAAGGTATTATTCTTAATTTTATATATGGAAACCAACAAATCAAGGTGGCATTCCCCTTCGGGAGGAAGAGGTGCCACAGAAGGCTCGGAGTACCGGCAAAACTATAATCGTCCGCGTAACAATTCCTATTCACATCACTCCGACAACCATTATTCTAATCCGGAAAGACGTCGTTTTCATTCCGATTCCGAAGAACAGGAACGGAAAACTTTCCACAGTAGGTACAATTCCGAAAATCCGAGAGAAGGCTATCGCCCGCGCTTTAATCCCGATGGGGAAGCACCTCGTCCGCGTCGCCAACGTTTCGTGGCTGGACAAGAGGGCTCGGAAACGGCTCGCACCCCTCGCTACACACGTGTTGACGGACGACAGAACACTCCAGAAGGAGGGTATGCCCGCCCAAGATTGTCATCGCCTGCACGCCGCGAAGGCAGTGTTTACACCAAACGCAAGCAGATGGTCTATCGTCAGCAAGAGGTGGATCCTACCAAGCCCGTACGGCTCAATAAGTTTCTTGCCAACGCAGGAATATGTTCTCGCCGCGAGGCAGACGATTTCATTCAGGCTGGAGTCATTACCGTCAATGGGGAAGTCGTTACGCTGTTGGGTGCTAAAGTCCTTCCCACCGACAAGGTGATGTTCCACGACCAACCCGTACGCTCGGAACACAAGGTATATATCCTGCTCAATAAACCGAAAGATTGCGTTACAACCACCGATGACCCGCAAGACAGAAAAACAGTCCTGGACATTGTCAAGAATGCTTGTGCCGAGCGCATATATCCGGTCGGACGTCTCGACCGGAACACAACGGGCGTATTGCTCTTGACCAACGATGGCGATTTGGCGGCAAAACTCACACATCCCAAGTTCGGAAAGAAGAAAATATATGCCGCTACGCTCGACCACGATTTGGAACAGGCGGATTATGATACCATCATGGCAGGCATCACGTTGGACGACGAACTGATCGTTCCAGATGCGTTGGAGTTTACCCACGAAGACGATCGCCGCCATATAGGATTGGAGATTCACTCGGGACAGAACAGAGTGGTACGCCGTATCTTCGAGAAAGTGGGATACAAAGTACTCCAACTCGACCGCGTCTCGTTTGCCGGTCTCACCAAGAAGAACGTGCCGCGCGGCAAGTATCGATTCCTTACGCCACGCGAAGTGGCAATGCTTCAAATGGGTTCCTTTAGTTGATGCTTGAGGCTTAAAAAGCACAAAAAGGTGCGGCTGTGAAGAAATTATTGTCTATCTTTGCAACCGCACTTAATTTTGTCTGAGGAATGAAGAAAGTCATAACGGTCACATTATTCTGCATAGTTTCTGCCGTTCTCTCTGGTCAAACCACTCGGGAACTCTACGAAGCGTACATCAGCCGGTACTATCGTCTTGCCCAACAGCAGCAACAACTCTATGGGGTTCCTGCCTGCATCACGCTGGCACAGGGACTCCTTGAATCGGGAGCAGGACGCAGCCTGTTGGCACAGAAAGCCAACAACCACTTCGGAATAAAGTGTGCCGGCGACTGGTCTGGAAGCACATTCCATAAGGACGACGACACAAAAGACGAATGTTTTCGCAAGTACAAGAAAGTGGAAGATTCCTACCGCGACCACTCACTTTTTCTGCAACGCCCGCGCTATGCCGAACTGTTCACACTCTCGCTCTCCGACTACAAAGGATGGGCGCATGGTTTGAGACGCTGCGGATATGCCACCGACCCCGCCTATGCAGGCAAACTGATTAAACTTATTGAGGACTACGACCTCTTGAAATACGTCTCGCAGACCGACGATGTCCAACAATCCGATCAACCGACCCCAAAATCGCACAAAGCAACAAAACATAAACACAACGGCAAAGTACACGCCAAACCGGCAGGAAAAACGAGTAATGTTGCCTCACCCGATCCTCAAACCGACACGCTCACTATTTCGCCATCCTCTCAAATAAAAACGGCTGCCTCCCAAGCAACTATGGGGACGGTTGACCTGTTTGCTGAACATAAAGTGATGCGCAACAACCACCGTCGTTACGTGGTGGCACGAGAAGGTGACACCTTCCAAAGCATCGCCATGGAGTTCAACATACGACTATCTGCTATCTATCGTTACAACGATATACGCAACACCGGCTATGTCCTGCAAGAAGGCGACAAGGTCTATCTCCAACTCAAACGCACAAAAGCCGCAAAACGTTATGCCACCTATCGGGTACGGAAAGGAGAGAATATATGGCAAATAGCACAGGACAAAGGCATACAAATCAAACGGATATACACCCTCAACGGCATTGCCGAAGGACAAGATGTTTCTCTTAACCAAGAACTGCGCCTACGATGAGAAGACAGAATACGGAAAGCATCGGAGCGGTGATAACGCAGTTCCTGAGGGAACAAGGATTGGAAAAGCCGTTTTTGGAACACAAAGTGGTGGAGGCTTGGCCGCGGCTACTGGGAACAACAGTGGCTCATTATACGGGAAAGATGGAGGTTCGGAATGGTGTACTCTATGTCCAAATCCGATCTGCCGCCCTTCGCAGCGAACTGTTTCTTTGCCGGTTCAAACTGGTTGAAAAGTTAAATGCGGAAGTTGGAGCCGAAGTCCTCACCGATATCAGGTTGTTATAATTTTCTGCCCTGTATGCTCTACCCCGTTGACTTCGAAAGTAAAATAAACTTCACGGCTGTCCGCGACTACCTGTGGAAGCATTGTTCATTTTCCATTGGCAGAGAACAGGTGGAGCAACTCACGTTTCAAACCCGACCCGACAAGATCCGGAGCCTCTTGTCTGAAACATGGGAAATGTTGTGCGTGTTGCAGGATGCCTCTCTCAATTTCCCAAGATGCGAGATGCACGACCTGCGCGAAAGTCTCTTACGCATCCGTATTCAAGGGCTTTTCCTCGAAGAACAGGAACTGTTCCGTCTGCGCAAGTCATTGGAAACAATACGTCTTCTGAACATTTTTTTCACAAACCTGCCATCTCAGCGTTTTCCCGCCCTCACCGCATTCTATGAACGTGAGCAACTCGCCGATGTATCAACAGTCTTTCGTCTCATCGATGCCATACTTGATCAGTATGGACAACTTAAAGACAATGCATCACCGGAATTGTCTCGGATACGAATCGACCTGCACCGTGCGCAAGTCTCTGTGGGGCGCACTCTCTCAGCGATTCTGCATCAAGCACAGCAAGACGGCATGGTGGAAAAAGATGTCGCCCCCACTCTTCGGGAAGGACGGCTTGTCATCCCTGTTTCCCCCGCCTATAAACGAAAATTGGGTGGAATCGTACACGATGAATCGGCCACCGGCAAAACTATATATATTGAACCGCAGCAAGTTGTGGAGGCGAACAACCGCATTCGTGAATTAGAAGGAGACGAACGCAGGGAACGTACCCGTATCCTCATGCAGTGCAGCGACCGACTGCGCCCGCTGCTCCCCACCCTGTTATCATCACAAGACTTTCTTGGAAAGATTGACTTTCTCCTCTCCAAAGCACTCATGGCGAAAGAACTGAATGCCATTGCCCCACAGTTCCTCAACGACCCTGTCATTGATTGGAAAGAAGCATTTCACCCGGTCCTCTTGCTCAACTACAGGCAACAAGGAAAAACCGTTGTACCTCTCACCATAAGATTAAACTCCGACCATCGCATTCTGGTGATCTCAGGACCCAATGCCGGAGGAAAATCCGTCTGTCTCAAGACGGTAGCCCTACTCCAGTATATGCTCCAATGCGGACTGCTCGTTCCCGTACGGGAAGATACCGTGATGGGGTGTTTTCAAAGTATCTTCATCGACATTGGCGATGAGCAATCCATTGAGGACGACCTCTCTACCTATTCCTCTCACCTGCGCAACATGAAGTACTTCCTGCGCAATAGTAATGCCGCAACGCTCTTGCTCATCGATGAGTTTGGTGGCGGCACCGAACCTAAAATTGGTGGAGCCATTGCAGAGGCTGTCTTGGAGGAACTCAATAAGACGCAAGCCTTTGGAGTTATCACGACCCACTACGACAACCTCAAACACATGGCGGAAGATACTCATGGCATTGTCAATGGAGCCATGCTCTATGATAGAGGACAAATGCGACCGCTCTTCCAACTCTCTATAGGGCAACCGGGAAGTTCGTTCGCTGTGGAGATTGCACAACTAATAGGGCTGCCCGATAGTCTTATCGCACGCGCAAAAGACTTGGTCGGTGAAGAGCATATCGATTACGATAAGCACCTGCAGGATATTGCACGGGACAAACGTTACTGGGAGAACAAACGAAAGCAGATTCGCCAACAGCAAAAGCATCTGGAAGAACGTATCGCATCCTACGATGAAGCCATGTCTTCCATCAGGCAGAAACAGCGTGAACTCTTGCAGCAGGCACAGCAGGAAGCCGCTAACCTGCTCAAGCAGACCAATGCCACCATAGAGAACACGATCCGTCAAATCCGTGAATCCGATGCCGAACGGGTTCGGACGAAAGAAGCACGCGAACGACTCACTGCTTTTCGTAAACAAGTGGAGAACATGCCATTGGAGAAAAAAAGGGAGAAACGCACCGCCAAACCAAAACCTGTAATTCCTGCTCCTTCTGCAACAAAAGAGATAACGGTCGGTTGCCGTGTCCGTGTCAAGGGACAGACAATGGTAGGTGAAGTCTTGCAAATCACGGGGAAGATTGCACGGGTGGCGTATGGCAATTTGTCCTCCAAGGTAAACGTTTCCCATCTGGAATACGTGTCCGCACGTCAAGCGAAAAAAACACAATCGCAGCGTCCTCTGACGAATGTAAGCGATGCCCTTCGGCAGAAAAAACTGCATTTCAACAGCCAGTTGGATTTGCGGGGAATGCGTGCCGACGAAGCCCTTTCCGTCTTGATGAATTATATCGATGATGCCTTCATGGTGGGAATAGAAGAAGTGCGTATTCTTCACGGAACGGGTACGGGGGCATTGCGCGAAATGGTACATGGCTATCTCAAATGCCTGCAAGGCGTTTCCTCTTTCCACGACGCACACCCCGACGAAGGAGGAGCAGGCATTACGGTTGTTGAGTTCTGACAATCTCCGTCCTATTTCTCATTTCTGTCAATGCTGCCATGTCCTGTTAGGGGAGCATGGACGATACGGCAGATGTCTGTTCGGTGTCATTTCGGATGGGGAAATAGTCGGATGGTCTTTGTGATATTCAAGCAGGTCTCAACGACTCCTGAACGACTCCTGAACGACCCCTGAACAGGAAATGCAGGTGAGAGTTGTTTCCCTGCTTTCTGCCATATTCGGTAGAAATAGGATAAAATAAGGACAAATTAGCCCACTCGTTCCAATTATAAATCATTACATAGATAACTTTGTGATTTTCAATCAACAAACACAAAGTTATGACAAAATTCTATTCCAAGTCGGAACTCGCGGCTATGGCGGGAGTATCTGCAAAGACATTTCAAAGAGCAATAGCAGGTAATGAGCGCATCTTGAGAACCATGAAACAGATGAACATTTCCAAATCGGCGAAACTTCTGCCTCCGCGCATAGTCAAAGTAATCAACGAAGAACTTGTCCTTGGTATCAAAGAAATGGAATGATTAGAATGGGAGTATGAGAGAAACTCATACAATTGTACTCCATTCTTTCCTGTTTGTTCTACAACTGATATCCTCATCGTGTCATGGATGAGAGCCAATATCAATGCAGGGTGTATTATATCTGTTCATAACCATACACCCTCCTGCGATTTTATTCGGTGCGGACGTATCATAAACAAGCAATTTCCTGCAATTCACCCTAACAACCCGCACAAAACAGAGTGAATCACAACAGGCATATTTCCCGCTGTTTGAGGAATATACGAAAACAGGACAACCTGAGTCACTTAGGTCGCCCTGCTTATACGGAAAAGATCTGGTTATTCCGTTAGGAATAAAGTCCGCCGTTTATTGAGATACATTCGCCCGTAATATAACCTGCCTCTTTGGAAGCCAGAAAACCTACCAGGGAGGCTACCTCTTCGGGCTCGCCGAAGCGGTTCATAGGTATAGTCTTCTTCAGTTCAGCCTCGTCCAATCCTTCCACCATATCCGTTTTGACAAAACCGGGGGCAACGGCATTCACGGTAACGTTCTTGCGACCTATTTCCTGGGCCAATGCCTTTGTAGCGGCGATTAGTCCTCCTTTTGCTGCCGAATAATTGCATTGTCCGGGCAAACCCTTCAAACCGGAAAGAGAAGCCATATTGATAATACGGCCATACTTGTGACGCAACATGGGCGTAAGCAAAGGACGTGTTACATTATAGAACGAAAAGAGGTTGGTGCTTAACACCTTGGTGAAATCATCAGGCTCCATCCACACCAGCAGGTTGTCTTTTCGAATGCCTGCATTGTTCACAAGCACCTCTATGTAATCCTCCGGATGCGCTTTCATCCAACTTTCAAGAGCCTCTCTGGCTGCCTCCGTATTGCTGACATCAAACTTCAGCAATTCTCCATCGCTGCCTGCCTGACGAACCATGTCAAGTGTCTTCTCCGCCTCTGCATCGTTCGACATATAGTTGACAATCACTCTATATCCCATCCGGGCTAATTTTACGGAAACTGCACGACCGATACCTCGGCTTCCGCCTGTTACTAATGCATACATATTCTTCTTGTTGTTTTATCAGTTATTTATCCAATGTTTGACATCCATCTCCTCTACAAGCGTTTGCATACCGACAATTTCCGCACAAGTGAATACAGACGTCATGGAAACACCCAATACGCCGTGCAGATTGAGATTCTGACCCGTCAAAAGCAGATTTTTAAGCGGTGTACGGGGAGTAAGGATTGTGGTTAGGGTTCTGTTATAATCTTTCCTGACTCCGAAAGCAGAACCTTCGTGCGTCAATGTATAACTCTTGTACGAAAGAGGGGAAGACGAATAAATATGGTCAATTGCCTGCCTGATATGGGGAATATATGGTTCTGCCATCTGCAAGCATTCTTCTGTCTTCTCAGACTTGAATGTCACATAGTCTTCTCCGCGGTGTCCACGTGGTTTGCCTGCCCACTGTTGCACCTGCTCCCAGGACATCGGTGTCAGCAAATCAATGCAAGGCGTAAAGGAGGAACCGTCAGTTGGTACATAATAGTTAACCAGCAGGCTCTCCACATATGCAGTGGACGGATGCCACAAATCAGCATCCGCACAATGTATGAAGATGTTCTTGTTCTGATATGGAATAGTATTGGGTCTCAGACGTATGTTTGCCGTAAACATACCGAACGTATTCTGCATAGCGTGAATACGTTTCCTGTAAATACTCCGGACAGCAGGACAATCGTCAATCATATCCAAAGTGGACACCGGATGTGCGTTGGATATGACCCAGTCGGCGCCCAGACGTTCCGTACCGTTGATTTCCACTTCGGATATAAGACCCTCCTGCTCAAACAAGTGGGTGACGGTCGCTGATGTACGTACAACGCCGCCCATTGCCTCAATGGAATGACGCAAGGAGTCCGCAATCTGCTGCCCTCCACCGCGCAAACGCCATGCACTCTCTATAAAAGAGTTGTTGATTTGGGCGAAGATATAAAGAGGAAGTGTCTCTGCACGCAACTCCATTTTAAGGGATGTACCGGATAAGACTTTGCGCAGAAGAGGATCGGATATAGTGTTCTGTAAGTACTGCCACGCAGAACGGGCAAACAACGAAGAGGTATAAAACTCACTCGCATCACGCGGCAAAAAACTGTCAGGAAGATGATTCCCTACCTGTTGCAAGAAAGAAACGTATTGCGACAACTCCTTCTTCTGATGAGGAAATCGACTTGCTAAGGAATCCGCGAATTGCTCGTGACCTTGAGCGAATGGAAAGCGGTCGTTGCCTATAATGACTTCATCGAAACAATCAGTGTCCAACCTGTGCCACGGAAGATTCAGCAGATTGAAGTAACGGAACAAACCGTAAAGCGATTGCCCCTCTTCAAGCCCGCCTACATAGTGGAAACCTGTATCAAAAGTAACATTGCCCCTGCGAAAAGATTGCAAGCAGCCCCCGATATGCAAATCATGCTCAAGAACCGTTACTTGGAAACCTTTTTTGGCTAAGATATAGGCACACTGCAACCCGCCTAATCCTGCTCCTATGATAACAACCTTATTTCCCACACCCCGTCATTATGATATTGCAGCCTCAGCCTTCAGTTCCAAATAGACCGCTTCGCCCTTCCCAAGAGTTGCCTTGAACTTCACACGCCCCTCTTCTCGCTTCAAAAGGCAAATGCGGATTTCCGGTTCAGGATAGGCAATCGGAGTGATAAGAGTCGTAAACCGGCATTGTTGTATAGTATCCAATAACACAGAATGTCCCAATACGGTCTCCAAACATTCTTTCAGCATCTGAATGTTACACACCCCGGGGGCTATCGGTTCTCCTGGAAAATGACCGGCATAGACGCTGCAATCTGCACATAAAGACACCTTGAAAAGATAAGTGTCACCCTCCTGCGATTGCTGCAATATAGTATAATAATTCGGAATCAGCATATTCAGTCTCTTTATTTCAGCCCATACGTCCGTTTCCACTCTTCGTAGAACGGGGGACAAGAGGGAACAAACTCCCCTGTATGCGTAGTGAATAGTTGTGTGGAAGTGGCGGTAAGAACAAGAGCATTATCCGATTCGCGCCTTATCTCGTAATCAAAGATAATCTTTCCGCCGATGGAAGGACGATAAGCCGCCCTCACAAAAAGAACGTCGCCCATAGTCGCCACCATACGGTAATGCATTTGTAAATCGTACATAGGGGCGTAATAACCATTCTGAAAAATGTAGGAATAACTAAGCCCGTATCGCGTTCCGAATGCCTCACGGGCATCTTCCAGGTACTTGGCGTAATTGCCATGCCACACCGTACGGATAGCATCCACTTCCGAAAAACGGACGCTGACACGGATTGTAATACTCAACGTATCATTCATCCTTGAGAAATATCTTCATCTGACACTCTGCCACACTCTTGCCTGCCACGTGCGTCTCTGCATTCAGCAATGTAACGCCCCCCGCTTGAGCAACTACCCTCAATTCCGTATTCAATTCCTCTCCCACTGCCGGCAAATCATAGATATGGCACCGCTTGATTTCTCCGATGTACCCTAACTTGGGAGGAAGATTTTCTTGAAACGTGCCAAAACCGGCGAATGCTGCAGCAGATTGTGCAATATGCTCAATCAAACCTGGCTCACGGAGATAGCCGTCTTGACAAAAGATATTGCTGCTCTCGACGGTCAGCGCAGTCGAAGCACCGCTCTCTTCAAAATCACCGAACTTATCCACCATCACGATAGGATCGCGCTGGGGGATAAGTTGCAATATACCATCATCTCGTAAAAGTATGGTATTCATACTTTCATTCGATTATGCAATATGGCTTTCGAGGTAATCGTACAGGGCATTAAACGTCTGGATCTGAGCCAACTCGCTATTTGCAATCTTTACTCCGAATTCACTCTCAATAAGAGCCACCATATCAACCAACGAGAGACTGTCCAACTCTAATGTCTGTTTGATGTTTGCTTCAGGGGTGAGCAATTCAATGTCTTTCTCAAACTCTTCGGACAATACTTCGTTTACCTTGGCCACAATGTCATTCCTTTCCATTCTGTCAGTGATTTAATTGTTTTAACGTTATGTTATTATAGATTTCTTACAATAAGTGTTGCATTGGTACCTCCAAAGCCGAAACTGTTACTCAGGAAAGTATCAAAGTGCTTACTGATGCGCTTGTCAGGAATAAGCAACTTCGCACTGTCCTCATCCGGATGCTCAAAATTGAGGTTGGCGGCAATGAAATCATTCTTCATCATCAACATGGAGTAGATAATCTCACTGGCACCCGCCATCCACATCTCGTGTCCCGTCTGCGACTTCGTGCTGGTCACTTCAGTCCGTTGGTTACCAAATACATTATAGATTGCCTTGGCTTCATTGGTATCACCCACATGAGTAGACGTGGCGTGAGCATTGATGTATCCAATCTCACGGAGGTCAATGCCTGCACGATGAATAGCCATACGCAACGAGCGGCTCGGGCCCTCTACATTCGGAGACGAAATATGGTCGCCATTAGCAGAGAAACCATACCCGAGAACTTCTGCTAAAATTGGAGCACCGCGCTTCACGGCATGCTCATATTCCTCTATAATCACAGTGGCGGCACCTCCTCCCGGAACAAGTCCGTCACGATCGCGGTCAAAAGGACGGGAAGCCTTTTCCGGCTCATCTTCCCGAACCGAAAATGCGGATATTCCATCAAACGAACCGATACTGAACGGATTCACCTCTTGCGCACCACCGCAGACAATCATATCTTGCAATCCTGTCTGGATAAGCAGAGAACCTAAACCAATCGCATGGGCACCGCTGGCACATGCACCCGATATGGTTAGATTTATACCTCTCAACTTGAAGATACAGCCCAAGTTCATTGTGACCGTTGAGTTCATGGATTGGAAGATTGCACCCGACCCGCAGAGAGTCGTATCTTTCTTCTCTCGCATCTTATCCACAGCACGAACCGTCGGATCTGCCGAACTGTCATTCCCATAGAGCAACCCTACCTCATGAGTATTGAGGTAATCCTGATCTATACCCGCATTACGCAACGCTTCTATGGTGGCACAATAAGCATATTTCGCCTGTTCTGGCATATACGCTCGCTGAGCGCGACTCAGTTCTTTTTTCAAATCGGGAACATCCATTTGGGCGGTTAGTGCCGAGCGAAAGCCCATCTCCTTACGAACAGGATCAAAAATAATACCCGACTTACCGTTATATAATGAATCACGAACCTCGTCCAACGACTTACCCAAGCAGGACCAAATGCCCATACCGGTTATTACAACTCTTTTCATACCTATTACCTCATTATTTCTTTTGTATCAAATCATTCAGTCTCGAAAACAAATGCTGGCGTTCCTCTTTCAACAATAGGACTTTCTTCCTGCTGACTATACAACGGATATCTTGCACGGAACTCTTGAGCCATATCCAACCATACCAAGCAATGTCCACAAACAACGGATAAAGCAAAATCCATACCAAAGCAGGCCACCACCAACCGAAAACCAATCCAGACACAAGCAGAGTGAGCAACATAAAGAACGGATAACCTAATACTACCCCAAGAATAACGCGCAGGGTATTGGTAAACATTTTATCGGTCTTCAGAAGCAACAAAGGAAATGCATAGAGAATGACATTGGGATAGAGAGACACAAACCAAACAGGAAGAAACATTAGTTGTAAAAGTAGTTTACATACAATCTTTCCCAAGCCGTTATGCCGCTGTAATGCTTTGTCATCTATCCGCAATTCTGCAAGTTCCGTGCTGAGTTTCTTTGTGTCCTCATACACTTTTTGTACTGCTGCCGGATCTGTCTGCTTTGCCTCCTCCAATGCCGCAAACAATGCCTTGTCAGACTCCAATTTATCCGGCAAATAAGAAGGATTCAGATTTCTGCTACGTGCAAATTGATTTCCATATTCGCTGTTGCGTATCCAGTCAATCGCATCGTAATTATCCAAATCTGTTATATTCAACATTAAAGACGAGATTTGCACACGCACCAACTTATTGACCTCACGTTGTGCCGTGCGGGGTTTCGTCTTATAAAGTTCATAGTAAGGTTTCAAATGAATGGGAGTCCCGAAACGCTCCATAAAATCCGCCTTGACATCAAAGTAGTCGGAATAATGATTGCAACATGGCACTATAACTATGTCTGTCTGAAAATCATCCGACTCTGCTGCCTCAAAAGCCAAACGGGTATAACCGAATGAAAAATCACCCAGATAACGCTTGTTCTGATGCCCTCCCTCTGGAAAGATGATAAGCCGGTTGCCTTCCAAGAGATGCCTGCCTGTCACGCGCAGCATTTCATCGTTCTTTTTCAGAGCCTCTGCACCGTCAAAATTGAGTCGGAAAGCAGGTACCATCCCTATCCAATTGAAAAACCGGTCTGCCAACTTGCTCTTGCCAAACACATCACCACGTGCCACCACATAAGGATGAGACTCATTCTCAAGCCCCAAAAGCAACGCTAACGGGTCATTCGCACAATTCTGATGATTGGAAGCAAATAAAACGGGAACACCTTGTTCAGGAACATTCTGTTGATCTATGTAATAGGTATGGCGGTAAAACACCTTGCTGTGCAAAAAACGCACATAGTGCTTGAACAACCGGTAACAGACTCCACCTTTTGGAACACGTTTATCTATACTCATCTCACGTTTCTATATTTGCATGACATCATACCTGTTCTTGAAACAGCCGATGCCGACAACTGAACACAAATACAAAAAGCAAGCACCGTGCCAATCGCATGCAAACATATATTTTCCCACTCAAAAACGAAAGAAATGCTACTCTTTCAAAAAGAAATGTAATACAGGCAGACGCTGCCGTTACACATTCGGAACAACCATTTGAAGCGCATGAGGCAATAATTCAATATTGTAAGGACCACAAGCATCCACCAAGATTCCGTCTGCCTCAAACATCGTATATTTATTGGTCTGCAAAACAATATCTTTCGCTTCAAAAAAGTCTATAAAACCTAATTCTTTCAAACCTCCGTCAAACACATGAGGCAACGCAGTCAGAATCATGTGTGCGGTTGGACGACGCACAAACATGGCATGAAACACACCGTCACAAGGATTGGCATCGGGATTTTGCCGAATTCCACCACCCGAAAAAGGACCATTCCCGATATTCATGGTAAACATCGGAGCCTGAAGCAAAAAACCCTTCTCTGTTGAAATTTCCACAGGTAGCGACCTGTGAGAAAAAACGGCTGATATGAGAGCAAACAGATACAATAAACGATGACTCCCAAAATAGTATTTCAAAACGTGCGCTCGGGCAACAGTCCTGGCATCCACACCAAAGCCTACCGAATTTACAAAGTAATGCTTCTTCTCTTCGCCATTGCGTTTATAGGTCAGGCAACCTATATCTATCGGCTGGGAATGTCCGTTGTTAAAGAATACATCAAGCGCGTGCCGATAACCATGGGTCAAGCCCCAGTAGCGTCCCCAATCATTTCCCGTTCCGCGAGGCATCAATCCGAAACGGACTTCCGACTTGTCTTCTATTGTCGAAGACATTATGCCGTTCACCACTTCCGACAATGTACCGTCTCCGCCCAATACCAAAATCTCACGATAGCCTTTCTCTACAAGTTCACGCGCCAATTCGATAGCATGTCCCGCATACTTCGTAACTTTATAAGTAAAAGGCTGATGCCGTGCCTTCAATAGTTTGAAAAGATACAAGCGTTGCTTCCTGTAAGCACGTTTGCCCGATTTGGGATTGATTATTATTGCCAGCATTTCGTTATCTGTAAGGTCAAGAACTTCCCGTCTTTCACAATTATCACCAACGGCAGGGAAAACACAATCGCAAAGATACAAAGAACTTCCGATATACACAAGCAGCATAAAACAAGGGAGGACTCATTTCATAAGAGTCCTCCCTTGTTTGTCAATACACCTCTGCGCTATCAATTAGCGAAGAACGCCTTTACATCATCGTTTGCAACGATTTCTTCCTGGAATATATAAGCACCTGTCTTAGGTGATTTCACCATCTTTATGCACTTGCTGTGGTTACGCCCTGCGTTACCTGTTTGCAATGTTGCGACCGCTTTCTTTGCCATAATTCAAGACTTTTTTACTTAATTTCTTTATGAATAGTGTAACGCTTCAGAATCGGATTATACTTCTTCAATTCCAAACGATCCGGAGTATTCTTGCGGTTCTTTGTTGTTATATACCGCGAAGTTCCTGGAAGCCCACTGGCTTTCTGCTCTGTACATTCAAGAATAACCTGTACTCTTGCTTCTTTTGATTTCTTTGCCATCGTGATTCCTCCTTAATTATTCATATAAATACCCCTTCTCGGCAGCACGCTTCAATGCAGCGTCCAAACCGATTTTGTTAATTGTACGCAGACCAGCCGCCGATACATTCAGGCTGATCCAGCAATCCTGTTCTACCCAGTAGAACTTCTTATGGAACAAGTTCACATCGAAAGTGCGCTTTGTATGGCGCTTCGAGTGCGACACATTGCATCCACCCATGGCTTTCTTGCCGGTAATTTGACAAATCTTTGACATTGTATTATAATTTTATTTATTCCTTATATCCGTCTCACCCCACCTTTCCTCCTCACAATAAGCGTCTTACACTCCATCTTCAACACACCCATCCACCATACGCCAAATTGTCTGCAAAGGTACAACTTTCTTTTCATTCCCGCAAGAACATGAACCATTTTTCTAAATTATTCCGGACTTACCATCGAATCGTACAATACAATCAGTACAAAAATTCCGACATCTGAACATCAAATTTCACAATCGGAACATCACTTCTTTAATAAAACAAAAGAACAGATAACCAACAGATTATCTGTTCTTTGTCGGGATGAAAGGATTCGAACCTTCGACCTCCTGGTCCCAAACCAGATGCGCTAGCCGGACTGCGCCACATCCCGAAGACCTCCTTTGGCGGAAATCGGCTGCAAAGGTAACACCTTTTTGCTATCCGCACAATAGAGACGGCAAAAAAATTACGAAACTATATCCTTCCCACACGAGAGAATCGCCGAACACGACAACTCTCCATGAGCCGTAAACAAATCATAATGATAAACCCCGTCCGCATCAAAAAAACAGACACGCACCTCATCGCCCTTATATACCTCCTTCGCATAACGCAAATCTATCCGCAAAGGAAAAACTTCTGCAGGCGGCTCTTGCAAATCCAGCATCCTCTCCAGATACTTGCACGAATTGCAATGACCGTTGTAATCAATGTCCGAATAACTTATCTTATGGATATATTCTTTATCCGGTTGTTCTCCGCTTGTATGTCTCGGAGCACGGGGCAAATCCAACTTCTCTCCCTCTTCGTCCAAATGAAATACAGAGCGGTCGAATATATTCTGTATCGTTCTGTCGTCTATGTTCAAAACAACCCATACCGACCGTGCCTCACCCCTCTTTTCTCCGTTGATATAAATACGGAAGTTTCTCACCGAAAGAGAGTGTATATTGTCTTGCACCCAGGTTTCCACCGTCATCTCGTCACCTGGCATGGGCAACGACTCCATTTGCAACGACAGATTGGTCAGCACCCATGTCATACGTTGCGGGTACAGGTATTTCACACCGAAACCATGCTTGTCTGCGGCAAGCCCCGCACTGTTAAGCAGATAGTTCTCCAACGTGTACAACCGCAAACGTCTGTGCTCGTCAACTTCCTGATATTGTATAATATAGGTAAATTTGTCTTTCTGACTCATAATCGCTGTCCTCCAATTGACCCCGCAATATCACTCTTTCAACCAACGGTCCAACCACTCTGTAAACGTACGTTGCCAAAGTATGCCGTTCTGTGGTTTCAGCACCCAATGGTTCTCGTCGGGGAAGATAAGCAGTTCTGCAGGTATGCCGCGCATCTTGGCAGCATCAAATGCCGCCATCGCCTGATTGGCGAGAATACGGTAATCTTTTTCGCCATGAATACACAATATGGGCGTATCCCATTTGTCCACAAACAAATGCGGAGAGTTTTGGAACGTGCGTTGTGCTATGGCATTGTCTTTCTCCCAATAGGCACCGCCCATGTCCCAATTGGCGAACCACTTTTCCTCTGTCTCAAGATACTGCATTTCCATATTGAATATACCGTCATGGGCTATAAAGGCTTTGAAACGTCCCTCATGGTGTCCTGCTATCCAATAGACACTGTAACCTCCGAACGAAGCACCTACGCAACCCAAATGCTCTTTGTCCACATAAGGTTCCGTACAAAACTCGTCAATAGCCGTGAAGTAGTCGCGCATACATTGTCCTCCGTAGTCACCCGATATCTCCTCGTTCCATTCGTTGCCGAAACCGGGCAAACCTCTGCGGTTGGGAGCCACGATAATATATCCTTCTGCTGCCATACGCATGAAGTTCCACCGGTAACTCCAGAATTGCGATACAGGAGACTGAGGACCTCCCTCACAATAGAGTAACGTCGGATATTTCTTCTGCGGATCAAAATGAGGAGGATAGATTATCCATGTCAGCATCTGTTTCCCGTCAGTCGTTGTCTGCCAACGCTCCTCCACGGTTCCCATATCCACCGCATCATAAATATCTTTGTTTTCAAATGTCAGTTGTGTCAGCAACCTGTTGCTGTCATTCAATGCCAGCGAATAAATCTCGTCAGCCTCACGCATGGAATGTCTCTTGCAATAGAGAGTATTACCATATAGTCCTGCCGGCGAATAGTCATACTGCCCGTCCGTCAGTTCTGTTATCTCACCCTGCATATCAATGCGGTAAATATGCACCCGTGCATGCCAACAGCCCGTAAACACAATCTTATCGTTGCCGTCCCAGCAAAACTCGTCCACATTGCTTTCAAACTTCTTCGACAGAAAGGTTTTCTCCCCTGTCGCCATATCCATTATAAACAGGCGGTTCTGATCCGACTCATACCCGTCACGTGCCATGCTCTGCCATGCCAGTTTGGTTCCATCAGGCGAGAATTGCGGATTGACATCATATCCCATCATACCCTCTGTCAGATTACGTGTACTGCCTGTTTCCGTGTCATAAAGATATATATCAGAGTTCGTACTGAGGGCATAATCTATTCCCGTCTTCTTGCGGCAAGTATAGGCTATTTGCTTGCTGTCCCTGCTCCACGCCAGTTGCTCCATTCCGCCGAAAGGTTTCATAGGCGATTCATAAGGCTCGCCTGCCAACAAATCCTGTACGTCCGTCAGCCCCTTTTCTGCGCTATAGTTCCCCACAAAAGGATGAGGTGCCGTCTCCGTCCATTCGTCCCAATGCTTGTACATCAGGTCGTCCACTATTCTGCCGCTTGCCTTGGATAGATCAGGGTAGCGGTCAGCGGTTGTTTTTATAGTCTTCACTTGGGCTGCAAACAGTAATTTTTGTCCGTCCGGTGAGAAACGGAAACCATCTATATCGCCGTCATAGCGGGTCAGTTGTTTTTTCTGTTTGCCGTCCGCTTTCATCGCCCAAACCTGCATCGAGCCGCCCTCATTGCTCAAATAGGCTATTCGTCCGTCTTGCAGCCATTGCGGATTGAGTTGCCGGAAATTATCCTGCGTCAGTCGTCTTTGATTCGTTCCGTCTGCGTCCATTACGAAAAGTTCTGTATTGGAAGCATTCTTCTCTACCGAATAATATGACACCGTATAGGCTATCTGACCGGTTGTCTCGTTGACGGAAACCTCTCCGATCCTTCCCATTGCCCACAATGCCTCTGCGGAAAACTTCCGGTTTTCTATGACGGGAACTTGTTTCCCGATAACGTCTGTTTTCGGCTTGTTCATACAACTGCTTAATAATAAAGTCCCCGCAAGGACACAAACAATATTTTTTTTCATAACTTTCATAGTCTGTATTTCTACTCCGTTTTGGCAACTCACAAAGCATGTCCATACCTTGTATTCCCGCTGCAAAGGTAGCATTTTCCCACAACAAGACAAAATACCTCTTGGTGGGTAGTCACATAAACAAGGCAATTGTTACAGGTCCTTCTGAGATACCTGTCACCTACGACCCCTCAAGCCGACCTCAAGCACCCCTCATCGGGAGGTTGAGAGCAAATAAACTAAATCCCTCGAACGTCTCGAACAACTATAACGTCTATAATCAGTGAGCCTTGCGGGTAATCTTTGTGCTTCCCGTAGATGAAACTATCCCTGTTGCCATGGGAGAGATAAGCCTCCTCTTTGTACCTTCAAAAACATTTTGTACCTTTGCGGTGTGGCGTCTTGGTCGCCATTGCAAACCATGGATTTCAAAACGATTCTGACAAAAAGCAAGCATTATCTGCTCAACAAGTACGCCATAACGTGCCTTGTTGCGGCTGTCATTTTTGTTTGTTGTGGAGAACAAAGCCTGGTCAACCGGATACAACGCAATCGCCAAATCAATAAACTGCAGAAAGAATTATCCGGCTATCAAGAGAAAATCAACTATTACAACCACGCCATTCAGACGCTCAAAGAGAGTCCGGAAAACAGGGAACGGTTCGCTCGGGAACAGTACTATATGCATGCCGATAACGAAGACGTATATCTCATTGAAGAAGATGACTAAAGAAAACATACATAATCTGTGGATCGCCTCTTATGCGGTTCTCCTTCTGGCAGGTGCCCTGCTTGTGGCTATAGACCATTCGTGGGGGGTCTATCCTTTCGCTGTGGGAACATTGTTGGCTGTGGCGCAATCTTTCACGTATGCCTTGCAGAACAAGTCAGAGGACATTCGAGTCAGCCGTCTGCATCGTCTCAATTTCCTTTGTTCACTTGTCCTCGTCATTGCGGCAGGTCTGATGTGGATGAACAACAATGGTTGGGTGGTAATGATTATCCTTTATTGCGTCCTCACCGTATTCCTCTCTTTTCGCGGAAAACAATAACACATCGCCATGCAAGATCATCTCGTTCCGCAGCACCGTATCCTGGGAATTGACCCGGGTACCAATTTCATGGGGTATGCCGTTTTGCAAACCAATGGTATGCGCACGGCATTGGTGGAAATGGGGGTACTCGATTTGCACAAGATGGACAACCACTATGCACGTCTGCAACGTATTTTCTTCTTTCTGCAAGAGACTATTGACAGACTTTCTCCGTCGGAAATGGCTATCGAAACGCAGTTCGTGGACAAAAATATACAAACCATGCTCAAGTTGGCGCACGGACAAGGGGTAGCCATTGCAGCGTGTCTTTCCAAAGATTTGCCTGTCAATGAGTATTCGCCCATGAAGATCAAGATGGCTATCACGGGAAACGGACACGCTTCCAAAGAGCAGGTCGCTGGTATGCTGCAACGCTTTTTGCATATTGCGGATAGCGATATGCCCAAGAAATTGGATGCCACCGACGCCCTTGCCATTGCCTATTGCCACTATCTGCAACTCGGAAGCCCGCTAAGCGATGTCAAGTACAAGGGATGGGCGGATTTCGCAAAACGAAACCCCGAGAAGATTCGCAAATAATTTGCAAAATTAAGAAACTTGCCGTAACTTTGCCCCCACTCAGTTCAACTGAGATTATATAGAGAGGATAAACTTCAAAACTAATATACAATAACTAACTAATAAACAATTATTATGGCTTACGTAATTTCCGAAGACTGCATTGCTTGCGGTACTTGTATTGATGAATGTCCGATGGGCGCTATCTCAGAAGGGGATATCTATTCCATCAACCCTGACTTATGCTCCGAGTGCGGCACTTGCGCAGATGTATGCCCGAGTGGTGCCATTCACAAATAAGATAAGGACAATTAAGATAAGGACAATTGACCTCTTGCGTCCACCTCGGACGCACATGCAGACAATGAAAGACTGTCTTCGTCAAAAGACAGTCTTTTCTGTTTGACCTGTATTGCTATTCTCTGCAAAAATATATACCTTTGCACACTGACATCATATACTGTGCGAATATGAAGAAACTGATTGCACCGCTATTTCTTTTTGTCCTTTTCGGATGGAATCTGCAGGGACAAACCGTTGTTCACATATCCGATCCGTCCGTTTGGTCAACAAACGATGTTACTAAATATACAGGTCAGACAGTGCAGTTCGATGTGCCGTTCTATATATGCAACAACTATTCCTACAGAAGCGGTTCATACACCATCGCACCGCGACGCATATTTGCGCCCACCAATCAGACCATTCCGGGATCTTTGGAATATACCACCATCGTCAGTGCAAACCCCTCTGCAGAAGTGACACTATCCGGTCTCAGTGACTACCACCGTATGGGGGAAAAAATGGAAGGACTCACCGTACGTATCAATAGTGCAAATCGTTGGACTTTGGTCGACGAACCGGATTTCACGGGGAACTCGCGCGATGATATGCGGGCAGGCTTTCCGTCTGTGGATATGCACGGGAAACACACATTGTTGGTATGCGCTTTCAATTTGGAGTACTATCTCGTAGAGAATATCGGCACAGGTTTTGGTCCCGATGACAGTTCCGAATCACAACGCCAGCACGCCAAAATAATGGATGCCCTTGAGCATATCAATGCCGACATCTATGGTTTTGTGGAAATAGAGCAAGGACAAGCAGCACTTCATAAATTGGCAACTTCGCTCACTGCCGCCACGGGACACAAGTATAGTTACATTGACGATGGAGGCAGTTCCTATGGAAGTTACACCAAATCTGGTTATGTCTATTGTTCCGATAAAGTAGCCCCCTATGGTAATCTCTACAGCAACGAGACGGGAGTCTCTCACAGGAAGAAACTCATGGCGTTCACCGAATTGTCATCCGGAGAACGCTTCATATTCTCCCTCAATCATTTTAAGGCAAAATCGGGAACAGGCTCAGGAGACGATGCCGATCAGGGAGACGGGCAGGGGACTTTCAATGCCTCGCGCATACGGGAAGCACAGTCTGTCTTGGCATCCTACAACAACAGGAAAAACTACTATGAAGACGAAGATATTCTCATCATGGGAGACCTCAATGCCTATGCGAAAGAAGACCCGATTCGGGTATTCACCGACAACGGAATGACCGACCTTCATCGCTATTTTCATGCGGACACCTCCTATAGTTATGTCTTCCATGATCAGGCTGGCTACCTTGACCATGCAATCGCCAATTCAACCATGCTCAAGCAGATAACCGGTATGCAGGCATACCATATCAATTCCGATGAACACGACTCTTTCACCTACGACAAATCTTCCGACCAAACCATGTTCCGCAGTAGCGACCACGACCCCGTTTTGGTCGGATTGGCACTTGGAAAAAACCTTAGCACTGACTCGGATTACAGTGCTGAACGGTGCAAGGTGGAACTGATTGATGAGCAACTGCATATCGATAATGCGAAAGGAGGATATTATCGTATCTACAACATCATGGGTACACTGCTCATGGATGGCAATATCACACAAGCGGACTACACGCTTGTTCTGAACACCACAACGGGATTATACATTCTGGATATCTACGTGGAGAATACTGTGAAACAAGTGAAATTGTTCATTCCGTAACAAGCGTATGCAATTGGACTTATTCAATACCGAAAATCACAACACACCCGATACAGCTGCTGCAGAAAAACAGGAGTTGGTACAACTGCGTCAGGAATTGGCGGAGCAAAACTATCGCTACTATGTACTCAATGCCCCCGTCATCTCCGACAAAGAGTTTGATGCCAAGATGCACCGCTTGCAGGCATTGGAAGCCAAGCACCCCGAATTGTTCGACCCGAAGTCTCCCACACAGCAGGTGGGTTCCGACCTTAGGAAAGGGAACGGGTTCCGCCAGATGGAACATCGCTATCCTATGCTCTCTTTGCAAAACACCTATTCTCCCGAAGATGTGCAGACATGGTACGCACGTGTCTGCAAAGACTTGGGGGCAATGCCTCAAATTGTTGCCGAACTCAAGTTCGATGGGCTGAGCATATCCCTGTGGTATAAGAATGGCACGCTCGTTCATGCACTTACGAGGGGCGATGGGGTGCGGGGCGATGATGTCCTGCAGAATATACTTACCATTCCTTCCATTCCTCATCATATCACTCGGAACGACATCCCGCAAGAGTTTGAATTGCGGGGTGAAGTCCTTATGCCGTGGAAGTCTTTCGAACGGCTCAACAAGGAGCGTGAAGAACAGGAAGAACCGCTCTTTGCCAACCCTCGGAATGCTGCCTCTGGAACACTGAAGTTGCAGGATAGCAACGAGGTGGCACGGCGTGGTTTGGACGCATACTTATACTACCTTCTGGGTGAACAGTTGCCGGCAACCACCCACTATGGCAATCTCCTCAAAGTAAAAGAATGGGGATTCCAAGTGTCTGATGCCATCACGTGCTGCAACACATTGGATGAGATCTTTGCATTTATCAACCACTGGGACACGGCTCGCAAAACATTGCCCGTTGCCACGGATGGCGTCGTGCTGAAAGTGAACAACTTGCGGCAGCAGCAGCAACTCGGATTTACGGCGAAATGCCCTCGGTGGGCGATAGCCTATAAATTCCAACCCGAACGGCAGCAGAGCAAATTGTTGTCTGTCACCTATCAGGTCGGACGGACGGGTATTGTCACACCCGTTGCCAACATGACGCCCGTGCAGTTGTCAGGAACGGTTGTCCGCCGTGCCACGCTTCATAATGCCGATTTTATGCAAGCACTCGGATTACATACGGGAGACACGGTCTGGGTGGAAAAAGGAGGCGAAATCATTCCCAAGATAACCGCCGTCGTACACGGCAAACGTCTGTCGGATGCCGAACCCATAGAATTCATACACGTCTGCCCCGAGTGCGGGACACCCCTTGTACGCAACGAAGAAGAGGCGGCTTGGTACTGCCCCAATGAAGACGGATGCCCACCGCAAATAAAGGGTAAGATTGAGCATTTTGTCTCGCGAAAGGCAATGAATATCGACGGCATCGGCAGGGAAACTATTGACCAACTCTACGGTGTGGGGTTGCTGCGCACGGTGGCGGATCTCTACCGACTCACGGAAGACGGTCTCATTGCACAGGAAGGTTTCCAAAGAAAAGGTGCCAGGAATATCTTGGACGGAATCAATGCTTCCAAACATGTCCCGTGGAGCCGGGTACTTTTCGCACTCGGAATCCGCTTTGTCGGAGAAACAACCGCTAAGAAATTGGCTCGCGTTTTCCCGAATTTCGACACTCTCAGGCTGGCGTCAAAAGAACAACTCATGCAAGTGGAAGATGTAGGACCTCAAATTGCCGACAGTATCTGCGAATGGATGTCACGAACCGACCATCTGACCTTGATTGAACAACTACGCACCGCAGGCGTGCAGTTGGAAAGTACAGCGGAAGAACAAACCCCGAAAACGACCCTATTGGAAGGCAAAAATATCGTCATCTCGGGTACGTTCAGCCGTTTTTCAAGGGAACAACTCAAACAAATGATCGAAGACAACGGAGGAAAAAATGTCGGGTCGGTCTCTAAAAAGAC
Organism: Bacteroidales bacterium UBA7569; assembly: GCA_002477945.1. GTDB lineage: Bacteria > Bacteroidota > Bacteroidia > Bacteroidales > Paludibacteraceae > Colicola. Next base: position 326,162 of record DLLF01000002.1, read on the forward strand.
AAGTTTCATACTTGCTGGCGACAATATGGGACCGCAAAAACTGCAAAAAGCACAGGAACTCAATATACCACTCTGTTCCGAAGACGAATTCCTGCAAATGATTCAATCATAACGTCTCATCACCATGCTGATCAACAAATGGCTCTATCAATACACGCTGCGCAAGAGACTGCATAAAGCAACCGCTTTCCCCGATTTCAGTCGCTGTACTCGCATTCTGCTGGTTTGCAACGAAGAGGCATGGAATTCATTGACCAAGCCGGTGTCCGAATTATGCGCTGCAGGAAAGAATCTGACCATACTCCGTTACGCCAATCACAAACTGACAAACCTCCCTGCCGATCATGCCTGCACCACAATCTCGAAAAAAGACTTCACTTTCTTCGGCAAGCCTCGCAAATCATTGCAACAGATACTCAACTTGCACTACGATTTGCTCCTTGACCTTACCGACTCCTCCACGCTCCACACACAGTGGATAGCACTCCTTGCTGTTGCCGATTTCAAGGCGGGGAAAGCCGTTCAACCTGTTTTCAGTGGAAAAAACAAAGCATTGGATTTCATGATCCAACTCCCGCCTGGCTCCGGTGCAGACTTTCTGCTCCGGCAAATACTCTATTATCTGCAACATATCACACCGCAATCATGAACAAAAAGAACAAGAAGCCCTATAGCGGATTAGGCACCGCCCTCATTACCCCTTTCCTTCCCGATGGCAATATCGACTATTCCTCCCTGGCACGACTCATAGAGTCGCAAATCGCAGGAGGAGTTGATTATTTGGTAGTCTTGGGAACAACTGCTGAAAGCGCAACGCTTACACCCGACGAACGGCACGCCGTCTCTCTTTTTATCCGCAACCAAGTGGCGGGGCGTCTGCCGTTGGTACTCGGTTTAGGCGGCAACAATACGAACCAACTCGTTCACGATGTCCAAACCACCGATCTTCGTGGCTATTGTGCTATACTCAGCGTCTGCCCCTTTTACAACAAACCGTCGCAGGAGGGGCTGTTCCGGCACTTCTCAGCATTGGCTCTCGCCTCTCCGTTGCCCATTCTTCTCTATAATGTTCCTGGACGCACAGGGGTCAATCTCCTGCCAGAGACCGTGATGCGGATCTACAATCAACACCCTGATAAAATTGCGGGCATCAAAGAAGCCTCTGGAAACATGGAGCAGATATGCCGCCTTATCCGGTTATCCAACGGGCAATTTTCTGTCATCTCAGGCGACGATGCGTTGGCTTTTCCCCTTATGCAGGCAGGTGCCGACGGACTCATATCCGTAGCCTCTAACGCTTTCCCCGAAGACTTTGGCGAGATTGTGCATAATCGCCACGGCAAGGCGGAAGCACTGCAAACACAATACACCGAAACCATACGTCTCCTTTTTGCCGAAGGCAATCCGTGCGGAATTAAGACTGTATTGAACCTGCAAGGAAAAATCAGCAACACCCTGCGCCTTCCTCTCGTCCCGAATTCTACCCTTGTGCAACAGGCTATCGCAGACAATCTCCATGCGCTGGCAACCTGTTAACCACACCAAAAACATCCATTCCAAAATTCTCTGCTATTAAGAAAGATAATCTCACTCTTAATAAAACAACCGTTTCCATACCTGATTGCTTGTATATACCATTGCAACACCTTAATTTTGCGCTGTTTTTAAGGTACAATAGTCTGCAATCATTTTGGTACGGAAAAGAATACAAACATGGTTCCTGTGTGCGGTAATTCTCCTTTTTGGAAGTAATAATCTGCTTGCCGATGAACAATGCTCTCTGCAATTGCTCGTTCCTATGCAGGACTGCAATCCATGCTCGCAGTGCAGTAACCTGTCGCATTCTTCGTCCCGCTATGCGGTTCCGTCCAATTACCGGACACACGTCAGAGGTTCTTCCTTTCCTGCTGCGAGACACCACGCTGTACCTGCCCATCCATACAAAGGAAATTATACACAATCAGCACCTCTTTCCTTGGGGTACACGGCTGCATCGGCATACATTCTCCCTTCTTCAAAAAGCAAACGTTATGCCCCGCCCTCCGGTACATCCGGTGGCTCGGCAGGCAAAGCGCTGGCAACATGGATTGAGACCAACGGCAGCGATGCATGGCTCTATACCAACGAGGGCGTGAAGTACTACGACATGAGCATCTTGGAGCAACTCTTCAACAATATGGGAGGAATCAACGATATGCCCGGTCTCACGTGGGATGAGTTCTTGCAGTGGTTCAATAATAACAATCAAACGCAATACAAAGCCCCTGTCGGCGATGGCATGGCTGTCATGTTCCTGCTTTTGTTCGGATATATTCTCCGTGATTACCATAAGAAACGGCTTTCTCATCATAATCAAAGCGTATGAAAAAACATCTCTCACTATATATTCTTCCTCTGTTTCTCTGTCTCGCAGTTTCCATCCGTGCGCAAGTCGTCAACACCTTGGGCGAAGGAGAACTGCACGATAATGTTTGGTATGCCATCTATGATAATACAGAATACAGCGGACTATGCCATGCTTTTCACATCACTATTCATCAATACAACTACAGTGTTCCAGGAGATAAACTGACTTTGGAAGCAAAAAACACTTGGAGTGCTGTCAACGGAAAAATTTACATCAATGCCAATGGAAGCAAAAATGCAGACCATACGATAAATCACAGCGATTTATCCAACAAGTATCAATCTTTTGGTTCCTATTCCATTCCTCGCAGTCAAAGAACACTGTACGTTCGGGCAGGAGACGGCTCATTAAATCGTTACATACGCAACCTCCATCTTACCATGGCGTCCTACCTTGATGCCCCCTCCGTTTCTTCACTCACATTCTCCGAACAGGCTACTGGTTCCACTCCCGAAACAAAAACCTTCACTTTCGATTGGTGCAATACAGGCTCTGTCCTTGTAACCTATAGCGGAGACGATGCTTTCTCTGTCACAACCACTTCAATCCCAACCGATGGCAAATATGGTAACGCCACCATATCCGTTACCTGCAACCATACTTGCAAAGGCTCGCACACCGGTACCGTCACCATCACTAATGGAACTGTCACGCACACTGTCTCGCTCAGGGGTTCCACCAAGGCACTTTCCCAGTCCATCACTTGGAACGTAACCGATACCGATCTCTTTACATCAGAATCCTTTCTCTGTACGGCAGAGGCGAGTTCAGGTCTTCCCGTCTCATACACTTCCTCCGATACACGCATTGCGGAAGTCGCTTCCGATGGTACTTTGCTCATCCATACCGCTGGAGAGGTAACCATTACGGCTACTCAATCGGGAAACTGCACCTATTCTGCTGCTTCATCTGTGTCCTATACGTTCCACATCACACGTCCCGTTCGCGAGTGGATCACTCTCCTCCCTGATAAAGGAGACATCGTTCTTGCTGCGTCCGACACGCTTTACCACAACCTGCTCTATTGGGTTGATACGAACACTGCCAATCTCCTGGGAAGCACACCGGCCGACATCACGCAAGCCCAATATATCATTCTCCCTGTCTGTGCCGACCAATGGACAACCTTTGTTCCGCCTTTCGACATCACCGATGTGCAGGTGCTCGAACTCATACCCGAAACCGAACTGCAAAATCTCACCCGCACCGAAGCAATTCGTTTGCAACAAGAAAGAGTAAACCTTCTGGCGGAATATCTCCATTCTGCATGCAACGATCTTTCCTGCAATCAGTCCTCGCTGCAACAAATCATATCAGCCCTCTTCCAAACATGGACAACTCAATACAATTACGCTTCCGATGCGTTAGGTATCTATCCCATTACCCATTACGATGGCACCAATCTTTGGGATGCCGACTACTATGCCTACACCACATCTTCTGTATGGTCCCTGTCCGACGAAACACAGAGCGGGCTGCAAAAGCAATGGCAACCTGTCAAGGATGATGCAGGCACTCTTTTCCGTCGGGGACAGGTCTATGCGTTGCAGTTCCCCTATTGCACTGGCTGCAATCCGTCCGACAACTACGACTATTGGTCAGGTAAACTGGTTCTGATGAGCCATTACGGTACACAAACCGTATATGGCGAAGACCGGCATGAAGAACTTCTGGCAACTGCACCCTCTGAAGGTTCTGCCGAACTCATAGGTAATTATACGCTTTGTTCGCTCCATGCAGACGATGTCTATATACACGAAAAAGACCCGAACTCCGCATGGTATGATTGTTTTCTGAGGCAGGAATCAGCCCTGATAATGCCTACCCAACCGCTCATGTTCGTCAATTCCGATGCTGCACAAACACATCGTCCCATAGCCGTACGCCGTAGCGGTGAGTTGCTTTACGCCCCTGATGAAGAAGATAATACATCTACTTCCCTGAAACAATTGTATGGCACCTCGTCCTTGCAAGCAAAAGTCTCCGCAGGTACGCTGGAACTGACAATGTCCGTTTCCGGAGAAGTTCGCATTTATACTATGTGCGGGCAACTTCTGTCTTGCCTTTCCGTCCGCTCCGGACAGCCTGCTCTGTTGCATCTCCCGCAAGGTTTTTACCTCCTTTCTGCGAATAACGAAAACACCAAAATCATTATTCCTTAATGATCCTCATTTCATATCTTTGGAAAAAGTTACTTGTATCTTTATACAAAGTAACCTCCAATTTATTAATAGTTTACCGTGATTTTCCTTACACAGTCTCTGGCACGCAGGGGCCGGCAAGATGTCTCCACGACCCCTCAAGCCGACCTCAACGACCCCTGAAGCATCCCTAAATGGGAAAGCAACAAATTTGAATAACGAAGATATTAGCCCCTTCTTTGGAAGGGTTGGGGAGATCTTCCTCTCTCCATTGAACGTCTCGAACAACTAAAACGTCTGTAATTAACCAATAAAACCGAAAACATTTGGTACTTTCCGAAAACTTCCGTACCTTTGCGGCAGTTTTGTGGAACTGCGGCAATAGCTCAGTTGGTAGAGCACTAGCTTCCCAAGCTGGGGGTCGCGAGTTCGAGTCTCGTTTGCCGCTCAAGAGTACTCTCATAGTTGGTGCATTTTGTACCATGATGAAGAGTACTTTTTTTATCGGAAGAAATGTATTACCTTTGCGTCTTGTGAGTGTGTATGAGAAGCCTGAACTGCTCCGTATGCAGACGTCATACAAAACCTATGGAATACAAATACTTGCCACATATAAACTCTCCTCACGACTTGAAGCAACTGTCTGTTGAGCAGTTGCCGCAATTGTGTTCCGAAGTGAGGAATTTCATCATTGAAGAACTGAGCAAAAATCCGGGACACCTCGCATCCTCTTTGGGAACGGTGGAACTCACGGTAGCATTGCACTATGTCTTCAATACACCCGACGACCGGCTTCTGTGGGACGTGGGACATCAGGCGTATGCACACAAAATCCTCACCGGACGGAGGGAGCGTTTCCATACGAACCGGCAGTTCAAGGGATTGGCACCTTTCCCGAATCCCAACGAAAGTGAATACGATGCTTTCATTGCGGGGCATGCAAGCAACTCCATATCCGCAGCATTGGGGGAACAGATTGCCAACCAGATGCAGGGGAACAGACGCCAGGTCGTGGCGGTGATAGGCGATGGAGCCATGACGGGCGGATTGGCTTTCGAGGGACTTAACAACACCTCCATGGACAAGAACAATCTGCTCATCATACTCAACGACAACAATATGGCGATTGACCCTATCAAAGGAGGCTTCACGCAGTACCTTGTGGACATCACCACCTCACAAGGTTATAATCGCTTCCGTTACAAGATATACCGCTTGTTGAAAGCATTGCACCTCATCGACGACAAGAGAAAACAACGGGTGCTACGCTTCAACAACAGCCTGAAAGCAATGCTCACACATCAGCAGAAGAACATCTTCACAGGACTCAATCTCCGTTATTTCGGACCCGCTGACGGACATAATGTGATCGACTTGGTACGTATCCTCAGTGAGATAAAAAACTACGAAGGACCGCGCGTCCTGCATATCATCACAAAAAAAGGAAAAGGCTATGCACCGGCGGAAGAGTGCCAGACCGTATGGCATGCACCGGGAGAGTTCTGTGTGGAAACGGGTGTACGTGCATGCGAAAACAGCAAAAACAAACATACACTGCTCTGGCAGGAGGTCTTCGGACAGACTCTGCTTGATATGGCACGCAGGGAACCGCATATTGTGGGGGTAACGCCCGCCATGCCAAGCGGTTGCAGCATGAGCATCATGCAAAGCAAAATGCCCGACCGCGTCTTCGACGTGGGTATTGCGGAAGGTCATGCGGTCACCTTCTCGGCTGGATTGGCAAAAGAAGGAATGTTGCCCTACTGCAACATCTACTCCTCCTTTATGCAACGGGCGTATGACAACATCATACACGATGTCGCTCTGCCCTGCCTTCATGTCATACTCTGCATTGACCGTGCAGGCATAGTCGGTGCCGATGGTGCCACCCACCATGGGCTGTTTGACTTGGCATACCTCCGTCCTGTACCAAACATCATTATCGGTGCGCCCTTGTGTGGAGCCGATTTGCGGAATATGCTCTTTACGGCTCAATTTGTCAAAAAGCCTTTTGCCATTCGCTACCCACGCGGTCCTATTCCCGAGAACACCGATCCGATGCAAACTGCGCCATCACTCATGGAAGTAGGGAAAGCCCGTCTGCTCAAGCAGTGTCCTGATGCCGTCTCTGCCATACTCAGCATTGGAGCCATTGGCAACAATGTGGCGGAAGCCGTTGCCGACAAAAACATCATGCACTACGATATGCGGTGGCTCAAACCTATCGATACCGAAGTGCTTGATGCGGTAGGTAAAACGTGCAGTATTGTTTACACGGCGGAAGACGGTGTCATATCCGGAGGATTGGGAAGTGCCGTGGCGGAATACTTCATGGAAAAGGGATACAAAGCCCGTATCATACGGATAGGCGTCAACGACCGGTTCGTGGAACACGGAAGCACCAAAGAACTCTATCACATGCTTGGGATGGATGCAGAAGGCATCCGGCATACTATTGAGACAAACCAACCATAATATCAATCTATGCGCATAATCATTGCAGGAGCAGGAGAAGTGGGAACGCACTTGGCAAAGTTGCTGACTCGCGAGAACATGGAGATAAGCCTCATGGACGAAGATGCTGACCGGTTAGGAAACTTGGAGGCAAACTACGATATGCAAACCAAGGTAGGTTCGCCTACATCGCTCCGCGACCTCAAAGACATCGGAGTAAAAGACGTTGATCTTTTCATAGCCGTCACGCCGCACGAGAGCGTCAATATGACGGCATGTCTTATTGCCAACAGCCTGGGGGCGCAAAAAACATTGGCACGTATCGACAACTATGAATACCTGTTGCCTGAAAACAAAGCATTCTTTGAGAAGTTGGGTCTAAACCATCTCATCTATCCCGAAGTGCTGGCAGCCAAAGAGATATGCGAGGCACTGCAAACCAACTGGATGCGCTATCATCTTGTCTTGGGAGACGGCACGCTGCACCTCTGTGTGGTACGCGTAAGAGAGAATGCGGAAATCATCAACAAGAAGTTCATGGACGGAAGTTTCAACCATGGCAGATACAGAGTGGTCGCCATCAAACGCGATCAAGACACCATCATACCCCGAGGCTCCGACGAGATACTTGCGGGCGACTTGGTTTACTTTGTCTGCACCCAAGACAATCTGGATTTCGTCCGTGAACAGGCGGGCAAAGAACAGCGCGATATTCACAACGTCCTTTTCGTAGGAGGAAGCCGCATCGCACAGAAAGCGGCGCAGTCGTTGCCCGACAACCTGAACATCAAAATCATGGAAGCAAACCGCGATGTCTGCTACCAGTTGTCCAACAAACTGGGCAACGCCCTCATCATCAATGCCGACGGAAGCAATATGGAGGTGCTGAAAGAGGAGGGAATACGCGATGTGGACGCATTCGTAGCCGTAACCGACAGCAGCGAGACAAACCTGTTCGCCTGCCTTGCCGCCAAACGGTTTGGAGTAAGAAAAACCATTGCCGAAGTGGAGAACATAGGCTATATCCCCATGGCCGAGGGACTGGACATAGGAACAGTCATCAACAAAAAAGCGATTGCAGCAGGATATATCTACCAGATGTTGCTTGATGCGGCGGTTCTCAACGTGAGAAACCTGACCAACGCCGATGCACAGATCATCGAACTGAGGGCAACCGAAGGAAGCAAAATCACCAAGCACAAGATCAAACACCTCGACCTGCCGAGGGACATCAACATCGGTGCCATCGTCCGCGACGGAGTGGCTGTATTGGTGAATGGTGACACGCAGGTGATAACCGATGACCAAGTGGTAGTCTTCTGCAAGTCGTCCGCCATACGGCAGATTGAGAAGTTCTTCAAGTAATTCCGTGCAAGACAAAAGACAATGACAAGAACTTTCAATACACGGTTGGTTATCAAGACAATGGGGGCTTTGCTTCTCATCGAGGCGGTCTTCATGCTTATGCCGTCGCTGGTTTGTCTCATCTACAGAGAGAAAGAACTGAACGCTTTCTGCTTCAGCACGGCACTTACCATGCTAACGGGTATCATAGGATTACTGGTAGGCCGTCGGGCGGAGAAGCACGTAGGAGCAAGAGAAGGTTATCTCATTGTGGCTATCGTCTGGATAGTGTTCTCGCTGTTCGGCATGTTGCCCTATTACCTGAGCGGTGCCATCCCTGACTTCACGGACGCCTTCTTTGAGACCATGTCGGGATTTACCACGACGGGAGCCACAGTCATTCCCGATGTGGAGTCGATGGGACACGGAATACTTTTCTGGCGCAGCCTCACACAATGGTTAGGCGGTATGGGTATCATAGTTCTTTCCATTGCCATACTGCCGATGTTCGGCATGGGAGGCATGCAACTCTATGCGGCGGAAGTGACAGGACTTTCCTACGAAAAAGTATCGCCGCGCATATCCGACACCGCCAAACTGATATGGACACTCTATCTCTGTCTCACGCTGTGCGAGGTATTGTTGCTGTGGCTTTTCGGGATGGACTTCTTCGATTCTGTATGCCATTCCCTTTCCACCATGGCGACAGGTGGATTCTCCACCAAGAACAACAGCCTGGCATACTATGACAACGCCGCCATACACTATACGGTTACCGTATTCATGCTGGTGGCAGGTATAAACTTCGTTCTCCTCATCTACTTGCTGCGGGGCAAGCCCAAGCACCTCCTGAAAGACGAAGAAACACGGTGGTATGTCGGTTGTGCGTTGCTGTGTGCATTATTGGTCTTCGCAGGACTCTACATCACCCGTCCTTCATGGACATGGCAGACGGCGGAACGCTCATTCCGTGACGGACTGTTCACCGTGATATCCTCTATGACTTCCACCGGTTACACCATTTCCGACTATGTGCTTTGGCACCCCGTGCTGTGGGTACTTATTCTGTTCCTTATGCTCACGGGCGGCTGTGCAGGAAGTACAGCCGGCGGCATCAAGTGGGTACGTCTGGTGATTATCATCAAGAACGCCGTCACAGAGTTCAAGCGTCGCATCCACCCCAACGCCGTCATTCCCGTGAAACTCAACGGGAAGCCCGTGGGACAACAATCCATCAACAACACCATGGCCTTCATGCTTCTCTATATGTTCATCATAGGCGTAACGACTCTTGTCTTCTGCGCCTGCGGGGTGAACTTTGAAGAGTCGCTCGGCACCGCCATCTCGGCAATGGGCAATGTAGGTATCAGCGTGGGACAGTTCGGACCTGCCGGAACTTACGCTTCGTTCCCCATAGTAGGCAAGTGGGTGATGACCATGGTGATGCTTATCGGCCGTCTGGAGATATTCACCATTTTGTTACTATTCTCCCCCACCCTTTGGAAGAAATGAAGCGACTCACTCCATGGCATATCAGCCTTTTTATCTTCCTCATAACAGGTGCATTGGCAGGCATTGCCGCCGTTTATCCCGAAGAAGGTATATCCATCGGCGACCTCACCTTGCGTTTTCCTACGCTCCGTTCGTTCCTTGACAATGAAGAAGAACAACCCGCCAAAGAGCCTGCATTGTCACCCGAAGAACTTCTTGCCTTGCGTGCGCAAGAAGCACGCAAAGCCGAAGAAACGGGATTCCTGCACTATTTCAAGAGCAATCCCTCGTGCATCCATTGGCCGCAGGAGGACAGTTGCAGCATAGGGGACAGCACTTACTTTGACGACTTCTATACAGCCTTGCGACACGCCCGCGACAGCGCAGTACACATTGTCCACTATGGCGATTCGCAGATAGAGGAAGACCGTATTACACGAACCGTCAGACGGCAACTGCAGGCACGCTTCGGCGGCGGCGGTCCGGGACTGACTCCCCTCTACCAATCCATCCAGACCCTTACCACAGGACAACAGACAAGTCCGGAGCCGAAACGTTTCCTGGTGTATGGCAACCCGACCTACCGCAGAACGGGAGACAACCGTTACGGTCCGATGGGACAGGTGGCGTTAGTGGATACCACCATCACGTACTCAGTAGTTCCCCGAAGCAAAGTAACCGGCATCTATTCCGCCCATTATTTCAACCGGCTGACCCTGCTCAGTTCTGCCGACTCGGAACTGACCTTGACCATAAAAGGCAAAGCGACCAGGGTTACACCCGCGAATACCCCTATGCAACTCACCACCATTTCATTGCCTGACAGTACTACTTCCGTGAGTATGAGAGTGGCAGGGACAGGCGAAGTATATGGTGTTCTATTGGGACAGACTACCGGCGTGGGAGTGGACAACATACCCATGCGAGGGTGTTCCGGCATGATTTTTACGAACATTCAAGCCGCCCAACTGCGCACCTACTACAGGGCTACGCGTACGGGACTCATTATCCTGCAGTATGGCGGCAACAACGTCCCGCACCTGTACACAGAAGAAGATGCGGACAACTACGCAGCCGCATTGGTCAGCCAAATACGCTATCTGCAACGCCAATCCCCCGATGCCGCCATACTCTTTATAGGTCCGAGCGATATGACCACCCGCCGCAAAGGAGAACTCCGGACTTATCCGATACTTCCTTACTTAGAACGGAAACTACGGCAAGAAGTAACCATGGCAGGAGTAGCCTATTGGAGTATGTATGACAGCATGGGCGGAGAGGGTTCCATGCCGCAATGGGTGGCATCGGGTCTGGCAGGCAAAGACTATGTGCATTTCACGCGCAAGGGAGCAGATAATGCGGGCAATATGCTGTGCGATGCGCTGCTGAACGGGTACAAGTTCTACCTATGGAGAAACCATCTTGACGACTGATGCCGATGAAGGACCTGCTTACCCATATCTTTGCTTTCGACGCAAACACCCCTCTTCTTTTCACGCAGTTCTACTTCTGGGCATTCTTTGCCATAGTCTATGCGTTCTTTGCGTTGTTTCACAGCAAGCGGCTGCTCCGCAACAGTTTTCTGTTTTTCGTCAGTCTGTTCTTCTACTACAAGACAAGCGGTATCTTCATCCTGATATTGCTCTTCGTCACCTGTTCCGACTTTCTCATAGCCAAACGCATTCATGCCGCCCAAACAAGAGGCAGAGACACCATGGCAAAGGTTTGGCTATGCATAAGCATCGTTGTGGACCTGTCTTTGCTCTGCTACTTCAAGTATGCCTACTTCCTTACCAATATGGTGAACGATATGTTGGGTACCCATCTGCAAGTATTCGACATTTTCGCCTGGATAGGAAACGGCTTCAGCGAACACGGGAGGTTTGATGTGGACAGGATTGTGCTTCCCGTAGGCATATCCTTTTATCTGTTCCAGGTGATTTCCTACACGGTTGACGTCTATAAGCGTCAGATACAGCCTGTAGGCAATCTGTTGGATTTCGGTTTTTACGTATCGTTCTTTCCGCAACTCGTAGCGGGTCCCATTGTCCGTGCCTCGGAGTTTATCCCCCAACTCTACCGTCCTTTCCACCTCTCGAAGCGACAGTTCGGCATGGCGGTGTTCTGGATACTGAACGGACTTATCAAGAAGATTGTCTTATCGGATTACCTTGCTGTGCAGTACATAGACCGAGTGTTCGACAATCCTCTGCTTTTCTCGGGCTTTGAAAATCTTTTCGCCCTGTTTGCCTACTCCTTGCAGGTATATGCCGACTTCTCCGGCTACACAGACATTGCCATAGGACTTGCCATGCTGATGGGCTTCTACCTACCCAAGAACTTCAACTCCCCCTACAAAGCGACCAATCCGCAGGACTTCTGGCGCAGATGGCACATATCTCTTTCGCGTTGGCTGAAGACCTATCTCTATATTCCATTGGGCGGCAACAGGAATGCGACTCCTGCAACGTATATACTGCTTATTTTGTTCGCTATCATAGCCGTTGCCCTCACAGGAAACATCTACACAGGTGCCGGTATTCTTGCCGTATCGGCAGGCGTCATTATAGTGCTTGTACTGTTTCCTGCGAGACGTAAGAAGATCTATGCCAACTTGAACTCATTCATCACCATGCTGCTTGGCGGCTTGTGGCATGGTGCCAGTTGGAACTTCATCATCTGGGGCGGCTTGAACGGAATCGGTATGATTATTTACAAGATATGGAAAGACTGTCCGTGGCACGTGCGCATGGGTGCCATGACCCTGCTAAGTGCGGGAATAGTTACGATACATCATTTTCATGCCACTCCTTTCGTCAATCTATGCACAGTATGGATTGTCTGCCTGTTTGCCGCGACCTGTGTCCGCTATGTCTATTTTCTGTCGGTTCACCGCAAGGCTGAGAGGACTGACAGACCCTGGGTAAGACACATCGCGACGGTATGGGCCGTGGCGCAAACATTCACCTTTATCACATTCACACGTTTGTTTTTCCGTGCGGGGAGCAACTTAGACCCAGCCACAGCCAACCACGAGGCATGGCAGACAGCCACTCAGATGATCACGCAGATAGGTTCGGCATGGAATATGGAGGTTGTGCCACAGATAATCAGCGAGTATGCCGGTGTAATGCTGCTCTTTGTCATCGGTATGCTGATTCATTGGCTGCCCGACAACTTCAAACGCTGGTACAGGCTGTGCTTTGCTTCCCTGCCGACAGCGGTTATCGCCATGATCACAGTGGCGGTGGTGTTCTTTGTTTACCAATTCGTGACGGCTGATTTGCAAGCCTTTATCTATTTTCAGTTCTGACAGGAGACCTTTCTCTGAAAGGAAAGTTCAGGTTGAATGTGTTTATTTGATAGACGTTCGAGTTGATCGAGAAGTCCGAGGAAGTGAGACTTTGAGTTATAGGGGAATGGGACGGATGGGACGAATTAGCCTAATAGGGAATACGAGGACGGCACTAAGGAAGATTTATTACAGACATCCCGGTTAATCGGGACGTTATAGGAACTTTTCAGGCATCGTATTCAAGTTGTTTCGGTATGCCGATTGTTCCGTGGCGTACGGAAACGCAGGTGCCACAGGTTGAATTTGTGTACGCTCTCCTGCCCGAACTTGGACAGACTCCGGCGGATACTACTCAACTTTTTCGTCCGGTTCAGACGGCTTTTGCTATAGAATTTGTCGGCATAACAGATAATCTGCTCTTCTATGGTGCGAGGGCAGAAGTCCCGGTGCGGAAGCGGCAAGTTGTCCCTCACAATCTGTTCCAGCGTTATACCCGTCCCTGTATGCCTCTGCGCCACCTCGGCATGACGAGGAAGCCCCTCACGCCGCAACAACTCAGCACCCAAGTAACCATGGCAGACGTACTCATTTTCTCCATAGCAGCATATACCGGGGGCATTGCAAAGGAAGATACCTATATCGTGCAACATAGCCGCTTCGTAGAGAAAAACAGGGTCGGCACCGAGTTCGGGATGGGCTTGTGCTACGCGCAACGCCTTATCCGCCACCTGACGGCTATGGCACAACAAAATCCGCTCCAACTGAGGATTGGAGGCATAGTACTTGTGAATGAGTGCTTCGCAGTCCATTGTCAGCGTTTAATGCAAACCATTGAGAAGCGCCTGCGCCGTCATACGTTTTTTATCGGGGAGTTGGAGCGAGAGAATCTCGACAAAACCATCGGTCACGGCAACTCGCATTGTTTTCTTGTCTTCTATCTGCAACGTTCCACAAGGCAGACTATGTTGTTCCACAACGGGACGCACCTCATAGATTTTTACAATTTTTTCCTCTCCCGAGACAGTGAGACGCGCCCACGCCGCAGGATAGGGACTCAAACCACGCACAAAATCATGCACCTCTTGCGCCGTCTTAGCGAAATCGATTTGGCAAGTCTCACGGAAGATTTTAGGTGCCAGACGCAATTGATCTTCGGGCAGAGCGGGTTGCGGAATGCGGCGAACCGTCCCGCCGAGAATCTGCTCCATGGTTTTGAGGACGACAGACGTTCCAAGACGCATAAGACGTTCGTAGAGACTTCCGACATTCTCGTCGGCACCAATCGGGAGACGTTCCTGCATAATCATGTCGCCCGTATCGATGTCGTGCTTGAGGAAAAAGGTAGTCACCCCCGTTTCTTTTTCTCCGTTGATGATTGCCCAATTGATCGGAGCCGCTCCCCGATACTGCGGGAGCAGGGAGGCATGGAGATTGAACGTCCCCAAGCGGGGCATATTCCACACGACCTCGGGCAACATACGGAAGGCGACCACAATCTGCAAATCGGCTCTACAGGAACGCAATTCTTCGACGAAGTGTTCGTCTTTCAACCGTTCGGGTTGCAGCACAGGCAGCGAGACAGACAACGCATATTCCTTGACGGGAGAGTATTGCAGTTTGTGTCCCCTCCCTGCGGGCTTATCGGGCATCGTGATGACCGCCACGATATTGTAACCGTTTTCGACCAATGCTTTCAAAGGTTGCACCGCGAATTCGGGTGTTCCCATATATACGATACGCAGATTTTTCTTTTCCATTGTCTTTATTCGAATATGAGGCAGAGTCCTGCCGAGTTGTAGTTGGTTATGTTGCGGAACTGTCCCCACGGGCAGTTGCCATAGTAGAGACGCAGACCGAGAGAGAAACGCGAGAAATAGCCATCATAGTGAGGCGTGCAGAAGCGTAACCCTAAGAAAGCGTTGCAGGTGAAGACACGTTTTTCAGCATACGGAACAGAGACCAATGCGCCGTCTTTCAGCGCATAGTCGGGATATCCATAAGCGGCACGGTTTCTCACTTCGAGAGAAGCGACCCCTTGCAAGCCATGCCTCGAGGCAGGCGACTGATATTGGTATTGCAGATAAATTTCCCACGGCGAGACAGCAGGGTGCGCCAAAGAGGCATCTCCATCAGTGGCATCGATGAAATACCAACCCCGCCGAGGCTGCCAAAGCAGAAGCAGACCCGCCCGGAAACAATGGTTCTGCGCGAACCGGTTTTCCGCCTCATTGAGTGTGAAGACGAGTTCGGTATAGTTGTAAGACACATTGACACGCCGCAGAGGGAATCCGAAATCAGCGTGTTGCAGTGCGAGTTCATCTCCTATATGCGTGGATTCGTGCTTGAAGGGATTCCACGCGACGGAATAGTTGTGCAAGAAACGCCGGTTGAGACGGTGCAGAAAACAGAACGTGGGTCCGGCGATGCGGTAGTCGGTATCCACGACAGGCGCCGTGACAGGTTCCGCCAGATCGAGCCAGATGCTGACCGAGATGGGCATCGTGACACTCAACGCGAAGTTGTCGTTTCTGATGTTTCCTTGCCAAAGGGGAAGTTTGGTTCCTATAACGGCTGCCGTGGTAAAACGATAAGCACGCACAGTCTGTCCCCAATCGTAGGAGGAATGGTTGGTATTTCCGTGCATATCCAGGCGGACATAGTCGGGATGCATATCCGACAGGAGGGAGTGACCAAAGGGAGCATAGCGGAACAAGCCCTCGCGAAAAGAAGCAGTCTGCGCCGACAAACACACGCCGGTCAGCAATAACAGTATGAGATATGCTCCACGCCGCATTGTCATTCTATTCCCCAGAAGAGTTTCTGCCGCAAAGAATTGAAGAAGGAGTGTTCTTCGGTATGTACCAGTTTCACCGTCTGTGCGGCTTTTTCTATATGAAGAGAGACTTCTTCTTTGAGGGTGCGGGAACGCCCGTCCACCGAGAGGAGGAAGTTGCGGGAACGGCTCTTCACCCTGAGATCAATCTGCCAATCGTCAGGAATCACCAACGGGCGTACATTGAGACTATGTGTGGCGATCGGCGAGATGATGAGGGCCCGTGTTTGCGGTGCCATGAGGGGGCCGCCTACAGAAAGATTGTATGCCGTGGAGCCTGTGGGCGTGGAAACAAGCAAACCGTCCGCCTTGTAGGCGTGCAGGGGTTGGCTATTGACCCAGACCTCCACCGTAATCATTGAACTGAGTTCCTGCTTCATAAGCGCCACTTCATTGAGTGCAAGGATATTCTCTCCTTCCTGATTGGGCGAGGGGACGACGTGCAACAGGGCGCGTTGTTCTATGGTGTAGGCATTGCGGATTAGTTGTTCGCAGACCGAGTTGTTGTCGGCAGTCTGCACCTCGGTGAGGAAACCGAGGTGACCACAGTTTATCCCCAGGATGGGAATGTTCTTATCAATCACTTGCGAGACAGAGTAGAGGAACGTGCCATCGCCTCCCACAGAGAGGGCGAAATCGATTACTTCGTCGGTATCGTGTGTGTAGGGAGCATAGCGGTCGCGCAAGTTCATCTCGTTTCTCAGTTCCTGAGAGAGCAGGACGCGCACACCATGGGCGTCCATAAAATCCAGGATATGGGCGACCTCGCCCAATGTGTTCTTCTTGTTGGAATTGCCAAAAACCGCAATAGTCATAACCGAAAAGATTGTTTGGTTTGGCAAAGATAGTAACTCTTTGTGAGAAAAACAAGTCAGCGTGTTGTATTGGCAAGGCAACCCGCACCAAAACGGCAGTATGACCAGAAGATGAGAAATTATCCATGCTGCGGTGTTTCCTCATGCAGCCTTATTTAACGAGGATAGCCCGTCTGCTCTTTGCGGAGCAGACGGGCTATCCTGTAAATTGCGTTTCCACCCTATCATGGCAGCGACTACGGCAGAGAACGCAATTCCTGACAGGCGGACAAGACGTCAGCGAATCTCCCTGCCGAGGACATCGTAAAGACGGCCGTCGCGCAAGATACAGAGTTTGCCGTCGCGCAATTGTTTCACGGTTTCGTTTTGCTGTCCGTTTGTTAGAGGAAGGAACGTTCCGACTCCTCCACCAACTTCCGTGAAGGAAATGTTGTCCAAGAGACATGAGTTGATCACGGTGGCATCATCGTCGTAGAAGACCAGGTGGGCACCGGCGGGAATGCCTGACAGGGGGATTTCGTACTTGTCGTATTTCGCGAGAGAGAGTGTCAAGTCACGGAAGTTGATCACCTTCTCGGCAAAATGTTCTTTCAGTTCGGACGTATCGGCAATGGCTGCTATATATCCAATGCGCAATTTGGCATTATTCACACGTGAGGTTGTGAACTCCTCCGCTTTGCCATAGAAATTGAGCAGCAGGTTGGCGTAGTCTTTGTCTTTGATTGCGGGAAGAATGGCATACACCGGAACACGTCCATCACTTGCAATACCATAGATGCGTTCACAGAGTCTGCCATCATATCCATAGGAGTTATCCTTATCCAATTTGCTTGGATAGATGAAAGGAAGATAGGCTTGAGATTGCTTCTTATTTCCTGCATTACCAACGATCCACATTTTCGGGCAAACGAAATCGGTCGTTCCTTCCAAGACGGGCTTTGTGTCGGAATAGTCGTCGAAGTTCCATACCGCTTCGTCAAGACTAACTACATAGGGATCGGTTTGTGCCATCAGACCGGCACCTGACAGGGCTGCCAAAGCAACCAAGAGTAATACTTTTTTCATTGTCGTATCGTGTTAAAAACAATTATTGTCTCCTCTCTCGCGGAGACAAACACGCACAACAACCCATACCATAACAGGAAACGTATTGCGCCGGCTCCAACTCCACGAAAGCCCATATTCGCTCCAACCCAGGCAGGTCTTCTGACTTATCCCTCCACGGTGCGCCTTCCCAACACGGAGTCAGTGGCATAATGCACCATAATCAACAGGACTTACAGCAGCGGGTCTGTACAGGATTTGCACCTGTTTCCCTTTTCAACCAAGGCGTTACTCTTGGTACCATAAGTTGCTATGTTTGCTAAAAGCAGTGCAAAGGTACGGAAGTTTCCGGAAAGTAGCAAATGTTTTGCGGGTTCATGAGTTAATTACAGACGTTTCAGTTGTTCGAGAAGTTCGAGGGAGAGAGGAAGACCTCCCCAACCCCTCCAAAGAAGGGGCTAATCAATCTCCCGTTGAGGGGTCGTTGAGGTCGGCTTGGGGGGTCGTATTATTTACGATTTGGCAATGTACAATGTACGATTTTGCAAGGAAGATTACAGGGAGGACGAACAATCCGCCGATGAGATTACAATAGACATACCAGTTGTTCGAAAAATCCGAGGGAGAGACTTTTGGGAAATAGGAGAATGAGGCGGATGGGACGGATGGGGCTAATAGGGAACTAAGAAGGAGTTATGACAGAGGTGAGAGGACGGGAGACGGCGGGTTGAGACGGAGAAGCCGGCTGTTCGAGAGAGAGGTCGGACGCCTTGGCTCCGACATGAAGATCCCCCCTGAGCGTTCCGGAAAGATAGACCGTATCGGCGGGTTCGACCTGCAACGTTGCCCAATCGACAATACGAGAGACGACCCACTCCCCTTCGACGGCAGTGACCTGCCGCCAGGACAACTCAATCACCAAAGCGGAACGGAGTTGCCCGTTGTACTCGGTCCGTGCAGGAAGATAGCGGAGGGGCATGATTAGGGATTAGGGATTAGGG
>DLLF01000002.1:345033-345234 GCA_002477945.1 Bacteroidales bacterium UBA7569
ATTAGGGATTAGGGATTAGGGGTTAGGGAAAAGCGGAGTCTCTCTATTCTATTGGGAGAAAATTAAGTTAGTTTTGTTCTATTCTTCTTTCTTTTCTTTTGCCTGACCAAAAGAAACCAATGGGACTCCCCCACCCCCCCTCAAAGAGGGGGCTATAAGCAGCCTTAACCTACAGAGTGATTTGTGTCGGGCGTTGCCAAA
>DLLF01000002.1:345365-383190 GCA_002477945.1 Bacteroidales bacterium UBA7569
ACCCGACACAATGCCGGAAGTTACAGAGACAAATAACGGAGGGGCATGATTAGAGATTAGAGATTAGAGATTAGAGATTAGGGGTTAGGGGTTAGGGAAAAGCGGAGTCTCTCTATTCATTGACAGGAATAGAGAGACTCCGCTGATTTCGGATTATCAGAAAGCGTTCATCTGCTGCGAGACCTGCCCGTTGATAAACTCTGCAAAGTCCTGCACCGTCATCTGCCCTTTCTCTTCAGCCCCTTGGCGGCGCACACTGACGAGTCCCTGTTCCGCTTCCTTCTCGCCCACGATGAGCATATAAGGAATACGTTTGAGTTCGTTATCACGAATCTTACGTCCGATCTTCTCGTTGCGGTCATCGACAATGACACGTACGTCCTGCTCTTCGAGCATCTGCTTTACGCGGAAAGCATAGTCGTTGGACTTCTCAGAGACAGGCAGCACGACCACCTGATCGGGCGTGAGCCACAAGGGGAACTTACCGGCAGTATGCTCGATAAGCACCGCCACAAAACGTTCCATAGAACCAAAAGGCGCACGGTGAATCATAACAGGACGATGTTTCTGATTGTCCTCGCCCACATACTCCAAGCCGAAGCGTTCAGGGAGGTTGTAGTCCACCTGGATAGTACCCAACTGCCAACGGCGTCCGATAGCGTCCTTGACCATAAAATCGAGTTTAGGACCATAGAAAGCCGCTTCGCCATATTCCACGGAAGCATTCATTCCTTTCTCACGGCAAGCCTCAATGATAGCATTCTCGGCTTTCTCCCAGACCTCGTCGCTCCCCACATACTTCTCGTGGTTATCGGGATCGCGCAGCGAGATCTGCGCCTCGAAGTTTTTGAAGTCCAATGCACGGAAGATGATACCGATAATCTCCATGACCTTGATGAACTCGTCTTTGACCTGGTCGGGACGGCAGAAGATGTGCGCATCGTCCTGCGTGAACGAACGCACACGTGTGAGACCATGCAACTCGCCGGACTGTTCGTAGCGATAGACCGTACCGAACTCGGCAATGCGCAGGGGCAGGTCTTTGTAGGAACGGGGCGAGTTTTTGTAGATCATACAATGGTGGGGGCAGTTCATCGGTTTGAGCAGATAGACCTCCCCTTCTTCGGGCGTGGTGATAGGTTGGAAAGAGTCCTTGCCATAGTGGTCCCAGTGACCGGAAGTGACATAGAGTTGCTTATTGCCGATGTGCGGCGTGATGACCTGCTGATAGCCGTATCGTTTCTGAATCTTCTTGAGGAAGTCTTCCAAGCGAAGACGCAGAGCCGTACCCCGAGGGAGCCAGATAGGCAGTCCCTTACCCACCATATCGGAGAACATAAAGAGTTCCAACTCCTTGCCGATCTTGCGGTGGTCGCGCTTCTTGGCTTCTTCGAGAAGGGTGAGATACTCATCGAGCATCTTCTTCTTCGGGAAAGAGATGCCATAGATACGGGTCATCATAGGACGTTTTTCATCGCCACGCCAATAGGCAGCGGAGAGCGAAAGCACCTTGACAGCCTTAATGGGTTCGGTGCTGGGCAAGTGGGGACCACGGCAAAGGTCCGTGAAACTGCCTTGTGTATAGGTGGAGATATGACCATCTTCGAGGTCACGGATCAGTTCGCACTTATAGTGCTGTCCTTTGGCAGCAAACTCACGGAGTGCGTCCTCCTTGGAGATACTCTTGCGGACAAGAGGTTCTTTCTTCTGCGCCAACTCCTGCATTTTCTTTTCGATAGTCTCCAAGTCGGACTCCTTGATAGAGGTGCCCTCGGCAGGATAGACATCGTAGTAGAAACCATTTTCGATGGCAGGACCGATACCGAACTGGATACCCGGGAAGAGTTCCTGCAACGCCTCCGCCATGAGGTGGGAAGACGTGTGCCAGAAAGCGTGTTTCGCTTCGGGGTCGTCCCACTTATGAAGCACAAGAGAGCAGTCTTCATTGATAGGAGCCGTAAGGTCCTGCTGCTTGCCATTCACTGTTACCGCCAGCACCTCTTGTGCCAAGCGGGGGCTGATGCTCTCAGCCACCTGCAATCCGCTCACGCCTTCGGCATACTCGCGGACACTCCCGTCAGGGAAAGTAATTTTAATCATAACAAATAAACCTACAAATGTTTACGCCGAGCAGGCATACGATTGCCGGCACGACTGAATTATGCGGCAAAGGTACGAAATAAATCGGGATACGGCAACATGGGGAGGACTCCGCTAATTGCCGTGTAATAAGCCGCTAATACGTACTCCATTAAAGCCGCGGACGGGGCGGGCACGTCCCCAGATAACTCCGTTAATTGCCACTTTCTTCTCCGCCAATTGACCGTTAATTAGCCGCAAAAAGCATATCGTTACTCCTTGTTCTCCGCTAATTGCCGTGTAATTGACCGTTAATTTTCTACGCCAGGAACTTCTTTTATCTCCATTAAAGCCCATTAAAGTGCCATTAAAGCCGCGGACGAGGCAGACGGGGCGGACGCGGCCGCGGAGGACTTCCAATATTCCGGCATTAAACTGCATTTGCAGAATTGTTATAGACGTTCGAGTTTATCGAGAAGTTCGAGGGATTGAGAACTACATAACAGAAGGATTGGTTGGACGATTGGGGCAAATTGGACGAATAAGACCAACTGGATGAATGGAACATATTGGGCGAATTAGACGAATGGAGCGGATTGGGTGAATGGGATTGATTGGGCAATCCGACAGTATCATTCCAGGATATAAACGATACAAAAAAGGCAGGAGGGAGACCCTCCTGCCCGAACAGTTGTATTTATCATACAACTATTTACGATCGTTTTCGGGAACGAGATTATTTCTCTACCTGTACACCCAAAACATTGTAGCGAACACCGTTCTTCAGGATATAAACCTGACCATTTTCCATGATCTTCTCTACGTTTTCAGCCTTAGCATCGGTGATGTTCGAAACAGCCGTTGCTTTTTTACCCGTGAAGGTGTAAGCAGCATAACCATTTTCACCCGTATACAGGTAAATCGTAGCCACATTATCTTTCACTTCTACACTCGGAACGGCTGTACGATATTCATTAGAAGTCTCACCCATACCCTCGTTCGGGAAGAACCACATAGGAGTCATATCTGCAAAGGATTTGGAAGCATCTTTGAACTTATAGAGCGCAAATGCAGAATGAGGAGTACCAGTTGTATTGGTAGCCGCCATTACGAGGAAGTACTCATCACCCACCTGGAACTCAACAAGACCATTGTGTCCCTGATTTAATGTGCAGGTATCACCTTCATTGTTAGCGACTTTCAAACCTGTAGGACAATTTTTGAAGTCATCTGCCAATGATGCAACAAGCATACCATTATAGTCCGCGATATTAAAGAGAGTCGGATAAGAACTCCAACCATCAATATAGAAGAAATTATCGTCAACAGGGAATATCTGAGTAGCAGCACCAGGTCCGGCTTGTATAGTTTTGTTACCATCCTTATCTTTTACTATCAAATACGAATTATCATTGTCTGCATCAAGATGAATTCGCACTAATTGAGCCTTTGCAGCCACACCATTATCAATGACCCACTTGAACGCTGCCATGGAGTTATTATCTTGTGCCATAATCACAGCATGAGAGTTTACATCACCATATACGCCAAATGCATCGAAACGATATTTAATCAGATTAAACTCTTCCTCCGTATTATCCCAAAGACGCTCTTTGATCACCTCGGTTGCAGCACCTGTTTTTTCATCCACCTTGTAGATGAAGAAAGTCTGGCTTGAAGTAAGACATGCACCAATCAAGATATTACCTGCATTATCCACCTTCACATCATTATAGAGAAGTGTAACACCGTTCTTCCACGTTGTTACTCCTTTTTCATCGGTTTCTTCTATTTGGAAAAGATGTTCCCCAGTAATAGTAATCATGTCTAACTTTTGTCCAGTGGCACCATCCACCACTTGCAAAGCCTTGTGATCGCTATCAATAAAATACATTTTCCCGTCTTTTACAGCCATTCCACGGACAGCCTTAATAGTTGCACAAGGACGGTTTTCTGTAAAATTACCCTTCTTCATAGAATAAATCCATTTGTTTTCGAGGGTATATTCGCCATTCTCACCACGAGCGGGATAATTGTAGGTATCCTTCAGAGCGGCAGCAGCAGTCTCAATCCATACTTCTTCGCCACGGAACTGGAGAGTTGTATTAAAGACAGAGATGACCGCTTTGAAACTAATGTTTGTACCCACAGGGTATTTATCTTCCGTTACACCCGTATATTTGTACAAAGCGATTTTGTTGATACCATCGGAGACATAAGGTGTCTTAAAATCTCCCTCATAGGAAACAATCTGCACGCCCTTAACGGAAACCAACTTATTGAGATAGGTGGTTACATCACCCACCAACTGAGCAAGCGTAACCTCGGCAGGCGTAATAGCCGTACCAGCCACGTGGCTAATAACCGTTGCGTTATTCAGTTCGGGAGAGCCATTGAAATTTGCAACGAACTTACCACTCAAAGTTACTTCTTCATTGAGAGCCAAACCATTGTCTTTGCCATAGCAGAGGATAGCACCCGTAGCATCCTGGATCCAGAAGTTGTTACCTGCCATATAGGTAACCGTACCTTTCACTTTGGTTTCCGTACCATCCGCCAACGCAAGCACTTCTGCCACGGTGTTGATATACTCACCAAAGCAAGCATAGAGTTTGCCTGTGGATTCGGGAGTAATCTTGGTAACGGGCGTACCGGTACCTGCTTCGTTGTCGAACCAACCACGGAATGACTCGCCCTCTTTGTAAGGAGCATTGAGCGTGAACTCGCCTTCTGCAATTTCGGTAGGATTGGCATAAGCATGTTTCCAAACCGGTTGGTATGCAGCCAAGAGAGCCTCACCATTAGACATATCGACAGCATCTTGCCATCCGGTGGAAGCATTATTGTCTTCTCCGAAGAAATTGCCGAGACCGAAACGCATTTGCAAAGCCCCCGACGATGGCAATGTTCTCGGACCTTGCGCAGCATCACCTTTTTTATATTGTTTTTTTGCTACTGAATCCATATATGCAGGCAACCACCCCCACTTTGCCTTCTGTGTTTCATCTGCAAAGAATTCCAGCAACTTTGCGCCCTCAGCAGAAGTAATAGAGGTCGGGATGCCACCATTAGAATTTTTCAATTGGCTTTCATAGGCCACCCATGTCTTAGTAGCCCCTGAGTATGCATTCCAATCAGCATTCAGAGCCTCGTACATGTCTTTTTTGCTTGTCCATCCGTAGTCGTTGGTAACGGCTCCTTCGGGGAGAACGTACTCAACAGCCGCGAATGATGTAGCCGCCATCAAGAGCGCACCACACAATACTGTTAATTTTTTCATAAATAGATAGATTAATGTTAGTAAATTATTGTTTCGTTCCGCCGAACCCGTCGGGCAGTACTCCACAACGTTAATTTGTTATCTTGTTCTTGTTTCTTTATCCGAGTTATTCTATAATACTATTTTCTTTTTGTTCTGCCCGACTTGCAAGACGAAGACCCCTTCGAGAGCAGGCAGGGAGGTTACGCCGACGGCGGTTGTGCCTTTCAACACGGGGACGCCCAAGAGGTTGTACAACACATAAGGCAACGCTTTTTCGGAGACTATCACCCCCTCTGACACATACCACGCAAAGGACTCCTGTTCTGCCAAGGCAGTCGGTTTCTCCATCGTGACAGAAAGCACAGGCGATGTGACCCAGCCATCGACAGACGATGCACGGACACGAAGGAACCAGTTGCCTTCCGCCACATTGGTGAAAGTCGTCTCATAGGTATAAGCATCCACATTCCGCACTTTCGTATTGCGCGGCGCAAAACTCTCCACGGTTGACAACTCCACACGGAAAGACTGCGCATTCTGTGATTGCCATGAGACATGCAGTTCGGTATTCCTAATCACCTCTCTGTCGGAAGGCTGCAGAATCTCCGGTACGGGGACAGGAAGAGCGAGTGTCCGGAACGAAGATATTTCGGACACTATGCGGACGGCACCATACTCCGCCGTGCAACGGACATAGTAGGTCGTAATCTGCGCCAAGACAGAATCAGGCATTTGCAGGCGAGGTACAGCGGTTTCCACTTTGTACACAATATCTTCCGTGCGCATCTGGACAGACGTACTTACTTCAAAGGTATAGCGAACAGACTCCGATTCCACACTATCGCAGCGCAACAAAGGTGCGAGACTCACCTCTTTCTCCGACTTGGCAGGAGAGAGGACGGAGAACATCTTTGCCGTGAATGCACGAGCGGGCGAAACGACCTCATCGGCATTGGCACCCCGCGCGATAATGCGCCACCAATATGTGCCACCATCTGTAATACGAGCGACTTTGCCCGTAAAGAACGTGGTATCAGCGGTCTCGTAGGACTCTATCAGATGGGTGAACGCTGCATCGGTGGCAAACTGCACAAGCCAGGAATCCACTCCCTTGGCAGGCGACCAACTGAAAGAAGACGGCACCAGTTGCAACGCCCCGTCGGCAGGAATGAGCAGTTGAGGAACAGAAAGCACCGTCCGAGCCGCATCGCGCACCACGGGCGGGAACTCGTTGCCATAGCGGTCGACCACCGCCACGGCATAGGTATAGTTCTGCTTGATAGGCACTTTGCAAGAATTGGTATAGGTGAACCCTACCAAGTTCTCAGGCGAAAAGAACACTCCACGGCGGGACTGATAGTCCTTTGGAATACAATAGACGGCATAACGGAGATTATCGGTTGGTGCTGTCCATGAGAGTTTGCCCGTACTGCCCGAATAGGTGATGTTGCTCACATAGAGAGGTTCCGTGCGGCGTTCCCACGCTTTCATGGGAGGAAGGGCAGGATACTTGTACACCGTATTGCGCAAGTTGCGAATGAAACCCTCGGCGAAAACGGCGTTGCGTATGGAAAAGAAAACAGAACCCACCGCCGAGTTGCGGTCATCGTTACGCAGAACGGTTACCTGGTCGGAAGTCTCGGTGACAGGATAGGAGCGACCTGAGTATTCCACAGAATGGCTTGCATAGAAATGTCGCCCGAACTGATTGCTCACCTTAGACCACCATGCTGAGAACACGGCAAAACTATAGGAAGATTCAATGTTCCAATACATCTGCGGGGAGATATAGTCAATTGTACCACGGCTGAGCCATGCCAACGGGTCGGAGTAAATTCCATTATACTGCCAGTCGGAGAACGGCATCTTGTCCACTCCATATTTGACGGCATGTTCATCGGAAGAAGCGACCTGCGGGGCCGGACCAATACCAAACGTTACCCATGGTTTGACAGCCTTGATGGTGTCATGCACAAGACGTACCATCTCGTTGACATTCTCACGACGCCACTCCGCCTGCGACAGCCCGAGAGGATTGTTAGCAGCATAAAGGTCGGCATCCATAGACATGGGTGTACCAGACAGATAGAAATAGTCGTCGAAAAGGACACCGTCCACATCGTAGTTCTCCAAGATGTCCGCCACCACCGCCGCTATCCGTTCACGCACTTCGGGAAGACCGGGGTTGAGGATAGTGGCATCGCCATAGCGCATCAACCATTCGGGATGCGTTTGGGAATAGTCGTCAGGCAACGAACCATAGGTTTTCGGCGAAGAAGCATAACGATAGGGATTGAGCCAGACATGAAGTTCCATACCCCGTGCATGCGCCTCGGAAACAGCGAGTGCAAGGGGGTCATAGGCAGGCTCACCGCCACGAGTACCTGTGAGGTATTCGCTCCAAGGTTCGTATTTGGAGCGGTACATCGCATCGCAAAAACCACGCACTTGGAAACAAGCGGCATTCATATTGGCAGCCTGAAGAGAATCAAGCAACTGAACAAGTTCCCGCTGTTGCGCCACTGCATTATCGGCACTGCCCCACGATGTATTGGGCCAATCGATTGCCCAGACCGTGGTTATCCATGCCGAGCGGAACTCCCGCTTGGGATTCTGTACTCCTGCAGCCTGTACACAGAATGCACACAAGAGGAACAGACCTACCGCCATATATTTCTTCATGCCGACAGACATCATCAGAACAACTTAGACGGATTGGGATTGACCGTTACGCCATAGATTTCCACGCCCTCAATGACCGTTTCCACTTTGCCCGTTGCGGGATTGTAGCGCATCAGTCCTGAAGGCGCATTGGAGTCCTTGCCATCGGAACGGTAGCCGAAATAGACACAACCCGTGGCTTCATCCAATGCCAACTGACATATACAGACCGGTTCTGCAGTGGTTCCTTCGTAGATGGCAGGTTTTCCAGAGGTATTTGCCTCCAAGTCCTTTCCCGATTCATGAAGGATTTTGTAGGGTTGCAAATTCTTTGTATTGCTTCCAATTGCATTTAACGATGCTATATCCGGACAACGATAGAAGCCATTGGAACCTTCATCGAAGACCGTGAAGAAGAATTCTTTCGTTTTGCCATTATAGACAAAAGATTTTGGTTTCATACCCCTTAATACGACCCCTGCAGCAGGTTGAGGATACTTATTAGCCTCTGTCATCGGTTCTTTTAAGATGTCAGAATCCTCAAAACGAATGATACCATTTCCATTATAGAACTTTGCCCAATACCATACTCCTTCCACCTTTCCGAACATACCACCAATGGAACCATACGAGAGAACAGGTCCATAGTAACCTAATGTGGTGTGCTGCACATAATAGGGGAATTCCGTAACATTGTATATTCTGTTACGCTCTTTTGTGCGAACCGCAATGATACCCGTATTACGATTGGCATAATAGAGAGTACCCTCCTCAATGTAGCCATAGAAAGGATCGTCGAATGCGGCTTGTCCTACATTGGTAATAAGCGTCTCCACTTTGGAACCGTCTTTTGCAATGACAGAGATTTTGCCATCCCCCATCACACCATCGGCATCGTCCACATAATAGAATTGCTTGCCTGCATCCAACATATAGACAGAAGAGTCGGCAAAGAGGATATTGAAAGCATGTTGTCCAGAAGATACACCCAAATCGAAAGGCATAATTTTCATATCCGCCGGTGCATCGGAAACCAACTTAAGCGCCATAATGTTCCCTCCCCGAACGGCATAGTAGAGTGTAGGAACTTCCTTATTGTAGCCCACTTGCACATTCATGGAGACTTCCTCCAAAGCGCGCCCATCCAACTTGGCAATGAGACGAACCGTTTGCGAACCCACATTGGAGAAGATTACTTCAGGCGGCAACTTGTCGGTGATGGTATCAACCGGTGTATTATCCAAAAGACGCGTTCCTTCGGGGAAAATCCATTGGTATTCCTCCTTGCGGTTCTTCGGGTTAGGAAGTTCCATGGAGAAGGACACTTTGGTGGAAAGCACTTCGCAAAGCCCGCCTTCAATGGGATTGAGAGTAAGCAAAGGCTTGATGTCGGAAATATAGAGCGGTTGTTTCTTCTGCAAGGTTGTTCCATCGGTTTGACGAATGGAGAGCGTGACCGTATAGGTGCCTGTTTCGGCATAGGCATGGCGCACAGAATCGCCTTCAGACTCGGCACCATCTCCAAAATTCCACATAGCCACTCCTTTTGTAGAAGAAGTATTGACGAATTGCACCTCAGAGTCCACATAGTAGTCGATGGCATAGGAACCAGGGATAGAGTACTCAAACGAGACAGCATCCTTGGGAAGGTCTTCCACTTTGGGTTCGTGTTCGCGGCAGCCAACGAACAAAGCGGACGCCACGAAAGGCAGAATATATTTACAGACAGATTTCATAGCACAATAAGATTTATCAGTTGATTTCTATATCTTTAGCAACCGTGGTACCATAGACTTCACGATCGTCGTACACACGCAAGACTGCACGTATCTGGTAGGAACGTTTGTAGGTTACATCGTAGCAATTTTCCCCTGCGTTCTGAATGAGTTGGTCGAAAGAAATACTATCGCGGTAGAGTTCGGTGACCTTATCCGGCACGGGGGTGGCCGTGGAATCGGCGTTCCATTTGAAATGGCGCACCCACGAATCGGAGTTGACATCGAATGTCGAGTCGGTGAACTCCCGGAAGTTATCACGCAAATTTGCCCCCATGATGATACTGCTGAAGTCTTCATACTTCAACAGATTGTAGAGACTATCTTTGAAGTGCTGCTTATAGTCCTCTCCAAAGTACTTCACAAAGGCTTCATCGTCGTAGCGAGCCGGTTTCTCCCACTTGAACGAAGACAATGTACTACTTACAGGGAAGGAGCCTCCGAAATAATAGGCATGAATGGAATCGTTCCACAACGCATAGTCGGCATGGGGGAACGTCTTTATCTTTTGGGAGATACGCTTCTCGGAAGAAGTAATCTGAGAGACCGAGTAGGTGAATGTTTTTGTCCAAGGACAAGCAACCACTTTTTCAAGGTTCTCCGTAACATTGTACCACACTTCGGAACGATCGATGGAGACTCCGTCCACACTTGTATAGTACTGTGCTTTGAAAGGGACATCGGAACCCGCAGGTACTACCGAACTTCCGATTTCCCAATAGGATTGCGGTCCGACGTTACCCGTAATGACAAGGTCGTCAATGAAATCGTGCTTATCGCACGCCACGCAACCCAACAGGATTGCAGCGAGGAACAGTATATTGATTCGTTTCATAGTCGTAAAAAGAGTTATTTCCATTCTATGTTATTCGAGACGGTGCAGACCGAAGAGTTCTTCATCGCCCAGATCATGTGTTTCTGCATCCAACGATAGTCCACATTGCCATTGGCATCGCAAGCACCGATACGGATCAGTTCCTGTTTGTTGTACTTCACCTCCGTTTCGGTGTCGGGATTAAGCCGGTTGACCCATGCATTGGGAGAATAGACCGCCTTAGTGGACGGGTCTTCGTAGCAATCGGGCTGGTCCCAATAGGCAGCATAAAGGTTGAACGGACGGCGAAGGCTATATTCTGTGTTAAAATTCTTTACGGTCATTAAAGTTCCATCAAACTTAGTCAGACAAGTGGTCACTGTATAAACAGGATAGCCATCGTAATAAATGCCATTGGTTTTGCTGGAGTAGTTGTAACGACGGAGGTCGGTCCATTGTTCAGGTTGCAAATACATTGCCACATACTTCTGCTGCATCAAGTCGGCAATGGTAAACACAGATTCACCAGGGAGACGGACGGACATAAACAGATCATAACGCACTCTGTCTTTAGATGACAAGTTATCAACATTAAGACCATAACGTTGCATATTGAGATTAACCGCCTGCTTCGTCACATTGTAGGCTTCCGCCTTTTGGTTCATCCAATAGAGTGCCTCCGCTTTAATGAAGAGAAGTTCTTCAGTAGTTATGAGAGCAATATACCCATCATTTTTTGTATAAGGATTACTTTCTGTATCCGAGGCATAAAGGTCCGGGTAAAAAGTAATTTTCCAATTTGTATTTATTCCTATATTACTCTCCAGACTACGTAACTTTGCCCCCAATTCTATTTTTGTGCTACCCTCTGTTACTGTTCCAGTACGAGGGGTCATCATCTTCTCCGCCCGTGGATCCAAAGCATATCTATAAGTGGAAGGACTTTGATATTTTTCTTCATATCCACCAAGAATAGCGTAGGCAAAGAATTTGGTCGGGATAGAGGATGCCAAGCGGTTGTTGCGGCTTTCCCAGCCATTGATTTTCGGAGCAGCAGGTCCCCACGGGCAGTTGGATTCGGTTTTACCACCCGGGTAACAGTAGCGAGGTTCTTCCCAGTTGGGGTCGTTGAGTACATCATCCACCATTGCCACAATCTTCTGGCAAGTGGAAGGTGTGTTGTCCCAATTGGGGAGTTTGCGCAACCACAGACGGCAACGCAACGCCTTTGTATAGGCAGCCCATTTCTTCATGTCGCCTTTGTAGATACGGTCGGATTTCTCGCTGATAGGCAAGGCTTGGGGACCATTCGTCCACGAAGGGTCGTCGTAGAGTTTCAAAAGTTGGTCAGCCTCGGAGAACATCCAGTCGTAGATTTCCTGCTGGGAGTCGTAGCGAGGCGAAGTAGCCACATAGGCTTCGGAGCGGGGCATATCAGCAAAGACGTCGGTGGTGAACATGGTGGACTGCAACATCAAAGTACGCCCGATGAGTTCGTAGTTCTTGGAGCCGTTCTTTGCAGTCAGTTCAAACATTGCATTGGCGTTGGCACCCAAATCATAGAAATGGCGCCGCCACATAGGATGCCGGTTGACACTCAGGAACTCCCACCCCTGACTATAGGGATAGGAACCCGTTTGGGACTTATCGCCCGTGGTAAGCGCCTGCGACATATAGACTCCATATTCGGCATGGTCATAACAGATCTGCGAGGCATAGAAACAGAGCGTCGGGAGGATCTGGTCAACCGTGACTACCGTAGGATCGTCCTTCGTGGTATTGACATCCAAAAAATCTTCGCAACCCGGCAGGAACAACACCACTGCCATCAATATACTCAGATACTTAATTGATTTCATATAGCGCATCGGGATTAGAATTTAACATTAAGGGATATATTGTAACTGCGTGTGGAGGGAACTGGGTAGTTATCAATACCTGCCGAGCCCGTACCACCACCGGAGGTTGCCGCATTACACAAAGGATCGGTACCTGTGTATTTGGTCAAAACAAAGAGATTGTTTGCCGTGAAAGCGAGGTTGAACCCTTTAAGTACTTTCTGTGACTTCATCAGGCGTACGAAATCGTAGCCTACCGTAACATAACTCAGACGGATATAAGAGCCATCCTCTATGAAGTTGGAGGACACGTTGTAGAAATAGTTGGTGATGGTGGTATAATCGAGCGTAATGGGCTTTGTGTTTACCACATAGTTGCCTTCCCCATCGTCCACAACTCCCTCGAAGACAACTTGCCGTCCACGATATTTCTCCAATATGGCAGACTGACCATTGGAAAGGAGGGAACGCCCTGTGATGTTCACCACATCGCCTCCCAAGCGTCCGTCGAAGAGGAAGGAGCATTGCACGCCATAAACCTCCAACGTACTGCGGAGACCTGCAGAGAACTTCGCCTCGCGGTTACCGATATAGAGGTTCTTGTTGGGATTGATTTGCGGATAGCCTTCGGCATCACAAATAATTTTGCCGTCCGCCGTACGGAGATAGTCTTTACCCGTAAGACCCGTGGTGGAACCACCGAGGTAAGCGGAGGTAAAGATGTCGGTATATTGTGGACCCGTGATTTCGGACACATTCTCGGGAAGGTTCACCACCTTGCCACGGTTGAGACCAATGTTGAGCGCCGCCGTCCACTTCACATTCTTGCGGAGGACAATATCCTGCTCCAAGGTAAGTTCCATACCCTGGTTGCGAATGGCACCCTCGTTGCGCGTCTGCAAGATATATCCCGAAGCGGGAGATACACGCACGGTCACAATCTGGTTGTCCACCTTGGTGGAATAGTAAGCCGCATCCAAGCGAGTGCGGTTATCGAAGAAGCGCAAGTCCAAACCGATTTCCCACGAGTAGGACATCTCGGGTTGCAACTCCGCCGATGCAGAAGAGCGGGTCGGGTCGATACCATAGCCATTGTCTGGATAGTTGGCGAACTGTTTGTAGCGACGGTCGAAGAGATAGATGGGAGCATCTTTACCTACGACTGCATAGTTGCCGCGCAACTTACCATAGGAGAACCAATTGTTCTTGGTTTCATTCAAACCTGGAATCAGTTCGGAGAAAACGACACCCGCCGTCACGGAAGGATAGAAGTAGGGCGAAGTCTTGAGCGTGGAAGACCAGTCCCAACGTCCCGTAACCGAAAGAGAAGCCAAGCCCTTGTAGTCGGCACGCACTTCATAGTAGTAACCAAACGTACGACGCTGCGAGTGGGCGAGCGTACGGTCATCTATGTACACCTCATCGGGGTTGGTATTGGAGAGAGAATAGACACCCGGGATAATGAAGTCCACCCCCTTGTTGGTCATCGAGAATCCCTTGGAAGATTTCAACTCGCCACCTGCCATAAAGTCCATACCAAAGTCTTTGGGCAAATCGAGCCGATAGGTAGCCAAGAAACCCGCTGTGAGCAACTGGCTGCGTCCCGCAGACGAAGAATACTTGCCCAACTTTGCCTTATCCATATTGGCAATATCGTTGGTTGTAAGATAAGGATCGGTACGGTATGCGCCATTGAGATAATCCTGATAGGCATTATAGAGTCCGAGGTTTTTGTTGTACTCTTTCAGCGCATCGGCATAGGCTTTCTTTTCCTCTTCCGTAGCGGTGGCGCCCGGTTCGGACGGTTCGTTGGGCTTCGTATAGGACTGTGTCACAGAGGAATCGTCCCAACGGGGTACGCCATAGGTTTCGGAAGTGGAACTGCTTGTATCGTAACCGATGCGCCCTACCAGTTCCAACCCTTTGACAGGTTTGAACGTAACGGAAGCGTTCATCACGTTACGCAGAGAAGTGGACTGTCCGCCATCGTTATAGATACCATAAAGAGGGCTATACGTGGAGTTATACTTTTTGGAGTCGTTATAATAGATATAACGGGGGAAGCCCGTCGGTTCCTGATAGTCGGTGATATCGTCGGTATTGGACCAGCCATAGAGGGCATTCATGGCTGAAGTAGCCGTAACGGCATCGGCTGATGTGGAACGCGAGTCGCTCTGCATGACGTTGACAGATGCGTTGAAAGTGACCCACTTGGCAGGGCTATAGGTTGCTTTGATCAGACCTCCGAAGCGTTGCTTGTAGTCGTTAGGAATGATACCATCGTTCTTTGACCAGTTCGCCGAGGCATAAGCCTGGAACTTTTCCGTACCGCCCGTGACACTGAAATCGTACTTATGATAGAAGCCCGTGTTGAAGAAGTTGTGCAGGTTGTCATAGGTCTGTTCGCCAGGATTCAAGAGAGGGCCCCAACCGCCCTGCGCCTTATCCACATAGATGCCTTGCGCACCCGGGATGTAACTCTGCTGTATCTTAGGCAGGCGTGCCGGCGTATCGAACTGCCAACTTGCATTGGCCGCCACTGTGATTTTGCCTTCCTGTGCGCGCTTGGTGGTAATCATGATGACACCATTGGCAGCATCCTGCCCGTAGAGCGCAGAAGCAGCAGCACCTTTCAGCACCGTCACGTTCTCAATATCATTCGGGTTGATGTCTGCCGCCGCAGAAGCACCACCGCTCAAAGGCACACCATCCATGATGAAGAGCGGTTCGTTGGATTGCGAGGGGTTGATAGAAGAAATACCACGTACAATAATCTGCGAGCCGGCATTCGGCGAACTACTTGCGTTGGTGACCGTCACACCTGCGATCTGCCCCTGCAGGGAGTTGACGAAGTTGGCAGCCTTACTTGCCGTGATAGACTCGGAATTGACATTCTGCACGGCAAAGTTCATACGTTTCTTCTCTTGCACAACGCCCATAGCCGTTACGACCACCTCTTCCATGGCTATCGCCTCGGGAGAAAGCACCACATTATGTTTCATCCCCGTGACCTTGACCTCCTGCGTTTTCATTCCCACATAACTGACGACAAGCGTGGCATTGTCAGCCACACGCAGTTGGTAGTTGCCATCGAAATCGGTTATCGTACCATTGGTGGTACCTTTTTCCAAGACAGTCGCCCCAATGACAGGTTCGCCATCTTCTTTGGATGTCACCATGCCCGTCACCGAAATCTCCGCCCAAGCAAAGAGAGTTGCGCCGGCACAAGCGAGCAGAAGCAGTGTTCTTTTCATGCGTATTGCGTTGTTGATTTTACTTTACTTTTGTTTTGTTTCACTTCAAACAGCAAGCGGGCGACCCCACTCCACCATTCTACAACCGGCGCAAAGATACAACTTTTTTTTGCTGAACACAAACATCCACTTTTATGTTTTACAACATATTTTCCGATTATCGGCAGGATGGGATGATTATAGACGTTCGAGTCGATCGAGAAGTCCGAGGTCGAATAAGACGAATTAGTCTAATGAGACGAATGGGGGACTATTTAGAATGTACGATTCGGCTTTGCCGACTTCATTATCATCTCTCGTTGAGAGTAGATCAGGGGTCGATGAGGGGTGCTTGAGGTCGGCTTGAGGGGTCGTAGAGACATTGCAGAGCGTTTATAATACCTAACAAGCAGAAAAACAATTGATTACGTGGCAGCCGAATACGGCTACCACGCAATCAACCAAATTCAAACGAGAAAGCATTTATTGCAAACTATCCGTTCACTGCTGCCCGGCAGACTGAGCCTTGTAGGCATCCATTGCCTTTTTGACAGAGCCATGAAGCAGGAGCAGATGCTGCGCCTGCTGATATTCCAGCCCCAACTCATCGACCAGCATACGCGTGCCGCGATCCACCAACTTCTTATTCGTCAGTTGCATATTGACCATGCGGTTGCCTTTCACCCGTCCCAAGCGGATCATGGTGGTGGTGGTAATCATGTTGCAAATCAGTTTCTGCGCTGTCCCCGACTTGAGACGCGTACTACCCGTGACAAATTCCGGTCCGACCAATGCTTCGATAGGAATATCGGCTTCGGCTGCCACGGGCGAATCGGGATTACAGGAAACGGACGCCGTGAGAATACCTTCGGCACGGGCGTGGCGCAACGCACCGATGACATAGGGAGTAGTACCCGACGCGGCAATACCGACAAGCACATCCAATTTACCAATGTTGTACTGCTGCAAATCGTGCCAGCCACATTCCAAATCGTCTTCCGCTTTTTCAACAGGGTTGCGCAACGCCGTATCACCCCCTGCGATAAGACCAATCACCAACGAAGGGGGCATCCCGAAAGTAGGAGGGATCTCGCTTGCATCCAACACGCCGAGACGTCCCGACGTACCTGCTCCCACATAGAAAATCCGCCCTCCCTGCTTCATACGGGGGACAATCTGTTCCACCAACTTAGTTATCTGAGGAATGGCTTTTTCCACCGCAAGAGGCACCTTCTTATCCTCTTCGTTCATCTCCACGAGCAACTCATGTACCGATTTCTTGTCGAGGTCGTCGTGCAGGGACGGTTGTTCCGTTATCTTAGTAAACATATCTACAATTCTATTTGGTTGGAGATCCGTATCAATTAGTAGGCTTTACATCCTGTGTATGGTACTCAATGAGTCCAGGCATGGGAGAGCGGAGAATCTGCGCCACCTGCATACCATTGTCCGCCATCACCTTGCGCAGGACATCCTGATAATAGTAAGCAATGGACCCTATGAAACCAACCGGCAGGGCAGGATACTGACGCAAGTTGCGAACCACGAACTGATTGAAGTGTTCATACACCAAATCATATATTTGCGGTTCATTGATGTTCTCCGCAGCGAACTTGGAAAGCGAAGCCAAATAGCGATTGGGGAACGGTTTGCGATATACGTTCTCTATAATGTCCGCCTGTGTTACGCCATATTGCTTCAAGAATTTCTCTTTGATTGCTTCGGGCAACTGGTTTTTGAGGACATCCGCCACCAAGCGTTTTCCAAGCACAGCACCGCTTCCTTCATCGCCCAGGATAAAACCGAGAGCGGGTACGTTCTTGACTATCTTCTCGCCATCGTATAAGCAAGAGTTGGAGCCTGTTCCCAAAATACAAGCAATACCTTCGGTACGCCCGAGCAGACCGCGAGCCGCTCCGACCATATCGCTTTCGACCTGTGCCTTTGCCGAACGGAAGCAACCTTCTAGCGCAGAGATGACAAATTTCTTTTTCTCGGGCGTGCAACCTGCACCATAGAAGAAGATGTCGGTGATCGTTCCCGCCCAAAGCAAGTGAGACAACTGGGGAAGGAGTTGTGTTGAAATAGAGTTTTTAATAGCCTCCGATGTTTGATAGAACGGATTGATGCCGTCCATCGTAAATTCGGAAGTCTGTCCGTTTGCCGCCATCAAGCACCAATTGGTCTTGGTGGAGCCACTGTCTGCAATTAGAATCATGGTATTTCTGTTATTATGGTTTTACAAATATAACTTGCTTCTTTTCCGCAGGAAGCCATTCCGCTCTCTCACGCAAGAAAACAGCGCAAAGATACAACGATTTTCGCAACGGCACAACATTTGAGCGGTTATTGAAGACGTTCGGCACAAACAGACACTTCCAGTTATTTCAAGGATACAAAAAGGGACACAGCAGACTACCATATATACTTTTCCATACAAACAATTTGGATAATTAGAAATACAATACTACTTTTGCATGACAAAATGAAAGAATTTACATCGCAACATGAACAAAGTGTCACTTCAAATGATAATTCCGTCACATAACAAAACAAAGTATTAGTCTATGAAACGTTCTAATTTCTACCTGCCGTTTCTATTGGCAGCCGCATTGGTAGGGTGCCAAGACCCGACCAAGGAATCCGGCACCGGCGGTGGCAATTCCACAACAGGCAACACCACTATCTCGGATAGTACTTACAATAATTCCGGCGATTTCCTCGAGAACTGGGACGCCTACGCCAATGGCGAGATGAAAGTGATAACCATCACGTATTCAGTCTCGTCAGTGAGTATCGATGGTACGTATGACGGCGTAACCGTTACCGCCGACGGCACCGATGTTACGGTGGTTAGCACCGCCAAGAAAGTGCAGTACGTCCTTTCCGGTTCCTGCTCCGACGGCAGTTTCAAGGTTTATAGCGACAACAAGTTTGTCCTGCAACTCAACGGACTGACGCTCCATAACCCCTCCGGCCCCGCTATCAATATCCAAAAGGGCAAGACTATGGAGTCCGACGGCGGCTATCCGCATAAGTCGGTCTTTGTGCTGCTTACCGGCACCAACACCCTTTCCGATGGCAGCAACTATTCGCAGTCGGTTACGGTGGACGGTACTGACGAAGACCAAAAGGCTTGTTTCTTCAGCGAGGGGCAACTCAT
Organism: Bacteroidales bacterium UBA7569; assembly: GCA_002477945.1. GTDB lineage: Bacteria > Bacteroidota > Bacteroidia > Bacteroidales > Paludibacteraceae > Colicola. The sequence goes on from DLLF01000002.1 coordinate 364,191, forward strand.
ATTCTCCGGTTCGGGTACGCTCAATATCACGGGCAACAACCGCCACGCTGTGCGTAGCGACGACTATATCCGCCTGCGCAACTCGGTTACTATCAACGCCACCGCCATTGGCGAAGATGCGATCAACGGTAACGAATATCTCATTGTGGACGGCGGTACGTACAGTCTCTCTGTCTCTGCCGCCAAAGGCAAAGGTTTCAAAGCCGACACGATCCTTATCGCAGGCGGTACTACGAGTATCACCTGTACGGGCAGCAGTGCCGAGGGTATCGAAGCCGACTATCTGACCATCAATGACGGACAGGTCGAGTGTCTTGCCAAGGACGACGGTATCAATGCCGCCAAGAGTATCGTTATCAACGGCGGTTATATCTATACCCGCGGCACGAACAATGACGGACTGGACTCCAACGGCACTATCACTATCAACGGCGGCGTGGTCGTGGCAGTCGGTACGCAGACACCCGAAGAGGGCATCGATTGCGACCAAAACAACTTCACCATTACGGGCGGTATCATTCTCGGTATCGGCGGCGCAAGCAGTATACCCACAAGTAGCACTTGCACACAGCCGTCGCTGCTCTATGGCGGTTCCTGCACGGCAAACACCCGTATCTCGCTCTTGGATAGCGAGGGCAATATCGTCCTCACCTATGTACCGGAAGCCGCGCTCCGTCAGATGACGCTCCTGCTCTCTGCCCCCACTATGACGCAAGGCTCTGCTTATACCCTCGTCTCCGGCGGTACCTATACGGCAAGCACATCGGCTGACGCACTCTCGTTCCACAACCTGACCAACGCAGGCACGCTCTCGTCGCCCACGACGCTTACTTCCGCTACGCTCTCGTCGGTGGTAACCACGGTCGGCAATGTCTCCGGCGGTGGCGGAAATCCGGGCGGAGGTCCCGGTGGAGGCGGCGGTCGCCCCGGCGGACATTAGATATGTATACGGAAGATATGAATACGGAAAAGGCTACCAACTTAACTCATTGGCAGCCTTTCCCATGCACATTCTTTCTTTACCGCACAATCAATTTGGCTTTTGCGGTATAGTTATCGCCCCGAAGGACGACAACATACATACCCGACGGCAATGATGCCGTGGAGATGGGTTGGTAGTATAGCACCCCATCGGTGGCAGCACCGGGATACATTGTTTCGTAGCATTGTCCGTTAACTGAATAGAGGGAGATTTCCACCCGAGCATCTGCGGGGACACTATAGCATAGTATCACCTCGTCAGCGGAGTTGCCTTGCAGCACTTGCAGTCCGCCCTTAGCATCGGGTGAGATAATCTGTTGCACAGCGGTGGCAGGGTCTTCCCCAACGGGCAGTTCATACGGACCAAGGTCGCGTGCCGCACCATAGATTTTCTGCTGCAAGAAAGGATAGTCGGCATAGACTGCCGCAAGATTCTGCGTATATTTCCCGTCCGGCACCCTACCGGCATCTATGAGTTGGCTTTCGGGTTTGAGTCGTGCAAAACGTGCCGGCATAGACCCGTCGCCCCGCCGCGGAGCCATAGCGTCCTCTTCGCTGAGGCTCTGATAGTCATCACGGCTGAAGTTGCGCACTAAGTTGTTCGACCAAGCGTTCTTGGTAGGCAGGTTGATAATGGCGTTGTGGTCGTCGTCGCCCACGCATATCTCTTGTCTGCCGAAACATACATTGTTGACAAAGTGGGTATTGGCATCGCTGCCGCCGGACTCGAACATATAGTCGTAGCCGTTATCGAATGCCAGGCAGTTGACCAGCACATGTCCGCCTTTGTGGCTGTTGCAGTCGAAGCCCTTGACAGAACCGGACTTGTTGCAGCCGAAAGCCACACAGTTGTAGGCATAGTGGATACCCTTGCTGCTGCCGCCCGTGCCATTACCGCCGAGTTTGATACCATTGCCGTTGCCCAAGAAAGAGGCACTGCCGTCCAAGTACTCTTTGACCCACGTATGGTCGCTTGCGAACCCGGACATCCACGCCCAGCACTCCACCAGCACCACATCATAGTCGGTCTCGTACAGGTCCCACGCATCGTCCGAGTTGCGCCATGCACGGCAGCGGATAAAGCGGTTGCCCTTGCCGTTGTGCATCTTGCAGGCAAAGCCGTCGGCGTCCGAACCGTAGTTCATATCGAAGTCGCAGTTGTGGTGCGAGTCGCAATCGATGATGTCGTTGTAGGCGCAGTGTGTACCGTCGTTCTCGGAAACGCCGGGAAAGGTATCGGAGAACTTATGCCCGAAGCCCAACTGGATACCCGTATCAAGGTTGTAGCAGAACTCGCACCGCTCCACACGGTTATAGGAACCCTCCAACTTGATGGCATTGTCGGCAGCGTGCATAATATGCAAGCCGAACAATATCCAATGGTCGCCCGTGAGGTGGATACCTCGGTCGCCCACGTTCTTCGGACTGCGATTGCAGTCGAGGAGTTGCTGCTCAAAGTCGAAGATCGGTGCTTCGGCTTCGTAGGAAGAGATGACGATAGGCTGCTCTGCCGTACCCGATTGTTTCAGCCGAACAGTCAGTTTGGAGTCCGTGCCGCGCCACGACATCTTGTATCGCCCGCCTCGGCAGAAGATGACATCGCCCGCCTGGGCAACACTCACTGCCTTACCGAGGTTGTACCACGGACGCTCAAACGAGCCGTCGCCGGTCTCATCGTTGCCATCAGGCGATATATAATAGGTGTTATGGGTAGCCACGAAAGTCGGGCGGGTAAAATCAGGATCGGGGTCTGCGGGGATAACCGTACCTCCGCCCCCGCCGGTGTTGCCGCCCGCTTGGGCTTGTACCATCTTGAAATCGTCCACATAACTATTGCTTTGCAGTCCGGTAAGACGGATACGCACCTGCTTGGCACTATCCAGACCGAGCGTCTTGGAATAAGACGAGAAAGCCGATGCCGAACTCTTGATAACCAGTGTATCAACCGGCTGCCACTCGCCGTCCGCTATCCGGTAGGCTATGGCAATGCGCTTGTTGCTGCCGCCGGCACGGTAGGCAAACGAGAGCGATTTCACGCTGTCGATAGCAGGCGAAATCATATACGCCCCGTTGGCGTTGAACTTGACAGCCGCAACGCCGTTGCTTGTATTGGCTTGCGCCCCGCCGCCGAAAGTCCATTCGCCACTCGGCAGGCTCACTTGGGTTTCTGTTGTCCAACTGCCCTTGGCAGAATTAAAATCTTCGGTCAGATCGGCTTGAGCCGTCAGGACGGCACAAGCGACAAGACCCATAGAGAGAAAGAAATGCTTTTTCATGTTGTTTCTGATATGTGTAAATATGATGGTTGTAAAGTTATGGCTATGAAAAGAAACGCCTGGTGACATTCTGACGAAAAAGGTAGCGTATCCTCTGCAAACGTTTTATATTGTCCGTCATAACAATCCTTTTGATTGATTTTCATGACGACGATGTAGGCTTTTTGACAGAATTGTGGTAAAAAACGTTGTCTCCATTGCGGGATCAAGCCAGCCAAAATCTTTGGCAAAGAGTCGCAAGATTTACGATTGGACAATTTACGATGTACGATTTTTCTTTTGTTCATCTTATCTTCATCTCTCGTTCAGGGGTCAATGAGGTCGGCTTGAGGGGTCGTAGAAGTGCGGTTCTTCGGATATTGGCACTCCGCTGCCAGCCGGCAGTACCACCCAAACATACAAGAATGCGAAAACGAGTTTTATTTTTGCTTTAGAGAGCAACAAATACGGAACTTAATTTATGTCATAAAATTTGGCAGGGTTCGGGAGATTGATTACCTTTGCGCCGACGGAAAGGAACATATCATTTGCAATGACGGGGACTTTTCCATTAACCAATAATACCAACAATCCACAACATTATGAGAACCAATCTGAGTTCACAAATTTCGCTCACTCACATAGCGAAAAAACTCTATCAGACGGACGACGTATTCGAACTTTCGCGCCTGACCCGTTTGGAACTAATCCACACCAACATCCACGCAACTGCACAAGAAGGAGCCAAGGCTGTTGCCAAGCAGATAGCAGAGGTTATTCTTGAGAAACAGAAAAAACATGCCTTTGCGATATTGTCGCTCGTGGCAGGCAGGAGTACCACCGACATCTTTGCAGAACTTGTCCGCATGCACAAAGAGGAAGGGCTAAGTTTCCGGAACGTGGTCATTTTCAACCTGTTTGAATACTACCCATTGACAGACAACATGCAAGGCTGCTTCGGACAACTGAAAGAGCAGTTGCTTGACCAAGTGGATATACAGCCTGAGAACGTGTTCACCATAGACGGCACGCAAGAAAAGAGCAATATACTGAATGCTTGCGTTGATTACGAAAGGAAGTTGCAGGAGATGGGCGGTGTTGATTTTCAGTTGCTCGGCATAGGCAGGGGAGGGAACATCGGCTTCAACGAACCCGGTACGCAATTCAACAGTGCCACGCGTCTGGTGATATTGGACAATGTATCCAAGAACGATGCAGCGGGGCTATTCGGCTCTGCAGAGCAAGTGCCCGTTAGTGCTGTAACAATAGGAATCGGTACGATCCTTCGTGCAAAGAAGATCGTGTTGGTGGCATGGGGAGAGCATAAGGCCGCCCAGGTACGTGCCGCCGTAGAGGAGATGCACAACACTTCGTGCCCCGCCTCTGCATTGCAACTGCATTCAAATGCGGAGGTCGTCATAGATCTGTCGGCAGCGAGCCAGTTGACGAGACTTAGCCGCCCTTGGCTTCTGACTTCGTGCGAATGGGACGACCAACTGACCCGTCGTGCCATCGTGTGGCTGTGCCAACAAACAGGCAAACCGATACTGAAACTCACGAACAAAGACTATAACGAAAACGGCTTGAGTGAATTAGTGACGTTGTACGGGTCGGCTTACAACTGCAACATAAAGATATTCAACGATCTGCAGCACACCATCACGGGATGGCCAGGAGGCAAGCCCAATGCAGACGACAGCAACCGTCCGGAAAGAGCAAAACCGTTCCCGAAGAAAGTGTTGATATTTTCACCGCACCCCGATGACGACGTTATTTCGATGGGTGGTACGTTTGCGCGGTTGATCAATCAGGGGCATGACGTTCATATCGCCTACGAGACATCTGGTTGCATCGCCGTGTGCGACGATGAAGTGGTTCGTTTCATGGACTTCATGAAAGGCTTCGGGCAAATGCATGACCCCGAGAACAAAGTGATTGAGGAGAAGTATAACGAATACACGAACTACTTATTCAATGAGAAAAAGGACGACAGGGACACCCGTGAGATTCTGGATATAAAGGCGTTGATCCGCCGTGGAGAGGCCACTGCCGCCTGCCGGCATATGGGATTACAGACTTCTCATATTCATTTCCTGAACCTGCCGTTCTATGAGACGGGAACCATCAAAAAGGGCGATTTGTCGCAAAAAGACATAGACATCGTCAAGAGACTTCTTCTTGAAATCAAGCCCGACGAGATGTTCGTAGCGGGCGATTTGGCCGATCCGCACGGCACGCACAAGGTATGTTTAGACGCTGTACTGGCGGCGATAGATGAACTGAAGGCCACCGAAAAGTGGTTGCAAAAGTGCCGGATATGGATGTACAGAGGCGCATGGATGGAATGGGAAGTGGATTTGATTGAGATGGCAGTTCCGATGTCGCCCGAAGAGTTGCGCTTCAAACGTAACACCATTCTGAAGCACCAGAGCCAAATGGAGTCGGCACCTTTCATGGGCAACGACGAGAGACTGTTCTGGCAGCGCGCCGAGGACAGGAATCACGCCACGGCAGAATTGTACGCCCAATTGGGATTGGCAAACTACGAGGCCATAGAGGCATTCGTACAATATCATATTTTGTAAACCATCAGGTTTCCAGGATCCATTTATGATTTCGGGAACCGCTTAATAAAATCAGAACAATGAAGAACATAAATTGCTTTATTCCGTTCCAAAGCGAGGAACAGGTAAAACAGACTGTCGCCAACTTGAAGGCACAAGAACTCGTCAACGAGATTTATTTCCTACGCGGAGACATCCGCAGCACCTCGAACATGCGTTTCATAGCGGAGCATGCGACCACGCCATACACATTGGTTTATACCAAATACACCACGTTGTCGTTCGTTCTCTTCGCTCTTGAGCGTATGGAAGCCCTGACAGAAGACAGCGGTGCGGCTATGGTGTATGCAGACCACTTCAACCAAACGGGCGAGGAACGTACCAATGCCCCTGTGATAGACTACCAGATGGGGGCTCTTCGGGATGATTTCGACTTCGGGTCGGTGTTGTTCTACAGAACGAGTGCACTGAAAGAGGCTGTCGGCAGAATGGACAAAGATTATCAGTATGCAGGATTGTATGACCTCCGGCTGAAAGTAAGCCAGAAAGGCGCATTGGAGCATATCAACGAGTATTTGTACTATGATGTTGAACTGGACACCCGCAAGTCGGGCGAAAAATTGTTCGACTATGTGGATCCGAAAAACAGAGGTGTGCAGATTGAGATGGAGCAGGCATGCACCCAACATCTCAAAGACATAGGCGGTTATCTCGCACCCAACTTCAAGGATATAGACCTGAAGGGCGGCGGTTTCGAGTATGAAGCCTCAGTGGTTATCCCCTGCAAAAACCGTGTACGTACGATAGGGACCGCCATACGGAGCGCATTGAGCCAGGTTGTGGACAAGCAATACAAGTACAATGTGATCGTTGTGGACGACAATTCGGAAGACGGGTCGGTTGATATTATCAAAGAGATTGTGGCAGAAGGTCATGACAACCTGGTATACATCGCCCAAGACAAGAGTTGGCACGCTATCGGCGGAAACTGGAACGTAGCACTACACCACCCCAAATGCGGGCGGTTTGCCATTCAGTTGGATTCGGACGACACGTACTACGACGAGCATACAGTGCAGAAGTTTATCGACGCCTTCCATGAACAGGATTGCGCCATGGTGGTGGGCACCTACCGTATGACCGATTTCGACGGCAACATTCTTCCTCCCGGGGTGATTGACCACCGCGAGTGGACCCCTGACAACGGGCGGAACAATGCCTTGCGCATCAACGGTTTGGGTGCACCGAGAGGGTTCTACACACCTCTGCTACGTACAATCAACTTCCCGACCACCAAGTACGGAGAAGATTATGCTGTGGGACTCCGCGTGAGCCGCGAGTATCAAATCGGCCGTATTTATGACGTGGTGTACAACTGCCGCCGCTGGGACGACAACTCGGACGCCAACTGCGATACGGAGGCAATGAACCGCAACAACCTGTACAAGGACAGAATCCGCACGTGGGAACTGAAAGCCCGTATTGCCATGAATGCCCGAAAGGCATGAGGAACCGAGAACAAGAGTCTCCCTTAGAGACCACATTAAGACAGATGTTCGCTCGCGAGATGACCTCCCGCGGGCGGGCATTTGTTCATTACAACGCCTTACGGAGCGTTGAAAAGAAGAGTTGCGAATGTGACGGTTTGGACGCAGAGATACGATTCAATCCCGAGCGCGTAAGGTCGGTTATGGCAGAAGTGGACACGGAAAGTTTGCGAAAGCGTGTCTGTTTTCTTTGTCCGACCGGAATAGAAGAAAACCAACTGACCACCGACTGGCAATCGCCGCTACATTCAGGCGAAGAAGGACATTACTGCATACGCGTCAATCCATTCCCCATTTTTGAGGAACACTATACTCTGTCTGCAGCCAGACACGAGCGACAAGCCATATTGCCCCATATTGACGATATGTTTGCATTGTGCAAGGAAATGCCTCATCACACCATCTTTTACAACGGTCCTCACTGCGGTGCCTCGGCACCCGATCATTTTCATTTTCAGGCCATACCGCTGAATACCCTCCCATTGCAAAGAATGTGCGACAGGAGGGAAGGAACAGAACTTCTCCGTACAGAGGGTGAGACAAGAACCTACAAGGTGAGGAAGTATGCCAAATCGGCATATCTTGTTACAGGGAAGTCGCGGACAGAAGTAAAGGAACAGTTTCTGAAAATCTATCAATCCCTACCCGCTCCAAACGACGACGAATGGGAACCGAGAATGAACTTGGTGGCATGGTACGGCACAACAAATGAAGAATACAATCTGCTCATTATACTGCGGAGAGAATCCCGCCCCGAATGTTTCTTCCGAAAAGGCGAAGAACAGATACTGATTTCGCCCGCCTGCGTGGAAATGAGCGGTATTGCCATTGTTGCAGACGCCGAGAGTTACAAGCGGCTGACAGGAGAAAGACTAAAGCACATCATAGAAGAAGTATCACTTCCAACAGAACAAACAGACAACATGATACGCAACGAGCAAAGAACACTCCATGTGGGGGTTGTTTCCAACAGGGAGATCCGTTTCCGATTGGAGGGAGAGTATCTGCTACAGGAAAACGGCAAAGGCTACAAAGGGGAGCAGACTGCCACTTTGGAAGACAACCAAATCCGCTTCGATGACGGATTGTATGAGAATCTGTCCTTTATGGAACAGGGTGAAGGTGCCTCTTTTCTGCTTCATGATGTGACAATAGGTATCCACTTCCATTGGGAGAGAAAAGAGGAACAACGCTTTGCCGGTGGACTGCAGATTATCCGAGAAGGCAACACCTTGACTGCCGTGAACATCATCGGAACGGAAGATTATCTGCAGAGCGTCATATCAAGCGAGATGAGTGCCGACAGCCACATCGAACTACTGAAAGCACATGCCGTCATTTCGAGGAGTTGGGTACTCCGTCCGTTGCTCAATCCGCCCGCAGCGTCTTCTTCCTGCGGTGAAGACAGTCCGACAAGACATATACGCTGGTATGAGAGAGACGCCCACACCCATTTTGACGTATGCGCCGACGACCACTGCCAACGTTACCAAGGAATCACGAGACAAACCAGCAGAGCCGTGGAGGAAGCCGTACTGGCGACATGGGGAGAGGTGCTGACCTACGACGAAAAGATATGCGATGCCCGTTTTTACAAGTCGTGCGGGGGAGCGACCGAGCGTTTCGAACACTGTTGGGCGGAAGAAAAGCATCCCTATCTCCGTCCTATACGCGACGCCAGAACAAACATTCTTCCCGACTTGACACAAGAGGAGGAGGCGGGAAAATGGATATTGTCGTTCCCTGAGGCTTTCTGCAACACAAAGGACAAAACGATACTATCGCAAGTGCTGAACAACTACGACCAAGAGACACAGGACTTCTACCGCTGGCAAGTGCATTATACACAAGAGGAAATATCGGAGTTGATACATGAAAGGAGCGGGATCGATTTCGGGACGATAGAGGATCTGCGCCCCGTAAAACGCGGTGAATCGGGTCGGATCTACGAGTTAGAGATTGTGGGAAGCAAACGGCGAATGACCATCGGCAAGGAGTTGGAAATACGGAAGTGGCTGTCTTCGTCACACCTGTACAGTTCGGCATTCATTGTCAAGAAAGAGACAGATGCAGAAGGCAAGACGCAAGGTTTTACGTTGCATGGCGCAGGCTGGGGACACGGTGTAGGATTGTGCCAGATAGGTGCCGCCGTCATGGCGACCCAAGGCTACGATTACCGGCAGATACTGGCTCACTATTTTCCGGGAGCGACGCTGAAAAAGATATAGGGTTCCACTATTTTGTCTCCGATAGTCATTGCCAGTTTTTCACTTTCCGCTAACAGCCGTACGACTGAACATTCAAAACCGCGGACGGGGCATCCACGTCCCCCCTGGTGAGGCTCCGTTAATTACTTCTTTATTCTCCGCTAATTGCCGTTAATTTATCGTTAATTTTCTCCATTAATAACCATATAAACAACTACATAAAACATTAGCGGATATAGTAAGACTCCGCTAATTGCCGTTAATTTTCCCCGTTAAGGGACCGTTTTTGTCTCCATTAAAGCCCATTAAATGACCATTAAAAACCGCGGACGAGGCGTCCGCGTCCCCCTGCGAACTTCCAAGATTCCGGCATTAAACTGCATTTGCAGAGTTGTTAGACGTCCTATTTTATCGAGAAGTTCGAGGAGGGGAGGCTTGGGATTATAGAGGAATGGGGCGGATGGGACAAATTGGACCAATGAGACAGATTGGACAGATTAGGCTAATTGGACGAATCGGGCAGATAGAACAAATTGGGAAGATGGAGCGGGCGATAGTATCGCCCGACAAGAAACAATACACAGATTTACGATTGGAAGATTCAGACCTCCCAACCGCCTCCAAAGAAAGGGAGAGACTTCCCCAATCCCCCTCTGCGAGGGGGATTATTTACGATTTTATTTTCTTCCGCTCAGGGATCGAATTATTTACGATTTGACAATTTACGATGTACGATTCGGCTTTACTCACCTTCATCTTCATCTCTCGTCCAGGGGTGCTTGAGGTCTCGATGAGGGGTCGTAGGCTTCATGGTCTTGTTATGCAGTTGCAAGAAGGTTGTTATCATAATTCCATTTGCTTCCAAGACAGTAGAAAACGACAGGGAACAGACGTTCCCTCCAAGGCGCAGGAGAAGGAAATATGAAATGGAGAAACTTTCCATTGAAACGAAAAAAGATACCATTCATCCATAGAATACAACTATTGGGACATCTTATGGAAAAGTTTTCGAGGAAATATGCCTACATTTGCGGAGACTATGCAGTGATTAACCTCAAAGGATAATACAATGAAAAAGTTTACTACTCTGCTGGCGGCACTTGTGTGTGCGGTTCTCACATACGCCGACAGTTATTCCATCCGAATCAACCAGACAAAGGATTACCCTGCCACCCTTGTAGGCGAACCGGATTATGAGGGCAGGACGCAATATGTTGTGGACGGTATTGCTCTTCAGAAGAATGACCTTATTACAGTGTATGACAACGACAATAACGTTGCTTTCGTTATTTCGGCACTTGACCCTTACGGAGCAGACAAGAACTTCACTGCATCGGCAAAAGGTATTACGTGCAATGTGGCAGGTTGCTACTCCATCTACATAAAACTCAAGTTTAAGGATGATATTATATACATAGCGGAAAGCAGAAACTGTTCCTCGACAGGCGGTGAGACCGGAGGCGGAACCGGCAATGAAGGCGGCAGCACTTCAAGGGACTATCTGACATCGGTTCCCGCAAAATGTGCGGACGTAATGCTACAAGGTTTCTATTGGGATTCCTACAAAAGCGGGACGTACGGCAGCACGAAATGGACAGAGTTGCTCAAACAAAGCAGCGAGATAGGGGCTTACTTTGATTTGGTGTGGCTTCCACCATCTGCCAAAGCGGGCGGCGTAGGCTATCTGCCGAAACAATACTCCAACCAGAACAGCGATTGGGGTACAAAGAACGATTTGGTAGCCTTGATTGACGCATTACACAGTCATAATACGAAAGTGGTGGCGGATATTGTGGTTAACCATGTAGGCAACGTGTCGAGTTGGTGTGATTATTATCCATTGGACTTCGGCGAATACGGAACGTTCCAACCTGACGGTTCGTGGATATGCAAAACGGACGAAGTGAACAGCGCAAACAGCGGTGCTTGCAAGGGTTCGGCAACGGGCAATGCCGATGACGGGTATAACGGCTATGCAAACTACGGAGACGCCCGCGACTGGGATCACAGCAATGCGAACGTGCAAAAGATGGTGAAAGCCTATTTCCAGTTCCTCAAGAACAAGATAGGCTATGACGGTTGGCGTTACGACTATGCGCAAGGGTTTCTGGGAAAATACATTGCAATGTACAACAGCAGTGCGAAGAACTATTTCTCCGTCACGGAGTTTTACAACGGTGACCCCGATAACTTGTCATACTACCTGTCTCAGTGCAGCAACAGCACATTGACCTTCGATTTTGCGACCAAGTTCACCGCATTCAACCAAGGAATTGCCTCGGGCGACTACACCAAATGCAAGGGTTCAGGTCTGCTGGGAAAAGGCAAGGGGAAGTATGCCGTAACATTCATTGACAACCATGACACCTTCGGGCGAGACACAGATGCCGAGTTCTGCGGCAATGGGAACGGGTTGAAATATGCCGACAAGGTTCTTCAAGCGAATGCCTTTATGCTTTCGATGCCTGGTGTACCCTGTGTATTCTATCCTCACTGGGTGAAACACAAATCGCACATCGCCGCCATGATACTGGCACGAAAAGCGACAGGCGTCCACAGCGAGAGCAGCGTAAGCGACGAGGCAGGTTCGGGTTACTACAGAGCCACCATAGCCGGAACAAACGGAAGCCTCAAACTATTTCTTGGTCCGAACAGCGGCTACAACAGCACACCGAGCGGCTACACGCTGGCTGACAAAGGAACGAACTATGCCGTATATTACAAGACCGACAGCGCAGTGGCTCCGATATTGGTGGTATCACCAGGGACAACTACTTTCAAGGATGCGGCAGGAATTCAGGTAAAGATGAGTACTGTGGGCGGAACCGGTTCGGCTGCCATCTATTACACATTGGACGGCACTGACCCGAAGAGTTCTTCCACAAAGAAAACATACGCGGCACCTATCACCATCAAGCAGACCACGACTCTGAAAGCATACGCCGAGGCCGGCGGAAAGCAAAGCGCAGTGCAGACATTTGAGTACACTTACAAAGAGTCACAAGCCACTCCCATACGTGTACGTTTCTGGAAACCTGCTTCGTGGAGTGTCTGCAGTCTGTATGCATGGAGTACAGATGCCAAAGCCACGACATATTTAGGAGCATGGCCCGGCACAGCACTCACCGCCGATGATGAAGGTTGGTACTCTTATCAATTTGCAGCAGAGATAAAGGAAGTGAACTTTATTTTCAACGACGGAAAGGAAAAGGGCGCGACACAGACAGGCGACCTCTATACTGACGAGGATGTATGCTATTCGTGGTCAGGCGGCGCAGAAAAGTTGGAACCCGAATGCAAGCAGCCTACCGCCGTGGACAACATAGAACAGGAGACGGTCATTCGTGTTTATCCGAACCCTGTGGACAATGTACTATATTTGCAATCAGAGGCTTCCCCAGAGCAGGTGGAGATTTACAATCTGGCAGGAGAACTTCTTCTGCATGACACGACCGGAGTGAAAGAATTGCACGTGGATGGTATGGCTGCCGGAATGTATATATTGCGTGCCGAGACAAAAGACCGACACCAGACTATACTCTTCATCAAGAAATAGAGACACACTATAATATATGAAAGGAAACCGATATATATTGCTTTTTGCGATAGGTCTTGCAGCCAATTATGTGACGGCGCAAGTGACGACTACACCTACTTTTATTGCCAAAGGTTACAAGGGAGAGATTGTCGTTACATTCAACCCGAAAGAAGGAAACGGGGGAATGGTGAACGCGAAGGCGTGCTATGCACATACAGGACTGATCACGGAGAAATCGAAATCGGATTCGGACTGGAAGTATGTAGGAACGAGTTGGCGTGAGAACAATCCGAAGTATAAAATGACAAAAGTCGGAGACAACTGGCAGTTGACGATACCCAATATATATACATTTTACGGCTGTCCGGAGACAGAAGAAATCGAGCGGATGGCGTTCGTGTTCAATGATGGTCCGAACGGGAGTTTGGAAGGAAAGACTGCAGCGGGGAAGGACATCTACGTGGACTTGGTGGAAGCGGGGTTAGTGGCAAGGATCGTAAGTCCTTCGGAAAATGACTTGGTTGTGACGGCAGGAGAGAATATCGTCTTTGAATGTGTTTCATCGGAGGAGGCGGAACTTTCGCTAAAGGTTGGAGACACGGAGCAGACCACGTTGACAGGAACCGAACTGACTTATAATGTTACCTTTACAACGAAGGGAGAATATACCGTTGTTTTCACCGCCAAGACTCAGGAAGAAAGCAAAACGGTGTCCAAAAGCGTTACCGTGATGGGCGAGACCATTGAGAAAGCGCGTCCAGAAGGAAAGAAAGAGATGGGCATATACTATGATCCTGATGATGACACGAAAGTGACGTTGTGTACTTATGCGGCAAGCAAGACGGCACCCGCCAAAGCGGTGTACGTGAACGGTGACTTCAACGATTGGAAACTTATTGACGCCATTCCGATGTACCGAGACGGGAACTACTTTTGGGCGGAACTGGACAATCTTGAGCCGCAGAAAGAATATGCTTACCAGTACTGCGTAGTCCGGTCGGACGGGAAAGTGGTGTATATATCCGATGCATACTCCACCAAAGTTTTGCACCCTGATGACGCATACGAACCGCGCAAAGTGGATCCGATGCTCAGACCTTATCCCAGCGGGGGAGACGGAGGATATGTATCGGTGCTTCAAACCGCCAAACCTAAATTTGAATGGAGCGAGGAGACTCTCGACTTCAAACGTCCTGACAAGAACAATCTGATCATCTACGAGATGTGGGTGTATGATTACACCATCACCCGCAGCATAGAGGGAGTTCGGCAACGCCTTGACTACTTGGAGAACTTGGGTGTGAATGCCATTGAGTTGATGCCCATCTGCGAGTTTGAGGGGAACTACAATTGGGGTTATTCGCCGACCCATTATTTCGCGCCGGACAAGGCTTATGGTACGGAGACGCAGATAAAGAGGTTCATAGACGAATGTCACAAGCGTGGGATAGCCGTTATTTTGGATATGGTATTTAACCATGCGACAGGTTTGAATCCGCAGAACAAGTTGTACCCATACGGTTCGGAGTTGTCGCAGAACCCGTGGTTCAACGTGACAGCCCCTCATAGTGACAACGTGTATGAAGACTGGAATCATGATTTCGAGGAGACGAGAAAGATGTTTACCCGATGTCTCAGATACTGGATAGAGGAGTTTCATGTGGACGGTTACCGCATGGACTTGTCGCACGGATTCTGCGGTCCGACCTGCACAAACAGGATTGCAAACATCAAGCATTACTATACAGAAGGCGTACAGGCGGCATCGGAAGGGGCGTATTTCATTTTGGAGCATTGGGGCGACAAGATGCAGACGGAACGGCCGGAACTCGTCAAGAGCGGAATGCTATGCTGGCAAAACACAAATGACGCCTATTCAAAATCCGCCATGGGAAATTACGGGTCGGCCAATTTTTCGGCTGCAAACCAGGACGGATATGTCAGTTACTGCGAGTCGCACGATGAAGAACGTAATTTCTATATGGCGAAGAAAAGCGGTGTGGAAGCCGTCAAAACAGACGAGAGCACCCGTCTATCGCGCGTGCCGCTGAACATGGCATTCAATCTGCTGCTGAACGGTCCCCATTTGATTTGGCAATGGAACGAATTGGGATTTGACTACAGTATCAACTCCACGAGGGGCAGCAACAGCATAAACAGCAACAACCGGTGTTCCATCAAGGAACAACCTGAAGCGTTGGGATGGTTACGGGGCGGATTGCGTATGGAGCAGTACAGGAAAACCGCCCAACTGATCCAACTTCGTACGAAGTTGGCACCCGAAGTATTCGAGGGTAATCCCACGAGCGTCAATCTCGGGACGGGGGCAGTGAGAAGCATCACCTGGGGGAGCGGTGAGAGTACGATTTTCATAGTCGGCAATTTCTCCGCCACCGATGTGAACGTCACACGCCTACCAGACGGCAGATGGTATGACTACTTTTCGGGAACAGTACAGCGCGTGGGTACCATCAATCTGATTCCAGGGGAACTCCGTATCTTCACGGGCAAAGCCTATCCGCTGCCCGATGTTCCGACCTACTATGATTTCAGCACAGCGATAAGCCGCACAGAGGCTGACAATGACCGTTTCAGTGCCTACCCTACGCTCACTAACGGAATAGTGAACTTCAGCGAGGAGGCAGATGTACAGGTTTACAATATAGAAGGACGGTTGGTGATGCGTGCCGGATCAGTCAGTCAGATAGATCTTACGGGTACGAGCAGAGGCGTATATCTGCTTTACCTGCAAAAGGGAAGAGAGTGTTCAACTGTGAAGGTCGTAAAGTTATAAAGCAACGTTCGAGAGCCGTTTGAGAGACAATAGTTTTCTGCCAAGCGGTATAACTATTTTACAGAAAAATCGTTGAGAGCCGGTTATCTATTCTTGATAGCCGGCTCTCAATTCTATAAGACAGCCCCGATATATGGCGTTCCATTCTTTGGAATATTTATTTTGACCATTCAGAGATTATCCATTGCAGGGAACACTCACACTGCACAAAAGATATTCCAAGCATCACATTCAATCCGGGAGAAGTTGTTTATCGCAATGTCCTTCCCCCACAGAAACTCAGTCGCAGCCCCACAGAACAGACAGACGGCTTATTGTTTTGTTCATTTGCCCAAGTGGTACAATAGTTGTACCTTTGCAACAGGAACAACGGGAACAAATCGAGGGGGAAAGAAAGCAAAGGGGAGATATGAAGGTTTGCTCCGCAATGCAGAAAACAGTCATGGCAAAGGTCTTAATTATCGGAGGTGGAGTAGCTGGGTTAGCAGCAGGAATTTATGCACAGAAAGCGGGGTTGAACAGTACAATCTATGAACGGCACAGCGTACCAGGCGGATTGTTATCGTGGTGGAACAGAAAGGGGTACTTGCTGGACAATTGCGTGCATTGGCTTACGGGTACGAATCCGAAGACAGACATTTACAAGGTATGGGAGGAAGTAGGAGTTTTGGGTAAAGATGTCCACGTGCTACAACCCGAATCGTTCATGCAAGTGGAATCAGGCGGAGAAACACTGAACGTTTGGCATGACATAGAACGGCTACACGCTGATTTGCTTCGCATTTCACCGAGAGACAAAAAGAACATTGAAGAATTCATAGGGCTATTACGTATTTACCAGAATGTTGCCTTGGTGGCTCATAAGCCTATGGAGCAACTCTCGGTGTGGGAATATGCAAAACTGATATGGTCGATGCGCAAAGTGGGGAAGATGCACAGAATATATTCCAAGATGTCCATCGGGGAATATGCAGAACGTTTCCACAGCCCAATTATCAGAAAGATGCTGAATGTTTACTTTCCGAAATTCTACAATGTTTCCTCTCTTTTTTACGTATATGCCGCATTCTGCAACGACAATGCCGACCTGCCACAAGGCGGGAGCAAAGGCATGATGGAACGTATGGTGAGACGCTATGAATCGACGGGCGGAACGATATGTACCGGTTGGGAAGCAGAACAGATAAACATACAAGGGGGTCATGCCTACAGTGTCAGTTTCAGTAACGGAGAGACCGTGGAAGCCGACTACATCATCTCCACGTGTGACTTGTTTCATACTATGGCACATCTTCTGCCCATTGAATACACGGATCCTTATATGCAAGAGCATTTTATCGACTTGCCGAAGAAATATCCGACCTACAGCAGTGTCAACTTATATTTTGCCGTTGACCACGTGACGCGAGAGGTTCCTTGCGCATTGGCATTGGATATTGACAATCTGCGTATTGACAACAGAGACGTGAAGACAGGTTTTTTGAAGCATTTCAATTATGAGACTTCTTTCTCACCCGAAGGAAAAAGTGTTCTGCAAGTGCTATTGATGCAATATGAGGAAGATTATGACTACTGGGAGCGACTGCGCAGAGAGGACTATCAAGCCTACAAGACAGAAAAGAATCTTGTTGCCAAAATCGTTCAAGAGGCACTTGAGAAACGTTTTTCGGAATTGCGCGGTCACATCAGCCTGCTTGACATTGTCACCCCTGTCACCAACACGAGATACTGCAATGTGTACAAGGGGGCATTTATGAGTTTTGCGCTGACCCCGCAAAACGAAAAGATATACCACAGGGGGCGCATAAAGGGTGTTGACAACTTGTACTTGGCCGGTCAGTGGTTGCAAGCCCCCGGCGGACTTCCAAACGCTGTGGTTACAGGCAAGTTTGCCATACAGAGACTTCTGAAAGACCACAAAGAACTGCAAAAACGCCCATAACAGGAATCACAGATTTCATAAAGTTTCAGCAAAAATGTCAGTACATACAGTGCAAACGCAACGGGTGACGACCCGCACTCTCCGCCAGATGAAAGAGCAGGGAGAGAAAATAAGTATGCTAACCGCATACGATTACACCTTGGCATCGCTTATAGACGAAGCAGGGATTGATATGATTCTGGTAGGCGATTCCGCATCGAACGTAGTGAGCGGCAACACGACCACCCTCCCCATCACGTTGGACGAAATGATATTCCTCACGAAAGGCGTAAGAAAAGCGGCAAAGAGAGCCTTTGTCTTATTTGACATGCCTTTCGGTTCGTATCAAGAATCGGAGGAGAGTGCCATGCGTAATGCCGTACGCGTGATGAAAGAAACGGGTGCAGACGGAATCAAGATGGAGGGCGGCAGAGAGATTGTTCCTATAGTCAGGAGACTGACTGCAGCGGGGATTCCCGTGATGCCCCACTTGGGACTGACTCCGCAAAGCGTGAACCAATTCGGAGGCTACGCCTTGCGCGCCAAAGAAGAATCAGAAGCCAAGCAACTTCTGGAAGATTCTTTGTCATTGGAAGAAGCCGGATGCTTCTCATTGCTGTATGAAAAGATCCCTGCAGCCTTAGGCACAAAAGTGACAAATTCCGTGAAAGTGCCGACCATAGGTATCGGCGCAGGCGGAGGCATGGACGGACAAGTGTTGGTGCTGCACGATATGCTGGGTATCACCCAAGGATTTCAGCCCAAATTTCTGCGCCGTTTCGCCGATGTGGGGACCATCATCAAAAAGGCGATACAGGAATACATTGCCGCCGTGAAGGACAGCACATTCCCTAACGAAGAAGAACAGTATTAGACAACAGAAGACAAAGAGAGGCTGGGAACAAGTTCTCCCAACCGGACAAACAGATGGCACCACCTTCCATAGAAAGGACAGGCGGTGCCATTTTTCTTTGATATATTTTGATGAGAGAATGAAAGATTTACGATTTGACAATGTACAATACCCGTTAGCAGAATAAGATTCACTTATTTCTCTCAATGCTTGAGGTGTACAGATACTTTGAATATTACAGTTACCGTCATTTTCATGCATACTTACCTTTTTCTTTTCTTTTGCATGACCAAAAGAAAAGAAACCAATGGGACTCCCCCCCCCCTCAAAGAGGGGGCTA
>DLLF01000026.1 GCA_002477945.1 Bacteroidales bacterium UBA7569
ACAGAAATCATCGACGCGCTCAAGCGCGAGGCGGACGGACAGCCAATCAATGTCCGTGGGTGGGTGCGTAGTCGCCGCGGCAACAAGAACGTCAGTTTCATTGCCCTCAACGACGGCTCCACCATTCGCAACATACAAATCGTGGTGGACCTCGCCAAGTTCCCCGAGGAGCAACTCAAGCCCGTCACCACCGGTGCCTGCATATCAGCCACGGGTAATCTGGTCGCCAGTCAGGGCAGCGGGCAGGCGGTGGAAATCCAACTGACTGATTTGGAGGTCTATGGCACAGCCGACCCCGACCAATACCCGCTCCAGAAGAAGGGGCTCAGCATGGAATACCTGCGCACCATCGCGCACCTGCGCCCGCGTACCAATACGTTTGGTGCCGTCTTCCGCATACGCCACAACATGGCGATGGCTATCCACACCTACTTCCACGAGCACGGTTTCTTCTACTTCCACACACCTATCATCACGGCTTCCGACTGCGAGGGCGCGGGACAGATGTTCCAAGTAACAACCAAGAACCTCTACAACCTGAAGAAAGACGAATCCGGCAAAATTGACTACTCCGACGATTTCTTCGGCAAGCAGACCTCACTCACCGTCTCGGGGCAACTCGAGGGCGAGTTGGCAGCGTTGGCTCTGGGCAAAATCTACACCTTCGGACCTACTTTCCGTGCCGAGAACAGCAACACCCCGCGCCACCTTGCCGAGTTCTGGATGATTGAACCCGAAGTGTCGTTCATTCAGAAAGACGAACTTATGGACCTCGAAGAGGACTTCATCAAGTTCTGTGTCCGTTGGGCACTCGACCATTGCATGGACGACCTCGAGTTCCTCAACCAGTATGTGGACAAGGGTCTCATTGCGCGTCTGCAGGCCGTGGTGAACACCGACTTTGTCCGTCTGCCGTACACCGAGGGCATCAACATTCTGCAAGAGGCAGTGAAGAACGGCAAGCACTTTGAGTTCCCTTGTGAGTGGGGTGACGACCTCGCTTCCGAGCACGAGCGTTTCCTTGTGGAGGAGCATTTCGGCAAGCCTGTCATCATGACCGACTACCCCAAGGACATCAAGGCTTTCTACATGAAAATCAACGACGACGGCAAGACCGTGCAGGGCACCGATGTACTCTTCCCGCAGATTGGAGAGATTATCGGCGGTTCGGTTCGTGAAGAGAGTCTCGACAAACTCAACGCCGAAATCGAACGCCGTCAGATACCGATGAAGGACATGTGGTGGTACCTTGACACACGCCGCTTCGGCTCTGCGCCTCACGCCGGTTTCGGCTTGGGCTTCGAGCGTCTGATGCTCTTCGTTACGGGCATGCAGAATATCCGCGACGTTATCCCATTTCCGCGTACTCCGAAAAGCGCAGAATTTTGATGGTTTTCTTTACATCTCCGGTGAACAGTATTCCGACATTGGTTGGATAAAGTGAAATTGTATTTTCGGGAGATGTTTGGGACTGAGGATGATATGCAACGAAATTTTGCGGACGTGCGTACAAAATATTTGAATATTATTCAAAAGACCTTATCTTTACTTAATAACTAACCATACTAAATAACCAAAAACACCTAACACATGCGTAGAATTCTTACTATCCTATTGGCAGGAGGGTTGTCAATGATGATGTTTGCCCAACAAACATCGTTGCGTGGTGTCATTGTCTCCAAGGAGTCGAATGACCCCATTTCGGGCGCCAAAGTGGTACTTGCCAATCAGAACATTACCACCACTACGAATCAGAGTGGTGAGTTTGCACTCATCTACCTGGAGCCAATCACCGAAGAGGTAGTCATCTCGGCTGACGGTTTCATCACGACAGTGCAATTGATTCAGTTGCAAGCCAACACATCCAACGATTTGGGAAGCGTTAGCCTGCAGCCGGACATTCAAAGAGAATTGCACGAAGAAATCGTGTTGCAATTGTCGGAGAACGAGTTGAGCGACGACGAAGGCCGTTCGCAGAGTATGGCATCCAACACGAGTGCCAGCACAGATGTATTCAACAAGAACACATCGTACGCTTGGTCGACCGTCCGGTATCGCCAACGCGGCTATGAGCAACAGTACGAACAGACTTACATCAACGGCCTGAACTTCAACAGCCAAGAACGAGGAAACTTCAACTACTCGATGTTGGGCGGTCTGAACGATGCCAGCCGCAACAAGGATGTGGTTAACGGGATCGAAGCCAACAGTTTCACATACGGCGGAATGGGTCAATCAACGAACATCATGATGCATGCTACCAATTACGCCCAAGGCTGGAAAGTGGGTGTAGCCGGAACGAACCGGAACTACAAGATCCGTGCAAACGCCACCTACTCTTCGGGATTGCTCAGCAACGGTTGGGCTTTTACCGGTCAATTGGCATGGCGGTTCAGTCCCTACATTGACAACAAAGGTATCATAGGCGAGGGTATCAGTTACAACTCGTTGGGTTATTTCTTCACGGCAGAGAAACAATGGCTCGGCGGAGATCACAGAATGACCATTACGACCTTCGGTTCGCCTACCGAGCGCGGTCAATCCGCCGCTGTGACACAAGAAGTGTATAACCTCACGGGCTCCATTTACTATAATCCCTATTGGGGTTATCAGAACGGAAAAGTCCGTAACTCGAGGGTTGTGAAGAGTTTTGACCCGACTGCAATCATCGACTACGAATGGAAGATAACCAATGACCAGACCTTGAAAGTGGCATTGGGTTATCACTACAGTTTCTACAGCAACTCGGCATTGACATTCTATAATGCGCCCGACCCGCGTCCAGACTACTACCGCAACCTACCATCTTTCTTATGGGACGGTCAACTTGACGCCAACGGCAACTTCATAAGCAAGTCTTTCGGCGGTTCGCAAGGTTCGGGAACATGGAATGGTGCAAGTTTGGGAGGATTCAATGAAGAACTCGGTATCGGCAGTTCGATCAATGCAGACCTCTATAATACTCTCACAGATTTGTGGAAAAACCGTGACGATGACGCTACACAAATCAATTGGGACAATCTCTATGCAGCCAACTACCAGAACAATGTGGTCAATCCGAGCGGTTCAGCCAAATATATGCTGGAGCGCAGACACAATGACTTGCAGGAGGCTATCGCCAACATCAACTACCAAAACAAGGAGTTTGACCACTTGACCATCACTGCAGGTTTGGAGGGCAAGTACTCACAAGGCATTCACTACAAGACGGTGGATGACCTGCTTGGCGGCAACCAATGGATTGATGTGGATCCGTTTGCAGAGCGTGATTTGAAAGAGTTGGCTTCGAACATCGGTTTGACACAGAGCGACATTGAGAACGTGAAGCAAAACAACATCTATGACCATAACAAGAGTATCACAACAAACGGCCGCTTCGGTTACGACTATCGTATCAATATGACCAAGGTAGCGGCTTGGGCGCAAAATGAATGGAACTTCAATGCCGTAGATTTCTACTACGCGCTGAAGTTGACCTACACGGGCATGAACCGCAGTACCCGCATGATGAACGGCCGTGCATGGTATTTGGCACAACTCAAACCCGATGAGGCATTCTATTATTTAGGTCAGCAGTATCAATCCATCCTGAACGGACAAGGGCAAATGGCTACCTACAACGGTTGGCAGCATCATTTTGTTGATCCTTCGTTCAAGTTGGGTGCATCTTACAAAATCAACGGCAGAAACCAATTGCGTGTGAATGCCATTGCGGAAACGAGTGCACCTCTTGCACGCGATGCATACATCTCACCCCGTGTACACGACCGAGCCATCGCTACGATTTACCAGCATGATCGTGCCAAGTCGCTGAAGGATTTCTATGCAGCATCGCAGAAGGTTGTAAGTTATGACTTGACATACGAGTTCAACTACCCGATTGTACGCGGTAGAATAACCGCCTACCAAACGCACTTCTGGAACGGTTCGGAACTGAACGGCTACTATGACGACGAGGCACGTACGTTTGTCAACCAGTCGGTAACGGGCATTAACCGCGTTCACCGCGGTATAGAAGCAGCAGCCTCATTCAAACTCGGAACCTACTTCACCCTTACTCCGATGCTTGCCATCGGTGATTACCACTACACAAGCAACGCTTACTCCGTGACAAGTGCCGAGAACGGTATGGCATTGGCAGAGGAGGCAACAACAGGCGGAGTGGCAAAACCAATATATGAAGTAAAGGACAGCGTCCTAATCAGAGGTCTGAAAGTTGCCAATGGTCCTCAACTGAACGCTTCGTTGAAGTTATCCTTCTTCCATCCGAAGATGTGGTTTGCGGATATTACGGTTTCGTACTTCGACTGGAGTTACTTAGACTATGCTCCATCACGCCGTATGCAAGGTCTTTATACCGGTGTACGTGCAGACGGAACAACCGTGAACGGTTCGTATGCCGTTCCGAATCCAAGCAACGCTTCCCATACATTCTTGGAAAAAGATGCCGAGGGCAACATACTGCTTGACAAATACGGAATTCCTGTGCTGCAATCGCCCTACAACTTATTGGCAGACCAAGAGAGCCTGGTTGACGGGAAATGGTATAACCGCTTTATGATAGATGTTTCGGTTGGCAAACTTATCTACCTGAAGAACCGGCAATCACTTTCCATCAACCTGTCGGTGAGCAACATTACCAACAATACCCATTTGAAAACCGGCGGTTACCAGCAGGCCCGTCTGCCAAGACAATCGGTACAGAAAACACAGAATCCCGAGCAGTCGGCAATCACGAGCAATGTATGGAAGTTCCCCGCAAAGTACTACTATGCATGGGGGGCAAACTTCTTCCTCAACATAACTTATAAGTTCTAACCCAACAAGCAAACATCACTATGAAGAAATCAGTATATATAGTAAGCGGCATCGCATTTCTACTATCGATTGCAGCATGTACGCCGAAGGCTATCGAACCGGAGCAGTTGTACGTCTCGGAGCAAGAGGCAGACAAGAAGATCCAAGAGGATGGAGGAACCTTATACACCTTGGATCAGTTTGTGAAGACTTATATGACAGAGTGCGGTGTTATGTTCCCCGTACGTCAGCGTTCCTACACTTACAGCGGCGGTTACCAAATGGATCCGACCGATTATACCAAAAACAATCGCGGTTGGTTTTCGGTAGATACACTACCGAAAGGCGGTGCAGGTATTTACATCCGCGGGCGTGTGGTTACGGAAGACTATGACGGAAACTTCTACAAGTCGATGGTTATCCAGCAAATCGTTAACGGAGAACAGCAGACACTCCGTTTGTCGGTTGACGCCAGCAACGCAGGCGGGCAGTATGCCATCGGTCAGATGATACAGATACGTGTCAACGGTCTCTCGATAGGCAAATACGCCAACGAGCCCCAACTTTGTATTCCTTCGTATAACGACAACATCTACGCTTACAAAGCCAGCGAGAAAGTGGGTTGGGCTCCCGGACGTATTCCCGCTGCTATCTTCAACCAAGCAACCACTCTCATAGGTCAACCCGACAAGAGCGCAATTGTATATGACGAGATGACCTTGGCAGAGATTGTGAACGGTGCAGAGAACGATGAGCGGTATCACCAAATGGATGCCAAGTTAGTCCGCATCAAGAATGTCTATTTTGACCAAGCCTCCGGCTCGAAGATTCCCGGAATGTATGACAACTACGGGACACCTACCGGTTGTACGAACGGTAACCCCGACAAAGACAAGAATACTTGTGTGTTTGCCCCCACCACAGAAAACCAAGGTTATCCACAAGGTCGTATTATCAATGACGGAACAGCGCAGAGCATAATTTCCACCAGCGAGTATGCCAAATTTGCCCACATCATCTTACCGACAAGTGATTATAAAGGTACGATAGAGGGTATTTTAGGGCATTATACCGACAACGGAAGAAATGATCCAGACAAATGGGATTGGAGTATTACCTTGCGTTCGCGCTATGACCTGATCGGCTTCACGAACAACGAGGGCGAGAGTTGGGTTATGAAAGAATACAGTTCGAAATAACCAGCAGAAACGATTAACAAGACTCCCATATTTCTACCCTGTGGGCAGAAGTATGGGAGTCTTAGTAGAATTATAGAGACCTATGAACATAATTGATATTATCATCTTACTACCTATTGCATACGGTGTAGTACGCGGTTTGATGAAAGGTTTTGTTCAGGAACTGACGGGTTTGGTTGCTATCATTGCAGCCGTAATCTGCACGAAATTGTGGGCACCGGATGTTGCGATATGGCTGTCGAAGTATCTGACCAGTTCCTTCGCTGCCTGCCAGTTGATAGCGTGGTTCATTATTTTTACAGGTGTAGCCTTATCGCTGCATTTGGCAGGAAAGATCATCAGCCGTCTGCTGAGCGCGATTTCCCTGGGTTGGCTAAACCGTTTGACAGGTGCTATTTTCGGGGCCGCCAAATGGGTGCTTGTTGTCAGTATCCTGCTCAACGGTATAGCCCTGCTTGACAACCAGTTCCATTTCTTGAAGCCTCAGGTGCATGAAAAGAGCATAGCCTGGGAACCTATACGCAAGGTTGCCGCCATTGCATGGGACAAAGTGCAGGACGGTTTTTTTGTTGATGATTGATGAGGTATAGTTATTATAGATGTCCCAGTTCATCGAGAGGTTTTAGGAGAGAAGGACGACCTACCCAACCACTCCAAAGGAGGGGAGAGACTTCCCAAATCCTCCTCAAAGAGGGGATTTATTTACGATTTTATTTTCTCCCGTTTACGGATGCTTCAGGAGGCAAGATATTTACGATTTGACCATTTACGATTTACAATTTTGTTCTTCCGTCTCTTATCCATGTCCCGTCCAGGGATGCTTGAGGTCTCGTTGAGGTGTCGTAGGCAATCCGCACAATACAAACACCTACATACTAAATATACAGCAGGCAGCAAAGAGAAAAAAAAACATCCCGATTGCTCCAACGCTTCACGCTATACAAACAAGAAATACAAGCAAGTTTGTCAGAACCAACAAAAACAGAAAAAGCGGGAAAGAACCTATATTCCCTGCACTTTCAACGAATCCTGTCCAGAAAGAAAAGACTGCAAACCGCAAGCAACCGTGACTTAGATTCAGAATAAATCAAGAACAATGATACACCAACCATACAAAGGTTCAGTAACTTGACTTTCATCATTTAACAAGCAGACGTATGCAAGCATATCTGGGCATAGGAACAAACATAGGAGACAAGCGGGCGAACATAGAACGCTGTCTCAAACTATTGGGACAATATGCAGGAGATATTGTCCGACAATCCCGAATCATTGAGTCTGCCCCATGGGGTTTTGATTCAGAGAACAGATTTCTGAACATGGCGGTATGCATAGAGACCACCCTATCTCCTTTTCAACTATTGGAAACGACACAACATACAGAACGAGAAATGGGGAGAAAAGAAAAGTCGGCAGACGGTGTATATCACGACAGAATCATTGACATTGATATTTTGCTCTATGGAGACTATCGTATCACCTCCCCTACCCTGACTATTCCTCATCCTCATATCAAGGAGCGGGATTTTGTACGTATTCCCTTGCAAGAGATTTTGCCGCCGAACCACTTTTTTATGATGAAACTCTTGCAAGAATGAAAAATAGATTATACCTTTGCAGCCGCAATTGAGGGGAAGCATATCAACTCAGTTGATGATGGTGGTCTTAGCTCAGTTGGCAGAGCATCGGATTGTGGTTCCGAGTGTCGTGGGTTCGAGCCCCACATTCCACCCAAACAAGCGAGTACCCGTGAGCAAATCTTACGGGTGCTTGTTGTTTTTATACCAGAACGACAGTACTTGATGCGTAACGAAGTATTCATAGCCCAAAGGTTGTACTATGCCAAGACAGACAAAGACAAACAGGTGTCTCTGCCTGCTATACGTGTGGCACTTACCGCCATCATTGTCGGTATGGTTGTAATGATTATAACCGTCTTTGTGGTAGTGGGTTTCAAACAAGAAATCCAGCGGAAAGTGGCAGGTTTTGGTTCTGATATCCAGATTGTGAATTTTGACAACAACAACACCTACGAAATGCAACCCATCTGCGTAGGTGATTCGCTGTTTCAAGAGATTGGGATGTTAGACGGCGTTGAGTATGCGCAACGTTTTGCCACCAAGCCCGGTATGCTCAAGACTGATTCTTCATTCCAGGGCATAATCTTCAAGGGAATGCCTCTGCCAAACGAATCAACCACCAAAAAGAAAAACGGCTGGACATTCTTTGAGGAATATCTTGCCGCAGGACATCTCCCCCAACAAAAGAATGAAGTCATCATCTCCACCACGATGTCACGACTGCTGGATTTAGGCGTGGGGGATTCGTTCTATGCCTATTTTATTGAGGAGCAGATACGCGCCAGAAAACTTCTTGTGGCAGGACTCTACAACACCCAATTCAGTGATTATGACAAGAGTTTTGTTTTGGGAGACATACAGCAAGTGCAAACCCTGAACAATTGGAGAGCCGATCAAGTATCCGGCATAGATATTCAAACAGACGATTTCAGCCAACTGGGAAAGATCAGCGATGAAGTATGGTTCAGAACCGCCAACAAGGCTGACGAGGACGGAAATTTTCTATACACACAGAATATCATAGACATGAACCCCAATATATTTTCGTGGCTTGAACTGCTTAACGTAAATGTAGTGGTTATTATTATACTCATGCTCTGCGTGGCAGGTTTCAATATCATATCAGGATTGCTGATACTTATTCTTGACGCCGTACAACTTATAGGCATACTGAAAGCACTCGGAGCAGACAACGGTTATCTGCGCCGCATATTCCTCTACAGAGCAGGGTTTCTGATTCTAAACGGTATGTTGTGGGGCAATATAGCAGGTCTTCTGCTCTGCGCAGTGCAATACTTTTTCCACGTTATTCCCTTAGACCCCACCGCCTATTACGTAAGTTATGTTCCGATAGCCTTCCATTGGGGTTGGTGGACAGCCTTGAACATTGGGACCTTTGCCGTATCCATGCTCATATTGCTTGCCCCCTCCGCCATCATAACCCGTATATCACCCGCCAAAGTGATGCACTTTGAATAACAAGCCACTATGCAGTTCTCCACGCCTGTCAGCATACCACATGCACAAAGAGAAATAACCTATCAAAACAAGATTCTTCTGATAGGGTCATGCTTTGCCGACAACCTGACCAGCCACCTACAAGCATCGTTTTTTCAAGCGACAAGCAACCCGTTCGGTGTATTGTACAACCCCATGAGCATTGCACAATGTCTGCAATCGCTGCAACAAACCTGCGACACATCCGCAGAAGAAGTAGCGGCAAGGTTACCCATTGTCCAACATGACGGACTATATCACTGCATGACTCACCATGGGTGCTATTCGTCAGCAAACAGAGACACTCTGGCTGAGAACATTGAAAAAAGTCTCAAAAAAGGCGCCAAAGAACTGGAACAAGCCGATACTTTGATACTCACTTTCGGTACGGCGTGGGTGTATGAACAAGATGGCAAGGTTGTCGGGAATTGCCATAAACTGCCTGCCTCTTTGTTTCACAGGCGTTGTCTCCATGTAGAGGAAATTGTTGCTACCTACCAACGGATTGCACAACTTCCTCTACTGAGAAACAAACAAGTCATATTCACCGTTTCACCCATCCGGCATAAAAATGACGGGTTGCATGGTAATCAGTTGAGCAAAAGCATATTGCTGTTAGCAACAGACCAACTGACAGAAAACATAACAGAACCAAAAAGAGATTCTCAAGAAATTCCATGCATGGGACATTGGGAGTATTTTCCTTCCTACGAAATCATGCTTGACGAATTGCGCGACTATCGCTACTATGCTGATGACATGATGCACCCGAGCCAAAAAGCAGTGGAATATATCTGGGAGCGTTTCTGCGAGACTTACTTCTCCGTTCAGACAAAAGAGGAAATGAAGTCTTTACAACGGCTTTACAACAGTTTGCACCACATCCCTTTGCACCCCGACACAGATACCTACAGAAAGTTTTCAGAACAACTCCTGGAACAATTGAGATATTGGCAGGGGAAGTATCCATGGATAAAAAGGATTGAATAATCTCTATCCGATCACAAGTATTCGTCTGCCCAATATTGTTGCAGCAAATTGTCGTTTAGGGCATTACCTCTTGCATATTCAAGAGAATCTCCGTATCTTTGCCTACTTTCTTAAACTGCATTGCTCTATGAGAGAATTTGAAATCAAAGCAAAGGTAAAATCTTACCAGGCAGACGAACTCCCTGAAGAATACAAACTATTGGTAACCAAAGCAAAAGAAAGCACAAAGAATACATACAGTCCTTATTCGCATTTTGCCGTAGGGGCAGCCGTCCTTCTGGAAGACGGCAAGATATTGTGCGGTGCCAACCAGGAAAATGCCGCCTATCCCAGCGGATTGTGCGCAGAAAGAACCGTACTCTTTTATGCCAATGCAAGCCATCCCAAGACACCTGTGAAAGCCCTTGCCATTGCAGGATTTACGAACGGACAATTTACACAGAAACCCGTTTCTCCCTGCGGCGCATGCAGACAAGTGATGGCTGAAACGGAACATAGAGGGGGAAAACCGCTGACAATCCTGCTCTACGGAGCAGAGGAGACTTATCTTATCGAGGGAGTGGAAAGTTTGCTTCCGTTCTCTTTTGTCAGTGACGATTTGCAAGGATAAGTACTATTCAGTGAAAAAACTACACCTTAACATAAAGAAATTAGACATCTATATACTCAAGAATTTCTTAGGACTATTCTTGATGACTTTTATGATATGCATCTTCATTCTGCTTATGCAGTTTCTCTGGATGCATGTGAAAGATTTGGTCGGAAAAGGTGTCGGTATCTCCGTATTGGCGGAATTCTTTGTTTATTCCACCATCTCGGTTGTTCCGCTTGCTCTGCCGCTTGCCATACTTCTTGCCTCCCTAATGACTTTCGGCAACATGGGTGAGAAGTTTGAACTGACCGCAATGAAATCGGCAGGCATCTCGCTATTCCGCATCATGCGCCCTCTAACAATCTGTATTGCATTCATCTGCGTAGGGGCATTTTTCTTTTCAAACTATGTAATGCCCAAGTCACAGGTGAAGTTGTGGACTCTAATCTTCTCCCTAAGACAAAAATCGCCGGAACTGGAAATCCCTGCAGGAGAATTTTATGATGGTATTAACGGATACAATATCTATGTAAGGCACAAAGACACCAAAACGGGACTGCTGGAAGACTTGATGATTTACGATTTCAGTAACGGATTCAGGAATACAAAAGTGATGGTGGCAGATTCCGGCAGACTTTATTTCACTGCTGACAACAAGTATCTCATGCTATGTCTTTATCATGGAGAATCGTTTGAAAATCTGACACAGCAACAGAGTGCTATATCTGATAAAGACAGGATTCCCTACCGTCGAGAGACTTTCGCACGAAAACAACTACTCATTGATTTTGACTCGGAGTTCAGCCGATACGACGAGTCTGTGCTGCGAGATCAGCATGTATCAAAAAACGCAGGAGAACTGGTTCACTCCATCGATTCCGTCAAACTTATTGCCCATAGCCGTTCCCGCGGGCAAAGCCGAGAGATGGTAAACAACCGATACTTCGGACGAGAGAGAGTGAGCGAACGGCAACTGGCACAAATAACCAAAAAAGAACAACAGACACACAGTATTGATTCATTACGCACAACACTCCCTCAAGCAAGCAAAGAGAGGGCTGCCACCATTGCCTACGAAAAGGCAAGGGCAGCAAGCGATCAAGTGGAATACAACGCACTTCTCTTAGATGATTCGCAACGATATATCCGCAAACATGCCATTGAACTACATCGCAAATTTACACTTTCTTTCGCTTGCCTGATATTCTTTTTCATCGGTGCTCCTTTGGGTGCAATTATTCGGAAAGGAGGATTAGGCGCACCCATTGTCATATCGGTTGTCATGTTCATTATTTACTATCTCATAGACAATACAGGATACAAGATGGCACGCGAAGGCTTTTGGCCTGTTTGGGCGGGAATATGGCTAAGTAGCAGCATCTTATTACCTATCGGAATATTTCTCACATACAAAGCCGCAACAGACTCTTCGCTGCTCAACCCCGATGCATGGTTGAAGCAATTGGAGAAGTTGAAACAATCTGTTTCTTACTGCATTCAACGGTTCCGTAAGCAAGTCGCAAAAAAAACGCATTAGTACTTTTGCCATTTCTTATAAAAAGTGTAACTTTGCGGTCTATGCTTAGGACTTAATACGCTAAAGAAGTGATTAGCAATGAAGGAAAGCGATCTTACACCTCAAGAAGAAATAGCCATACAGCAGGAGTTTGAGGCTCTGTTGGATGACTATCGTCACACCCTTCATCGCCAAAAGATAGAACTCATCACAAAAGCCTTTCATTTCGCCAAACAAGCCCATCGGGGTATTAGGCGCCGGTCAGGTGAACCATATATACTCCATCCTCTTGCCGTTGCCCGCATCGTAGTCAAAGAAATAGGATTAGGAAGCACTTCCATCTGCTCAGCCTTGCTCCATGATGTAGTGGAGGATACGGAATATACCAAAGAGGATATCGAAAACTTATTCGGTACCAAAATCGCTGACATTGTTGACGGGTTAACTAAAATATCTGGAGGAGTATTTGGAGAGCAGGCATCTGTTCAGGCGGAAAATTTCCGCAAATTGCTGCTCACCATGTCTGAAGACATACGCGTTATCTTAATCAAGATTGCCGATCGTCTTCACAATATGCGCACTTTGGAGTTTCAACCGGTAGAAAAACAATACAAAATAGCAGGAGAGACACAATATATCTACGCACCACTGGCATTGCGCTTAGGTTTGTTCCCTATTAAAACAGAGTTGGAAAATCTCAGTTTCAAGTATGAACATCCTGAAGTCTATGCTGACATTGAGCAAAAATTGCAACAGATCAATGGAGAGCAAATGGAGTTCTTTGAGACCTTTGCAGCCCCCATTCGTGAGAAATTGGAGAATATGGGGTATGAGTTCAACATCAGTGCGCGCATAAAATCTGTTTACTCCATCTGGAAGAAAATGCAGACAAAAAACATCCCCTTCGAAGATGTTTATGACCTGTTGGCGGTACGCATTGTCTTCACTCCTAACACGACCATGAGTGAGAAAGATCAGTGCTGGATGATTTATTCTGCCCTTACGGAGATATACAAACCTCATCCTGAGCGCATCAGAGATTGGATTTCCACTCCCAAAGCCAACGGCTACGAAGCCCTGCACGTTACGGTTATGGGTCCTGACGGACAATGGGTTGAGGTACAGATTCGTACAGTGAGAATGCATGACATTGCAGAGAAAGGCTTGGCGGCACATTGGAAATACAAGTTGGGAGAATCTGACGAATCTGAATTGGACAAATGGCTCAAAACGATTAAGGAACTGTTGCAGCATCCCGAACCCAATGCCATTGATTTCTTAGACACTTTCAAACTCAATCTTTTTGCCTCAGAGATATTTGTTTTCACTCCGAAGGGAGAAATAAAGACGTTGCCGCAAGGTTCTACGGCTCTGGACTTTGCTTTTATGCTCCACACGGAGTTAGGTCTGCATTGCATGGGGGCAAAAGTCAATCACAAGTTAGAGGCTCTCAGTTATACCTTGCAGGGAGGAGACCAAGTGGAGGTGATTACCTCCAACACGCAGCATCCGCAGGAAGAGTGGCTGCAATATGCCGTCACAGCAAAGGCGCAGACTGCCATCAAGAACTACTTCCGTCGGCTTCAGACGCAAGAAGCACAACAAGGTGAATTGCTTTTCAGACAAGCCCTTTCCAAATTGGCTCCTGATAGTCAATACAATACGGTCTTGCAGCAGATGATGAAGCATTATCACGTCCAGCAACCCGTACAACTCATGCTGCAAATCAATAAGGGCATCATCGACCTCTCTGAGATGCCAAAAGTTCTTCAGCAGAAAAGCAAGTCCGGTTGGTTACGCTATTTTACCAAGTCTGGCAATGAAGAAGTTTCCTCTATAGAGAAAAAGAACGATAATCTTCACGATAGTGAAACCATCAAAAACAAGCAGCATCATATCATTCTCACAGAAGAAAACAGAGACACTGAATATCAATTGTCACCGTGTTGCAATCCCATACCGGGGGATGACGTGTTGGGTTATTTGGACGAGCGCGGAATGATTATGATTCATAAACGCAATTGTCCATTGGCGGACAAACTCAAATCCAATTATGGAAACAACTTGTATTCTGCCACTTGGAACATGCACCATGAGCAAACTTTCTTGGAAACAATTGAGATACGTGGCATCGACAAAGTGGGTATGATCATTGAAATAGTACAAATCATATCCAATACGTTTAACCTGAACATACACGATATTCACTTTACTGCGGAAGGCGGTATCTTCAATGGCACGCTGCAATTGTTTGTACATGATACAGAGGAACTGCAAAAGGTTTGCAATACACTGCATAAGATACAGGAAATTAAATCTGTACAACGAAT
The DNA here is from genome assembly GCA_002477945.1 of Bacteroidales bacterium UBA7569. Classification (GTDB taxonomy): domain Bacteria; phylum Bacteroidota; class Bacteroidia; order Bacteroidales; family Paludibacteraceae; genus Colicola. Next base: position 14,502 of record DLLF01000026.1, read on the forward strand.
CGAACATTGACTAACTTGAAAAATAAATAAGGTTATGAAACGAACATTTTTTCTGAGTACACTGCTTTGCATGGCAGTTACTATGATGGCACAACAGCCGGTCATCACATTCAGCAAAACGGAACACGACTTCGGGAAAATCAACGAGGAAGACGGACGCGTCAGTACCATTTTCGAATTCAAAAACGAAGGTATGGAACCTTTGGTTCTCAGCAATGTACGTGCTTCCTGCGGTTGTACTACGCCTACATGGACAAAAACTCCTATCGAACCAGGGCAGACTGGGAATATAACCGTAACCTATAACCCTAACGGACGACCGGGTAAATTCAGCAAAACAATTACGGTCACGAGCAATGCCTCTACGCCTACTTCCAAACTGCGTATCTTTGGTGAAGTCATACCCAAACAGGCAAAACCCGTCAATAAGTACACGGTTACTATGGGAGACTTGAGTCTGAAAACCACAACGATGAGTTTCGGAACAATTTTCAAAGGAAACAATGTTACACGTTCTCTGGAATATGCAAACCTTACTGATCACGAAGTAACGATAGAGATCTTGCAAAACGACCGCGACCAGATGCTCACATCGGTTCTTTCTCTCAAAACGCTTAAGCCGAAAGAAGTCGGAACTCTCAACGTGAACTTCGATACCAATAAGTCCAAACTTTGGGGACCCAACACTTTCTATCTCTATATAATGGTCAATGGCAAGCGCATCATTTCCGATGAGTACAAAATAACCCTCTCTGCGGATATTGAAGAGGACTTTGGCAAACTCTCAGTGGAAGAGAAACAGTCTGCACCTATCTTCGAGATGCAAGACCGCAACATCAATTTGGGTACAGTCAAAGCAGGCGGAAAACTCTCTCAAAAGATCTCATTCAAAAACGTGGGGGAACGTCCTTTGGAGATTCGTCATATCACCAACCATAACCCCGAGGTGATACGTGCCGCTGCATCTAAAACAACCGTCAAAGGTGGTAAAACAGGTACGTTCCTCATTGAGGTACTGCCCAATACGGAAGTCGTTAATCCGGGTACCTATCGCCGTCAAGTGGAGATCCTTACCAACGATCCTAAAAACACAAGAGTACGTCTCACCATTGTTTGGTCTGTCGTAGAATAGTTCGCAACAACAAAAAACGGAAGTTCGAGCGGGTTCTTGTAGAGCACCTCAACTTCCGGTTTTTACTCTTATATCCGATCACATGGAACATCACCACCATCCCGAAAACGATGAACAGTACAAAGGATTGACTGTCAATGCAGGCGTTCAACAGATGCCGAGCATAAACCCTTATGCCACCTTCCGACGCCAAAAGCGCACGCTGCAAGCCGAAGACTATGTGCGTGGAATCCTGCAAGGCGATGTCTCCATCTTAGGTCAGGCTGTCACGCTCGTAGAGAGCAACCTGCCGGGTGATCAGGAGATTGCTCAAAAAGTGATTGAGGCATGCCTGCCTCACGCTGGAAATGCCATTCGGGTGGGTATCACGGGTGTACCCGGGGCCGGTAAATCCACCTTCATCGAGGCATTGGGAACCGAACTTGTGGCTCGGGAAAAACGTTTGGCGGTATTGGCTATCGACCCAAGTTCCGAGCGTTCTAAAGGAAGTATCTTGGGCGATAAAACGCGCATGTCAGAATTGTCCACTTCGAAGAATGCATTCATTCGCCCTTCTCCCTCTGCGGGGTCATTGGGTGGCGTCGCACGTAAAACGAGGGAAACAATTGTCCTATGCGAAGCCGCTGGCTATGATACGATTCTCGTTGAAACAGTAGGTGTCGGGCAGTCCGAAACCGCAGCACATTCCATGGTGGACTTTTTCCTGCTCTTGCAGGTAACGGGTACCGGCGATGAACTGCAAGGAATCAAAAGAGGTATCATGGAAATGGCTGACGGAATTGCTATCAACAAATGCGATGGAAACAACATTGAGAGAGCCATGGTGGCAAAAACACAATTCAAAAACGCACTCATGCTCTTCCCGCCTACTGAATCAGGTTGGAAACCCACTGCCGTCACTTGTTCTTCGGTCGAAAAAACAGGTATTGATGAGGTTTGGAACATGGTGGAAGACTATATCGCCTATACTTTGAAAAGCGGTTATTTCCACTACAAACGCCAGCAACAGGCCAAGTATTGGATGTATGAAACTATCAATGCACAACTGTTAGGTAACTTCTATCAAAATGAAGAAATAGCGACTAAACTGAAAGAGGCAGAACAGCAAGTCCTATCTAATCATGTCAGTTCCTTTGTTGCAGCCCATGATTTGCTGACGGAATATTTCCGCAAGAATCAATTGTAGAACTATTATCACATCTTTGGTTATAGCCTTGTGACTTTCATCTCACGAGGCTGTAATTGTTTTTTACCCGGTCTCCCGTCTCTGCATAAAATAATATACACCCTCGTTGGCGAAATTAATTTGAACAATGAGTGTCAGCAGATTTGTTGCTTCCGGCATTGCATCGGATTTCAAATCATATAAGTATGCAATCATAAACGTTATCTTTTGCACACTCCAAACAAAGAGTGGAATAATTGAACCAAATTCCACAACATGGTTTGTATGTTGTTTTTCTGTATGTTGCCTGTTGAATTATGTTAGCCCCTCCTTTGGAGGGGTTGGGGAGGTATGTACTCACTTCCTGCGACCCCTCATCGAGACCTCAAGCACCCCTCAACGAGAGATGAAGAATAAACCATCTCACCTCCTAAAATCTCTCTATTAACTATAATGTCTATAGTAATCCCGCAAGGGGATTTCCTATTTGACCCATTCGTCTAATCCGTCCCATTCTCTTATAACCGAAAGTCTCACCTCCTCGAACTTCTCGAACAACTCGAACGTCTATTATAAGATGGATTGGAAAGGCTTGATCCATAATCCGAATATACTCTTGCCGGCACGCAAAAAAACTTGTACCTTTGTCTTTGGTTATGACTAAGCAACACACACACAGGGAACAGCCTGCTCATCGTAGTACACGGCGTCGTAAAAAGAAGCGGCAGTCTCTGGGAAAACGTGTTTTGCATATCTCCTTGGGAATACTGATAACCGTTGTTCTGCTTTGTATTCTCATGGTGGTGAGTATGTGGTATTATGGTTGGCTTCCTACACGCGAAGAACTTCCTGAGTTCAGGGAACGGCTTGGCAATATATTCTCGCAAAATCCAAATCGGCAATTACCGGATGCCGAAGTTATTGGTATAGACATCTCACACTATCAATCCTATATTGAATGGGACAAAGTGTGTCTCTACCTTGACAAACAACGCCGCTTGCATCGGGATAGTACGGTTGGAAGGCAACGGAGGGAACTCGACTTTGTCGTAGCAAAAGCAACACAAGGTACCAAGTGGCAGGACAATTTCTATGCACGCAACAAAGCCGGTGCTGCTAAACGTAACATCCTTTTTGGTGCTTACCACTTCTTTTCCCCAACCCTCCCTGCTACGAAACAAGCCGAAAACTACATACGCACGGCAAACCTGCAACGGGGCGATATGGTGCCCGTATTGGATGTGGAAGAATATGGATATGGGCTGCCTGAACCAGATTCCGTTCTCTGTTGGCTCAAGCAGGTGGAACGGTACTATGGCGCAAAACCTGTCATCTACACCAACGAGAATTGCTATCTCTCCTATTTCCTCAAACATCCGCCACTGCTCCGATACCACTTCTGGATTGCACGATATGGAGGACTGCAACCCGACCGGATGCACCTGCTCTGGCAATTCACGGAGACGGGAATCGTGGCGGGAATCAGCGGATATACAGACATCAACATACTGAGGGGTACTAAAGAAGACTTCTTGCAAAAATGCACAATACACTGAAACAATAACAACAAAAACACTCGTTAATACACATATCTATGAAGCAACTTATTGTAGTCGCAGAAAGCAAAGAAAAACGTATGGCGGAAGAGATGATGCCGGAAATTCCCGTCCTTGAATGTGGCGTAGGAGCCTTGAATATTATGCAAAGCCTGCGCGCTGTTCCGTTGGACACGGAAATCATAAACATCGGGTATGCCGGTTCCGCCGACTATCCCATTGGAACAAAAGTGGAAATCGGAGAATGTCGGCTCTATCATCCTAATGTCAACTATCCTGAACCGGTTTTCCACCTGCAAGGCAACACGCGTTGTTTCACGAATACCGATTTCGTACTGCAAAGCAACGAAACAGATTGTGTCTTCGATATGGAATTGGCATTTATATGCGCAATGGGATTCAAGCAGGTACGCAGTATTAAAATAGTGAGCGACAACCTCTCGCTCCACCAATATCATCAGGTAAACTAAATAACACAATAGCCATGACACTAAGCAATAAACACAAATGGGACTTCCAGAACATTGGAGGAACATTACGCGTTAATATCCATTCAGGAGAAGATATTCGCCATTTGGCAGAGTTGGACCAAAAGATGTGGACGGTTCTTTCCTGCCCTGTCAGCGGTTTGGAGATCGATGGAAAAAGCCTTCAATACACCGATGCCGATGCCGACGGGAAGATTCATGTTAAGGATGTAATCACCACGGCTGGCTGGCTGTGCAATGTATTGAAAGATCCGGAAACTCTGCTCCATAAGCAAGATGCACTGCCGTTGAGCAGTATCAACACTGGAACGGAAGAGGGAAAACACATTTTCCAATCCGCCAAACAGATTATCGAAAACCTCGGAAAGGAAGAAGAAAACTTGACTGTGCAAGACACGCAAGATGGTTTGGCTATCTTTGCCAAAACACGCTTCAATGGCGACGGAGTCATCACGGAAAACTCTACCGATGATTCCGTGTTAAGAAACACTATTGCTTCTATTCTGTCCGTTACGGGCGGGACTGCCGACCGTAGCGGTATGCAAGGTATCAATGCAGAGCAAATAAATGGATTCTATGCCGACCTGCAGGCTTACACCCGCTGGAAAGATTCTGCTGTAGAACTGCCGTTCGGCGAACAAACCGATGCTGTTATGGCTGCCTACAAAGCATTGGACGCAAAAGTAAGGGATTTCTTTGTCCGTTGCAAACTGGCTGCATTCAGCACCAATAGTGCGGCTGCACTTGATGTTCAAGTGTCACGTATAGAAGCCATAAGCCGTGAAGACCTTACTTTGCAGACGGAAGAAATCGCCTCCTACCCCATCGCACGTATCTCTCCTGTTGCCGAAATCGACCTGACACTTCCCGTTAATCCTGCTTGGATACAACCGTTTGAGGTAATCCGTTCCGTTGCTTTCCCTGCTGAAGCGAAAGTCATAACAGAAGCGGACTGGAACGCGGTGGGCGACAAACTGGCTCCGTATATCGCTTGGCTCAATGCAAAACAAGGAAGCAGCGTGGAACCGTTGGGAGAAGATGTCATCAGAAAACTGCTGGAAGCCGACCGGCAAGCAGCCCTGCTTCAATTGGTTGAACAGGACGAAGCACTGAAAGAAGAGGCTGACAACATCAGTCAAGTGGACAAACTCCTGCATCTCTACCGAGACTTTGCAACTATCCTGCGCAACTTTGTCACCCTGCAAGACTTTTACTCTCACGATAAGGCCACATTGGCTGTCTTCCAAGCAGGTACATTGGTGATTGATCAAAGAGCCTGCCACCTTTGTATGCGTGTCGCTGATATGGCTAAACATAATACACAGGTTGCTGCAAGCGGAATGTATCTTATATATTGCGATTGCACCACGAAAAACCACCACGAAACATTGCATATCGTTGCCGCTATGACGGTCGGTGACACTGGTGACATTATGGTGGGAAAGAACGCTATTTTCTACGACCGCAACGGATTGGATTGGGATGCAGTCGTCACCAAGATAGTGGAAAACCCGATTAGTATCAGTCAGGCGTTTTGGTCGCCCTACCGTCGGTTGGGAAATTGGGTGGAAAACCTCATACAAAAGAATGCAGCCGACAAAGACAGCAAAATTATGGCAGATATGACCGGCAAACTGTCGGAAAAGGCGGTCGCTCCTGCTGAAGGAACAACAACCGCCGCTGCACAACCGTTCGACATAGCCAAGTTCGCTGGTATCTTTGCCGCCTTCGGCATGGCATTGGGTATGATAGGCTCTGCCATCGCAAGTCTGGCAACCGGATTTAGCCACCTCGCATGGTGGAAGGATATTCTTGTAATCGTGGCTATCCTCCTCATCATATCCGGACCGAGCATGATTATGGCATGGATGAAACTGCGTAAACGGAACATCGCACCTTTGCTTAATGCCAATGGGTGGGCTGTCAATGCGTCCTCCACCATCAGTATTCCTTTTGGTGCTACACTGACGGATACTGCTAAGTTCCCCGTACTTAAACTGCAAGACCCCTATGCAAAGAAAGGATTGCCTGTTTGGAAACGGGTGTGCATTTCGTTGGCGGCATCAGTTGTACTCATCATCGGTTTGTGGTTAGGCAACCTCCTGGCGTGGGCAAAACTGCCATCCCCTTTGTTCCACAAAAACAAAGCGACTACAGAACAAGTAGTTACTATCGACACCCCTGTTTCTACCGATGAAACCGTTGTTATTGAGACTCCTGTCGAAGACGCAAAGTAACCGCACCAAATACCCACTGGTCATTACATAGACGTCTTGTGTTACTGTGACTGACCACAAACGAGAGAGGGCCGACCCGTAAAGGTCAGCCCTCTCTTATTGCACACCATTTCAATTCGTTCTCAATCCGCTTCCGATTCGTTCTCGATTCAGGTTCAGTCCGCAATCCATTCAATCTCGTCCTTTGGTGCTTACATCACCGAATCGCTGCTATCGAACCATTCTGTTATCTTAATTTGGCTCCGAACTTGTCCTCGAAAGTCTTTTGTAAACGCGCCATAATCTGCTCAATCTGCTTGTCTTTCAAAGTGTTCTCGGTATCTTGCAGGATAAAACTCAATGCATACGACTTCTTGCCGGACTCCAAGGACTTCCCTTCATACACATCAAACAGATATACATTCTTCAGCAACTTGCGTTCCGTATCAAATGCTGCCCTCGCCAAATCGGCAAACTCCACCTGCTTGTCCACTAATAACGCAAAATCACGTTTCACCTCAGGGAACTTCGGAAGATCCGTAATAAGAGGTTTGTATTGTTTGTTTTGGCGAAGGAGTTGGTTCCAATCCAAGTCTGCATAGTAAACAGGACTTTCTATATCAAACTGTTTCAACACGTTGTGATTCACTATACAGATTTCGCCAAGCACCTTGCCGTTCGGAGCAAGTATTCTCAAACCATCACTGTATAAGTCACTCTGCAGAGACTCACTACTGCATTTCTCCACATTCACGCCCAACCGGCGCAAAATGTTGTTCACGTATGCGTGCAATTGATAGAAACTCGTTTTTTCTTCCTTGTGTACCCATGTTTGGCTAGTCTTGTTTCCTGTTATCCACAAGCCTAAGTGAGGTTCTTCTCTGTACGCTGCCAAAGGCTCGTCACCTTCTTTGATGGCTTGTTTGTGGTAGCAGTTACCGAACTCATAGAAACACAAGTCACTCATCTTGCGGTTCACATTACGCTGGATGCTCTCCAAACCGCCGAAAAGCAGCGTCTGCCGCATTACGGCCAAATCCTGCGATAACGGGTTCATCAATTGCACGCAATTCTCCAATCGGTAAGTCGCATTTTCGCTCTCATGGGAATAGTATTGTACTTTCGTCAGGGAGTTGTTCAGAATTTCATAAAATCCTTGTGCGGTCAATTGCTCTGCTATCCTGCGTTGTAAGGCTTGCCCGTTTGGTTTTGGTGAATACGACAAACAACTCTTGACAGATTGCGAAATCTCCACATTGTTGTAACCGTAAATACGCAATACGTCCTCCACCACATCACACTCGCGCTGCACATCCACACGATAACGGGGAACCAAAAGATGATATACACCGTTTTCTTTGCTTACGATACGAATTTCCAAACCTTTGAAAATGGTTTCAAGCACATCCTCTCCGAGATTTTTCCCGATGAGAACGTACGCTCTGCCTTCCGTTAATTCCACATCCCAGGGGGCAAAAGGCTCTTCTGCCGAATAAGGAACAACCGACGAAGATATTTTGTCCACGGGTTCGGCGACAATCTCACCACCTGCCACTTGTTGGATAAGAAGCGCACAACGTTTCAATACGTACATCGTGTTATTGGGATCACAACCTCTCTCGTAGCGGAACGAAGCATCTGTCGAGAGTTGGTGTCTGCGTGCCGTCTTTCTTATGCTAACAGGATCAAAATATGCACTTTCCAAAAACACATTCTTGGTCTCAACCGATACACCCGATTCCTTCCCGCCGAACACACCGGCCATACACATCGGTTTCTCCGTATCGCAAATCATAAGGTCTGCGGAACTCAACTCACGCTCCACATCGTCCAATGTGGTGAATTTTATACCCTCTTCAACATTCTGTACGATGACCTTTCCGCCTTGGATTTTGTCAGCGTCAAATGGGTGAAGAGCCTGTCCCATTTCATGCAAAACAAAGTTTGTAGCGTCCACCACATTGTTGATGGAACGCACTCCAATCTCTTGCAACGAATTGCGCAACCATTCCGGTGAGTCTTTCACTTCCACACCGGCAATAGTCACTCCCGAATAACGAGGGCAAGCCTGTTCTTGTCTCACTTCCACTTCTATCGGCTTATAGGCACAATCCTTCGATACTGCGAAATCCGCTACAGAAGGTTTTGTCAATTGCACATCTTTGCCGTGCAAACTATAATAAGCATACAAGTCACGCGCAACACCGTAATGACTTGTTGCGTCCGAACGGTTCGGGGTAATATCAACCTCTATGATATAATCTTCTTCCACATGAAAGTATTCCCTTGCAGGCATTCCTACCGGTGTTTCATTCGGAAGGACGATAATTCCGTCATGGGAATGACCGACGCCTATCTCGTCTTCCGCACAAAGCATACCTAACGATTCCACGCCACGGATTTTGGAACGTTTGATAGTAAAACTGTCATCTCCCTGCCACAGAGTGGTGCCGACCAAAGCCACCACAACTTTCTGCCCTGCTGCCACATTTGGGGCACCGCAAACAATCTGAAGAGGAGTATCACCACCTACATTCACACTCGTAACGTGCAGATGGTCAGAATTTTCATGTAGAACACAAGTCAGCACTTCCCCGACTATCAATCCGGCAAGCCCGCCACGAATACTTTCTCTCCTCTCCACTCCGTCAACCTCCAAACCTATTGAGGTTAGAATTTTCGCTGTCTCTTCTGCACTATCGGGCAAATTGATATAGCGTTTAAGCCAATTATACGAGATATTCATAACATAAAGTTGTTTATATAACTATCGTGCAAAGGTAAGCATTTTTCCCCGTTTCCGCAATAATGAGATTTCAATGTGGAATTTGAGATTTTTACTGCCTTTTTTCAACACCATAGTCAATACAAAACGACCTCCTCACATCTGTATTGTTCAATAGCAAGGCACCGACAATTTTCTAGTATGCAAAAGGTTTGGCAGGAGTTCTTTTCGTTTAGCCGGTCTCAAGCACCCCTCATCGACCCCTGAACGAAATGCCAATAATACAATGTTAGCCCCTTCTTTGGAAAGAACAGGGAGACCCAAATTGTCACATCGTAAACAACTTAGCCTTCTCTACCACGCATAAACCTATCAACTCCTCAACTCATAAACTTCAAGAACTTCCCACTTCTTTCAACTATCAACTCTAAACCTAAAACTTCCAGAGAGGGGCTTGGGAAATCTCTCTGCCTATTCTTCGCTTTTGCGCCGACGGGCATACTCTAATGGAGACACACCAAACTTTTTCTTGAACAAAGTGGAGAAGTATTTCGGGTCGTTAAATCCCACTGCGAACGCAAGATCCGAAACTCGTGTCTTGCCCTTCTCGTCTACAATACGCGCCGCCATATTCAAACGGATGTTATTGACGAAGGCTACAGGAGTCTGTCCCGTCAGGCTTTTCAGTTTGTCGGTCAGGGTCGTACGCGACATGTTCATTTCACTCACAAATGTGTTCAAAGAGAAATCAAAGTCTGCTATATGCTTGTTCACACAGTCTATGGCTTGCTGTAAGAACTTCTCGTCCATACTGGTATAGTTCAGTTCTTTGGCATCAAAAACCAGTTGTTTCCTATAATCCACTACAGTTCGCTTCAGGCGTTGCAACTGAGACGCTACAATAGAATCCAGCACACCCAAATCTATAGGTTTCGTCAAGTAAGCATCTGCACCCGATTCATATCCCATAATGGTGTCGGCAGCCGTTTGTTTGGCTGTTATCAGTAACACGGGAATATGACAGTATTCAAATGTCGATTTTATCTTGGAACAAAACTCATAACCATTCATGCCGGGCATCATGATGTCAGATACTATCAATTGGATGGCATGTTCCTCCAGCAAAGGTAACGCTTCGTCTGCACTGTTGGCAGTGATAACATGATACTGCTTGGCAAGATGCTGTTGCAACAGGAATTGCATATCTTCGTTGTCCTCCACAATGAGGATGGTGGAAACATCTTCATCGCTATGTTCTTTTCCCTGCACTGCTTTGTTTTCTGCATTTTCATCACCCTGTGTCGTCTGATGAAGCGCATTATTGGCAGCAGACGGACTGCTCTCCGCTGTCACTTGCCCGTTACTGGTATTTGCAATACCATCTTCCATCTCGCCCGCCGTATAAGCCGTTTGTTGGATTGGTAAAATTACGGTAAAAGTCGTCCCCTCTCCTTTCACACTGTCCACAAAGATATTGCCATGATGCAAATCCACCAGATTCTTCACCAACGAAAGACCTATACCCGTTCCCACTGTATGGGCCTTCCTGTAATCTCCGTCATAGAAGCGTCTGAATAGGTTTTGTAGTTCCTCTTTGTCCATACCCATCCCTGTATCACTAATCTTCAGTACCATGGACCGCTGTTCTACATCAGAAGACAACACCACTTTCACTTCACCGTTCTCACGATTGTATTTTGCGGCATTCGAAAGAAGGTTATAAAGTATCTTGTCCAATTTATCCGAGTCAAAATAGCCTTCCAAGTCCTGCTCCAACTCCGTGGTGAACACCCAATGCAGTTTCTGTTTGCGGGCAAGAGGCTGAAACGCAACAAAACAGTTCTCCACAAACTGAGTTATGTTGCCCTTCGACACTTTCAATTTCAGGTTGCCGCTTTCTGCTTTCCTGAACTCCAGAATCTGTTGTATAAGCCGCATCAAGCGCATGGCATTGTTCGTTATCAAGCCATACTCGGCATTATCCCTGTTCTTGCTCTTCAATTCGTCAACAGCGGCAATAATTATAGACAATGGAGTCAACAACTCGTGAGTGATATTGGTAAAGAATTGTAGTTTCAGATGAGCCATCTCTTCTGCACGCTTGCGGTCTTCTTCACTTCGTGCCAAAGCGGACTTCTGTTTCTGGCGCATACGGACAAAACGGTATATGCCGTAAATCAGCAATAAACCGAGCAATGTGTAACCCGCATAAGCCCACCATGTAGCCCATGGGGCTGGAGCCACATGCAAAACAAAACACTCTTCCTGTTCTGTCCATATGTTATTCGGATTGGCTGCCATCAAGCGGAAGGTATAATCTCCTGCCGGAAGATTGTTGTAGAATGCATAGCGATGCTGGGCATCTGTGTAGGTCCAGTCTCTGTCCCAGCCTTCCAATAGGTAAGCATAGTGATTCTGCGACGAGTTCCGGAAATTAAGCAAAGCAAACTCTATCTGGATATTGTTATTGCGATGACTCAGATAAATGTCTTTGGCGTAATCAATGGTAGTGGATGATATTCTATTGCTTTCTTTGGACTGAAAGTCACGCAAAGAACGGTTGAATATCTTTATATCAGTAATAACCAATTCGCTTTGTTCCGCTTCAGATGGAACATCCATAGTTGGAATTAGGTTCACACCACCTACCCCGCCCAGCAGACAATCTCCTGTAGCCAATCTGCAGATGGCACCTCTATAGAAGCAATCTGATAGAAGACCGTCTGTCTTCGTATAGGAAAGAATCTTTGTGATCTTGTTATCTTCCGATACATTCATTTGCAGCACACCCGTATTGGTGGTCATCCATATATTCTGTCGGCGATCCTCCCACAAATTATTTACCATCAGACCTTCATAAGAACCCATAAATTTCGGACTGAACAAACTAAATGCATCTTCTTCCCTGTCATACAGCATCAGTCCTGCTTCCGTTCCCGCCCAAATATGGTTCTTTCCATCAACAAAAAGAGCCAATGCACCCTCTGTCAAGAGTTTGTTGTTATCAAGAGTGTAGGCATACAAACGCCATTTCTCCGAATGTGTATCCAGACGGTATATGCCGCAGTTGCTCGTTGCAATCCACAATTGCCCGTCCTTATCGCTCTGGATAGCATAAACCATGGCAGGAGGCATATCATCTTCATCCGGAACGTAAGCATTAAGGGGCGTATACACACCATCTTTCAGAAGACCTACATCAACACGGGTTCCGACCCAAAGCCTTTTCTGAGGATCTACATAGCAACCGTTCACGTAGGCATCACGAAAACCGGTCTTTATTTGACGTGCCTTTCCTGCCTTGGGATTGTAAAGGAGCAACCCGTGTTCTGTGCAGAAATAAATATCATCATCAATCTTTCCAATCTGTTGTACTTGGGATAGAGCCTTATACGAAGAAAGAACTGGTATATGCTTATATGTCAACAACGACTCGGTTCGTTTGTCATAACAAAGCACCCCATAATTGGGCGATGACAACCACACACATTGCCCCGATTCATCATCGTAGACTGATTTCACGGCTTTCGTCCCCGCCACCGCTATAAGACCTTGCGTGTAAGGTTCCACTTGCATAACTTTTGGACGCAAATCGCATACATACACACCACCTCCTAAAGATCCTATCCACATCAGACCGTCGTTGGTAGAAAGAATAGAGTTGATTTCTCCGCAAGGCAAAGGAGATATGCCACTGGAAGAACTATGGATGGAGAATGTCCCGTCAGAAGACAACAACGATAAACCGGAGCGGGAACCAATCCACAATGTACCTTCTATGTCCTCCGCTATGGAATATATCATATTGTCCAACACACTGTTCTTATCGCCATCAACGTGCTTATATTGCACAATATGCGGATCTTGTAAATTATAGGGTTCTGTAAGATGAACCAATCCTTCACCCCATGTTCCCACCCAGAGAGTACGATCACGACCCATAAACAATGTATGCGAAGAACGTAATGCAGGCAAATGACTGTACCTGTAAGCCTGCCGTTTCTTCGTGTCATAGCGGATCAGCCCGTCCGACCATGTCCCTATCCACAAATATCCGACCTCATCTTCCAAGAGTGATTTCATATCAGTCGGATCCAAGTTCCATTGAGAGCCTACACAATACTCGAAATCATCATGGGCATTCCGCCGCACGAACAAACCTTTGTTGGTCGCCACCCAAATATCTCCCGTATGAGAAGCCAATATAGACTCCACACGGCTGTAATTCAGAATGGGAGTATCCGCTTTCTCTATCTTGCCGTTAATCTTGTCAAGGACATACAAACCATTGTGCGTACCTATCCACAAACAATGATTTGCATCTTCTTCCACCATGTTCACAACGCTGTGCAAAGCCTGCCGGTGAGTCGCCGGATCTATCTTGTAAGAGACTATATCGTAGCCGTCATAGCGCACAAGACCGCTATACGTGGATATCCACAGGAAACCTTCAGAATCCTGATACAACTTACGTATCTCGTTGGTGGGTAAATTGGTAACGGAAGAAATGGGACGGAAAACAAGATTCTGCGAAAATAGTTCCTGCATACCTGATAAAAAGCAGAAAACAACAGACAACAACACAATCTTTTTCATAGTTTGGTCAAATTTTGTAAAATCACACATCGGCAACGCAATATCTTTTGAGAAAAAAGAAATGTCACACACAACATGCAAACGCTCCATCTACACGCCCTTCATCACAAAATCACATCGCTATTGCAAAGGTATGAATAATTTATGTTTCCCACAAATGGTATAAATTTTGCCCGTCTCATGACAATGCTTCAACTTCCTTCCGGTATTTCCGTACCACAAAATACAAAACATCTGTTCACAACAAAACAAAAGGGCTGCCCTCTTTTCAAGGGTAGCCCTTCCGTGCCTTCAGCATCGTACAATTATTGGATATCAATCACACGAGTAGGCTGTTTCTGGATTGTCGGATCCAATTTAGGCAACTCTATGTGGAGCACTCCGTGTTCCACTTTTGCCGCAATACCTTCTTTATCCACATTGTCAGGAAGAAGCAACGACTGCTCAAAGCGACTGTAGTTGAACTCATGACGCAAATACTTCGTCTTTTTGTCTTCCTCTTTGTTCTCTTGCTTCTTTTCCACTGAAACGACCAACTCATCTTGGTCATTTACGTGTACATGGAAATCTTCTTTTGACATACCTGGTGCCGCAATCTCTACATGATATGCTTTCTCGTCCTCCTTTACATTGATGGCAGGTGTCGTGCTGGACACATTGTGCATCAGAGGCCATTCCTCACTGAAGAAGTCATTGAAAATACTCGGTAACCAGTTCTGTTCGTTTCGTCTGCTAATCGTTGGTAACATAATCGTAAAATTTTATAGTTGGTTTAGTGCCGTATGCAGAACACCCTCTTTTCCGGATGTCTCTCATTCGACATTCACACGTTATTTCGCAAACCCTATGCCATCACCTTAAATTGCGGTTCCCAACATTCCAAACATCTCTTTTTATGCCATTTTGTCGTATAAACCGCTATTACACTGACATTTTGTCAGTATTTTCAAGTCAAATCTTTTGTTTCACTAAAAAGAGGGATCAAAGTTTGGTGGAGTTCCGAAAAATGCGTACTTTTGCAATTGAGTATGAAGGGTACACGTATCATAGGGCTAACTGGAGGAATCGGTTCGGGGAAATCGTTCATTTCAAAAGGCTTGCGCAATATGGGTTATGAAGTTTATGATTCTGACTCAGCGGCACAACGCCTTATTCACGACAATCTTTGTGTCCGAAGCCAAATAGAACTCCTGTTCGGAAGTGACATCTTTGTTAACGATTCTTTCGACAAACAACGCGTTTCTGATTTGGTTTTCAAGGATCCTGATATGTTGGAAAAACTCAATCAGATAGTCCACCCTGCTGTTGCCTACGACCTTCGGGAATGGGCCAATAACGCTACAGGCGAAATCGTATTTGCAGAAACGGCAATCTTGTTCGAAAGCGGTTTCAGCAAATTGTGCCAAGCCGTTGTGTGTATCACCGCACCTTTCGAAGTCCGCATTGAGCGTGTAATGCATCGGGATCATGTCAATCGGGAGACGGTGGAAGAACGTATCCGAAACCAAGCGGAGCAGGATTGGATTGCCAGGCAATCCAATTTGGTCATAACAAACGACGGACAAACCCCTGTCGAGGCTCTATGCAAACAGATACAAGAGTTTGCGGAAAGGCTGAAAGAATAGTATGGAGACCAACAATCTCATATTCAGATGTTTCGCTTCCGGAAGCAGCGGCAATTGCTATTATTTGGGCAACCGCAAGCAAGGGATACTTATTGACGCAGGCATCTCAGCGCGCACCATCCGGACTGTATTGCGCGAGATGGGATTGGACTTTCACAATCTGTTAGGTGTGCTTGTCACGCACGACCATGCCGACCATATCCGCGCAGTAGGTACATTGGGAGAACGTTTCCATATCCCAATATATGCGACTCCCGAAATCCATGAGGGGATAAACAGAAACTATGGCGTAAAAGAAAAACTGCACACCTGCTGCAAGTATTTTACGAAAGGAGTCCCTTTCTCTTTGGGTGATATGCAGATAAATACATTTGGAGTCTCTCACGATTCAACCGATTGCGTGGGCTATGTCATTGATGTGGCTGGTCAGCGGTTCATCATGGCTACCGACGTTGGCAAAGTCGATGATGTATTCTGTCGCTATATTGAAACGGCAAATCATCTTGTCATTGAGGCGAACCATGATGAGCAGATGCTTCTTAATGGCCCCTACCCTTCCTACCTCAAGTCACGAATCTTGTCCGACACGGGACACTCCAGCAACAAAACCTGCGGAGAAACGTTGGCAAAACATTATCACCCGGAGTTGAAAAACATATTCCTCTGCCATCTCAGTCATGAGAACAACGACCCTGAATTGGCTTATGCCACTGTCAAAGATTATTTGAAGCAAGCAGGAATACAGGTCGGCAAAGATGTAAATTTGGTTGCTTTGCAACGACTAACCCCGTCACCGGTTTACAATCTCACCAAAGGGCAAACGATTGAAACAAAACTAATCTAAATTCTGATTTATATGGAACGACTCGTCATTATCCCCACCTACAACGAGAGAGAAAATATCGAAAACATCATACAAGCGGTACTCACGCTGCCTATAGATTTCCATATTCTCATTATTGATGACAATTCGCCTGATGGTACAGCGGCTATTGTCAAAAGAATGCAGGTGCAATATCCCGATCAGTTGTTTTTGTTGGAGAGAAGCGGCAAATTGGGATTAGGTACGGCATATATTACAGGATTCAAATGGGCAATCGAACATAAATACGAGTATATCTTTGAGATGGATGCCGATTTCTCCCACAATCCGCAAGACCTTCTTTCTCTCTACGATGCTTGCGCCAACGAAGGAGCGGATGTCGCTATAGGTAGCCGCTATGTTACGGGAGTCAATGTGGTCAATTGGCCCATGAGCCGCGTCTTGATGTCCTATTTTGCAAGCAAATATGTCCGTTTCGTTCTGGGCATTGACATCCATGACACCACAGCAGGGTTCGTATGTTATCGCCGCCGCGTTTTGGAAACAATCGAATTGGATAAGATTCGGTTCAAGGGCTATGCATTCCAGATTGAAATGAAATTCACTGCATATAAATGTGGCTTCACCATCAAAGAAAAGCCGATTATCTTCATCAATCGTGTCTTGGGAACGTCCAAGATGTCCGGAGGTATTTTCTCCGAGGCGTTGCTTGGTGTCATCCGTTTGCGATTGGAGTCTTTCTTTAGAAAATATCCTCAAAAATAATTTTTTATCTCCAATAGAGTCTCGGTATGTATAAGTATCAGCGGTTATTACATATTTCTTTGCAGGTAGTGATTTGTACTCTGCTCTTGTTATGGACAGTATCATGCCGTCACGATGCAAAGGGCAATCTGACCGCCGAAGAAACGGAAGGTGCCATTGATGAAGTTCGCTACGAGTATGGTATCCCTGTTGATTCATTCTATTGTATTACAGGTACCGTGGGCAAAGGAGAAACATTGGGAGGCATCTTTAGCCGGTTGGGGGCTGGCAAGCAACTTATTAACCAATTGGGACTGCTGTCTCCGGCGGAGTTCGATGTTCGGAAAATTCGCCCGCAGAAAAATTATCTGGCATTCTATTCTCTCGATTCAACACTATCCTATTTTGTCTATCAGCAAGATTTGATACACAGCATCGTAATGGACCTGCGAGATACGTTGCATATCGAGAAAGTGCAAAAACCGCTCAAGCATCACACCGAGTGCAAAGAGGTGGTTATCGAATCTTCGCTGTGGAATGCATTCACTTCTGTCGGAGTCAATCCGCAATTAGCCATCGAATTATCCGACATCTATGCATGGACGGTCGACTTCTTTGGCCTGCAACGCGGTGACCGCTTCAGGGTTTACTACACCGAAAGTTTTGCCGACACCGTGCCTGTGGGCATCACGCGTATTCATGCAGCAACCTACTATCATGGTACCGACAGCCTTTCAGCCTACTATTTCTCCAATGAAGACTTGTCTGGCTATTTCGATGAGCAGGGAAACAGCCTGCGCAAAGCATTTCTGAAAGCGCCGCTCAACTACAAACGTATCTCCTCCACGTTCACATATCACCGCAAGCATCCCATCTTCAAAACGGTTCGTCCTCATACGGGCGTTGACTATGCCGCACCTATAGGAACGCCTGTAGTCTCTATTGGCGATGGGGTCGTCATTGAAAAAGGCTACAAAGGAGGCGGAGGAAACACAGTCAAGATTCGCCACAACTCCACCTATACAACGGCATATCTTCATCTGAGCAAATATGGTAAGGATATCCAGGTCGGGAAACGGGTCTCGCAAGGGCAAGTCATCGGGTATGTGGGAAGCACGGGAAACAGTACGGGACCTCACCTTGACTTCCGGGTTTGGAAAAATGGAACACCTGTCAATCCTCTCACCATGGAAGCACCGCCTGTTGAACCTATCCCCGCAAAGTACAAAGAAGATTATCAGGCCACCGTATTTGCCTTGCAACATTTCCTGCACTGATACACAGTTTATTGCCTGCTGTTCACATAGTCTTCAAAGAGTAGAATGATTCTTTGAACGTACTCCTCGGAAAATAACTTGAAAGCGGGGGAAAAAATCTTCCCGTTTCTTTTGTATGCCTTAAAGAATGTCATGGTTCCGACGACCCCTCATCGAGGCCTGACCGACCCCTCAAGCACCTTTGGGCGAGAGATGGGTTAAATCCTCCTTGGAGGGGATGGAGAGACCTAATTTGCCACATCGTAAACCTGCTTGTTGTCTCTTATCGGGCGGTACTACCACCCGACCTGTCCGCCCTATCCTCTCTATTCGTCCTATCTGTCTTATTTGCCAAACTCGCCACATTTGTCCAATCCTCCTTATTCCACCCATTAGACTTATTAGACTCATTCGTCCAACTCGCCCTATTCGTCCCATCCTGCCTATCCGCTTCGCCACATCCGATTCACCCCACCTCCTTGGATTTCTCGAACGCCTATAAAATTACCACTCCACAAGATTTCAATATCCGAAGAAAAAGGAAATCGGAATGAAACAACCTAAACCACTAAACCATTTCAACCACGCATAAACCAATCAACGTCTCAACTCATAAACAAAAAGCCCCTCTCTCAGAGGGGCTTGACAAACCTTTACGCCTGTCTGAAGGAGTAAAGGCAATAATTTCAAGTTAGCACTTATTTCGCAAAACTGATGGCGCGTGTCTCGCGTATAACGGTGATTTTCACCTGACCGGGATACGTCATCTCATCCTGGATACGTTTTGCCAGGTCAAACGACAACAACTCGGTTTCCTTGTCTGTCATTTTGTCTGCGCCTACTATCACACGCAGTTCACGTCCTGCCTGAATAGCGTAAGTCTTTATGACACCGGGATAACTGAGAGCAAGATTCTCCAAATCGTTCAATCGTTTGATGTAAGCCTCAACAATCTCACGTCTTGCGCCGGGTCTTGCACCGGAAATAGCATCACATGCTTGGACAATCGGAGCAAGCATAGTCTCCATTTCCACCTCATCATGGTGAGCGCCCACCGCATTGCATATATCAGGTTTCTCACCATACTTCTCGCACAAGTGCATACCCAGTATTGCGTGTGGCAATTCCGGTTCGTCCTCCGGTACCTTTCCTATATCATGCAACAGACCGGCACGGCGTGCTTTTTTCGGATTCAATCCGAGTTCCGATGCCATAGCGGCACACAAATTGGCTGTTTCACGGGCATGTTGCAAAAGGTTCTGACCGTAAGAAGAACGGTATTTCATACGTCCCACCATTTTGATTAGTTCAGGGTGTAAACCGTGAATACCCAAGTCAATGGTTGTTCGCTTGCCGGTCTCTATGATTTCCTCCTCCACTTGTTTCTTCACTTTCGCCACCACTTCTTCAATGCGGGCGGGGTGAATACGGCCGTCTGTCACCAATTGATGAAGAGCCAGTCTTGCAATCTCTCTGCGGACAGGGTCGAATGCGGAAAGGACAATGGCTTCGGGAGTATCGTCCACCACAATCTCAACGCCCGTCGCTGCCTCCAAAGCGCGGATATTACGTCCCTCTCTACCGATTATGCGCCCCTTCACCTCATCATTGTCTATGTGGAATACGGTCACGGAATTCTCTATGGCTGCCTCTGTGGCTACACGCTGAATAGTCTGGACAACTATCTTCTTCGCTTCCTTGTTGGCATTGAGTCTTGCCTCCTCCATAATTTCGTTCACGTACGACATCGCATTCGTCTTCGCCTCGTCTTTTAGTGATTCAACCAGTTGTTTCTTGGCTTCTTCCACCGAAAGACCTGAGATAGTCTCCAACTGGACCTGCGCTTGCTTGTGCATCTTGTCTATCTCCTTCTGTTTGTAGTCTATGGCCTGCTGCTGTTGGTCAAGTTGCTGGTGCTTCTGCCCTATTTCGTTCAATGCACGCTGCACCTCACCCTGCTTTTGGTTCAGTTGTTGCTCACGCTGACCAAGACGCTGTTCTGTCTGTTGCAACTTCTGGTTCTGTTGTTGCACATTCTTGTCATACTCCACTTTCAAGGCTATGAACTTCTCCTTGGCTTCTATAATCTTGTTCTTCTTGATTATTTCAGCCTCTTCTCGTGCTTTGTTCAATACACCGTTCCCTGCATACCTGAGTATGAGATAGCAGATGCCGCCTCCTGCAAGGAAAGCACCCACACCTATTAGTATTACATATAAAGAACTCATCTCTCTAATGTTTTAGTTGTTAGTATTATTTTGTATTGGTTTATTATGGTGTACCTGTCATCTGGTACTGTTTTCTATTTCTTCCGTAGCCCTCACCACTTTCCCGTTCAGAGACTCTATCAGGTCTTCCACGGGTTTCAAGTCCTTGCTTCGTTGGTCAAACTGCAAATCCACAGCCACCTCCAATGCCACATACAGCCATATCTTCTCTGGCGGCAGTTGGGGATATGCCCTCGTATAACGCTTGTACAGCCGGTCTATCTGCACGGCGGCATCCCGATAGGCTGGTTCTTGTTCGCGTGGGACATTCAGTTCCACACTATGATAGTCTATTCTGAGAACTATACGCTGTTTGTCCGCGGAGTTCATGGCTGTATCTTTTTGTTTACTCCGACAATTGGTCTATAGCCCTGTCAACCATTTGTATCAGAGTTGTCAGTCTTCGTTTTGCCTGTTCCTTGTCTTCTGTCTGTGCCGATAACGCATGAGCGGTTTGCAGAGCCTTATACTTTCTTTTCAGTACCTCCAACTCCTCGTGCGAACGCATTATTTCGTTCCGCTGCTCTTCGTTGGTTCTGCGCAACGATGCATTTTGCTCCAGCAACTCAGAGCATCGTTGCAGAAGTTGCTCCACATTAGCCTGAAAATCAAGAAACTGCTGCTGCATCACACGGCTTAGAAACTGTACCCTATACCCAAACCGAGTATGGATTGAAACTGAACTCGCTCGGTGCTGGTTGTCACACCGGCTTTGTCCGTCTTGTCTATCAACACACCGTTGTAGTATTTCAAACTCGTGGAGAGTGTAACATTCAGCACTTTCAAGAATTGGTAAGAGATAGCCACATCCCAATCCACGTCGAAGTTGCCGAAACGCTGGTGGTCGATATACTTGCCGTTGTCGTCTTTTCTGTCATCCCATTTGTAAGGCGTAAACAGACCTACAGTCGTAATGATCTTCAAGTCCTTGTAAGTATAGTTTATTCCACCCTTCAGAGAAAGACCGAACTGAGCATTCACGTTCTTCTTCGAAGCGACGGTCTTAAACGTTCCGTCCGCCTGCTCCTCATAATCCACTACTCCGTATTTCACCTTCAGGAAATCACGATAGTCATAGTCCGCATTGTAGTCGGCGACCTCCAATGTCCCGTCTGCGTATGCCTCACGATAAGCCTTGTTCACCTTGGTATTTACGTGATCGGAAACATAAGCCGTTGTAATACGCCCTGCAAGAGGAGACAGATACACAGAGAAAATGTCATTAGGTTTCCAGTCAATACCCACCGATATATCCGTGTAAGATGGTGCCAACCATTTCGATACCGAAGGATTATAGCCGGTTACATAACTGTAACCTTGCGCATACTGCGAACGGAAACCGCCCAATATGGTCAAATACCATGTCTTGTAAAATTCCCAACCGAATTTGGTGACAAGGTTTATTTTGTCCGTCGATTTCTGCAAAGGATCTTCTTCTTGGTCTATGTACGAATAACCGAATTCCGTATCCAGATTCGTGTCCCATGCAATCGCATCCTTGTGGTACAACAACCGCATACGGGCAAATGCCACACCGTTCACATTGTTCTTGCCGCCGGCTGCCCAATTCACCAACGCCGTGGCAGAAGCATTCAGTCCTACAACTCCGTTGAATTTCCAAACCTTCTCTCCCGTGTCAATCTTCTTCAGATCACCCACAGCGGTCTGGGCAGCCTTTGCCTGGGTAGTAACGGTCGCCTTGTCCACCACTTCTTGAGCGTACACGCCCGATGAGATGAAAAAAAGAAATGATAATAAAAGTAATTTCGTCTTCATTGCTCTAAGTCATTATTGTTACATTAAAAGGAACATTCCGGACAATGCCGGCATTCCCTCCAAAACTAATGCAAAGGTAACACTTATTTTCGTCTCATGCAAATATCACCCGTATAATACAAAACCGTCATTTTTTACATTTGCCCGTCTCAGTAATTTGTTGTACTTTCGCAAGGCAAATATAAAAGGCGTTTATTGACGCTTGTTTTGGAATACTGAAATTCGGTAAATTTCTCCAACCCAAGACAAGAAGACAATGAATGCCCGTTGATGTGTATCAGTACCGCCAGCAGGAGGTCTCAATGCATATCTGCGTGGGCATTATTCGTTTATTCTTGTTGGAAAGGTACTACCGAAACCTCAGTATTAAGAACCAGACGCAATAAGGCTTCACGCTTTTTGTATGCATGTTTTCAACAGAAAACGAACAAACACTGTATCAATCAACAAAGACTAAACGACATGAAACGTAATCGTTTATCCGTAGGGGGTATACTCTTTTTCACCCCCTTACTCACGCTGCTCGTCATGAGCATTGTTCTGCTTCATTTACACCTGTTCACAACACAAACCATCATTATGCAATTTTGGTGCGGGTTTATAGGATTTGCTGTGGCTGTGGCATCAATCGTTCTTTTTGCTGTCAACCGCAGAAAACAACACAAACAGAAACCAAACTATGACTTTTCAAACACCCATAAATTCGATCTTCTCAAAGCACAATTCACCCAATATATTCTTTTCTACGGAGGAGACGACAGACAGAAACTGATTCATGAACTGAATGCACAATTCGATGAAATCAATCGGACCATAACGTCAATTGATTCTATAGTCTGCAAAGATGACATCCTTTGCAGGGCTGGAAAAATTCTCTACAACACATCTAACGCAGACGAAGCCTACAACAAAATAACGCAACAACTGCAATCCTCAACCGATTGCGGGATTGTCAGGAAACTATCCGAAACTCTTCTCCATTGCTCCGATATGCTCAAACAAACTTGCAAAAACAGAATCAACCGGCAATAAAAACCTCCAAAGCCTATTTTTTGGAAAGGCTTTGGAGGTTTCTTCTTATTTTTGTCTTTGTTATTGCAAAAGACGGGAGAAAACTTATGCTTGCAAAATGGCTTCTTCGTCAGTCTGTTGGCGGTATTCTGTCACTCTGTTCCGCAAACGGATAAGCGGTACGGTCATACTCTGTTCTGCTTGCCTCCCCGTTGGGGTATAGGTCTTTCCGTTGCGCAATATCAACACTTACGCAAATTATTCACATCTCACAGGCTATCTTCTGCAGACATTTCCGGCAAATGCAATCCTCATAATGCGTCCTCAAGTATTCTTTTGCCGTTTGGGACAGTTCTATTCCTGCACACTGGCAAAAGACACCGTGCGTGCATACAAAAGTGCCGCCGCATATAGGACAGTTCTTGTTCTCGCCCTTCGTCGGCATAATGCTATTGAAGTCGGATACCCAAAATCGAATACATCACACCCTCATACACGATGACAATCTGTCCATTGTGAAGTATCTTCTGTGGGACATTCAGATTCTCCGCTGAAATCGTTGTTTCTTCCACATTTGCTGGCACACAATCGCAACCGCCTTTTTCCGAATCAGGAAGATTCAGGTAGTCTTCGTCGTAGGTATTTTTCAGTTTAGACAGTGTAACCGTTTCTCCTTTTCTATTTCCCCATATATACTCCGCGAGGCATGGGTATTCGATAAACGGATTACGGTTGTGCTGGAAGTTGCTCACCGCGTCCATACGTTTCAGTTCTTTCTCGGACACAGGGTCTTGCCGGTGCCAAGCGAGCAGCACCTCCACCTCCCATGGTTGGAACTCCAGATAATTGTCGTTCTGCATAGCATAGCGTGAACCCACGTCTTTGTTTTCAATATACCAACCATTGTACTTATTACATACCTCATCTATGTTGCCATTGATGTCCCGTCCATAGCATGTAGCCATATAGAAATAGGCACGTGCAAAGTCACCCTTGTATTCGTCTTTCGGTTCGAACACCCAGAAATCCACGTTCAGCGAGTCATGGTGTATCTTTCCCACGCGCAAGGAGCCTGTCTTGGATTGGTCTTTGATATTCTTAACCGGTACACCGAGCGGATAGTTGCTGCGCGAAGAGTTGGCAGTGCTGTTGGAGGGGTTGAGGTGGTAGCAGTCTTTGTAGGCATCATTCTCTGCTCTTCCCCACCAAGACTTGGCGAAACTATGCTCTATGTTGCAGCCGCTTGCCTTATCACCCGGGTTATTGAGTTTCTTCCAGTCGTCGCAGTACATATCCATGCAGTAGCCTTCCTCATTGCGGTCAGCGTAGAAGAACACCTCCCATGTACGTCCTTTTCCGCTGCCATAAGGTATAACCGTATGGGGTCGGATAATGGCTTTGAGAGTGGCTTTCAGTTCGGCATCATGTGTGCCTTCGATGCGGTCGTAGTAACCTTGGGGCATAGTCTCTGCCAGAGCCGCTGCAGAACAGAAAGAAATAAACAGACAAAAGTAAAATCGTTTCATGGCATATAATCATTATTTATGTTCCGGTATCTGCGAAAACCGGATGCTTCATTTTTCAAGTCTTTCCCATGCTGCATACGTTTTCCGATTGCAAATATAGCAAAAATTACTGGCACAAGACAATAGTCCTGCAAAAAATCCTGTAAACAAATAAAAAATACCTTTTCATCCGGCATTTTCTGACATGGAACACACTTCTCAGAACATATCGGGCAACTTTATTCGGGGGTAAAGGTACTTCTCACATACTTTTTACCAACGACCCCTCAAGCCGACCTCAACGACCCCTCAACGACCCCTGAAACGCCCTTCCTCAAATTTTCTATTCAACTAATTCGCCCTATTCGTCCCATTCCATTATAACCCAAAGCACCACTCCACAAAACTTCTCGAACAACCACAATGTCCATATTACCCGGAAAAACCTTCCTTCCGCATATAAACTTTTCAACTTTATGAACTCCGCAAAATAGATCCCAGCCATTTTCATTTGCCACACTGGAGAATAAATCGTACTTTCGCAGAAATTATTGTCACTAACTCTTCATAATAATATCGTATGCAAACTGCCGTTCGTAATCAACTCCGCTACATCCTTTGGGTTACACTTTGCACTCTGTGGATTGCTGTCACTGCCGTTGTTCCCGATTTTGCCGATAATCCGATAGACGATTTTCGTACAGGTTTCTCTGTTGTTTGCTACGTTTTGGCTTGTAGCGGAGTATCCTTCCTGTTGTTTTATGCCGTTGGAATCAGTCGCCGGGTGTGTGCCGTATTTCTTCCCATCTACGGATTGCTCGGGGCTGCAGTTTCCTACTATCGTATATGCTACAAAGTAACCGTCACTCCCGTCATCGTGGAATGTATGTTCAATACCAATCCGGAGACGGTGAGAGGTGTTGTATCTTGGCAATTGTTGTTGTGGATTATATGCAACCTCTGCCTGTCCGTTGTTTTTCTTGTATGGAGATGGAAAAGAATATCCCCGCTGTCTCACGCACCATGGCAAGCCGTTGTTTCCGTTTTGTGCCTTTCCATATATTGCGTCTCTCCGATGCTCCACAGAAGTCTCAGTCAGCGCTTCCCTCTGAATATAGTACATAGCTTGCGTGAATACAGTGTTGTACAAGCCAAACGGCATACACCGCGAACCATTCCTGAAATACTTTCTGTCACAGAAAACGGAATGCAGACCGATAGTCTTGATATCGTTGTCGTGATAGGAGAATCCGTGCGTGCGGATCATTTGCAACTGAATGGATATGCACGTAAAACGAATCCTTGTCTCTCACAGCGGAAAAATGTGGTTTCTCTTCCGCATATCCGAACGTTATATACGCATACTGCCGCCTCCGTACCGGTACTTCTCACGCGTGCCGACAGTCTGAATCCTGACTATCAATACACCGAAACAAGTTTTGTTTCGGTATTTAAGCAAGCAGGATTCTATGCTGCTTGGATAACCAATCAGGATATGAATGAAACCTTTGCTACGTTCCCTGCCGAGTGTGATACCACAATCTATCCGAATTTGGGGAAATCCGTGTACGTATATTCCGGTTGGTACGACGAAAAACTATTGCCGCCCACTCGGGAAATCATGGCTCTGAAGCACTCAAAAAAACTCTTCATTCTGCATGAGATTGGAAGTCATTGGTACTACAACAGTCATGTGCCTGAACAAAATTGGTATTTCACCCCTGTCACCACAAACCGGATTGTTGCCAACAACACCATCGAACAGATTGTTAATTCCTACGATAACACCATCCGCTACACCGACCAAGTATTGGATTCTTTGGTAACATTGTTCTCTTGCCGAAAAGCAATCATTTTCTATCTCTCCGATCACGGTGAATCGCTGGGCGAAAATGGCAGTTTTTTTCATGCAGGCGATGCCGAACCTATGCATAGTTGCGGTGCCGTGGTATGGTATTCCGATTTGTATAAAGAATCCTATCCAGAGAAAATTGCAGCATTGGAATCAAATAAGAACAATGCTTATCTCACGGATTATCTGTTCCATTCCGTGCTTTCTGCTGCAGGTTTGCGGGTCAAAGACTACAAGCAATCTTTAGACATCCTCACCTCTTGCCGTAACGAAGAAAAATAATTACCTTTGCCATCAAAACAACGATGTCTTATGAAGAAAAACTGCCTGTTGCTTTCCTTGGCTCTGATGTGTTCCACTGTCTCTTTTGGACAAGTGATTCGTGAAGCGGAAACTTCTCTTGTTTACTATATGCCCTACACCACCCTTGTGTTCGACATCGAATACGAAGAGATTACAGAGCAGAAAGGACCATTGTACCAATACTCCGAACGCTATCTCCGAACCGCCGACATTGTGAAAGAAGACCGGACTTTCTATCGTCTCACCGGCATTCACGTTCGTCCCGTCACCTCTGCCGACACAACGCGCGCCTTTGTGGTTCCCTTCAACGAAAAATACCCCTCATGCTCTTTGCTTTCGCTCAACAAAAAAGGTATTCTGCTCGGAGTGAACAGCAACAACCGGCATAACGGACAGCCGAAAAAGACGGTGTCCCAAACAGAAACAGAACAGACACAGATAACCAAATCCTCACGTCCTGTTCCTCTTTTGGAAGAACAGTTGATTGCCAACTCCACAGCCAAGATGGCGGAAAATACGGCAAAACAAATCTATCGCCTCCGTGAGAGCCGTTTGAATCTGCTTTCCGGCGATGTGGAGCATCTCCCTGGTGATGGTTTGTCCATACAGTTGGTTCTGGATGAAATGAATGTACAGGAAGATGCACTGACGCGTCTGTTTGTCGGACAACGTTCCGTTACGAAATGTCACAAAAGCATACGTTTTGTCCCTACCGCTGCAATGGAAGATGACGTACTGTTCCGTTTCTCTCTGTTCAGCGGAGTGGTCGCCAAAGACGATATGAGTGGCAATCCCTATTACCTCACACTCGTCAAATACCTGCCTTCTTATGCTCCTCCCGCAAAAGGAGACGAAAAACTGCAAGCCGCCAAATCACCTGTTTGCTACAATATCCCTGGAAAGGCACATATAACGCTCACCGATGGCGAACGGATCTGGGTGGATACTACCATCGACATTGCACAATGGGGCATTGCGGTAGCACTCCCCTATTCTCTCTTCAAAAATGACACACAAGTGGAATTCTATCCCGCTACGGGAGAAATAAAATCAATCCGGAAATGACACGCAAAATCACTTTTATGCTTGCAGCAAGCCTACTCCTTGCTCTCTCATCCATATATGCACAAGAACTGCAATGCCAAGTAACAGTCAATTCCGACCAGATAGGAGGTTCTAATAAAAGCATCTTCAACACACTGCAAACGTCCATTACGGAGTTCGTCAACACCACCCGATGGACAGACATGGCCTTTACCGAACGTGAACGCATCGAATGTAGTATGCTGATTGTGGTTCAAAGCGTTTCCGACAATCTTTTCACGGCGGAATTGCAAGTCCAGTCACGGCGACCGGTGTTCGGTACGTCCTACATAACCCCGCTGCTAAACTTCAAAGACAACTACTTCAATTTCACCTACCAGGAATACGACCGTTTGGAATACCAACCCAATAGCATCACTGGTAATCTTACGGCAATGTTGGCATACTACTGCTATTTGATTATCGGACACGATATGGATAGTTTTTCTCGGTTAGGTGGCACGCCTTATTTCCAACAATGTGAAAACATCGTCAGTATGGCACAATCGGCTTCTTTGGAGAACAGCGAACTCACAGGCTGGCAAGCCTTCGGAAACAACCGAAACCGATATGCACTCACCAACAATCTGATGGACGAAGCCTTCCAGGCTTATCGTAATTTCTACTACGAATACCACCGTTTGGCTTTGGATCAGATGGCTACCAATGTGGCGAATGCACGCGCCCGCATTGCGGAGGGACTTCCCGTTCTGCGCGACGCCAACCGTGCCCGCCCTGCCACCTACCTCATCAATACGTTCCTCGATGCCAAAGCCGATGAACTGGTCAATATATTCAAAAAGGGAACGCAAAGCGAAAAGGAACAGGTCTATTCCGTCCTGATGGATATTGACCCGACACGTAATAACCTTTACGAAACCATTTTGCAGAACGGATAAGCCGATGGAACCGTTATTAGGAAAAAACATCGAAGAGTTGCAAGCCGTTGCCCTTGCGGCGGGTTTGCCCAAGTTTGCGGGCGAACAATTGGCGGAATGGCTCTACAAAAAAAGAGTTGTTTCTTTCGATGAAATGACCAATATCTCCCTCAAAGGACGCACTGCCCTGGCTGCTCAATATGTCGTCGGGCGATCTCATCACGTAGCAGAAGCCGTTTCTGTGGATGGCACTAAGAAATACCTTTTCCAAGCGGCAGAAAATGCCGTTGAAACCGTCTATATACCAGATGGCGAACGAGCCACTCTGTGCATTAGCACACAGGCAGGATGCAGAATGCACTGCAAATTCTGCATGACTGGAACACTCGGATTCCATGGAAACCTCTCTGCTGCAGATATTCTCAATCAGGTATTCTCTGTCCCCGACAGCCTTTCCCTTACGAACATAGTGGTTATGGGCGAAGGGGAACCATGCGACAACATCGACAATGTCTTGCGTGCATTGCAAGTCCTTACAGAGGATTGGGGATGCGCATGGAGCCCACGTCGGATAACGGTTTCATCGGTCGGTTTCATCCCCGGACTCAAGCGGCTGCTTTCAGAATCAGATTGCCACATCGCCATCAGTCTCCACAACCCGTTCGCTTTGGAACGTGCTGAAATAATGCCGGTCGAAAAAGCCTGCCATCTCGAAGATGTTCTACAACTTTTGCAACAATACGACTTCCGGCACCAAAGACGCCTTTCTTTCGAATACATCCTGTTCAAAGACAAAAACGACACGTTGCGCCATGCCAACCAACTCCGCCGTCTGTTGCAATCGGTTCCCTGTCTTGTCAATCTTATATGCTTCCACGCCAATCCGCAGGACACCGGCAGCACGCTACAAGGAAGTGATATACAGAAACTTGAATGGTTGCGCGACTATCTTACAGCCAACGGCATAACTGCCACCATTCGTAGATCTCGGGGAGAGGACATTTTGGCGGCTTGCGGTATGTTGGTCAATTCCTTACAAAGCAAAGACTGATGAAGTTCGTTTCTTTGGTCTTGTGGCTGTCGTTGTGTTCCGTTGCGTTGGTTGCACAAACGCAAGTACAGATTATCAACTACAACGTCGAGAATCTCTTCTTCCCATACGACGATACGGACTCCATTTCCCCTGACAAAGAATTTACGCCCGAAGGCAATCGCCGTTGGACGTATGGACGCTACAAAGACAAATTAGCCCGCATAGGACAAGTCGTGGCAAACATAGGCGGATGGAATACACCTGCCATCATCGGCTTGGAGGAGGTCGAAAATGAACAGTGTTTGCTCGATCTGTGCAAATTCGGAGTCCTGCGCAACTACAGGTACCAATACTTGCATCGCGATTCCAAAGACGTACGGGGTATTGATTGTGCTTTGCTCTATCATCCCAAGCAATTCCGGTTGCTTCACCATGTCTTCATATCGATTCCTGTTGAAGGACGTCCCACCCGCGACATCATCTATGCTTCAGGGTTGTTGCATGGCGGAGACACCTTGCATGTATTCCTTTGCCACTTCCCCTCCCGACGAGGAACAGGGGATACCGACAGCCGGAGAATGGTGGCTCGGAATACCCTACAGATCCGGTTAGACTCGCTTCTTCGACAGAATTCCATGTCCAAAATCGTGGTCATGGGCGACTTCAATGAAGCCCCTTCCGAACAATTCAGTCCTCTGCACAACCTCATGTCCAACTTTGAAGACCATGGAAAGGGCACCTACAAATGGCATGGAGTATGGAGTTGCCTCGACCATTTCTATGTCACTCCCAATCTGCTCCCTTACGTACATACTGAAATCTATTGCCCCGATTGGCTCTTGGAAGATGATTTGCAATATCTTGGCAAGAAGCCTTTCCGAACATACCAAGGGTACAGATATGCAGGAGGCTATTCCGACCATCTGCCCGTATGGATGGCTATAACCTTGCCTTAATGATACAGCCGATATGAAACCATATACCCCGATTCTTCTCTCTCTCCTCCTCATACCCTCTATGGTGACTGTTGCTGATACCTATTGGGTCGCTTTCACCGACAAAAAAGGGACAATTGGAGATATACATCACCCCGAAGACTTTCTCTCGCCGCAAGCCGTAGAGCGGAGAAACAGACAATGTATTCCTGTCGATTCGCTCGACCTTCCTGTAAGTCATACCTATCTGGATTCGCTCACCCGCATAGGAGTGGATATTCTTTTTGTCTCACGTTGGCTCAACGGAGCAACAGTGCGCACCGGTAACAGTTCCATCATGCAGCAGATTTCCCGTTTCCCGTTTGTCTGCACTGTCGAACGAACGCAATCCGACAAGGCTCCGCAAAATGCACATCGGAAGAATTTGTCCATAGATAAAACCGCACCTCTTTCCTACGGAACCGCAAAAACACAAATAGAAATGCTCCAACTGCACCGGTTGCACGATGCAGGCTATCAGGGGGAAAATATTTGCATTGCCGTCATCGACAATGGTTTCCCTCAAACCGATGAATCGCACTATTTCGACTATGTGCGTCCCCGAATTACTCATACCAAAAACTTTGTCAATCCCGAGGAAGACGTCTTTGCTGTCGGAGGACATGGAACCAATGTTCTATCCTGTATGGCTGCTTATGCGGACGATTATTGCGGAGCGGCACCTGATGCCACCTATTGCCTTGTTGTCACTGAAGACGACTATACCGAGAGCCTGCGGGAAATAGATGCACAAGTGGCAGGTTTCGAATATGCGGACAGCATAGGTGCCGACATCATCACATCGTCGTTGGGATATGCCTTTGATTTCGACGATCCGACCACAGACATGTTCTATTCTCAACTCAACGGACATGTTGCACGGAACAGCCGTGCCGCCACCATCGCCGCGCACAAAGGAATGATTGTATGTATCTCGGTTGGAAACGAGGGGAATGTAGCCTGGCACTATCTCTCATCTCCTGCAGATGCCGATAGTATATTGGCTGTCGGGAGCGTAACCTCCGCGGGTGTTAAAAGCCCTTTCTCCTCCTTCGGACCATCTTCCGACGGACGTATCAAACCGGAAGTTTGTGCCATGGGGACATCCACTGCGCTCTACAATCCCGATACCGATAACATCCGCACTTCCAATGGGACTTCGTTCTCCGCTCCGCTCATTGCGGGTATGGCGGCATGTCTGTGGCAAGCCTTACCGGAACTCAGCAATATGCAAATCATAAAACGAATCCTGCAAACAGCCTCGCAAGCAGATTTGCCCGACAATGCCGTCGGATATGGTATTCCTGATGCTTGGGCTGCCTATTTGGGAGAAAAAACCGGACTTCAAATGACACAAACAGACGTCTCAACATCATCTACAGAAATCTATTCTTTGCAAGGGCAACCGCTTGGAAAAGATATACATAGCCTTCCCGATGGCATTTATATTCAGAAAACAGAAAATACAGCAAAGAAAATAATAGTAACAAACTATGCTGCAACAAATTAGTAGAATAACGGACAACATGATAAAAACAATATACCGGTGACTTCCTGCTTGCTCAAAAATATACAAAAGGTTGCTCGCATGTACTCTTGCTTTACCAAACCTCAACGACCCCTCATCGAGACCTCAAGCACCCTTGGACGAGAGACGAAAGAGCAAAATCGCACATCGCAAATAATCGTAGATGCCCCCCCCTCTCTGAGGGGGATTGGGGAAGTCGCGCCCCTCCTTGGGAGGGGTTGGGGAGGTCTAAATTGTAAATAACTTAACCGATAAAACCCATCGCCTATAAACAAAAAAAGGTAAGCGATCTACATCGCACCGCTACAACCTCCTACCCTTGCTTCGGTCAAGACCTGGGGGAATTCAGAGGGAGCTGGTCGTGTAGGACTTACCCGACCGCAAAAGTACAATAAGTTTTCGTCTCTCGCAAGAGATAGACCATTTTTTTACGCAAAACAACTATGCTGACCGACTTTATTCTCACTCATATTCACCGGCATCTCTCCTATACGCCAAACGAACAGCAGGAAGAATTGTTGCACAAGTTATGCCGCTTCATTCTGTCAACCGACCCCGAACGGCTTTTCCTTTTGTGCGGCTATGCGGGTACGGGAAAAACGAGCCTTATTGCAGGAGTCGTTCAAACGCTTAATAGTCTCCGGCAAAAGACACTCCTTCTGGCACCTACCGGACGGGCGGCGAAGGTCTTGGCAGCCTATTCCGGCATGCCTGCCTATACCATTCACAAACAAATCTACCGCCAGAAATCCATGGGAGACTTCCGTTTCGGTCTCTCGTTCAATACGCACCAGGATACGCTCTTCATCGTGGACGAAGCCTCCATGATTGCCAACACGGGTGGAAACGAAGAACAGAGTTTCGGTACAGGACGCCTGCTTGATGATTTGATAGAATATGTTTACTCTGGTAGGAATTGCAGTCTCTTTCTCATCGGAGATAATGCACAGTTGCCGCCCGTCGGGCAGACCGTCAGCCCCGCTTTGGATTACGACTACTTGCAAGGATATGGTCTGCACATCGAACAGCATACACTCACGCAAGTTGCCCGACAAGCCCTTGACAGCGGTATCCTGACCAACGCCACCGGACTGAGGAAAAAAATTGCGGAAAACGATGTGATGAAGCCACCTTCTTTTCTGTTGGACGGTTTCCATGACATTCGCCTCTTGCAGGGCGAAGAAGTGGTGGAAGAGATTGAACGTGCTTATCAGGAAGTCGGAGTCGAAGAAACAATGATTGTCACCCGCACCAACAAGCGTATGAATCTCTATAACCAAGGCATTCGCGCACGGGTACTGTGGAAAGAGGAGGAAATATCGGGAGGCGACCGCCTTATGGTCACGCGCAACAACTATTTCTGGACAAAGCAATACGAGGGGTTGGACTTTCTCGCCAATGGCGATATGTTCGAGATTACTCGGCTGAAGCACTTCCGTGAGATGTATGGCTGTCACTTCGTGGATGCAAGTCTCCACGCCATCGACTATGATTGGGACATTGATGTGGTTCTGTGGCTTGAAACGCTTTCCACCGACTCACCCGAAGCAAACTACCGTTTGCAGCAAACCCTTGTCAGCCGCATTGCGGAGGACTATCCCGAAATTCACTCCAAGAAAGAAATGTGGAAGAAAATCATGGAGAATCCCTACTATAATGCCTTGCAGGTGAAGCATGCCTATGCCGTTACGTGCCACAAGGCACAGGGCGGACAGTGGAAAAGGGTCTTCATCGACCAAGGACTGATTGCTGAAGACCAATACAATGTGGATTACTACCGCTGGCTCTATACGGCACTCACCCGTGCCACAGAACAAGTCTTCCTGATCAATTTCAAACAATAAGAAACCAATCATAATACAATAAGAATAACCGATGAATACAGAAGAATTTCGCAACTTATGCCTGTCTATGCCTTGTGTAACGGAAGATACTCCTTTCGATGAAACAACAGTCGTTTTCCGGCTCGAAGGCAAGATATTTGCATGTATCCCGACCGACCAACCGATGATGGTTGTGCTGAAATGCGATGAGTCGCTCGCTTTGGATTTGCGCGAACGCTATCCGTCTGTGGAGGGAGCGTGGCATTGGAACAAGAAGTATTGGAACCAGATCTTCTTGGATGGTTCTGTACCCGATGAACTGCTTGGCAATCTGATACGCCATGCCTACAACGAAGTGCGCAGCAAACTGCCCAAGAAACAACGCCTTGAAATAAGAGAACAACTGCCGACCGTCACCGAGGAAACTTTTCAATAAGAACAATGACCGTTACGACCGACATACAGCAACAACTCTTTGCACTGCAAGACCCGCAATACCGTAAGTTCCATAGCAGTCTCATTCCTACTCTTCCGCCCGAGCGGTTCATTGGAGTGCGTATGCCAGCCATGCGCCGGTTGGCGAAGAAGTTGACTGAGAGACCCGACATAAGTCTGTTCTTGAACGACTTGCCACATTTCTATTACGATGAAAACATTTTGCACGGACTGATACTCTGCGAGGAGAAAAACTACGATGAAACCGTCAGGATGCTCAACCGTTGGTTGCCTTTTGTCGATAATTGGGCTACTTGCGATCTGATTCGTCCTAAGGCATTCCGTATCGCAAGCAAAAACAATGCGGACGTTTTGCTCTCGGATATTCGGCGGTGGATGGATAGCGATGCACCCTATACGGTTCGTTTTGGCATAGAGATGCTTATGACCTGCTTTTTAGACGATAAAACCGACGAATCAACGGTTTCATCGGCATATTTCCGCAAGGAATACTTGGACTGGGTCGTCAGTGTCAATGACCGTATCATGACAAGAAACAGCGATACCACTGCAGGCGGCACACACCGTTCACTCAATGAAAAAAGTCAAGACGCTGCTTCCACTGGCAGTTCTCTCTGCAATCACTATTACGTGTGCATGATGATTGCATGGTTTTTTGCCACGGCGTTAGCCAAGCAATACGAACTGACACTGCCTTACATAGAGCGCAAAGTATTGTCCCCTTGGGTGCACAACAAAACAATTCAGAAAGCCGTCGAGAGTTTCCGCATCACTCCTGCGCAGAAAGCCTGTCTCAAGACCCTCTTTCGGAGGTGATTTGAAAGTCCTTCGATTGTGGTTCGGAGGTGATTCGGACAAAGTTCGGAAATGACTTGGGAAAATATCAGATTGTTACCTTTCTCAAGTCTTACTGGCACTTTGCTGACAAGCAACCGAGAGAACCACCTATAAACAAGTGACCGAGAACTCACAGACAAGCAAAACATACAATACTCCAGGGAGCATTGTAATTCCCGAATAAGCAGTGCTTGTAATTTGCATATATCGTTCCCTTTTTTGTATCTTTGCAGTATAATAGGAAAGAAGTAGGCAGTAGTTATGACAAGGTCGGCATTCATCCAACAACATTCCAATCTGTTTTGGTACACTCCTGCCGACCAGAAGGAGGATATTTCTGACGCGCTTTTGGTGGAAAGAGTGCTGAATGACGGCACGTTGGAAGACTATCATACCTTGTTGCAAGTCCTTACCCCGCATCGTGTAGCAGAAGTGTTCTTTGGTGCTACCGAACGCCAAGCGGGGAACTACTACCCAGAGATACGCAATTTCTTTTCTATACTGCTTAGCAAGTATGCACATTGAGATCTTGTCATCGGAACAACAGGCTTTACTGCCATATGTAAAGCAATTCAAACGGGAGTTCTATCTTGTTGGTGGAACTGCTATAGCCCTATACATAGGACATCGTAAGTCTATAGATTTCGTCTTGTTCAAATTAGGAGCCCTTAATCATAAGCGCAATTTGGAGCGTATTCAGCAATCGGACTTTGCATATCAAGTTACAAGACGGATCACAGAGCAGATGAACTGCATTGTGAATGGCGTAAAGGTAACATTTTTCCAATATCCTTTTGAAATAGAGGCAAAGCAAAGTGTTGATTTTGTTGAATGAGCACTTTGCAATAGAACAAGCAAGATATAGTTAAAATAGAATGAAATAGATAGAATAGTATTATTTTGATCGGTATATGATTATGGAAGAATTTATCAAGAATTTCGCAGAGCAGTTTGATGATACTGACTTAGCGGTATTTACCACAGAAACTAAATTCCGTGACCTTGAGGAATGGAGTAGCTTGATAGGCTTGGCTGTGATGAATATGATAGCAAAGAAATATAGTGTCAAGATTACCCCTGCCGAATTGCGTGCAACCAACACCATAGCAGATATATATAACCTGATTCAAAGCAAAGAATAGAAATAATAGTACTTGCTCATATTCACATATATACAAGTATGAAAGCATACAAGGTACGTAAGGCTATTGCTATTCCTTATTTTGACCATGACAATAAAAGTCTGGCGAATACTATTCGGAACTCCAGTGCAAGACGCAAGATGAATCCAATTGTATTCGCTGTTCGTAAAATAAGGAATATCCTTTATTCACGTTGGTCGTTTAAGTCGCCCCTTAATAGTTTGCGTGTAAAATGGAATCGCAAACGTGGCGTAACTATCGGGGATAATGTGTATATTGGTCTGCATACCGTGATAGACAATGCTTATCCTGAATTTGTTTATATAGAAGACAATGTTTCAGTGGCAGAGTCAGTGCTGATTATTGCGCACAGCAATCCCTATCCGCATTTCAAGAATATCGTAGAATCAAGCGTGGCTCCAATTGTAATTAAAGAAGGTGCTTGGATTGGTTCTGGTGCAATTATTTTGCGGGGAGTAACGATCGGGAAAAGTGCTATTATTTCGGCAGGAACCATTGTTGACAAAGATGTTCCTGATTACACGTTGGCTCAAGGCAACCCGATGAAATTAGTAACTGATTTTTCTGCCTTAATTGAATAACCTATGGAGAATCCTTTTTCTTTGAAAAATAAAACCATCCTTATTACAGGTGCATCTTCCGGCATTGGACGGGGGATTGCTATCGCTTGTGCCGGAATGGGGGCAAAGGTCATTCTGACAGCACGAAATAAAGAACGATTACATGAAACTCTAAGCCTGTTAGAGGGAGATGGACATTCGATTATTTCCGCAGATTTAACAGATGTACAGCAACGTGAGACATTGGTTGAGCGAATGCCGCTATTGGATGGATTTGTGCAATGTGCAGGTGTGATGAATAGGCTACCATGCAAGTCCATTTGTCAGGAAGATATAGATTCTGTCTTTTTGCTGAATACGGAAGCCCCCATGTTACTTCAGGCAGAATTACTGCGTGAAAAAAAGATACAAAAAGAATCCTCTATTGTTTATATTGCGTCTATTGCCGCACATTCCGCAGTGGCAGGAAATGCTTTATATAGTGCATCAAAAGCCGCATTAATCGCTTATGCGAAATGTCTGTCTTTAGAATTAGCACCACGTAGGATACGAGTTAATTGCATCTGTCCTGCTATGGTGTGGACTGATTTGGCGTATGTAGGGGCTACACAAAAAGAGTTGGAAAACGATCAACAGAAATATCCCTTGAAACGATACGGCATGCCACAAGATATCGCCAATCTGGCTATATACTTATTGAGTGATGCAAGTAGTTGGATGACTGGTAGTAGTATTGATATAACGGGGGGGGTAAATGAATTGTAAAATCAACACATTATGAACGCACACATACAAAGTATTTCATATTATCTACCTGAGACAATTCTTACCAACACACAATTGGCGGAAGAGTTTCCAGAATGGTCTGCTGAGAAAATAGCCAACAAGATTGGTATAAACCAACGACATATTGCCGCAGAAAATGAAACGGCAACAGATATGGCAGTCTGTGCAGCGGAAAACTTGTTTGTAGAGCATCATATAGACAAATCAGTCATTGATTTTGTACTTCTATGCACACAAAGTGGAGATTATGTTCTTCCTTCTTCTGCGTGTTTAATACAGCAACGATTGGGATTAAGTACTCATTGTGGTGCCTTTGATTTCAATTTAGGCTGTTCGGGGTACGAATATGGATTGGCGGTTGCCAAAGGATTGATTATTTCCGGGATAGCGAAAAATATCCTGTTATTAACAGCAGAAACATACACCAAATATATCCATCCTCAAGATAAAGGAAATCGTACAATCTTTGGAGATGGCGCTTCTGCCACGTTCATTTCCACAAATGGTTTTGCCGAGATAGGAGATTTCTCATTAGGGACAGATGGTTCGGGGGCAGAACAATTGATAGTGGCTTCGGGAGGTGCACGACATAAGCAACTCTATAATGATTTGACATACGCAGAAGATGGAACATCATTAAGCAAGGACTACTTGTATATGGATGGTGGTGCGATTTTTAATTTTTCTGCAGATGTCGTGCCGCAAATGGTTGAAGATGTTTTGAAGAAGAATGGATTAAGGCAAGAGGACATCAGTTTATTCATATTCCACCAAGCCAACAAGTATATGATAAATTATTTACGCAAACTATTAGGTATTGATAAGGACAAGTTCTATATTTATATGGAAAATGTAGGTAATACCGTATCTTCCACTATTCCCATTGCACTTTATGAAGCACAGAAAGAAGGAAAACTGTATGGTAATGTCTTGCTTGCAGGTTTTGGAGTAGGATTGAGTTGGGGGGCGACTATATTACATATTGATTGATTTTTCTTATGCGACGATTTGTAATGACAAACGATGTGGAGACCACGAGCATTGTCAATGGAGGTCTTCGGAATGATACAGGTCTTCGGGTATGGAAAGAAGGATTACCTTTGATATTGGACATCTATGCCAAATACAATATCAAAGCAACTTTCTTTTTCATAGCAAACTATGCAAAACAACACCCAGAGATTGTTAGAATGATACAACCTGCAGGACATGAAGTGGCACTGCATGGCTTGACACATGACCATAGAATGGCTTTTGATACAATGTCTTATGAAGACCAATTACGCCATTTGGTTGAAGGGAAAAAAATACTGGAAGACATTGCCGGTGAAGAGGTTGTGTCTTTTCGCTCTCCTGCATTACGTGTGAATAAAGATACACCAAAAGCATTATGTGAAGCGGGATTTAAGTATGACAGTTCTATAGCCCCTCAACGCTTGGATATGTTTATGTCTTTGGGCAGTAAGAATAAAATGCGATGGTTAGGTGCGCCCCGTGTTCCTTATGAAACAGCCATAGACGATTTGGCTCGCAGAGGACATTCAGGATTGGTGGAAGTTCCCGTTTCTTCTTTTGGTGTCCCATATATAGGAACAGCAATGCGTGTAGCCCCCACTTTGTCAAGATTGACGCGCAGCATGGTTTATCGGGAAACACGGGACTCTGATAAAGTAGTTAATTTCTTGATACACCCGATAGAACTGATAACAGAACCCAACCTACATGAAAAATTGGAACGTCGTTCTAAGAATCCTATAGTGTATTTTTTATCGGATATCCTACGTCACCAATTAAAACTGCGTAATCTTGGAAGTCCTGCAGTTAAACTATTTGAACGAGACATACAGTACTGGCTCAAACGTAATTACAAATTTATTACTATCAAGCAAGTTTATGAAGACAAATAGCAGACATATTGCCATTTTTCTCGGACATCCTGCACATTATCATTTGTACAAAAATATAACAAAACAACTGCAGCAAGATGGCTTTATAGTTACATATTTAATCAAGCGAAAGGACATTCTTGAAGACTTGGTCAAGAAATCAGGAGTGCCATACGTGATTGTAAGAGAAAAAGAGCGTAAACAATCTTCCAAAATAGGTTTAGCATATTCTATGCTAAAAATGGATTGGAAAGTGTTTTGCTTTTTATTGAAGCACAGCCCCATCTTATTAACAGGAACATATTGTCCTATATTCTCACGACTGACAAGAATACCATTCATATCATGCAATGAGGATGATGCGGCAGTGGTGCCACTGTATGCAAGGTTATCTTACCCCGGGGCGGATGCGATACTGAACCCTGTAGTATGCGACAGCGGGAAATGGGACAAGAAAGCAACCAAGTACCCATCGTACCAAGAATTGGCATACCTGCACCCTAATCATTTTACGCCAAAGCGCGAAGTGGTGGAGCAGTATGGGATAGACACAGACAAGCCGTATTTTGTGATGCGGTTTGCGTCACTTAAAGCACACCATGATAATGGGATAAAGGGAATAAATACTGAAATCGCCCAACACTTGATAGATATTCTCAAGCCACACGGGCATATCTACATTACCAGTGAACGGGCATTGGAGCCACAATTTGAGCCTTACAGGATACACATCAACCCGTTGGATATGCATCATGTGATGGCACTTGCATCATTGTACATAGGTGATAGTCAGACCATGGCGGCAGAGGCAGGCGTACTCGGTACTCCCTTTGTGCGGTTCAATGACTTTGTCGGACGAATCGGCTACCTGCGTGAGTTGGAAGATATATATCACTTAGGGTATGGCATTCATGCCACAGAACTGCCGAATGATACGGCTATCCA
Organism: Bacteroidales bacterium UBA7569; assembly: GCA_002477945.1. GTDB lineage: Bacteria > Bacteroidota > Bacteroidia > Bacteroidales > Paludibacteraceae > Colicola. The sequence continues at coordinate 55,494 of DLLF01000026.1, forward strand.
CCACACAGACGGCAGCGTACAACCAAGCGGTACACAGGCTCTCTATGAGACTGTGAGTAAATTGGTAGCACTTCCTGCTGAGGAAAGGCACACTATCTATGAGGGTCGCCGCCAACAGATGCTATGCGACAAGATTGATTACGCCAAGTTCCTGACGTGGTTCATTGAGGAATACCCCCAGTCGGTGTCAGCGACAAAGAATTCTGACCGTCAGTTCTGGGCACGATTCAAGTAGGAAGCAAGGGATTGAGAAACCCAAAATAGGAACTTACCGATGCGGTAAAGGACAGGGTGGACAATATGGAGGAAACGCCCGTTTTCTACTTCTGTTCCGCCAAAGCGGGACTTGAAAGTGCGTACGCCATAGGGAGTGTCCGGTGTGCCTGCACCCATAAAATCGAATGAGGCAATACCATGCGTAGCCGTATACTCAATGGCGGCATAAGTCGTCAATACAGAAGGATATTGTTGCCGGTACTGTTTGTCCAAACCGCAAATATACCACTCGTACAGGGTGCGGTTTTCCAAAACAGGGCAGACTATACCACCGATAATGGCACCATGGTCTTTTATCAATAAAATCTTCCCGACACGCTCCCGATAGAAGTTCAAGAAGAAATAGACAGACGGTAAGGGTGTTTTGACTTTACGACGGTACAAGTCTTTCAGGAGTTGATAGTAGGTTATTACTTCGTCTTCCGATTGTGCTTCGCTAATGATTGCACCATTGGAAAGAGCCTTACGCACTTGCCGTTTGCGGTTGTTCTTAAAACGAGCCATCGTTGACTGCAAGTCGGTACACGTCACTTGAAAGTTCAAGTGCGGAACGTAGTCAAATCCTTGTGCGGCAAAGATATGCTTCCAGTGCGAATAGTCGTGCAGGTTGCGCAGTTCGATGTATATAGCCTTGCGCCCCAGTTGCTTGCGAGTGATAGCGAGCAACAGAGACAATGCCTCATCGCTAATACGTTCATCCAATAACGCCCCACCGAGGATAATAGCACGGCGGGTAAAGAACTGCTTTATCGCATTTCGCTCTCGGGTAATATACCCTGCCATCACCCCTACCAACACATCATCTTCCTGCACTCCAAAGACAAATGGCTTCATCTCGCCGTGCAAAGAATCAAAGAACCGATACGCATCGGGAGACTGAAACCATGTGGCATAAGGAGAGACTGCGAGCAAATGCTCCCAGCCTGCAGCCAGTACCTCTGAATATGCAGAAAGCAAGCGCATAAGAGGAGTTTACTTATACATCTTTGTCACCGCCCAACGAATGAAACGCAAGGGCAAGAAACGCTGCACGAAGACAAAGAGACGATAGATTCTCCCGACAGTATAAACAGGCGGGAGAGAATGTTTACGGAGCAAATGCCCCACCCTGTTTGCCACATATTCGGGCGTCATGCCGGATTGTTCATCATGCTCCATGGACTGAATGGAAGAACACATACACGGGTAGATGTCCTCACCCGTCCAATCCGTTTTGCGAGAAGCCGTGAAATTGGAAGCCACATCACCCAATTGTACCACCGAGACCTGAATGCCATAGTCCGCCACTTCACTCCTGAGGGCAAGTGCCATAGAGTTGAGTGCCGCCTTTGTAGCAGAATAGAATGACTGGAAAGGAATGGAGAACACAGCCGCCACAGACGATATAAACAATATACGCCCATGCCGCTGCGCACGCATAGCCGGCAACACAGCCTGTACTGCAGACAAGGCTCCAAAGAAGTTGACACGAAACTGGCGGTCGGCATCAGCCATTCTTGTACACTCCACTGCCCCTGCAATACCAAAGCCTGCGTTGCAGACAAGCAAATCGATGGAAGATGCCTGTGACAGAACGGTTTGCACGGCAGCACGTACAGATTCCTCATCGGTAACATCGCAAAAAACATGCGTTATCCCCAAAGAAGACACACCATGACGAGAAAAATCAAACACCATATTTCCCTGAGAAGCAAGCAGAGAGGCAATGGCTTTGCCTATTCCTTGGGAGGCGCCCGTTACAATAGCAACCATAGGACTCATTCATCCTCCGGCACAACCGGCCATGTGTTATGCTCGATACCTGCCATCTGCTCCATACGAGTATGCGCCTCATTGCGCATACGATCCACATCGTTTTTGCGGGAAACGGAACGATCTGGGAATACAGGTTCACCGATTGTTACCGTAAGCAACGGTTCGTTTTGTTTTCCAAAGAGACGGAATATGCCTGTACGCTTACGATAAGTGATAACACAAGGCAAGATGGGCATATCGTACTTATACGCCATGGAGAACGCTCCTTTGCGGAAAGGGCGGAGCGGTTTATAGAAACGCCAATTAGCCGCTTCAGGAAAGACATGGAACCACCATCCACGCCGGTGAAATTCGTCGAACGCTTCGTTAAATTTCTTGAGTGCAGATATATTATCCGGTACAGGGATTCCCCCTACATGCTTCAAGAACCAATGGTCTTTTGTGCAGAAATTGTCAGCAAACATAGGGATACGCGTGTGATAACCGGCATGAACCGCCTGCAGGACAGCCGGAGCATCCCAACGATAGCAGTGGTTGGCAATTGTTATAGCCCCTCCTTTGAGTTGCTTGCGGTATTTACGCAGGATATTCCGTCCACGGAAGCGAATACCATACTTGATGGTATTCACTGGCATCAAAGCAGAATACAAGACAAAGACGTACCCTAACCAATTTTGGAAACGGAACGAGAAACTGTCATCCAGATAGGGATAATTCTCATCGAACACGATCTCCCTGTCCTTAGGCGCATTGAGGAGACGCTCCACAGGATTATCTTCGGGATAATTTATTCCTACATCCGGAATATAGACTCCGGCAGACACCTGCAAGTTTTTGTAGCGTTTGTTATCTCTGAGCATAATGAAAAAGTTTTACTTTGCTTTGTATTGAATATATTTGACTCCTATACTTTTTGCCACGTCTCCGTCGGTATCGGGTCGGTCACCTATCATGAGGGCATCGCAGGGTGCAGTACCAAAGTGCCGCAGCACCGCCAAAAGTCCCTCCGAGGCAGGTTTGAGTCCTCCCAACGAAGGAGCCGAGAAGAGTCCATCGAACAACGAGGGAGCAATACCCACTGCACGAAGTTTGGCTTCCACCTCCCCATAGTCGGAATAAACAGCCAAACGTTTTCCCACTGCACGCCACAAAGGAAGTTGCGACAACAGAAAATCATCCGCGGTATAGCAGCGTTGAAGCACCGCCACCATGGCAGGCATATAAACGGAATTATACCAATCTTTTGCTTGTTGCTCCGTAGAAGCACAGAACTTTGCCATGGCAGAGAATAACGCCGAATAGAACGCAACTTCGCTACCAAACCAAACGCCTTTGAGTTGTTTGCGGGCTTTCCGCTCCGCAAGCAACAGAGACAGAGAATGACGGCATGCCCACATCAAGCGCAAAGGCAGCCTCCGCTTGTTGTAGAGTGTTCCGTCAAGATCAAAGACCAACAGTTGTATCTCTGACGGAACAACGAAATGAGCGTCTGCGACAGAGGACATGATGCGTTATCCTTCTATAACCAGTTTCTTGAACTTGGCATGACGTTTCTCATCCTGCATAAGCAAGTTCATCTTGAACTGACCATCGCGTGCGCCTTCGGCGATACATTGTGCCTTGAACGTTTCAAAAGACTCCCGTTGCAAACGATGTGTAATGGGATCTTTTACCCGGAAAGACGCCCGCTTGGCATTGTACTCGATATTGATACGTTGCAGGACCTCGTCCACTTTTCTGCTGAATGCTTCCGCAGCCTCCTGCGTAGTAGCGAGGTCGGCAAACTCGTAGTAGAAATGGTAGGCACTCTTTTCCATATCGGCAAAACCGACAAAGAAGCGCGTCGGCATGCCAAGTGCTTTTTCCGCTTCGTGCACAGCCTCAATGAACTGCCGTTCATGGAGTTTCTCTCCCGTCATGGTGACAATACCATTCACTTTCTGAATCATGTGGACAGTGGGCGTATTCTGAAAAGCAGGTCCGACTTCCACCAAGTCGTTCATATTATAGCGATAGAGTCCGGCGAAAGTGGTCACATACGGACAATAACGTTTTCCCTGCTGCAATTCGTGCAATTGCAAGAAACGGGGGTTTTCTTTCTCCAAATCTTCTTCTGCAATGAACTCATAGAAATGGAAATGAGGGAAGAGTACCGTGTTGTTGGTATCATCGAGAACCAATCCGAAACGACATTCGGAAGAGAAATAACCAAACTCCTGGTGCAACATGTGTTCAGGGAAAGAGCCTTGGAATTTATCCACATAGACTTTCGTATTTCCGCATTTCCACGTATTGAGGATTTGCAGATTCGGCCAATAGTGCTTCGGAAGCACTTTGCCATACTTCTCTTTGAGCGCACGCAACTCTGCCGCACGTTCGGGATCCGGTTTCAAACAGGGTTGAATATCATCACGTATCCACTGCGGGATATCCAAGTCCGCCTTGAGCGTACCCTGCTCAATATCCTTGCAATAATCGTCGTAGTACTCATTCACATTGTTCTGCATTTCAACAATAGTGGAAGGATTTGCCGTGACGATGAGCGTAACATTTCGTTCGATTCCCATGCGCATCAGTGTATAGTAGCGTGCCGTATAGTCGGCAATGGAGAAGACAGATGCCGGAGAAGCATAGAGTTTCTTGACAAAACCCGGGCAATCGCGTTGCGTCACACCAGACACGGAACCATAGAAAGTGCCGTCGGGTGCTTCTCCCTCCTTGACTTTACCGACAATAGAGACAATCTTGCCCGTGAATACACGGGGACGGTTTTTGATGAAATTGAAGAGCCACACTTTTGTCATCTTCCCATACACATTATTCAAATAGAGTTTGGTTATGGGAATCCATTTCGGTTCGGAAGCCGTACCTGATGTTGTGGCATACATTACAGGTTTACCGGGAAAGAGAATGTTTTCCTCTCCATGCTTGTGCCGTTCCACATAAGCACGAAGGTCTTCGTAATCGTTAGGTTTTACATACTTTTGGTAGCGTTGGTGCAATTCGGTTGCGGATTCGGCTTCAAGTATTTCCGCAAAACGGTGTTGCTTTCCATACTCGGTGTCTTTGGCATACTCAAGAATAGCACGCAATGTGTTTTCGCTCTGTTTCTGAGGATTGCGCGATGCGCTTTTCAGTTTCAGATACTGGATTCCTCCTGCCACTCCCAGCAGGAAATTAGGAACAAAAGGACAAGTCGGTTTTTCCATTGTATCTCTCAGTTTACAGGGGAACATTGTTATCCCCATTGGTTAAACGATTATCAGACACATTCCAACAATCTCACGCCATGTGTCCAAGTTGCAATAACAACCCCGCAAAGGTAATGTAATTATTCGGGAAATCCAAAAAGCGGAGAGTTCCAAGAGTTGATAAGTTGACGGGTTTATGAGTTTATACGTGGTTGAAAGAGTTAAGCAATTTACGATTGGACAATTTACGATGTACGATTTGGTTTTACAGACTTCACTTTCATCTCTCGTTTAGGGATGTTTCAGGGGTCGATGAGGGGTGCTTGAGGTCTCGACGAGGGGTCGTAAGTTCTTTCAAGCGAACTCCTTGAATATGGATAAAGAGATATAAACAGATAATAAAGCCCAAGCCTATCTTCAGCCAACTAAAGACTAAAAAGCAAGCAACAGAAAACAATGATGTACACAGATTATAGCCAAGAAAAATTATGCCTGATGGCATGAAACAAGGAGAAAGGTATATAAAAAAAGAAAGGTTGTCATCCCGACAACCCAATCTTTACTTAACCTTAAATCTAATACCATGAAAAACACGATGCAAAAGTACGGCAGTTTTGCTATACCTCCAAATATACAAGCAAGAAAATATGCTATAAAACATAGTTTCTTGTAAGAAATCTCAACTTTGCAATATAGAAATTGCAAAAATGGACAATTTACAGCACCTTTACACAAAGAAAGAAGCCTCCTATTACTGTCATAGGAGACTTCATGGAAAATGCACAACAGTTACAAATTGTGCTATGTAAGTCGGATGAAACTAATCGTCAAGACGCAGGAAATTCCCGTTCTTATCAAATTCCAATTCCAACGAATTATTGAGTTCCACTTTCTGTCCGCGCCGCTCAATTTTATACTTCACAATGAAAGCATTAGTAAAATGACTTTCCACATAACCAACTATCACTGCGGGAACAATTCCTTCCGGCACAGGCTGCAAGCGGCAATCAATTTCTTTCAGTTCCCCTTTGTGATTGAATTCCATTTCCACTCCGCTATTCAACTGCACATCATAATCGTTGTGCAAGCCATCTTTCTCCACCTTGACGAATGCAATATCCGTTTCATTGAAATAGGTAACAATAAAGTTCTGTGCGTTTTTGGGAAGTTCTGCGAATGTACCCAATTGGGTTTTGCTTGCACAAGAGGTCAAGCAAGTCAAGACGGCTGCCAGGACAGCCATTGTTTTCTTCATCATACGTTTTTCTTTTTATCGGTTATACTTCATTTTCAGAAAGGGCAAAAATTATGCCATTAGCGTTCCGGATTCCTATCCCCGTTTAACTGCGCGTTTTCCTTTGACTTCCTGAATGAAGAGATCTTCATAGACAGCAAAACCTTTCTCCAATTTGCGGCGTTGGTCTGGAAAGATGTCGAAGAATGTGAAGTTAGGGGCAATATCGATATTTCCCACATGTATGGAGCGGTCGCGAGTCACTTCGTTGACCAATCCCAAGAAGCGTTTCGGAGACATACCATCCCGTTTTCCCACATTGATCTTAAGACGTATCATACGACTTTTCCCCTGTGTTTCTGCTGTTTTTTGCCCTTTTGGACGGTTGTTTTTCTTTTCCTGCACCGGTTTCTCCACATTCAAGTCTTTGGCATCTTTGTAATAGGACAGGAAGCGGTTGAATTCAAGGGCAAGAAAGCGCTTCAGGAGTTCTTCTTTGGGCAGATAATCGAGAATCTTCACCGCCTCCTCTATAACAGGAGCCGTGAGGTCGGAATTATTGAGAAGATCGGTATCCACGGTCTGCAACTTGCTGACATGGTAGAAGAGTTGCTTTTTGCACACATCCATCGCCGAGGGGATAGGCTGACAATGAAATTCGCGATGCAACATCCGCTCCAGGTTGCGGATACGGCGCGTTTCCCGCTGATGCAAGATACTGATGGATATACCCCGTTGCTGCGCACGTCCGGTTCGTCCTGAACGGTGTGTATAGACTTCGGGATCGTCGGGCAACTGATAGTTGATGACATGCGTGAGACAATTGACATCCAATCCGCGGGCAGCCACATCGGTAGCCACCAAGAGACGAACAGCACGGAGACGAAAACGCTGCATGACATTATCGCGTGCGACCTGCGTAAGATCACCATGAAGAGCGTCGGCATTGTAGCCGTCTTTGATAAGTTTTTCGGCAACCTCCTGCGTATCCGCCTTCGTGCGACAAAAGATGATGCCGTATATCTCCGGATTGTAGTCAACAATACGTTTCAGAGTGAGATAACGGTCGGAAGCACGGCAGACATAATAGATATGCTCCACATTCTCCGTACCCGCGTTCCGTTCCCCTATCTGAATCTCATGCGCATTGTGCATATACTGTTTGCCAATTTGCGCTATTTCTCGAGGCATCGTAGCGGAAAAGAGCATTGTACGGTGCTGTTCCGGCAACTGCCTGAGAATGTTTTCTATATCTTCCTGAAATCCCATATTGAGCATTTCATCGGCTTCATCAAGCACAAGATACTCTATAGACTCCAATGAGACTCTGCCACGGCGGAGCAAATCGAGCAGACGTCCCGGCGTCGCCACAATAATCTGCGGGGTTCGGTCGAGTTGCATGAGTTGCTTACGGATGTCTTCCCCTCCATACACCGCCACGATATGTATCTGAGGAAGGAAACGGGCATATTGCTTCAAATCGTTGGCAATCTGGAGACAAAGTTCGCGCGTAGGCGCAAGAAGAAGAGTACGGGTTGTATTATTATCCTTTGCATTTGCAGAACTATTCAAGAATTGCAGGATAGGAAAGCCGAAAGCCGCCGTCTTGCCCGTACCTGTTTGCGCCAGTGCCATAAGGTCGCCCTGCTCATTCAGCAAAAAAGGAATAGCGGCAGCCTGAACAGGTGTAGGTTGCTGAAAACCAATGGCATCAGCAGCCTGAATGAGTTCAGGAGAGAGTCCAAGTTCTGAGAAAGTCATAGAAGAAAGAATTTAACGTGAAAAAATAACGGAGCAGAAGTCATCATAACATGAGCAGAACTCCTCCCGTAACAAGCAATGAACCAATAAGCACACGAAACGTTATTTTCTCGTGCAGGAAAATGGAAGCCAAAAGGACGGTTATGACAATGCTCAACTTGTCAATGGGTGCTACGCGCGAGGCGTCGCCCAATTGCAACGCCTTGAAATAAAACAACCAACTGAGCCCCGTTGCAACACCGGAAAGAATGAGAAAGAGCCACGTATGACCGCTAATCTGCGAGAAACCCTCCAACTTGTGTCCAAACAGAACAATTCCCCATGTTATGAAGAGAATAATGGTAGTCCGGATAGCCGTTGCCAAATCGGAATTGATATTATGCAGTCCCACTTTGGCAAAGATAGTGGTCAACGCAGCAAACAAGGCGGACAAGACAGCATATAAACGCCACATACTTCATCGAATTACGGCGCAAAGGTAGTACTATTTTCGGAGGTACACAAGTTTGGGAAATTTGTAGTATCTTTGCAGAAACAGAAGCATAAGATTATGGATTTGATGCAGTATATAGAGCAGCACAGCAGCAAAGAAGACGAGGTTCTACAGCAGATTTACAGGGATACGAATTTATATACCGTGCATCCGCAGATGCTTTGCGGAGCAGTGGAAGGCAGGTTGCTGAGTATTATCAGCCAAACAATTAAGCCCAAACGAATACTTGAATTTGGAACATTCACGGGTTATTCAGCGTTATGTTTAGCCGAAGGTCTGACAACGGACGGCATACTGCATACCATTGAGAAAAATGATGAAATGGAAGACCGCATCAGAAGGAACTTTGCACTCAAGCCCGAATTAGCAAAAAAGATAGAACTGCACATCGGTGATGCCAAGACAATAGCCGAAGAGTTGCAAGGCGAAGTGTTTGATCTCATCTTTTTAGATGCGGACAAGAGAGAGTATTGTCAATACTACGAACTGACATTCCCGCTACTGCGCAGGGGAGGTATTCTGCTTGCAGACAACACTCTATGGTCGGGACATATCACAGATCCTGCATACGACAAGGACAAGCAAACTTTAGGGTTGAGAGCGTTTAACGATATGGTAGCACAAGATGAACGCACAGAGAAGGTTATCTTGCCACTACGAGACGGACTGACCATTGTACTAAAGAAGTAGGCAATACTTGTGCAAAGGATTTCTTTGTTTATATTTAGGACAAGCAAGAGATGAGGCTACCTTGATTACGGAAATGCTTACCCTAATTACGCATTCGCTCCGGCAATGGAATGTGTAGGTAGTTTTTTGTAGTACTTTTGCAGCACCAAAACAACAAGCATTATGAGGAAAGCAATAATCATCCTGTTGTCCGTGCTGCTGTGCGGGCAACACCTAATGGCTCAACAATCTATGAATACCAATGTTTTAACCCCTCAACAGGAATCGTTTGTGGCACTCGCGACCTATGAAGCCACGGGCGACCTTGTATCGTTGAAGCCCGCCATAGAGCAGGCGTTTGCCAACGGTTTGACCGTTAATCAAGTGAAAGAAGTGTTCTCCCACCTCTATGCCTACACGGGTTTCCCGCGCTCGCTGAATGCGTTGGGCGTGCTGCAAATCGTTCTCAAAGAGCGTGAGGAGGCAGGGCTCGCTACCGAAATGGGTGCGGAAGCGTCGCCCCTGCCTGCTGACTATGATGCTCTCAAACAGGGTACTGCCGTACAAACGCAACTCTGTGGAGCATTCACCTACTCTTTCTGCCCAGCCGAAGACTACTACCTCAAGGCACACCTCTTCGGTGACATCTTTGCCCGTGATGTACTGACCCACCAACAACGCGAATTAGTGACTGTCAGCGCGTTAGCCGCTATGCAGGGCACCGAACCGCAACACAAGTCGCACAGCCGCATTGCCCAAACGGCAGGCGTACCCGAAGAGACAGTGGAAGCCGCTACGGCATTGGCAAAGCGGTTGACCTCCCCAACCCCTCCAAGAGTACCCCATTTCGCCCACGGGCTTATGGGGACCCCGCCGGAGGGGCTTGCAGATTCTCAGAAGTACCCGCTCTCTGAGGGAAGCGGGGGAATCGTTTTTCCTGTCGGCAAACCCAATGACGCTTATGCGCAGTATTTCATCGGGCAGTCGTATCTTGCGCCGTTGGTAGGCGGCGAACACCCCATCAGCAACGTGACGTTTGAACCCGCTTGCCGCAACAACTGGCATATCCATCACGACGCCCGTCAAATACTCATCTGCGTGGCAGGCGAGGGCTGGTATCAGGAGTGGGGCAAGCATGCCCGCCGCGTGAAAGCGGGTGATGTGGTGGATATTCCCGTGGGCGTGAAGCATTGGCACGGTGCCACCCGCGACAGTTGGTTCCAACACGTGGTTACGCACATTGCCGCAGAACCTCTAAAGGGCGACACCAAGACAGGCAACGAGTGGCTGGAACCCGTTACTGACGAGCAATACAACGCATTATAAACCATAATTCCTAATTCAACTATGATACTCGAAAAAATCAACGGTCCTCAGGACATCAAGCAACTCAACAGTAAGGAGTTGCACATACTGGCAGACGAGACACGGCACTATCTGCTGCAGAAAGTGAGCGAACACGGCGGACATATCGGTCCCAACCTCGGTATGGTGGAGGCGACGGTGGCACTGCACTACGTATTCAACTCACCCGAAGACAAGATTGTTTTCGACGTGTCGCACCAGAGTTATACGCACAAGATACTCACGGGGCGCAAAGAGGCGTTTATGGATGCACGGCACTACGACGACGTGTCGGGTTACAGCGAACCCTCCGAGAGCCCGCACGACCACTTTGTGATAGGACACACCTCCACCGGCGTCAGTCTGGCTTGCGGACTGGTGAAAGCCCGCGATTTGCAGGGCGGCAAGGAGAATGTGATTGCCATCATCGGCGACGGTTCACTGAGCGGCGGCGAAGCATTGGAGGGCTTGGACGTGGCAGGGTCGGAACTCGGCACCAACTTTATCATCATCGTCAACGACAACCAGATGTCGATTGCCGAGAACCACGGCGGGCTATACAAGAACCTGCAGTTGCTGCGTGAGACAAAGGGCGAAGCACAATGCAACCTCTTCCGCGCAATGGGGCTGGACTATATGTATGTGGACGAGGGCAACAACATAGACGCACTCATCAAGGCATTCCAACAGGTGAAGGACATCGACCACCCCATTGTGGTACATATCAATACGTTGAAGGGCAAAGGCTATCCGTTTGCCGAACAGAACAAAGAACGTTGGCATTGGGGTATGCCATTCGACCTCGCAACGGGCAAACCGAAGTTCACTGCCCCCGCAGGCGAGGACTATGAGACACTCACCGCCGAACATCTGCTCTCGCTCATGCCGTCGCACCCTGAACTGTTCGCCATCACATCGGGTACGCCGGCGGTCTTCGGTTTTACAAAGTCGCGCCGTGAGCGTGCGGGCAAGCAGTTTGTGGACGTAGGTATCGCCGAGGAGACAGCGGTGGCACTGGCTTCGGGGGCTGCCAAACGCGGGGCGAAACCCGTGTGGGGCGTCTATAGCACGTTTATCCAGCGCACCTATGACCAGTTGCAACAAGACCTCTGCATCAATGACAACCCCGCACTCATACTCGTTTTCGGCGGCGGTATCGAGGGTATGAACGACGTCACGCACACCTGCTTCTACGATATCCCGCTGCTGATGAATATCCCGAACCTCATCTATCTGGCACCGACCTGCAAAGAGGAGTACCTCGCTATGATGGACTGGGCAATCGCCTACCGCGAGCACCCCGTGACTATCCGCGTGCCGCTCACAATGCGTAATGCGCAGTGCGTAATGCACAATGAGATTGATTGGTCGAAGCCCGCCTACGAAGTGGCGCACAAGGGCAGCCAAGTGGCGATACTCGGATTGGGAGAATACTTTCACCTCGGCGAGGAACTGCGCAAGGCTCTACAGGAAAATGGCATCAATGCCACACTCATCAACCCGCGCCTCATCACCGCTTTGGACACCGAGACACTCGAAAGCCTGAAAGCCGACCACAAGGTGGTTATCACCCTTGAGGACGGACAGATAGACGGCGGCTGGGGCGAGAAGATTGCCCGCTACTATAGTGAGTCTGGCTCACTGACATCCCCCTCCTTGAGGGGGCTTGGGGGAGTCATGCATGTCCTCGTCCGCGGCGAGCGCAAGCAGTTTGAAGACCGCTACCACGTTTCCGACCTGCTCCTGGCCAACCGCCTGACCGTCCCGCAGATGGTGGAAGACGTGGTCGCTATACTACAATAAACACCATCCCACATTCCCCCGAGTTATTACGTATGCGAATTAGAATAGTAACGTCCATTCTTCTTTCACTCAGCACAATTATTACCTTGTGTGCCGCAGATATGCCTACCACCTCGCTCTCCGATTCTATCCCCGAAGTGGTGGTTACCGGCGTGCGCAGCCAAACCGATGTGCGCCATCTCTCGCAAACCGTCTCCGTGATTGACCGCACGGCTATCGAGCAGACGCAGCAACCATCATTGTTGCCTATCCTTACCGAGCAGATGCCTGGGTTCTTCGCTACGGCACGTGGCGTGATGGGTTATGGCGTGTCGGGCGGTGCATCGGGTGCCATCTCTCTGCGCGGACTGAGTGGCAGCACCGGACAAATGATGGTGCTTATTGACGGGCACCCGCAGTATATGGGTTTGATGGGGCATCCCATTGCCGACTCCTACCAATCGCTGATGGCGGAACGTGTGGAAGTGCTGCGCGGACCTGCGTCCGTGTTGTATGGCTCCAATGCTATGGGCGGTGTCGTCAATATCGTTACCCGCCGACCGCAAGAGGGCGTGCAGACACTGGTACATACCGGCTATGGTGCCTACAATACGGTGGAGACTGAGGTAAACAACCGCCTGTATATGAAAGGAATAACATCAATTGTCAGTGCCTCGTACAACCGCACCGACGGGCACCGCGAGAATATGCAGTTTGAGCAGTATGGCGGTTATGCCAAACTCGGTTACGACATCTCCCCGCAGTGGAATATCCATGCCGATGTCAATGTTACGCATTTCAATGCTTCGCAACCGGGAACAGTGGCGCAACCTTTGGAGGACGCCGACCAGCATATCACACGCGGCATGACCTCTCTGTCGGTGAGCAATACCTACAACCGTACATCGGGCAGCATCAGCGGTTTCTATAATTTCGGGCACCACTACATCAACGACGGTTATGCCGCAGGGGCTGCACCGAAAGCCTATCGCTTTGATTCGCACGATTATATGGCGGGCGTTTCTGCCTATCAGAGTGTCCGGATGTTCCGTGGAAACCGACTGACTGTCGGGGTGGATTATTTCACTTTCGGTGGTCGTGCACGCAATATCTATATTGAGGGCGACCGCAACGGACAAGCCGACACACTCATCAACCGAACCGTACATGAGGTGGCTGGTTACCTCGATTTCCGTCAGCATATCACTTCGTGGGTAACGCTCAATGCGGGGGTGCGTGTGGATTATCATACGCTTACCGGATTGGCTTGGGTGCCGCAGGCAGGCGTGGCGGTACATCTGCCATACTCTATCGAACTCAAACTCTCTGCCAACAAGGGCTATCGCAACCCGACGCTCAAAGAGATGTATCTCTTTCCGCCGCAGAACCCAGACTTGCGCCCCGAGAGTCTGTGGAGTTACGAACTCTCGCTTTCCGAGCGGCTACTTGACGGGCGACTGACCTACTCCCTCAATGCGTTTTATATTGACGGCAAAAACATCATTCTCACGCTGCCCAATCCCAATGGCGCGGGTATGCTCAATCAGAACTCGGGCAAGATAGACAATGCGGGTGCCGAAGCACAGGTGGCGTGGCGTATCAATGAGACGTGGTCGGTGAATGCCAACTATAGTTACCTTTATATGAAAGTACCGGTTGTGGCTGCCCCTGAACACAAACTCTATGTCGGTGCGCTCTACCGCGACAAGCGTTGGTCGGTATCTACGGGGGTGCAGTATATCAATGGTTTATATACGTCTGTTTCGCCCGTACAGAAGCAGAATTTTGTACTTTGGAACCTCCGCGGACAGGTGCATGTCTGCAAGTACGTGAGCCTTTGGGTGCGCGGAGAGAACCTCCTTGCCCAACGCTACGAAATCAATGCGGGCTATCCCATGCCCCTTGCCACCGCCATCGGCGGCATAGACGTACACTTCTGAAAGTAATATAACAACCTCATTATATAATTATTTTGTATGAAACGAGTATTTCTTTTCCTTTTGGCGGCAGCGACGATGAGCGCGTGCCACAGCAACCGGACACAGACACAGACCTTTGCACCTGTGCAGGACACGGCAACCGTCTATATGACGCAGGAGATTTCGCAAGAGTCGCTTGTGCGTATATTCCAAGCCCTCGGCGTGGAGCCACAAGGCAAAGTGGCTGTGAAAGTGTCCACGGGCGAACCGGGCGGGCATAACTACCTCAACCCGCAGTTGGTCAAGCCGTTGGTGGACAGGGTGCAAGGCACGATTGTGGAGTGCAACACCGCTTATCCGGGCAAACGCTATACCGTGGAAGACCACAAGCAGGTTTTTATAGACCACGGCTGGACGGCTATTGCACCTTGCGACCTGATGGACGAGTTCGGCGAGGTGCGTATCCCCGTGCGCGACACGCTCCATATTCATTATGACCTGGTGGGCGAACACCTGACGCACTATGATTTTCTGGTCAATCTGGCACACTTCAAAGGGCATGCGATGGGCGGTTTCGGCGGTGTGCTGAAGAACCAGAGTATCGGTATCGCTTCGCGCAACGGCAAGGCATATATTCATACGGCAGGCAAGATCGAAGACCCCGAGCAGTTGTGGAGCAATATCCCTGAACAAGACCTCTTCCACGAGTCGATGGCTGCGGCTGCCGACGGCGTACATCAGTATTTCAACGTAACCAAGAATAAGGAACTCGGTACGGACTGCGTTCGCACGGTGTATATCAACATAATGAACAACCTCTCTGTGGATTGCGACTGCGACAGCCACCCCGCTGCCCCCGAGATGAAGAACATCGGTATCCTTGCTTCGCTTGACCCCGTGGCACTCGACCAAGCGTGTGTGGATCTGGTATTCAACTATCCGTCCACCGAAGACGACAACGCTGCGGCACTCATCGAGCGTATCAACTCGCGCCACGGTATCCGTACTATCGAGCGTGCGGCGGAGATTGGTCTCGGCACACGCAACTACCGCATTGTCAGCATCGACGGCGAAGATATGCTCAACTACCTGAAAGAGAACCAACTGTCGCTGGTAGTGCGCAACCACGGCGAACAGACCACCTATACCCAACATGGGGTGCGCGACCTGTACGACTTGCAAGGTTCGCCTGTGCTACAGGGTGCAGCCGTGGCGGACAAGATTATCGGCAAAGGTGCTGCGGCACTGATGATTGCAGGCGGGGTGAAAAATGTTACCACCAAGGCGATTTCGCAGGAGGCGATTGATATGCTCCGCGCCGCGGGTATCGATGTGCAGTATCACGAGGTGCTCGATTATATCCCCAACCACGACCATACGGGCGAATGTCCCATCGAGCAGCGTCTGCATGGCATTACTGATCCTGCAGAGTGCCTGCCTATTGTGAATGCCTTTGTGGAATCAATGAACAAGTAAGACAATGCTCCGCAAGATTCGTATTGCCCTTGCCACCATCGTCTTTGTGCTGCTGACGGCTCTGTTTCTGGACTATACCGGTACGTTGCACCGCTGGTTCGGCTGGCTCGCCAAGATACAGTTCCTGCCCGCCCTGCTCTCGCTCAATGTGGGGGTGGTGCTGGCGTTGGTGCTGCTGACGCTGGTCTTCGGGCGTGTCTATTGTTCGGTCATCTGTCCGCTCGGTATCTTCCAGGACATCATCTCGTGGTTCAGCGGGCTGCGCAAGAAAAAGAAATACCGTTTTTCCTATTCCCCCGCCAAGTCGTGGCTGCGCTATACCGTGCTGGCACTCTTCATCGTGGCGATGATAGCGGGCGTGGGCTCTTTTGTGGCATTGCTTGCGCCGTACAGTACCTACGGGCGTATGGTGCAGAACCTTCTGATGCCGCTCTACGATTTGGCAAACAACGGCATCGCTTATCTCGCCGAGCGTGTGGGCAGTTATGCCGTCTATGACAAAGAGGTCTGGGTGCGCAGTTGGGCGACTTTCGGTGTTGCGCTGACCACTCTCGTCGTGCTGTTCTTCCTTGCATGGCGCAACGGACGCACCTACTGCAACACCATCTGCCCCGTGGGCACGATGCTCAGTTTCTTGGCGCGTTTCTCGTGGTTCAAAGTGCATATCGATACCGACAAGTGCAACGGCTGCCACCTCTGCGAGCGCAGTTGCAAAGCCTCTTGCATCGACGCCGCTAATCATACTATCGACTATTCGCGCTGTGTCGCGTGCGGCAACTGTTTGGACAAATGCCGCCGCAATGCACTCCGCTACACGCATACTCCTCTGCGCAAACCGGTAACCGATACGCCTAAAGAGAGTGCGGAGCAGGTCGATACTTCCCGCCGTAGTTTCTTAGTCGGTGCGGCTATCGCCACGTCCGCTGCGGCTCTGGCACAGGAGAAGAAAAAGATTGACGGCGGTCTGGCGGTTATCGAAGACAAGGTAGCCCCAAAGCGTCTCACGCCTATCACCCCGCCGGGTTCGCTCTCGGCAAAGAATATGGCAAAGCACTGCACCGCCTGCCAACTCTGCGTCTCCGCCTGTCCGAATGACGTGTTGCGCCCCTCGCAGGATATGCTTACGCTGATGCAACCCGTGATGTCCTACGAGCGCGGTTACTGCCGCCCCGAGTGCACCCGTTGCAGCGAGGTCTGCCCCGCAGGGGCTATCCGTCCCATCACCCGTGAGGACAAGTCCGCCACGCAGATAGGGTACGCCGTATGGGTGCGCAAGAACTGTGTGCCGCTTACCGACGATGTCGAGTGCGGCAACTGCGCCCGCCACTGCCCCTCGGGGGCAATCACTATGGTGCATATCGACGGCTATGCCCACGCCGTACCGTCCGTCAATACCGAGCGTTGCATCGGTTGCGGCGCCTGCGAGAACCTCTGCCCCGCACGTCCGTTCAGTGCTATCTATGTAGAGGGCAACGAAGTACACCGGACCATTTAGCAGCAAGACTATGAACAGACGAGATTTTCTCAAGACTATAGGCGGAGGCGCAGTCGCTTCGTCCGCCTTGCTCACTGCCTGCACCGGTCGCAATACTGACGGGCAGACACCCGCAGAGAGCCGCGAACCCGACGGCAGCCTGATGACCTACCGCACCAATCCCAACACGGGCGACCGTGTCTCGCTCCTCGGCTACGGTATGATGCGCCTCCCCGTAGAGGGCGGGGCGAGCGGGCGGGACAACAGCGATGCGCCCATCGACCAGGAGATGGTCAACCGTCAGGTGGACTATGCCTTGGCGCACGGCGTGAACTATTTCGATACATCGCCCGCCTATTGTCAGGGGCGTTCCGAGCGTGCCACGGGTATCGCCCTCAGCCGCCACCCGCGGTCGTCTTATTTTATTGCCACCAAACTCTCCAACTTCAGCCCTACCACATGGAGCCGCCGCGCCTCGCAGGAGATGTTCGAGAACTCGCTCCGCGAACTCCGGACCGACTATGTGGACTATCTCCTGCTCCATGGTATCGGCATCGGGCAGAAGCCGATGGACGAGTTCTACCAACGCTATATCAACAATGGCATCCTCGATTGGCTCGTGGAGCAGAAGCGCAAAGGGCGTATCCGCAACCTCGGTTTCTCCTACCATGGCGACATCCGCGTCTTCGACCTTGCCTTGCGCTGGCACGACGAGGGCAAGTACCATTGGGACTTCGTGCAAATCGAACTCAACTACCTCGACTGGCACTACGCCAACGAAATCAACCCGCGCAACACCGATGCCGAGTATCTCTATGGCGAACTGCACAAACGCGGTATCCCTGCGGTTATTATGGAGCCGCTCCTCGGCGGACGGCTGGCGCGTGTGCCCGACTATATAGTCGCCAAGATGAAGAGCCGCGAACCCGAGCAGTCGGTGGCTTCGTGGGCGTTCCGTTTTGCCGGTACGCCCGAGGGCGTGCTGGCTGTTCTGAGCGGAATGACCTATATGGAGCATCTCCGCGAGAACCTCCACACCTATTCTCCCCTGCGTCCCGTCACGCCCGACGAAGACGCCTTCCTGATGCAGATCGCCGACGACATCTACAACCTCAAGACCATACCCTGCAACGAGTGCAATTACTGTATGCCCTGCCCGTATGGTATCAATATCCCCGCCGTCTTCTCGCACTACAACCGCTGTATCAACGAGGGCAACCTTCCGCAGCGGTCGCAAGACCCCGAGTACCGTCGTGCCCGCCGTGCTTTCCTTGTGGGCTACGACCGCTCCGTACCCAAGTTGCGCCAGGCAAACCATTGTATCGGTTGCCGCCAATGTGTGGAGCATTGCCCGCAGAACATCCAAATCCCCGACGAGATGCACCGCATCGACCGCTACGTCGAGCAACTCAAACAAGACACACTGTAGCAACTATCGATTTTTTAACCATCAACTCATTAACAATATGTTTGGAATAGGATTACCCGAAATCATTTTTATCGCACTCATTGTGCTGCTGTTCTTCGGCGGCAAGAAGATACCCGAACTGATGCGCGGTTTGGGCAAAGGCGTGCGCAGTTTCAAAGACGGAATGAACGACATTAAGGACGAGGTGGAGAAAGCCGACCCGACTAAGAGCGACGCCAAGACGGAAAGCCCCAAACAGGAGGACAAGGAAACCGCCAAGCAAGACTAACCCCGCCCGATATGGAGCAACAGATGTCGTTTTGGGAACATCTCGACGTGCTGCGCGGCGTGCTTGTCCGCATAGCCGTTGTGGTGTTGGTGTGCGCGTTGGTGGCGTTTTGCTTCAAGGACGGTCTGTTTGCGCTGCTGCTTGCGCCTAACAGTCCCGACTTTTTTCTCTATCGTCTGCTGGCACGCATTATGCCCGATATGGCGTTTCCAGCGGCAGCCATTGAGATAATCAACACGGGGCTGGCAGACCAGTTCACCATCCATATCAAGACGGCCTGCTATGTAGGACTGCTGTGCGCCTCGCCGTATATCCTGTATGCCCTGCTGCGGTTTGTCGCTCCCGCGCTGTACACCCGCGAGAAACACTACGTCTATCGTCTGGTGGGATGGGGGTATCTGCTTTTTATGGCGGGCGTGGCGTTGTCCTACTGCGTTATTTTCCCCTTCGCTTTCCGCTTCCTGGGTACGTATCAGGTCAGCGGAGAGGTGGCGAACAAGATTACGTTGCAGTCGTATATGTCCACTTTCTGGACGCTGGCACTGCTGATGGGGCTGCTGTTCGAGGTGCCGATAGTCTGTTGGACGCTCGGACGTATGGGACTGCTGACTGCCCCGCTGATGCACCGGTACCGCCGCCACGTGATAGTGGTGATACTCATTCTTGCCGCCGTCATCACCCCCACCACAGACGTGTTTACGCTGTTGCTCGTCTCCTTACCGATATACCTGCTCTACGAAATCAGCATCCTCCTCGTCCCCAAAGGCGAAACAAGAGAGGCAAACACATAAAGCCATGAATTAGCCCTTAATTCGTAGCCCCCATTACGCATTACACATTACACATTATACATTATGCATTATGCATTGTGCATTGTCTCACTTCGCACTCTTCCTCCTGTTGCACTCTCTGCACAACATCTGGCAGTTCGCTGCCACCGTCCGTCCGCCTTTCGCCCACGGCGTGATATGGTCGGCTTCCATCTCCTCCAACTCGAAATGCTTGCCGCAAATCGCGCAAATGCCCTGCTGCCGCTCGTACACCTCCCGCCGCATGTTCGCGTCAAATGCCCTGATACCCAAGTGGTGCTCGTCGCCGTCGAATACGTACCAATAGATGCCTTTTTTGTTCTCCACATCGCTGTCCGCCATCAGCCTGCCCACGCGCTCTTCTATCTCGTTGGGGTTCACCGCCGTGTCCTTGTATTGGTTGTAAATCGCACCCCAGTCCACGCCTTTCATCTCGCGGCGGTACTTGTGAAACACCGCCTGCACCCAACTTATCACCTGCTGGAAATAGTACCACAGTGCCCCCGCATCCGTGTCCGAGATGCTGTGCCGCGCCATGTAATCCTCTATCTTGTTGCCTGAAATCCAGCGCAGTACGGTCTCCAAGTAGTCCTGCTGGATAGGCGACCCCTGCACGTACTTATTGCCCATCAGGTACGCCCCGCAGTTCGACTTGGAGAAGTACCGTTTGGCGTCCGACAGCCACGGCGACGCATACACCGCATTGAGCAACTCCTGATTGGTCAGCCGTTTGCCCGCGATGTTGATAGTCTTGAACCATTTCAGTTTCTCGCTGTCCGTCCCTTTGCACAGATACACGCACAGCCGGTAGTCCAGTATCTGCGCCTGTTGGTCGGCGGGCAGGTTGCCGAAATAGTTGAACATATACGCAAAGTCGCCGTTCACGTACTGGCATATCGAAATCGTCCGTTGCTGCCCGTCGATAATCTCAAAGGTGCCGTCCTCCCGCACTGCCCAGTACATCACGTTGAGCGGGTAATCCTTTGTTACTGTGTCAATTACAGCCTCCCGCTCTTTGTCGTTATACACAAACTCCCGCTGGTACGGCGGTCGCACGTCCAACCGCCCGCCGAAGGCTTTCACACCCGCTTCCTGATTGTCCGCATATCCCTCGGTCAGTTCCCGAATGGTAATCTTCCGTTCTACTATTTCCATATTATTCTCTGTTTATGTTTTATGTCTCCGTTAATGCTCTCCGGGGACGCGGACGCCCTCGTCCGCGGTCAAGGCGCGAGCCTTGAAACCGAAAGCCTTGTTATGTGGTTCGTTCCAAACCATCCGCGGACGAGGCGTCCGCGTCCCCCGGTGCTATCCATCTCTCAAAAAAGTGCTTTTTGTTAAGATTTTTCATCCCTTTCCCCCCTCTCAAAAAGTCGCTTCAATCAGCATAGGATGCGCATAGGATAG
>DLLF01000014.1:0-40215 GCA_002477945.1 Bacteroidales bacterium UBA7569
TATAGTGCGGCAGCACATCGGGATAGAGTGCCTGCGGGTCGCCCGTGTAGAACTCCATACCTTTCTCTTTGGCAAGTTCGATGATTTCGGGTGCCAGTTCGCCCGGCAGTTTGCCCGACTTGCCGAGAATCATACCCCACATTGCAGGGTCCATGCGGGTGAACGGCTTTTCGCCCATCGACTTCGAGAAGAGGTTCATCAGAGCGGCATTCTTCACGTACTGCGAGAACGGCGTTACGAGGCACGGCGTACCAAGCATAGGCCATATACGCTGCACTTCCTCGAAGAGTTCGACCAGCAGTTCGTCCTCACTGAGGGCTTTCTCGCCACGCTTGACAAGGTTGGCATTGATAGCGGCGTGCATACCCTTGAGGTCCGCCATCAGCGAGCCCATCATACCGCCCGGCAGACCGCAACCGACGAGCAGAGAAGTCATCTTGGAATTGCGGGGGTCGATCCAGTAGCCGAGGAAGTCGTCGATAAACGACTGCGTCAGGCTGCGCGCCTCCATGTAGGCTTTCATATTGATGTCTTTTACAAGGAAGCCTGCGTCGCGGAGCATTGCCTGAATGGTGATAACATCGGGATGTACCATACCCCAACTGAGCGGCTCCATAGCCACATCGAGCACGTCAATACCCGCCTTGGCAACCTCGAGCATCGAAGCCACCGAGAAACCCGGTCCCGTATGTCCGTGATACTGGAGAATGATGTCGGGGTGTTTCTCCTTGATAGCCGCAACAATCTTGCCCAACATAGCAGGGCGACCGATACCTGCCATATCCTTGAGGCAGATTTCCTGTGCGCCGCCCTCGATGAGTTGCTCGGCAAGATTGATGTAATACTCCACGGTATGCACCTTGGAATAGGTGATACACATCGTGGCCTGGGCAGTCATACCTGCCTCTTTCGCCCAACGTATGGACGGAATGATATTGCGGGGGTCGTTCAGACCGCAGAATATACGGGTGATGTCTGTGCCTTGTGCGTGCTTCACCTTATACATCAGTTGGCGCACATCGGCAGGCACGGGGTTCATACGGAGTGCGTTCAGACCACGGTCGAGCATGTGGGTCTTGATACCAACCTCGTTGAATGGCTTGGTGAAAGTGCGGACAGCCTGATTGGGGTTCTCGCCATAAAGGAGGTTCACCTGCTCACTCGCACCGCCGTTGGTCTCCACACGGTCGAAACAGCCCATATCGATGATAACGGGTGCAATCTTTGCCAATTGGTCTTTGCGGGGAACGTACTTGCCGCTACTCTGCCACATGTCACGATAGACAAGTGAGAATTGAATTTCTTTCTTCATAAGATATATAGATGTCTTTTTGTTAGCGTGTTTACCATACATTGCCGACAAAGGTACAAAGAAAATACAGGGTTTGCAAGAGAGTCAGGAGAGTTTGCGTTTGGTTAACGTCGTTAAGAGTGATTTATTATAGACATTCTATTTGTTCGAGATATTCTATGAGGTTTGGCTGTTTATTTTTCATCTCTCGTTGAGGGGTGCTTCAGGTCTCGATAAGGGGGCGACGGAATGTACCATTTGACGATTAAAGATTGGTTAATTGCAGTGAAGATAATAGGAGGGATCAGGCTAATGAGGCAAACAAGCAATACTTCACATATCGTTTCTTGAAAGATAGGGACTAACCCATATAAACAAAGGGATGCTGCAAAATACAGCATCCCTTTGTTTGAAATTCAAGTAAAGAACGAATTACAGTTCTATACCTGTTGTTGTGTAGGTTTTTCCGTCGCGAAGAATAAGTACTTGTCCATCGCGGATGACTTTTTGTACGACAGAATCACTACCCGCAGTTACGTTCTCTATGGCAGTGGTAGAAATAAACTGTGCCTCGATAGTGAGGTCTTCAGTGACTGTGAAGATATATGGGTTATCTGTAATGCCATTGCTCCATTGTACAAAACGGTACCCTGCGGCGGGAACGGCAGTGAGAGTTGCCTCTGTGTTGAGGTAGTAATCACCACCACCCGTCACTTGCCCTTGTTCGGGGTTGCATATAGCGGTTATATAGCGCATCTCGTTGCTCAACGGGTAAAAATAAGCAACAAGGGTGGTATCTTGCGTGAGTGTGATAGTGCGCGGGTTGGCAAACACGTCATCACTCCACATCAAAAAACTATAACCTGTATTGGCTGTAGCGGTCAGCGTGAGTTGGTCGCCATCGTGGTAAACACCTGTGCTTGAAAGCGTAACTGTACCATAATTGTCGTTGTTAACAGTCACAGAGACGGCAATCTCTTTTGCGCCAATCTCCTCGGTGTAGTAGAAATCGCGCCAACCCGTAGCCACCTGATACTTCGGTTTGCAGCCTGCCGGTACATGGAGTGTACAAGCGAATTTATCTAGCCCATCAAAAGCATCAGAAGCGCAAGTGCCAGGTAATTCACTGTAACAATAGATATGCTGCAATCCTGTACAATTATAGAAGGCTTGGGTATCTAACTGGCAACGCTTTCGGAAAGTAAGTGACGACAACCTACTACATCCAGAAAATGCTTCTTTGCCCACTGACAACAGGGAAGAAGACAGAGACAAGTCTGATAGCGAGGAACAGCCATAGAATGCTTTCTCGCCAATAGAGGTTACATTGTCTGGCAGATGAACACTTGACAAATTTGTATTCCTGCATAAACCAGCAGGAACGTTTAAGACGCTATCACCAAATTCAATACTTAGCAAGGATGATGGATATTGGAGGCCACAAGACTCGCAGTAACGCACATTCCATACGATGTTATTGATAACAGCTCCGTAAAGTGACAACCCCTGTATATCTGACCCGAGAGTCAATGTGCCAATGTATGCTGCTTCCTCTTTGCTATTGCCAAAACAACTGACAATTGTATATTTGCCAAGACTTGAATCATATTTGTATTCTCCCAACATATCCAGATTATTATTGGTTGTAAGCGAGCGAATACGAGAATATGCAAACGAATAACTTTGTGCCTTCTGTACATTTTTGCCAAAAGTAATATCCACATTGCTCAAGTCGTAATTGTAGAACGCATACGAATATATTGTGGATACACTATCCGGTATGACAATTTTTCCTATATCGTTCACATTTCGCCCGTTGATATAAAGTTGAGATTGGGCATAGTAAGAAGACAAACTTGCATTGTACATCTCTATATTGCAAAAAGCACCAATATCCTTGATGAACACATGGCGAGGGGTATAAGATTTATGATAAAAAGCAGAATATCCAAACCATGTGAGCCCTGTGCCAATGCAAATGGTATCGGAAAGCCCTTTCGTGTATTCGAATGCGGCATGCCCTATTTTCTGCACTTTATCAGGTATCGTCAAAGAGGGATATGTGTACTCTGCAAGTGCATTAGGGATTGACTCCACACTATCGCCAATGATGACTTTATCGGTTTCAAATATGCGTGCGTTATTGCCACAATATGCATCATCAATGCTGCATGCGGTATTAACGGCATTCTTTGCATTCCATACCAAGAGTTTCAACGGGTGCAAATTACTTGAAGACCCTGTAATATACCGTCCTATCTTTGTAACATTCTTTGGAATAATGAGTGTATCTATTTCGACTCCTGCAAATACCTCTGTTCCCAATTCTCTTAACGAGTTAGGCAGTTTGATAGAGGTTAGTGCAGAAAAACTAAAGGCTGCGTCTTCAATAACTTCTAACCCTTCCGGCAAATTGATATTCGTGATTGCACTATACGCAAATGCCTCGGAAGCAATTCTTTTTATAGTCGTTGGAATAACAATTGTTTGTAGTGCTGTTGTCCAAAAGAAACATGCTGTGTCAATCACCTCCAATGAGTTGGGCAATTGGATAGAAGTCAGATTATGGCAAGCCTGAAAGGCATTCCTGCCTATGGTTTTGACAGAATTAGGTATGACTATAGAACGCAACGAATCACACATCGTGAACATATATGGTGCTATGCTGGTTACATTATCCGCAAAATGCACATTTGCCAGTTTCGTGTCATCGAATGTACACCATGCGTGTCCATCTCCGACAATCCAATCTCCGATAGGACTGCTGATAACGCCACTGGCAATGCTGGCATTGGCATCCTGCAGAGAGGCATTGATGTAAACGGTCTGCAGGTTAGTACCTGCTGCAATTTTATATCCTACTGCCACTACGCCTTTGGGGATTGTCAGAGATTGCAAACGTGCGAAACCAGCAAAGGCATAGTTACCGATATAGGTGATACTATCACCTATGTAAACAGAATCTATCAAAACACTATATTCTTCCCATGGAGCATAAACCGTAGTAGCCCCCGTTCTTGTATCCTTGAAATTCGGCATTGCGCCTTTGCCTGTGATAGAGAGTGTGCGGGTGTAGAAATTGAGTGACCATTTAACATCGTTTACGAGAATACCCGTAGTGTCTGCCATACCTTCTTCGGTATAGATATACTTCCACCGCTTTATCCCCTTATCTCCCCATGCGGCTCGATATGCAGCCGAAGTACCTCGGGGGCAACGGATTAACAGCAAGTATTCTGCAGGAGAATTGTAATAACTATTGTTTTGTAGTGCAGGTGGTGTGGTTGCAGCACATGAAATGGTAGTTACAGCCTCAGAGAATGCCATATAACCAATGTATGAGACATTGCTCCCTACCTGTATTTCTGTAACGTTTATTGAGTTATCATAGTAATAATAACTGTCACCATTCTCAGACCATAATTTTTTCTTTTCTCCATTCGGACTGAAATGCAATGCATATTGTTTTATTTGTTGGAGTGATTGCGGGAGCGTGATGTGGTTTTGCGGGTAAGGACACTGGTAGAAAGCATACTCACCAATAGAAGTAATGCCCTCGGGGAATGTAATATTCTTAATGAGGTTACGACAGCGGAAGAAAGGCGAAGAACTTTGCAAGTACCCTGCACTTTTATAATCATACATATCTCCATGACCTGAGATGGTTAAGTCGCCTGTAGTGGGCTCCAATGTGTAGGTGAGGTGCTCACCGCAAGTGCCGGTGATAGTGCGAGACTCGTTGGGTTCAAGGAATACGTAGTTATCGCCAAGTGCTTCGCGATAGGCGGTTTTGGCACCTGCGGGGACGTGGACATACACAACATCGCCCAAGCCTGCATCTTTGTTGAGGATAGTAGGCGGCGTGGCGGATTCAAAGTAGATGTCGGAGCCGTAATATGGTTCTCTGTCCATTGCAGTATAGATAAAGGCATTGGCATTAAGAGTGGTGACCGATGCGCCTATTATCATACTGTCAAACTTGCAATTTGCAAACAGACGCACATCGTCAGAAATAAGGTTTGCATCAACTTTGCACACTTTTCCGTTCATAACACCCTCAAAGAAACGGTCATCATTCCCAGACCCAGAGCCGATAGTTGTTACAGACGAGGGGATATTGACATATTGCAATGACGTACAGCCGCTAAAGACTTCATTGCTAACAGTTGTTACTGAAGACGGGATATTGACGCATTGCAATGAGGTGCAGGCTTTGAAGGCTTGAGAGCCGATAGTGGTCACGGAAGCAGGTATGGTGATGGACGTTAGTTGACGTAACCCTTTGCACAACGTATTTGGAATGGTTTCCACTTTATCACCCAAGACAAAGGATGTAATCGGGCAAGGGCTTTTTCTATTGGAATAAACTTCATTGGAAAAAACTCCAAAGAGATTCGGATTAGTATCTTCAAATTGGCAGTTTTTGACATTCCACACTACATCGGAAAGTTTTGTGCACTCATCAAAAGCAGAACCTCCTATCGTCATCAACTCTTCAGGGAAAACTACAGAGCGAAGATTGCTACAACCGTCAAAAGCGTGCCCCTTTATACTTTTCACACTATCCGGAATGACAATTGATGTGAGACTTTTACAATTTCTAAAAGCATTGTATCCTATCTCTCTCAGGCTATCAGGGAGAACAATGGAAGAAAGACTCTCGCAATCTTGAAATGCATTACTTCCTATACGCTTGATTGTATTCGGGAGTGTAATCGACTTAAGGTAATCATATCCATCGAAAGCCTTGGAACTTATTTCTGTTACAGGAAAAGTCCCATTCCAGCAGTTGATTTCTGCGGGAATGACAATAGAGGTACGAGTCCTCAATGGGGAATCGTAAGGTGTAAACACAACGGCAAGAGCGGTGTCAGCATATTGCCCCGTATTAGGATCTTGGTTGTAGTAGATGAAGTCGTAGAACATATCATCCGACTTCAAGTCGTAGGCTTTGAGGGCGACGGCACAGAAGAGTGCCAGCAAGAACAAGGAAATTCTTTTCATAATCGTCTGTTTTTATTCAGTGAAGTTGTTAATTGTCGTCAGTGGTTTTTCCTATTGGCATAAAAAGGTGGATTTCGGCCGCTGTAGTTCCACGAATTGCGGCTGTCGCATTGCCTGCAAGAATAGAACCGACAACGCGAAGCCCACGCCAATATAAGACAATAAACACCTATCACCGTGCCGTGCAACCATGGCACACAGAACGACGAGACAGACATCGTCCCAAACAGGCGGAATATACTTATACTCCGAGGACATCTACCGTTGCTGAGTCTGATTTCTACGTGAAACTGCGACATTTCAATCCGTCAGAACAGAGCGTCAATAAACGCCTTTATTATGTACTGCGAAGCCCATTCAGAGACTCCGGTGCTGCAAGTTTCCTGCCGGAAGCAAGAAACGATACCCACCCGCTCACCTCTGCGTGAACTTCACGCCGCAAAGATACATATTCTTTTATAGATTTGCAAATTCAAGACCAACAATTTTGCTTTACAGGGGGGGATAGTAAACGTGTGTTAGTTTATAATAGATATTCAAGAAGCCGGAAGATGCGGGATCTTGGACTATAGGAGAATGGGACGGATGGGACGAATTAGACGGATTAGTTCAACAGGAAACCTGAGAGGGAATTTGTTATAGACCTCTTAGTTGATCGAGAAGTTCGAGGGATTTCATCACTTTGTTTTTCGTCTCTCGATAAGGGGTGCTTCAGGTCTCGTTGAGGGGTCGTGGAAAGACTATAGAAGGATTGTAAGGAATCGCTTTACAAGGCATAGGATATGGCAAAAGACAAGGCAACGAAATGCTAATCAAAACGGAAGTTTACGCTGCTTCAAAAGTAGCACCCCATCCTATTTAGGAAACAAGAATACTCCCCTGTGTGTTTTCAGACAAGAGCGTATCCAAAGCATGATTTACCACAGAATAATCAGGTACGGAAGGAGAATTGCCGGTCTTGGAAAATCTGATAGCCGACGTCACAATTGATGCAGTTATGCGGTTGGCAATAGTTTTGATAGAGATGAATGAGCGCTTGCGTATCTGCAGCCGATTTGATAGTCTGCCCAAGCAACTTCCACTGACGAATGATATGATTGTTCTCGGGCGGAATCTGTGCCATCATGGAATAGACCTGCTGCGCTGATGCATCGTCGTGGTGTGCCAATGCGAACGTGTATTTATAGGGAAGAACCGTGTTAATGAGCAAGACATCTACGCTACTCTTACCCAACTTGGGTTCGTCAGCCAAAGCAAAAAGCGATGCACAGGCGTTTACAGAAGAGGCATCCATAAGATTAGAGAAGAGAAATTCCGACTGATAAATCAGTTGTGCAAACTGGCGAATACGCACATCGGGAAAAGTCTGCGGACGCATTCGTGCATATTTCCATAATTCCGCCTCAACAGGAACCAGATCAAACTTCTTCTGAAGGAAACGGTATTCACGCAACAAGGCTTTCTTTTCGCCGGTGTCCGCCGTAGCGTCCGTCAGCAAGCCCGACTGCCCCAAGAGAATGGCCGTGAGTTGGAACAGACTATTCCGGTGTTTCTGCAGACAGGAAAGCGGAGTATGAATTGCCAACAACTCGAAAGGAATGCCATTGGTATGAAATCCGAAATTGTGGGCAAGGGTGATATAAAAAGCATGCTCCCAACTTCCTTTTGTGATGGAAAGCAGAGTAGTGATGGCTTGCCGTTTACACTCCAAGCGTTTGAATAGCAGGGCTTGTCTCCATCCCTGCGTCAGCAAAAGCGGATCGGAGATAAGACGTTTGTTGCACTCTATGACCGACTCGGCAGAATCCATCAAGCGAGCCGCCTGAATGACCTCTGTGAGATAGTCCCTGTCATCGGGATATTGCAGAATACATTGCTCAATCTCCTCCCCGCGGGAGTTATAGACACGCTTATCCGCATTGCGCACAATGTGCAAGACAACGTTATCATAAGCGGAATCGGTATGATGACGGTGGCGATACCAATCGGAGGAGTTGACATGAATCTCCACATTGCCAACCCACTCGCGTCCATTGATACAGATATGTGCATTGATGAAATCGGGACCTGCATCCAAATTGTGCTGCCCCACGGAAAGAATATCTATACGTTGTCCATACGTGGTGGTCTGCAAGAAGTCCGCCCAAAGACAATGCTGCCATATATAGTGCATCACGATTTCGGGCATGTCGCGTTTAACAAGTGTGGTTTGCATAGAAACACATGTATCAGATGATATGGTTAAGCCAAGAAGATTTAACAGTAGTTGAAGAAAAAGCAATAGCAAGGCATACACAACGACACCTTGCTATTGCAGTTATTCCCATTGCAATTTACTGAAGCAAAGAAGCAAACTGCATATAGGTTTGATAGTATTTCTCGAACAAATCCATCTCGCCTTGCTGCTGCCAACTTTGCAAGCAATAGCCCAGCACTGCCGCCTGGTGTTGCAACGTACCAGAAACATATTTGCGATCGGACTTATCCAGCGAAGCACCCCATGACATATACTCTGCACAATTGTCGGCAACAACTTTCATCATACGATTTGCCGTAGCAGAATCGCCCACAGCATAGTAATAGTTAGCCATCGTAGCGGAAGTGTAGTCGTAAGGGATATTACATTGCGGCAACATCTCCTCGGCATAGTCAAGCACCTCTTTGACTTTGTCGTTCTGCCCTTCTTTCAAGAGTGCTTCCGCCAACTGGGCAAACATCATGCGGTGCGTGCGGCACATCCGCATACAGTTCTCATCAATATAGATTCCCTTTTGCGACATATTGCCATAGCGGAACTTATGCATCATGTTATCGTACATCTTCTCCGTATTCACCCGCGGTTGTCCATCAGCCGATGCTACAGGTGTGATCTGATAAGCCAAGCCCGTGAGTTCGAAATACTTCTCCATACCTTGATAATAGTCATTACCAACGGTCACGGCAAAATAGATGGGGCGTTGCCAATGGTTGGTGGAAACCATCTCAAGAACCATCATCTGACTACGCGTAAGACGACGCTGCAAAGGAATATCGATACGCTCAGCCAACTGTTCAGGAGAATAGACGCACTTGCCATTCTTCGTAAAGGCAGGAGACGATAGTACATCCGCCTCTTTGACAGGAATATAGAGTTTGTCAGAAGGTATATAGGGTTCTCCCTCTCTCTTCGTACGAGGGTCATTGCTTCTAACAAAATTGAAGGCTGTTTCTACGTCAATCGGTCCACCTACCCTGTTATCCACCATGGCAATCTCATTCTTACCCGGCAGATAATCATTCGGTTCCCAACTGATAGGCAATGCCGAAGACTCATAGTAAGGACGTTTCATCTGCCCGATGTACCAGTCTGTCTGCAAGTAAGAAAGGTTGCAGACACGCAAATCGGTGCCAACACCTTCCACCTCCTGATTGTACCACAAGGGGAATGTATCGTTATCACCATTGCTGAAGATGATACCATCTTGTTCGCAGGATTTCAGATAGTTGGCACCAAAATCACGGCAGGAATATCGTCCGCTACGGTCGTGATCGTCCCAGTTTTGCTGCGCCATAAGAGCAGGAACACCCAAGCAAAGCACAGACACGGCTACCGCCGCTACGACACGAAGTGTTTCGCTGTCTTTCCTTCGGAAGATGGAAGCAATAGAATCGACCAAAGCAGGCACTGCCAAACCAATCCAAATACAGAAAGCATAGAACGAGCCTGCATAAGCATAGTCACGCTCACGAGGCTGATAAGGCGTCTGATTCAGATAGACAACAATAGCCAAACCCGTCAAGAAGAACAAAAGGAACGTAATGGAGAAACTCTGGAAGCCCTCGCGTTTCTTGCTCAACTGGTACACTATTCCGATGATACCCAGCAGCAAAGGAAGCATATAATAGACATTATGTCCTTTGTTCTCGCGAAGTTCCGTAGGGAGAGCATCTTGGTCGCCCAAACGTGCATTGTCAAGAACCGGTATGCCGGATATCCAATTGCCTTTGTGCAGTTCGCCATACCCCTGCAAATCGTTTTGCCGACCTGCAAAGTTCCACATAAAATAACGCCAATACATATAATTACACTGGTAACGCACAAAGAAGCGCATATTCTCCATAAAGGTTGGTTTGTAATCAGTCTTGGTTTGCCCACAATACTCATAGCGTACCTTTTTACCTTTGATGTTCGCCCAATCCTTATAGGCCTGTATATGCCTGCTATCAGGAGAATAGACACGAGGGAATAGCATTGAGAATTCCGGCTGCATCTTATACGAAGATTTATGTCCCGTTATGATATACTTATCCTTCTCACTACCAGAAGTTTTTGGTGCAGGTGCATATTGCGCATGCCCGACTTCCTCTACAGGAGTGCAGATATTTCCCTTCACTTGCAATGCGACAGGTGCATTGTAGGTAGAACCATAGAACAAAGGACGGTCTCCATACTGCTCACGATTCAAGTAGTATTTCAGCGAGAAGACGTTATCCGGCGAGTTCTGATCCATCGGCGTATCGGCACTACTGCGGATAACAATCGTTGCGTAGGAGGAATAACCTATCAGGATAACCGCCAACATCAGAGAAGCCGTGTTCAATACACGCGGTGAGACATTGATCCGATTCCAGAACAATACTCCGGTCAACAAGGCTATAAGCACAATGCCAAGCAAAACGTTCTCACCAAAGAAAGGAATGCCCATCAAGACAACGGCTGCAATGAACGAGATATTCATTCTCATCTTGCTCTTTGCTTGATAAGTCTCTACGATAGCCCATACAAGAGCCGCCATCACCAAGACGATGTAGATAATGACACCTGTATTGAACGGACAGCCCAACTTATTGACAAACAGCAGTTCAAGCCAACATGCCATCTGCACGGAACCAGGGATGATACCATACAGCACAACCGCCAATATGCCCACCGAACTCAAAAGAGCCAACAAAACGCCTTTCCACGAGAACTCATACTTGCGGAAATAATAAACCAACACCAACGCAGGAATAGTCAATAAGTTCAGCAAATGGACACCTATTGACAATCCCATAAGATATGCAATCAGTATCAACCAGCGGTCGCTTCCTTCTTCGTTAGCCTTTTCTTCCCACTTAAGTATCAACCAGAAAACAATAGCGGTAAACAAAGACGAGGAAGCATACACTTCGCCCTCTACCGCGGAGAACCAGAACGTATCGCTAAAGGTATAGACCAATGCACCTACCATACCGGCACCCATGATCGCAATTCCCTGCCAAAGAGACACTTCCTTACCATTACCTACAAGCAATTTTTTAGTCAGTGCCGTGATCGTCCAAAACAAGAATAAAATAGTGAAAGCCGATGCCAAGGCTGACATCGCATTCACATACATCGCAACTTTGCTGACGTCAGAAGTGAACAAACTGGCAAAGTGCCCCATCAACATGAAAAACGGGGCTCCAGGTGGGTGGCCCACATCTAATTTGAAAGCACTTGAAATGAACTCGCCGCAATCCCAGAAACTGGCAGTAGGCTCTATGGTCAACAGATACGTAACAGCCGCTACGGCAAAGGCTACCCATCCGAAGACGATATTCCACAATTTGTAATGTTTCATTCTATTTCTAATAGTTAATTCGTTTTCTGTTTCTCACAAGGATAGAGTTATGGAACATAAACCTCCAAAAGACGTGTTTCACGCGAAAGAGGTGTTAATTTGACATCGTTGCACATTGCAGGAAGCAAAACGGTCTCCTCTGTTTGCAATGCAGTATTCCCCAAGTCGGTTTCCACGGAGCAACTTCCGCTCAACAAGCAATATACCACGAAAGAATCCAATGGAGCATAGTCTCGCACAATACACTTGTCAAAACATAATAGGTTCGTCACAAAATAGTCGCACGATACCAGATTGATTGCCCCATTCACCTTTGGGGTATAATCTATCAGAGGCTCTTTGTTTGCGGAATAATC
This sequence comes from Bacteroidales bacterium UBA7569, assembly GCA_002477945.1. Taxonomy (GTDB): domain Bacteria; phylum Bacteroidota; class Bacteroidia; order Bacteroidales; family Paludibacteraceae; genus Colicola. The sequence continues at coordinate 12,234 of DLLF01000014.1, forward strand.
AAGTACCTCAAGAGCCTTGTTCAAATGCAATTCTCTCTTGTTGCCTGCAGCGTCACGGCGGTCGTAATCATACAAACGGTAAGTTATATCACTGGCTTGCTGTATTTCCACCAAACGAACGCCTGCACCTATGGCATGCAACATCCCCGCAGGGATAAATGCGACATCTCCCTGATGAACAGGTACTGTGTACAATAGATCGGGGAAATGTCCGTTAAAGATGCTTTGTTCCAATTCGGAACGTTTCGCTTCATGCTTGAGACCCAAAGTTAAGGTGGAACCTGGCTCTGCGTCCAGAACATACCACATCTCCGTTTTTCCCGAAGATTGATGCTCTTTCCACGCCGCCTCATCATTGGGATGCACCTGCAAACTCAACTTGTCCTCTGCGTCAATCAGTTTGATCAATAGAGGGAAGTAGTTGCCGTATTTCTCATAGACATGATCACCCACCAAGTCTCCCATATACACCTCTATCAGTTCCGACAAGTCATTATCTTTCAATGCACCGGATGCCACCACCGAAGGCTGGTCGTCAAAAGCGGACAACTCCCAACTCTCCCCCACATGGGTTGCACCGGACAACTGCTTACCGAATTTCGATAACGTGGTTCCTCCCCAAATCTTGTCTTTCAGGATAGGAGTAAACTTGAGCGGATACAGCATATACTTCTCTACTATTGTAAACGGTATATCTACTTTACCTATTTCTTCAAGTCAGCCAGATGCTCTTGCCAACGCCAAGCACTCATCAGTGTATCCTCCACGGAGGTCTCTGCGCGCCAGCCTAACACCTCATTGGCTTTCTTCGGGTTGGCCCATACTTTCTCTATGTCTCCTGCACGGCGGGAAACTATCTGATAAGGAACATTTACACCGGTCACGCGTTTGAAAGTCTCAATAATCTCCAACACGCTCAAACCTCGTCCCGTACCAAGGTTAAACACCTCTACATGCTCTTCCGACTTGCCTTCCAACATCCGCTTTACGGCTACCACGTGTGCCTTTGCCAAATCAACTACATATATGTAATCGCGTATGCAACTGCCGTCAGGAGTGTTATAATCATCACCGAACACTTTCAGTTCCGGACGCAATCCTGCAGCCGTCTGAGTCACATAAGGCAGCAGATTCTGAGGTACACCGTTGGGAAGTTCGCCTATCAATGCCGATGGGTGTGCGCCGATAGGATTGAAATAACGCAACAAGATGGCTCTCAAATCTTTGTCTGCGTGTGACACGTCGCGTATTATCTCTTCATTGATCTGTTTGGTGTTTCCGTAAGGAGACAACGCAGGCTTGATGGGAGCAGTCTCATCCACAGGCAGCACGTCGGGTTGTCCATACACGGTGCAACTGGAAGAGAAGACGATGTTGTGTACATTGTGTGCCTTCATCAACTCTAAAACGGAAATCAGACTGCTGATGTTGTTACGGTAGTACAGCAATGGTTTCTCCACCGACTCACCTACAGCCTTGCTCGCTGCAAAATGAATAACGGCTTCTATGTCTGTATATTTTTCGAACAAGTGATCCATGCTCGTGTAGTCCATGCAATCAATGTTCTCGAAGTCGGGGCGGACACCTGTTATTTGCTCGATACCCGACAATACGTCAACATTGGAATTGGAAAGATTGTCAACCACTACCACATCGTAGCCGCTGTTGATCAATTCCACTACGGTATGGCTTCCGATATAACCCGTACCGCCTGTAACTAAAATTCTTGCCATTGTCTTCTTCTCTTAGAATAGTTTGTTGGGATAAACCCCTCCTTCAATAAGTTTCTCTATTTTATCTACAACGCCCTGTCTGTCTTGCGCATAAGTTACTCCGAACCATTTGGCAGGAGTGTCAAGCACCTTGCAGGTCGCCTTGCCGGTTGTGATCAAGTCGTTCACTACTGTCGGAATATAGAACTCCGATTTCAGTTCCTCGCCGTGTTCATGTAAGAAATGCTTGAAGGCTTCTTCCGAATAACCGAAATACTCAGGAGTAAAGCCCCACATATTCATACTTACGGGAGTGTTTTCTTCCAACTCAACCAAAGCACCATCCTCGTCTTTGAATACGATTTTTCCTTCTATGCGCTCAATGGAAGTACGCTCCACTACATCTGTCAGATAGCCGTTCTCGTCGGTCTTGCAGACTCCGCGGCTCACGCTGCCGTTCTCCGACAAAGTATTCCCCACCCTGTATCCTGCCATGCAGTAAGCGTTCTGTTTGCCTTCAACACGCTGCAGAAACTCTGCCAGCACTTCAAACGATTCCTTGCCGTAAAAGTCATCTGCGTTGATAACTGCAAAAGGCTCGTGTATAATATCCTTCGCCATGAGCAAAGCATGGTTTGTCCCCCACGGTTTGCTGCGCTCTTTTGTATAGAAGCAGCCGGCGGGTACTTTGTCAATGGATTGGAAGCATACCTCGCAAGGAACCTTTCCTTCATATTTCTTCAAGACAACACGGCGGAAATCTTCTTCAAAGTCTTTGCGGATAACAAAAACAATTTTACCAAAGCCTGCACGGATAGCGTCAAACACGGAGTAATCCATGATGGTCTCACCATTGGGACCCAGTCCGTCCAACTGTTTCAAACCGCCATAGCGGCTACCCATTCCTGCTGCTAAAACAAATAATGTTGGTTTCATAATCTTTATGATGTTGTTATGTTGTGTGATTATAATCTTACATCCTGCAAAGATACACTATTTTACGAAAACCGGCAACATTGTCTCAACTTATGCGGATCAGATTTGTCTTTTTAACAACAAATCGCCTGCCGGTTTCTGTTCCTCTCTGCAAGTCGCAATTATGACATGGTGTCCGTCTTGTTTGGCAATACACGCTGTCCGCCATATTACGTGCCTTGCACCACAGGTGCTGCAAGAGCACTCTACGACCCCTCATCGAGACCTCAAGCACACCTCAACGCAAGAATTATGAAACAATGCAAAATGCAATTAAAGCCCCTTCTTTGGAGGGGTTGGGGAGGTCTTCTCACCTCCTAAAACATCTCGAAGAACCCGAACGTCTATAGTAATCCCGCAATGGGATTGCCTATTTGACCAATTAGTCCCATCTGTCCAATTCTCCTGTCAATACACCAAGAAGCCTTTTGAAAGTTTGAACAGGACATAAAAAACACCATTGCAACGTAATTATCAACTTTTGCTTGTGTGTAAAGAAAAAAAGTAATACCTTTGCAGCCGGTTTTTCCAAAAAGCATATTGAGATGTGCTGTACAGGAAATCCTTTGGGAAAGTTGTCTGAGTGGTCGAAAGAGCCGCACTCGAAATGCGGTGTACGCATTACGTCGTACCGGGGGTTCGAATCCCTCACTTTCCGCCCGCGTGGGTTTATATGTTTATGAGGGAATCCCTGCTGACCAATGGTCAGCAGGGATTCTTGTTTCAAAGAAGCATATCAGATCAGAAAAGAGGTTCGTCCACTACTATTCTCCCCGTTTCCGGCTCTTGGCAAGACCCAATACGTCTATGTTGTAGGCGACCCCTATCCGGAATTGGTGAAACGGATAGTCTCGCAGTCCGTATTGATAAACCAGACTCCACTCCCAATTCTTGTAGTATCCGCTTATGCTGGTCTTCAGCGACATCGGAGCATCATGGGCATCCGGGTGGTTTTTGTGCTCGTTTTCCCAACCTGTATAGCCGGAGAATACTTCCGAAACGGAAAACCATTTCGTCTTCCATTGCAGCATTACGCCGTACATCACCGCGTCATTCTGCCTGCCGTTGTCTGTTTGCCAGCACAAAAAACCGACCGATGCCGCCAAGCGCAACTCTTTCAAAAGGTCCGTTTGTCGGAAAGGAAACACCTCACCTACGGTCGCATCAAAGAAATAGCCCGGACTGTCATAATAGCGTGCCTTGCTGTATCCGCCTCCGCTGGCGGTCTTCACGGCAGCGCGTATTGTTGCATCGGGAACCCATCCGCGATGCCGGAGAACTTGTATATCGGTCGATACATACACATCGCCCGCTTCTTTGCCTTTCATGCATATTGTGTCCTGCAGATGTTGCACACGCTGTCTCTCTGTCGTGTTTTGATAGTACTCCGTCACGGGCATCCACAAAGTCAGATTAACCCTGTCCGTAAAAAGAGGAATACGCACATGAAAGCCGAAATCCGCGGTTCTGTCTTTGGAAAATCCCAAGAAATAGTCACCATACAGTTCTATGCGTAGCGTACGTGACACCTCTCCTGTGAGCATATCGGGGACAGGAAATGCGTTGGGCGAGAAATAGTAAGGTGAAATATGGGTCGGTTTCGACAAATCGGCTTGCGTCAGGGGTGTCTGTGCATGCAACGCACCGGCGGACACACATACAAAGAAAAAGAATACTGTATTTCGGCAACGTCTCATGCGTTCATCAATATCGCCGTATGACATGCCACCACACCTGCCGTTTCAGTGCGCAAGCGCGACTTCCCCAAGCCGACAGGTATAAAACCTTTTTCAAAAGCCTCTGCAATTTCCTGTCCCGAAAAGTCACCCTCCGGACCGATCAACACCGCAACGCCCTGTTCCTCACTGCCGTCATGTCCCGACAGGGCATACTTCTCCATCTCGTCTTTCAGTTCCCTTTTGTCCTCTTTGTAGCAATGGGCGATGTACCGGTTTTGTTGTTTCACTTTTGTAATAAACGTCCCGTAGTCCGTCAGCGGATTCAGTTTCGGCAAGTACGGCGTAAGCGATTGTTTGGCAGCGGAAAGAATAATCTTTTCCAGCCGGTCTTCTCTCACCTGCTTGCGTTCCGAAAAACGGCACAGCAAAGGTGTAATCTCATCCACCCCGATCTCCGTGCATTTCTCCACCATCCACTCCAGTCGTTCTATGTTCTTCGTGGGAGCAATGGCTATATGCAAATAGAAATCGTGGCTGCGTTCCTGCGCTTCCTGGCAGATTATCTCAAACTCGCAACGCTTTGGATTAGGGTTTGTAATACGCGCATTGTAAGTATTCCCTTTGCCGTCTGTGAGAAGAATCTCGTCTCCTTTCGAGTAACGAAGCACGCGGACACAATGTCCTGATTCTTCTTCGCTGAGATATTGAACCGATTTGATATCGGGTGTATAGAAAAGATACATACTGTCTGCCTGTTTAATGTTCCTGCAAAGATACCACATTTTGCCCGATATCCAAACAACATACACCCTTTGACAGGACAAGATGAATGTTTTGACAAGTCAATTATTTGTTGTACCTTTGTGACATGAAATCGTTTTGTGTTACTCTGCTCACGATAATTGTGAGTGTCTCGCTGTTTGCTGCTACGGACGACTGGGCGCAGCATAGTCGTTATGCCAATGCCAATCAATCCGTGGTGGATACGCCGTCTGTGGTTTTTATGGGAAATTCCATTACCGACCTCTGGGATAATATACACCCCGAGTTCTTCACCGCCAACAACTACGCCAACCGCGGCATCAGCGGGCAGGTGACATCGCAGATGCTGGCTCGTTTTCAGGCGGATGTTATCCAACTCCATCCGCAAATAGTAGTAATTCTTGCAGACACCAATGATATTGCTCTTAACAACGGTTACATTACGATAGAACATATTGCAGAGAATATACAGTCAATGTGCGAGTTGGCACAATACCATCGTATCCAACCGGTTATATGTTCTGTCCTGCCCGCTTACGAATACCCGTGGCGGAAAGAGATGGGCTCTCCCGCAGAGACTATCCGACAACTCAACAATCTGCTCCGTGCATACGCCGAGAAGAACCATATCCCGTATGTGGACTATTACTCTGCATTGGTGGATGAGCGCGGCGGACTGCCGGAAGCGTACTCCAAGGACGGGGTACACCCTACTGCGGCAGGCTATGACATCATGGAGCCGATTATTACTGCCGAGATAAACAAACACCTGAAGTAGCCTACGGCACTCACCCCATGCGGGGAAGACAGAATAATACTACCATGAAAATTCATACCATAGTCATGGTGTTTGCGTATGCCACACATGTATGTCGCTGCATCATGGTATGGCTGTCTCACCTTTCTACACGTATGCGTGTGCGTACCACCGCAACTATGACAATTATAGCGTTGCTCTACAGTTGCAGCAACCGGCAGGCACCTATGTCGCTGCATTGGGAGATGGGAGCGAATGATGTGCGCCCTGGCGTATGTGAGATGTATCTGACCATCACCAACACATCAAGCAAGCCCTTAACTAACGACGGGTGGGTGCTCTATTTCGATTATATGTCCGTTCACCCGCTCACAATGACGGCTAACGAACAGCCGCTGCGCGAGGGCACTATCGTGGGCGCACTCCTCGAGACAGAGATACAAGCCAGTTACCATTCTATCGTGCCTACCTCAACCTTTGCCACGCTGCAGCCAAGCGAGAGCCGCACTTATTGTCTGCGCTACCGCGGCAACGTGATACGCCAGACCTCCATCCCCGAAGGCTTCTTCTTGGTGCAGGGCGACGGCAAGCCCGTGTCTATCCCGTGTACGTATGAGCCGTTCACACGCCGCGAACAGATGATGCGCGGTATAGAGACGTGGGAGAAAACACCGTATGCCGACGGAGAGTACATATACAAATACAACGGACTCCCCCTAACCCCCTCAAAGAGGGGGGATACAGAGCGGATACTTCCTTTATTACCACAACCCAAGAGCGTTGTATATCAGCAAGGTATATGTAATATCGCTAATGCCAATGTACAGGTGCGTACCGACGCAAATATGGTGCCCGAGGGCTACACCCTGCGTATGACCCCCGACACCATATATATAGAAGCAGGCGATGATGCGGGTGTCTTCTATGCCTATCAGACCTTGGCACAGTTGGGCGAGCAAGCCCCTTGTGCCGTCATCACCGACTACCCCGACTTGCACCACCGTGCCGTGATGCTTGACATCGTGCGCAACTACTATCCCGCCGACTCTATCAAGCGCGTGATAGACGTGATGGCACGGCACAAACTGAACGTCCTGCACCTGCACCTCTCCGATGATGAGGCATGGCGATTGGAGATACCCGGGCTGCCCGAACTGACCACCGTAGGAGCAAGGCGCGGATACACCACCACCGAGACGGAATGTCTGCTACCGATGTACTGCGGCGGATGGGACTATACGGACGCACACTCCACAGCCAATGGGTATCTGACACGCGCGCAATACATGGATTTGCTGCGTTATGCACAGGAGCGTTGCATACGTGTCATACCCGAGATAGACATGCCCGGGCACATGCGTGCCTGCAAGAAAGCTATGCATGGACTACTGACCGACAGCACATTGGAGGCACGCTGCTACCTATCGGCGCAGAACTACACCGACAATGTGATTGCCGTATCCAATCCGTATGCCATTGAGTTCGTGGACCGTGTTATCACCGAGATAGTGAAGATGCACGCTGAGGCAGGCTGCCCGCTGACCGTCTTCAATATCGGTGGCGATGAGGTGCCGACAGGTGCCTTGACGCGCGAAGAGCATCAGGCGTTTATCAATCAAGTACTTGCTATCTTGCAGCGGCATCATCTGCAACCTGCAGGTTGGGAGGAGATAGGACATTTCTGTCCGCCCGAGACACGTGCTATATGCTATTCGTGGCACAATGGCGAGGCAAAGCCCCTCGAATTGGCAGAAGCAGGCTACCCTGTAGTACTGGCTGCGGCAAACCACCTGTACTTTGACTTTGCCTATTGCAACCACCACGAGGAGAAAGGGCTCAACTGGGGCGGATACACCGACGAGTATCGCGCTTTCGACTGGCAGCCCTTGCAGCACCCCAATGTGATAGGTATGAGCGCGCAACTATGGAGTGAGGTGATACGCTCCTTTGCACAAGTGGAGTGGCAGTTGTACCCTAAGATGTTCGGCTTGGCAGAGCGTGCATGGAACACCCGCAGCCGCCTCACACTCAGCGAATACAGCACCCTTGTATATGAGACCCTCCTCCCGCGCCTGCACGCCGCAGGGCATAACTTCCACCTGCAGCAACCGGGCATTCATGCCGAGCAAACAGAAGACAACACCTTGCTGATAACTATGAACAAGGTCATGCAAGGCGGCAAGATATACTACCGGATAGACAACGGCGAGTGGCAATGCTACACCGCCCCCTTCAGCGTACCGAACAGCACTGCCACCATCAAAGCATATATCAACTACCTCGACCACACCAGCAACACTACCTGGCTGTGGTTGGATAATGCTCCCGAACCCTGATCATCGCAACCTCGTCTTTCCTGTAACATCCTACCCCACAGAAAACAGACCGCTTTTCTGCCGTCTTTTTCATTTCCTTCACCATTCCACTTGCGCAACTCATAAAATTCACTACCTTTGCATCTCGAATAGGCTTTGTGGCGAGGGGGTGCGTCCATAGTCTGAATTACATACCATCCCCGTTAGAATAGCGTTTGCTATTTATTCGGTATTGTCGCGGAATGTAGGAAGTTCACAAAGACAAATAAGATCGAATAGGTGTAAACGTCTGCTTTTGCAGATGTTATGCTTATCTGTCTTATTTTGGCATTTCCTACAGCCACGCGACAAGAGATGAGAGAACGTCTGCTTTTTTATGCAACGTAGGCATTGCACCGCCCTCTTTTCTCTTTGTCGCAGGCTTCTCATTCTGCCGTGCCGCATAACGGCTCACGCTATGGCGCAAAATAAGGCAAGCAACTAACCTTTAATTTATAACAAGTATGAAACGATTCTATCTTTTCGCTATGGCGATCCTCTCTGCCCTTTCCATGTCGGCAGAAACGACTATTCAAGACACCTTCTTCGGCTGCACACTGGGCAAATCAACAGTCTCCGAAGTCCAATCCGCAATGACCCGACAAGGCTTCACATTGCTGTTGGATAGTGTTCTATCCGTTGATACTATCACACAAACTACAACAGTTGAATACGCCTATGAAGGCGACTACTATCACGAAGGACATGATTTCCATTATACCGAACTTTACTTCTTTGGAGACACCTTAACTGCAGTAAAGATGTGTGATACCTGTACTATAAATTGCCAAAAACAGATGGAAACCTTACAGACCAATTTGGAAAGAGAATATGGTCATTTGGAAACGGCAGATAGTACTTTCCTGTTTTTTTTAGTAAATATGGTAGATACTATTGACGAGTCAAATCCGTGGTCTCGATATGATGGTCACAACATAATAAGTATTTCGTCATCTGATACTACGATAGTTTGTTCATATATAAGTAATGATGTTTTGCAGAATTATATCAATAAGCGAATGAGACTGGCATTGTATATACTTAACGATATATTACATAGCGACAATCCAAACTATAGTGAAGAAAACAAAGTATATGGTGTCGCCGGCGTCAAATTTGGTGACAGCCGCGAAACCGTGCGCAAAGTGATAGGAGCAAAAAGTGAGGAACTTTCCGACTATGACTCACATTCATTGACCTACTATAAAACGCAAATAGGCGGCACTACTTATGATTTTGCTACTTTTTATTTTAAGCAAGGCAAATTAGTCTCGGCATCTTTAGAAAAGCCATTCTACTCATGGCGAAAGGAAGAGGCACTGATGTATCTTGAGGCTATCAAATCACAATATGAAAGAAGATATTCCAACTTCAGAGTAGTTACAGATGAAGAAGAGAAGAAATTTTATACATGCGGTGCATATATTGATGAATACGACTATCTACCTATTTCCATATCGTTCAAAAAATCCGTCAGTAAAGGTGGTGACATTATGTACTATATTGATATTGATTACTATCTTGTAAGAGTGGAAGGTCTCTACGACGACGAAATCTAAAGCCCATCCCTACCCCATCCTGTAACGCGTGAGTTCGATGCAATAGATAGAATTGCTATCCTTGCATCGAACTCACATTCTTTTGTTGAATAAAGTCCATTTATTAACTAAACTTGCTGCCGCCTTTGTATTACCGGCAAACAAACACAACCCTTCCTTTTGGCAAATCGCAAGTCTCCGACTTGCCAATTTCCACGACCCCTCATCGAGACCTGGACGACTCACGAAGCACCCCTAAACGAAACATCAAAGAAAAGTCAATGAAACAAAATCGTACATCGAATATTGCCAAATCGTAAATCTCTTGACCCCTCAACGCAAGAATTATGAAACAATGCAATGCTATTTAAGCCCCTTCTTTGGAGGGGTTGGGGAGGTCTTCTCTCTCCATAGAACTTCTCGAATAACTCGAACGTCTATCATAGTATTACCCATTTGACCCATTTGACCCATTCTTCCAATTCGCCCAATCCTCGCCTAACACAATCACTTATAGGTAAACGACTTCAGTTGGAACTTCACTTTATATTTCTTATACTCTTCACCGGGAACTATTTCACTCTTATAGTAAGCGTAATTCTCCTCATAGTTATATCCGCGCAGGTCAAAACGCTTCGTCATGCCTGCCTCTATCTCTATACGTTTCGTGAAATCCTGATAGTCAAGCATCTTCCCCTGCATATCATAGTAAATCATACGCCCCGTAATCGAAACAATATCTCGGTTGGTGTTGTTCTTCAGCGATACTTGTGCATTCGGTTTCACCCAATCATGGGAATATGCAGTCATACTCACTCCTTTCTCATTAGTACTCGTGTTCGGTGTTTGTGCTACATTCATGGATTCCTTCTCCGATTTTGGAGCCATCTTGTACGACTTAAGTTGAAACTTTACCTTATATTTCTTATACTCTTCACCGGGAACAACCTGACTCTTATAATAGGCATAATTCTCGGCATAGTTATACCCACGTAGTGAAAAACGTTTCGTCATGCCGGCATCAATATGGATGCGTTCTGTGAAATCTTGATAGTCCAGCATATTCCCTGACATATCATAGTAAATCATACGCCCTGTAACCGAAACAATATCCCTGTCTGTATTGTTCTTCATCGATACTTGCGCATTCGGTTTCACCCAGTCATGGGAATAGGAGGACAACGTTACCGCATTCTCGTCAGTACCTGTATCTGTGGTTTGCGCAGTAACTGCCGGTGCGGCTGGAGCAGTGGTTTGTTGTATACGCCCGCTTTTCGTAGAGGTTGAACTTGCCGTATTCCGTTCCCTGGTTTGTCTTGAATCAGTGGAAGCCGCACGCTTTCCCTCTTCCTGCGATATTGCGCTCTTGCTTGTAGCCTTCCTTTTTGTTGTTTTTGCAACAACGGAAACCGACTCTTTCTCTGTCGAAGATGCATCATCTGCCGATTCCGTAGCATTGGTCACCGTCTCCGATACAATCTCTTGAGAGGTTTCACTTTCATTCTCTGCATGGATATAGCCTTTTATGCCGACTATATAACCGACCGCCAAGCCGATAATCAAACCTATCAGCAATGTGATACCCGATGAACTACGCCGCTCTCTTCTTTCGTCTTCCATGGTTTTCTTGATTTTATAAGTTTGGGAATATCTTTCTTGATGCTTTCTTTTTGGCAGGATGCCCTTATAGTTCCGTCTCTTTCATCCTCTCTGCATTTTCTGCCACTTGCAGAGCGTCTATCACCCCCTGTATATCTCCGTCCATAAAGGCTTGGAGGTTATAGACTGTGTAGCCGATGCGGTGGTCGGTGATACGCCCTTGCGGGTAGTTGTAGGTGCGAATCTTGGCACTTCTATCCCCCGTGGAGACCATTGTCTTGCGCCTTGCGGCAATATCATCGATGTACTTCTGATGCTCCTTGTCGTATATCTGTGTGCGCAGGCGTGCGAGTGCGCGTTCTTTGTTCTTGGGTTGGTCACGGGTTTCGGTACACTCAATGAGTATCTCCTGCACCTCGCCGGTGTTGGGGTTCTTCCAGTTGTAGCGCAACCGCACACCCGACTCCACCTTGTTCACATTCTGTCCTCCGGCACCGCCCGAACGGAAGGTCTCCCATTTGATTTCGCCCTCGTTGATATGTACCTCGAACTCGTCCGCCTCGGGCAATACTGCCACTGTGGCAGCCGAGGTGTGAACACGCCCTTGCGTCTCTGTGGCAGGTACCCGCTGCACCCGATGCACACCGCTTTCGTACTTGAGCGTGCCATACACATTCTGCCCTGTGACGTTGAAGATTATCTCCTTGTACCCGCCCACAGCACCTTCCGAGAACGACGAAACGGTATATTTGAAGCCATGCAGTTCGAAATACTTGGTGTACATACGGAAGAGGTCGCCTGCAAACAACGCTGCTTCGTCCCCGCCCGTACCGCCGCGAATCTCCATAACCACGTTCTTGCTGTCCTCGGGGTCTTGGGGCAGGAGCATGAGTTTGACCTCTTCTTCAAGGGCGGGTATCTGCGGTTCTATTTGGTCTATCTCCGCCCGTGCCATTTCCTTGAGTTCGGGGTCGGACTCGTTGAAATAGAGTTGCTTTGCCTCGTTCAGGTCGGAGAGGGCTTTCTTGTACTTGCCTGCCGAAGAGAGTACGCGCTCGAGGTCGTGATACTCACGGTTGAGACGCACATAGCGTGCCTGGTCGGCTATGACGGCGGGGTCTGTAATAAGTAGGCTCACCTCATGAAACTTGACCTCTAATCCTTCTATCTTGTCTAATATATCCATCGTGCTTGCTTGTTCTGATACGCCTGTAGCGTGTTTTGCAATAAAGAAACGATTGTCATCGGACCCACTCCCCCTGGTACGGGAGAAATGCAGGCACACTTCGGTGCTACGTACTGGAAGTCCACATCACCGCAAATTCGGTATCCGCGCGCGCACGTTTCGTCCTCCACACGGCTTATTCCTACATCTATTACGGTCGCCCCGTCTCTGACCATATCTTCCGTCAATAGTCCAGGATGCCCCACTGCCACAATGATAATATCGGCTGTAAGGCATATTTCCTTCAGGTTCTTGGTGTGTGAATGGCACAGCGTCACGGTCGCATTGCCTCCTGCCTGCTTTTGCATCAGGAGCATAGCCATGGGTTTGCCCACGATGTTGCTTCTCCCTATGATGACCACGTGCCGTCCGTCCGTCTCTATCTGGTAACGCAGAAGTAATTCTCTGATTCCCTTGGGTGTTGCTGAAACAATGCTCGGCAAGCCCAATGCAGTCCGCCCTACGTTTTCCGGATGCAATCCGTCCACGTCTTTGTGCCAGTCTATAGCGGATGTCACACGCTGTTCGTCTATTCCTCGGGGCAATGGCAACTGCACGATAAAACCGTCTATCGCATTGTCCTCGTTCAGCCGGTGAACAACATGGAGCAATTCTTCCTCGGTTGTATCATGCGGCAAAGCAATCTTGGTTGCTTCAAACCCTACTTCTTCGCACGCTTTCAGTTTGTTGTTGACGTAGGTCACCGAGGCGGGTTCTTCTCCCACTATCACCACCGCCAGATGCGGAGCGCGCTGTCCTTTCGCTAAAATCGACTGAACCTCCTCGCGTAATTCTGCACGAATGGTCTTCGCTATATGTTTTCCGTCTATCAATACCATTTATCGGTGCATTTTTCCGCGTTGTTTGCTCATCATGCGCATCATCTTGCTTGCCTGGTCAAACTGCTTCAGAAAACGGTTCAGTTCCACAATGGAGGTGCCGCTTCCCTTGGTAATACGCTGTTTGCGTGAGCCGTTGAGCAAACCGGGATTGGCACGTTCTGCAGGGGTCATCGAACCGATAATGGCTTCTATAGGTTTGAATGCATCGTCCGATACCTCCACTCCACGCAATGCTTTGTCCATACCGGGGATCATGCCCATAAGGTCTTTCATGTTGCCCATCTTCTTTATTTGCTGCAACTGCGAGAGAAAGTCATTGAAGTCAAACTGGTTCTTGGCTATTTTCTTGGCTATTCGGCGGGCTTCTTCCTCGTCATATTGCTCCTGCGCACGTTCCACAAAACTCACCACATCACCCATTCCCAGTATCCTGTCCGCCATACGAGAGGGATGGAATACGTCTATCGCGTCCATCTTTTCGCCGGTGGAAATAAACTTGATAGGTTTCTCCACCACCGAACGGATCGACAACGCCGCACCGCCACGGGCATCACCGTCCAATTTGGTCAGCACGACACCGTCAAAGTCTATCCTGTCATTGAACTCTTTCGCTGTATTCACGGCGTCCTGACCCGTCATGGAGTCCACCACGAACAAGGTCTCCTGAGGTTTCAATGTCTCTTTCAGCGTGGCAATCTCCTGCATCATCTGCTCGTCCACGGCCAAACGCCCTGCCGTATCCACTATCACGACGTCATAGCCGTAAACCCGTGCCTTGTCTATAGCCTTCTGTGCTTTTTTGACAGGGTTGGTCTCTTCCGCCTCTGTAAATACATCTATCCCGAGTTGTTCGCCCAATACACGCAATTGTTCTATAGCGGCGGGGCGGTACACATCACACGCCACCAACATCACTTTCTTGCCTTGCTTCTGTTTGAGCCAGTTGGCCAACTTGCCTGCAAAAGTGGTCTTACCGGAACCTTGCAGACCCGATAGCAGTACCACTGCCGGTTTCCCTTTGAGGTTGATTTCTGCATCGGTGCTGCCCATCAACTCCACCAACTCGTCATGCGTGATTTTCACCAGCATCTGACCGGGACGGACTGCCTTCAGTACGTCTTGTCCCAAGGCTTTTTCTTTCACCTTGTCCGTGAAAGTCTTGGCCGTCTTGTAGTTGACATCAGCTTCAAGCAAGGCCTTGCGGATATCCTTCACGGTCTCCGCCACATTGATTTCCGTAATGCGACCTTCGCCTTTTAGAATCTTAAACGAGCGCTCCAGACGCTCCGATAAATTATCAAACATAACCCTGTCGTATTGCTATTGTATTGCTATTCAATTTCTGTTCAACTGCTACTTAATTGCTACTTAATTGCTGTTGAACGTGCAAAGTTACGTTTTTTTATGCATACCAGCAAACGAGTTGTTTCCCGTACCGCTGTTGCCCCGCTGAAATCGCTTGTTGCAGTCGGTATTTTCTTAAAAACAGCATCTAACCTTGCCCGCTTGGTATTCTTGTGAACAAGGTTAGATGCCTCTTCAAAAGCCGTTCTGTAATACCATGCTCGGCTTCCTGTGCTATGTTTGGTTCTCTATCTTGGGAGAACAAAGTACTCTTTTATTCTATTTCCACTCCGGTCATAGTATAAACTCTCCCGTTGCGCACAATGAACACTTGTCCGTTGCGGATAATCTTCTTCGCAGAGCAAGTGCCTTCGTTCTGCACATTCTCCACTCCCGTAGCAGGCGCAAACTGTGCCTCAAGAGTAAGGTTCTCAGACGCTGCAAAGATGTAGGGATTAGCAGTCGCCCCGTTGCTCCAGCGAACAAACACATAACCCTTGTTGGGTATGGCGGCGAGTGTCACACTCTCACCCTCGAAATACGTACCGCCACCCGTTGTCACTCCGAACCTCAGGTCACATCCAGCGGTCACGGTATAAGTAGTCAATTCACCCAAAGAGCGGATGTTTTGCCGACCCCAGTACTCGTGCACGCGGTACTTGTTCACACATGCAGCCTGCACATAGATCGGCACACGGCTGCTCATACCCGAGAATGTTTTCTCGCTGATTGTCGGCACACGCTGTGTCTTGCATGTTATCTGATACAGACGGGGATCATTGGAGAACACACTGTCACCCATAGTATCAATATTCTCCCCCATCGAGACGGTCTCCAAGTTATTGTTGTCAGACAATGCCTTGTCGCCGATATAGGTAATACTATTGGGCAATGCGATAGTCGTCAATTGGCTGTTGCCCGAAAGGGCATTGTCACCAATATATGTCACACTGTTTGGCAATGTGATATTGGTCAGTTTGGATAAACCCGTAAAGCAATATGCCCCGATAGAGGAGATTCCCTCTGCAATGCTCACCTGCTGAATAGAGTCACGGAACAACCACCATGGTACATTGTCCCATACGTAGTCGTACATCGTGTCCGTACCTGTAATGCTCAAAGTCCCGTTGGCATACTGCCATTGCGCCGTCTCACCGCATGCGCCGGAATATACTTTGGCAAACAATGCCATTAGGGATATATCTTCATTATCAACTTCTATCGTCCGTGGGTTCTCTGTATTGCCATCACTCCATTGGGTGAATATGCAACCGAAATAGGGTTCTGCTTTGGCAGTAATACTTTCTCCGCAATCCAATAGGGTATCTTGTGTGGAAAGTAATAGATTTCCCAATGTTGCATCATTATTCACTATATGGACGCTTAGTTTATGTGTATAGAACTTATCTTCCGTAAAACCACCCCATTGTATGGACTTATATGCTTCTAAATAACATTTAAGCACAGCAACTGTATCTATTTGTTGACAATAAAATGAACTCTCATCATAGAACGGACATTGTGCGGGTAGTACAATTATTTTTTTTAGTCCTGTACACTTATAGAAAGCCCTATTACCAATGTTTGTTACACTATTGGGGATAGTTATTGAAGTAAGACCTGTACAGCCAACAAAAGCATAACTGCCGATACTTGTCACACTATTACCTATAGTTACAGAGGTAAGACCGGTGCAACCATCGAATGCACTACTTCCAATGCTCGTCACACTATTACCTATAGAGACAGAGGTAATACTGGTGCAACCATCGAATGCACTACTTCCAATACTTGTCACACTATTAGGAATGATTACAGAGGTAAGACCGGTGCAACCTTTGAATGCACCACTTCCAATACTTGTCACACTATTGGGAAGTGTGACAGAGGTTAGGTTTGTACACCCTCTGAAAGCACCC
The DNA here is from genome assembly GCA_002477945.1 of Bacteroidales bacterium UBA7569. GTDB lineage: Bacteria > Bacteroidota > Bacteroidia > Bacteroidales > Paludibacteraceae > Colicola. The sequence continues at coordinate 28,940 of DLLF01000014.1, forward strand.
GATCCTATATGTTTCACACTATTAGGTATAAACACTTGAGTAAGACTACTATTTTCAGCACATAATGCCACCGGAATGCTATCAACATTGTCTCCAAAAGTTATTGTTTTGGCAGATTCACCACAAAAGGGTGAGGAGAGTGGTGAGGAATAATCTTCCCAACCGTGACACTTGTTAGCATTCCATATCACAGATTGTAAAGTGGAACAATTGGAAAATACTCCTTTACCCATATTCGTTACGTTATTTGGAATAGTGATAGATGTAAGACCCGTGCAACCAGAGAAAGCATCATCTCCAATACTCGTTACATTATCTGGAATAGAGACAGAGGTAAGATCTGTACAACCATAGAAAGCATAACTTCCTATATCTATTATGCTGTTAGGGAGTGTAATAGAAACAATGTTTCTACACCCATGGAAAGCATTTCCAATAATATGAGTAGTTTTATCTCGCACCACTATGGATGTATTGGCAGGCATTTCTCCTTTATAAGTATACAGCATTTGGTTAATGTAAATGACGCCATCTGGCTGATTTTTTAACCATGGAGTATTATCGAAAGCCAAACCTCCAATACTCGTTACACTATTGGGAATAGTCAAGGAGGCAAGCCCTGTACATTCACAGAAAGCACGATATCCAATACTCGTTACGCTATTGGGGATAGTGACAGAAGTAAGACCGGTACAGCCTCTGAAAGCACTATTTCCAATACTCGTTACGCTATTGGGGATAGTGACAGAAGTAAGACCGGTACAGAGACTGAAAGCACCATTTCCAATATTCGTTACATTATCTGGAATAGAGACAGAGGTAAGACCCGTGCAACCATAGAAAGCATCATCTCCAATACTCGTTACATTATTGGGGATAATGGTTGTTTTACACCCTTGTATCAACGTATTGGTTGAAGTTTCTATAATAGCGTTGCAATTATTGCGGCTGTCGTATACTGTATTATCGCTTTCAACAACTATAGAGGTAATGTCTGTACAACCCGAGAAAACGCCGCTCCCAATACTCGTTACGCTATTGGGGATAGTGACAGAAGTGAGACCTGTACAGTAACAAAAAGCACGAATTCCAATACTCGCTACGCTATTAGGAATAGTGACAGAGGTAAGACTCGCGCAACCATAGAAGGCACCATCTCCAATACTCGTTACACTATTGGGGATAGTAATAGCTGTAAGACCACCGCGGGCATAGAAAGCCGCATATCCAATACTCGTTACGACGTATCCTCTGACCTTTTCGGGGATCTCAATAGCCCCCTTATCTTCATATCCATATGCACAATCAACGATCTCTACTTCGTTATTATTCAATCTATTATAGTACAAGTTTCCTTCTTTGAAATCCGCGAAGAGATTACTGATGGCACAGAGCGCAACCAGTAACGAAAATAACCTGGTTTTCATAATATCTTCTATTCTGAAGGTTATCTTCTGCGCCAGCAGGTGCAAGGTGTGTATTTGCCGTGAATGTTTTTAGACACACTTTTGCCCGCTCGGTCAATGAGAGTGCCCTCAAAGGACTTAATCACCTTGCTAATCTGTGAATGAAATGTGCTCACTTTTTTCTGCCCATTGTAGTACTGCAAGTACAATTCTGTGTCTTGATGCAAAATGGAGTCAATGACCATGTGCGCATCAAATGTTTGTCCGTGACCAACAGAGAGAATAATGCTCTCAACTTTTTGTTTTAAGTTATCCATAACTTATTTTTTACATAGATTGGCGGCTCCAACCAACCCGATTACACAACAAAGCGTGGAACCATATACCATGCTTATTCTCCACTTAGAGGTTCCGGAAAGACCCTTGCAACAAGAACAAACAATATACGCCCACGCCCGATATGCAGAACCGCCACACCTGAAGGCATGGGAAATCATTACATACCACGGGGCATCTACTGCCTCTTGCTTTGGGCTGCGAAATTTTCCGGATTCCTAAGTGCCAAAACAAGCGCATATAAACGCCTTTTATTATGTCTGCGAAACTGAGTGTTCTTGCATCGGGCGTGCGGCTATCGTTGTTCCAACGACCTCAGCCCACCCGCAAAGCCCTTCTCAACTTCACACGGCGAAGTTACAACAATTATTTCTAACCAACAATAATAGTTAATCTTTTTATTGCCAACCGCTTCATTTGGAAAATACTGACGAAAATTTCCGCCAACTTCATAAAAACCGAATTACTTTATGGCAACACCCTTGCGCATTTCTTGTATATTCCTTTCACATTCTTTCCATTTCTTGGAGATTAAAAAAGGATACCCCACTCCTCCACGACCCCTCAAGCCGACCTCATCGACCCCTCAACGGGAGATGAATATGAAATCGGTATGACAAAATCGCACATCGTAATTGCTCACATCATAAACAATTTGACTCATTAGTCCAATCTGCCCAATTCTCCTATAGCATAAATCCTCACTCCATAGAACAATCTCGAGCAACTATAACGCCTATAATAAACCCCTCTTATATTCCCTATTAGACTAATTTTTCCCATTTTTCTATACCCCAAAACCTTTTCCTCTTCGAATGTCTATCATAAATTGCCCCTCCTATGGAGGGGTTGGAGAGGTCTTCCTTTCGCCATTGCATCGGTGCGTCAAATAGCGATAATCACAAACAAATTGGTTATTCGCAAAAAAAAACATACCTTTGCATTGTGTGTTAGGCACCATGTTTTTTACACAGTAAAACTATCAACTGCGGATATGAACAATCTCATCAAAAGAACTGTCTTTGGAGCAATCTATGTTGCCATCATCGTTGTAGCCTGTCTGTGCTATACTCCCTACTGCTTTGAAATAATCTTTCTTTTGCTCAGTGTATTCAGTGTGCAAGAGTTCCATAAGATTACCCGTACATCTCATTGGCAAACGCTCGGAGCAATGGCACTTACCGCCATATTGCACGTAGGTTTTTGGAGTTGGGCTTGTCTCAGCAACGTGACGGTTTTTCCGGGAACTATTTGGCTACTTACCGCCTATGCGGCTCTTCTTCTCCTTCTGTTGGTAGCGGAATTGTTTCAACCTCAAACCAATCCTATGGAGGCATGGGGCAATTTGCTTATGGGACAGGTGTTCATCGCCCTGCCCTTTGCCCTGATGAATATCCTGATGAGTCAGTCCAATATGCTGCTGCTCTCGCTGTTTATCGTAATATGGATCAACGATTCGGGAGCCTATTGTGTGGGCTCTTTGCTGGGAAAGCACAAGATGATACCACGGGTATCGCCTGGTAAATCATGGGAGGGATTTGCCGGAGGTCTGCTTTTCGGACTCATTGCGGGATACATCCTTTTTGCTGACCCGTTCCACTTGACCAACCTCTCCTACCCTCTTTGGCAGGCGCTCTTGCTAACCCTTGTGATTATTGTCTTCGGTACATTGGGTGATTTGATGGAAAGCCTTCTGAAACGGACTCTCGGAATAAAGGATTCCGGAAATATACTGCCGGGACACGGTGGTTTCTTGGACAGGTTCGATAGTGTACTCCTTGCCACATCTGCACTCTCTTTGGCACTCATTGCTATTAATTAAATAACGCCTTTCATTCTCCAGTAGGAGGTGAAAGGCGTTGTCTCTTTGTAATTAGATACGGGCAGACTGCTGTTTTTATAGTCATAGTGCCTTGATTTCGTACCCCTTGTTGTGCCACCATTCCAAGGCTTTGGGTAAGACCTGCAGTACGTTGTCTTTCGATTTCAGCGAATCGTGAAAAACGACCACGGAACCCGGACGGGAGTAATTCTCAATGGCATGTAATATCTGTTCGGGTGTGTACTTCTTGTTATAATCATGGGTGAGAATATCCCATAGTACTATTTTGTGGGTTCTGCCGATGGCTCTGCGCTGGGACAAACGCATTCTCCCGTAAGGTGGACGAAACAAACGCACACGGCGTTCCCTGCCGCACTCTTTCATTATACGGTCTATCAACTCGTCCGTACGTTCCGTTTCTTGCAAATAAGCATCCGTTGAGCAACGAAATCCCGCTACATGATGATAAGTATGATTACCTATGCTATGTCCCTCTATTGCAATTTGTTGGCATAGTGCGGGATACTTGCGAAGATTATCTCCTACACAAAAGAATGTCGCCTTCGCTCCTCGTTCTCTCAACAGGGCAAGTATTTCAGGCGTTACCTCCGGAATACAAGAGTCATCGAAAGTTAAATAGATAACTTTCGACGACTCTTTCATTCGCCATATCACCCCTCGAAAGAGGTGTTGTAACCATGTCGGGAACTGATAGCAGATACGCAAACGCATAGTCTTATAGTTCCCAAGCCAAAGCCGATGCCCCTAATACGGCAGCGTCCGACTCTTTCAAGTCAGAGAACATAAGTTTCACCTTTCCGCTCCATTGCGGCATTACATTAAGATCCATATATTTCCGTACGGGATCCATAATGAAACTGCCGGATTTTGTCAGACCTCCGAACATAACAATCGCCTCTGGTGACGAAAATGCGATAAAGTCCGCAAACTTCTCGCCTAACATCCTGCCCGTAAACTCAAAGATATCTTTTGCTACGGCATCGCCCTCTACAGCGGCATCATACACATCTTTGGAGGTGATGGTATCTATATCCAATTTGCGCAACAGACTGTCTCTGTCCGTAGTTTCCAATATCTCTCTGGTAGTCCGTGCCACACCGTTGGCGGAAGCATAAGCCTCCAAACAACCGTATTTGCCGCAACCGCACAATCTACCATTTTGGCGAACTACTGTTGTATGCCCCAGTTCCCCCGCAAAACCATCGTGTCCGTACACGATCTTGCCGTCTATCACAATGCCCGAACCTACACCTGTACCCAACGTTATCATGATAAAGTTCTTCATTCCGCGGGCTGCTCCGTAGGTCATCTCGCCCATGGCCGCCGCATTGGCGTCATTCGTTATGCTGGCTGGAACACCGAATTTCTCGGTAAGCATTTGGGTGAAAGGGATTATTCCCTTCCATGGCAAATTGGCGGCATGCTCGATATTGCCTGAATAGTAGTTGGCATTCGGCGCCCCTACTCCGATTCCGCGAATCAGATTGATGCCGCCGACGGCTTCTATAATCTTCATCATCTCTTCATGCAGTGAATCGATGTAGTCTTTTATGTCTGCATACTGCTGGGTTCTGATAGAAGACCGTGCAATCACATGACCACGTGCATCCACTATACCAAAGACGGTATTCGTACCGCCCATATCGATACCTACAACATAAGGCTTTTCCATAATACTGAATTTAATGGTTATTGTATAAGATTACAAGGCTGCCATGGTACTAATTTAGTGCCATGACAGCCTTGGTTAATTATTAATGTAAGACGATTGTTTTGATACCATCGCGCTCAAGAAGGGCATTGATGGTGGGTTCGCCGCCACGGAAACGTTTGTACAAGTCCATTGCGGGTTCGGTACCGCCACGCTCCAAGATGTTCTTGCGGAATAGTTCTGCCGACTTCTTGTCGAAGATCGTACCGCCCTTCTTCTCGGCAGCCGCCTTGAATACGGAGAATGCGTCTGCATCAAGCAACTCCGACCATTTGTAACTGTAATAGCCTGCTGCGTATCCGCCCGAGAAAATATGGGTAAAAGCAGTCTCCATCTGTGTGCCGCATACGTTGGGTACTACACGCACCTGCTCCATAGCGTCGTTGCCGAACTTGATAACCGCCTCTTCGGTAGTCAGGTCAGCGGGCACGGTGAAAGGCTCGGTAAGCGTATGCCAAGCCATATCGAGATAGCCGAATGAGAGTTGGCGTACGCAGGCATACGCTGCATGGTAGTTGTTGGAAGCCTTGATCTTGTCAATCAGTTCCTGTGGCATCTTCTCGCCGGTCTGATAGTGCTTGGCAAAGGTGTCGAGGAACTCTTTCTCGCCGAGGAAGTTCTCGTTGAACTGCGAAGGCAACTCTACGAAATCGCGCGGCACACTGGTGCCGGACAGAGCCGAGTATTGGCAGCGGGTGAGCATACCGTGCAAGCCGTGTCCGAACTCGTGGAGGAAAGTCTCCACCTCGTCGTATGTGAAGAGAGCCGGTTTGTCGGCTGTGGGGCGGGTAAAGTTCATCACATTGACGATATGCGGACGGTGGTCGGTCTTGCCATCGCGGTATTGCGGCTGAAAATCGTTCATCCATGCACCGCCGCGCTTGCCGTCCCGCGGGTGGAAGTCGGCATAGTAAACCGCCAGATATTTGCCCTTCTCGTCAAACACCTCGTAAGCTTTCACTTCGGGGTTGTAAACGGGGATGTTCTTGTTCTCTTTGAAGGTAATGCCGTAGAGACGTTTTGCCAAACCGAAGACACCTTGGATAACCGCATCTTCCTCGAAATACGGACGGAGGTCATCGTCGGAGATGGCGTATTTCTCGTTTTTCAGTTTCTTGGAATAGTAACTCCAGTCCCATGGTTGGATAGTGGCATAGAAACCATGTGCGGTAGCAAACTGCTGCAGTTCTTCCACTTCGGCACGTGCAGCGGGCATATAACTGTCGCGCAGTTGGTCGAGCAACTGATATACCTTTTCCGGGGTCTCCGCCATCGTTTTGTGGAGTGATTTCTCTGCGTAGGTCTTTTTGCCGAACAGGTTGGCGAGAGCCAAACGGGTATTTACGATGTCGATGATAACCTGCGTATTGTCATACTCGCCGCCGATGCAACGGCTGTTGTAAGCGGTGTACAACTCACGACGGATGTCGCGGTTGTCCAAGTCCTGCATTACGGGAATATACGTGGTCGGTTTCAGGTTGAGCAACCAGCCTTGCAATCCTTTCTTCTCGGCATTGTCGCGCAGGATAGCCTTGGTGTCGTCGTTCAGACCGGCAAGCAGCGACTCGTCGGTCAGGAGCATTGTCCATGCGTTGGTGGCACGCAGTACGTTCTGCCCGTAGAGCAGGGTCAGTTGGCTCAGTTTGGAAGACAACTCACGGTATGTCTGTTTGTCCTCCGGACTGAGGTTCGCCCCGTTGTTGGCAAACGACTCGTAGATGTCGTCCAGCAGTTTGGCTTGCTCTTTGGTGAGTTTGAGTTTGTCTTTTTGGTCGTAAACGGCTTTGATACGCTTGAACAATCCCTCGTTGAGACGTATGTTTGCCGAGTATTCCGACATCTTCGGGGTCAGAGCCGTCTCAATGCTGTCGAGGGTTTCGTTGGTGTCCGAGTTGGTCAGGTTGTAGAAGCACCCTGCTACGAGCGAGAGCAGATGTCCCGATTTCTCGTAGGCTTCAATAGTGTTCTTGTAGGTCGGGGCTTCAGGGTTGTTTACGATTGCATCAATCTCTGCCAATCCCTGGCGCATACCCTCCTCAAAAGCGGGCATATAATGCTCCGGGCGGATCTCGTTGAAGGGATATGTACCGTGTGGCGTTTTCCATTCTTTCTCGTGGAAGAACGGGTTGTCTGCATCTGCAGGCGTGGCAGCCACAGCCGCCAAAGTTGTTCCGGCAATAGCCATAGTCATCAGTAGTTTTTTCATATTGATTGTATATTGTTTATCAAATCGTCCAAAAGATTATTTCCCTCGGATGAGGTTGATGTCGCCGGAGAGTTGATAGACACCGATGGCGGCGTCTGCAGCATTGTTCTTGGCTTTGGTGTATTTGATTTTGGAGGTGTATCGTGCATTGGGGGCGGCATCCGTGCCCAAAGCACGGATAACATAGAAATACGCCCCCTCGGCGGCAGGGCGACCGTTGATAGTGCCGTCCCAACCCTTGGCGGGGTCTGTCCACTCATAGACCAATTTGCCCCAGCGGTTGTACACCCGGCAATGGAATTCCCGTATGGAGCGGTACAGCACGCGGAACTCGTCGTTCTTGCCGTCGCCGTTGGGGGTGAAGACGTTGGGAACTAACAGTTGCGACTCGCTGACGGCGATGGTAACTTCGGTCGAATCCCGCTCACAATCGGGGTTCTCGGTGTCTTGGCACGGGCAAACAGCATTGCTGACGGTGCTGACCACTCGGTACGAACCCGGTTCGCTGAATGTGTAGCGGTGCTCTTCGTCGGTGCGGGTAACAATCAGTTGCGTACCTTTGTAGATTGTCCACGAGAAATAGTCCACAGCGGGTGTAGGGTTGGCTTTGAAAAGCACGTCTATCGGCGCAGAGCCTTTCAGCACGGAAGCATCGGTGGGTCTGTCCACTTCGTTTTCCATCTCTGTGCCGCGGACGGTAGTCTGCGTGGTGGGCATGGATTTGACCGCTACAGGTTCCGCCAAAGTGATACAAACCGAGTCCTGCTCCAAGCCGAGTTGTGCGGCTATCGGTTCGTAGCACAAGCAGATGTCGGTCGCTTTATAGATAGCGGGGAGGGTATATTCGCCGAGACGGAACGTCTGGTCGCTCAATACTACTGCCGAGTCCTGCCATTGCAGGTCAGCAGAGTTCCAACTGAGGTCGGTATAGGATAGGGAACACGTGCGCGGGAGTGTGCGCATACCCGCAGGCGAGCGGTAGGTCATCTCCGGTAGCGTACCCGATACGGTCAGCGATGTATTGCGGCAGTAGGGGGTTACTTCCAAAGCAATGTCCTGCGGACGGTAGTCGGCATACGAGAATACGTAGAAATAGTCGCGTATGCCGCCGGTCTCTACATAGTATCCGCCGTTGTCAAGGAATACATCCGCCGCATTGGATTGTGCCAAAGTGCCGTCGGTTTTGTACCAGTCAGCGGGCGTACCATCCTTGGTGCGCATAGCGATTTCTTCGGCAAAGACAAATATGGTATCACCTTGATTGACAGTCTGTATTGCCGTGCCGACGCACTCCACACGGAGGGCAAAACCCGGAACGGAAAGAAGCAACAACAGACCAAACAGAAGTTTTCTTCTCATTATGATAAAACGCTTACACACTATACATGCAATAAATGTGCAAAGATACAAAAAGAAAATCGCAAATGCAAGTCCTTTCCGAAACAAACCGGGTCAACCCCATCTAAATGAGTCATACCGAATGGTTGTAGTTTTCTTATACAAAGACCATGTCCTCTCAAAAACTGACACGTGTTTTTTTACCAATGTTGTATGCTTTGTGAATTTTCTGTACCTTTGCAGGCATAAACTCAATAATATAATAACAAACTAAACAATCCGCCTATGGCATAACCGCGCATCGGTAAGGCGATGCATTGACATATAGAAATAAGCATTTACGCTAAGACTTGGGTTCATTAAATCTGGACAATTTATTGAATTCATTATACACCAAGGACAGCCGTGATGCTCACGTTAACCGCGTGGGCTTTGTCCGTAGATATTTGGTGTATAAGAGGTAGTCCTGAACCTAAATGAACCCGAATTGAAACAACATCGCTCCACGCTTATTTTATGTCTGTATGCGAACAACTTTTTTTATTAACAGAGCATTGGAACTTCAACGTCATATGCTCATAAAAAAACAAAATAGTATGATAACAAAACGACCTAATTCTTGCAGCGATAATGCTGTAGAAACACTGAAAAAAAAACAAGAAGTGTTGGTACATCAATTACGTTTCCTATTGGAGGAATGGGGTGATAAACATGGAGTAAAGTTGACAGAATGTGCTTATAATGAAAGAAGTGGGTGCGGGTACATCCTTGAAGTAAAGTCTGAAAGAGAGTGCTCTTTATGGAATGATTGCCAAATCAAATTTGAATTCTGTAAAAGTAGTGCCGATGGAGCACAAAACCTAATCGTTGGAATTATAGGGAAACAAAAAGGCAACATTGAGTCATACCGAACAGATATAGATAAAAAAGCATTTCGGGAAGAGAATTATCATGTCTGCAGAACGAATGAAAACTGGTTAGTATGGAAAGATGTTCCGGATGTAGAAAATGCTACAGAAAATGGTATTTACTATATTGCAGAAACGTTTATAGGCTATATCTCGGAAATGATATCATTGATAAATAATGCAAAAAGTGAACAAGATAAATAGAAACTGTATGAAAAAACTAATTATTGCCCTGTGTGTGTGTCGGACTATGTTCAGTATTGAACATATACGCAGATGCATCAATTTCCGGTTTTTGCGGACAGAATTTGCGATGGAATTACAATGCTGAAACCCGGGCTTTGACTATAACAGGCTCGGGAGATATGTCTAATTATGGTAACAATGCACCATGGCACCAATATAGGTCCAACATTTTATCAGTATCCCTTCCTCAAAATCTTACCTCGATAGGAGAATTTGCTTTCGTTGGTTGCACCAGTCTTACCTCAATCACTATCCCCAATAGTGTAACGGGTATCGGAGAAAGGGCTTTCGATGGGTGCACGGGTCTTACCTCTATTGTTGTTGAAAGTGGCAATACCATCTATGATAGTCGCAATAATTGTAATGCCATCATAGAAACAGCAACAAACACCCTAATTGCAGGTTGCAAAACTACGGTTATCCCCAATGGCGTAACAAGTATTGGAAGGATGGCTTTCTATCGTTGCATGGGTCTTACGTCAGTCACTATCCCGAATAGCGTAACGAGTATAGAAAAGTATGCTTTCCGGCGTTGCAGGGGCCTTACCTCTGTTACTATCCCGAATAGCGTAACAACTATCGGAGATGATGCTTTCGAAGATGTACCGAATGTAGAGTATTATGGTATTGCTACAGGCTCACCATGGGGTGCAAGATCTGTAAATGGCTATGTAGATGGCTATTTAGTTTATACAGATGCGACAAAAACAAACCTGTTGGGTTGCAGTTCGGCTGCAACGGGTGATATCGCCATCCCGAACAGTGTAACAAGTATTGGAGATAGCGCTTTCTATGATTGCAGGGGTCTTACCTCTGTTACTATCCCGAATAGTGTAACGAGTATTGGAGGTAGTGCTTTCCAAGGTTGCTGGGGTCTTACCTCTGTTACCATCCCGAATAGTGTAACGAGTATCGGAAGTGGGGCTTTCGATGATTGCGACGGTCTCACCTCTATTGTTGTTGAAAGTGGCAATACTATATACGACAGCCGCGATAATTGCAATGCTATTATAGAAACATCAACCAATACATTAGTACAAGGCTGTAAAACAACCGTTATCCCGAATAGTGTAACGAGTATCGGAAGTGGGGCTTTCAGTGGGTGTACGGGTCTTACCTCTGTTACCATCCCGAATAGTGTAACAAGTATTGGATATGAGGCTTTCAGTGGTTGCACCGGTCTTACCTCTATCGCCATCCCGAACAGTGTAACAAGTATTGGAGATAGCACTTTCTATGATTGCAGGGGTCTTACCTCTGTTACTATCCCGAATAGTGTAAC
>DLLF01000014.1:40316-40747 GCA_002477945.1 Bacteroidales bacterium UBA7569
AGTGTAACGAGTATCGGAGATTTGGCTTTCAGTGGGTGTACGGGTCTTTTCTCTGTCACTATTCCAAATAGTGTAACGAGTATCGGATATGGGGCTTTCTATGGTTGCACCGGTCTTACCTCTGTCACTATTGGCAATAGTGTAACAAGTATTGGATATGAGGCTTTCTATGGTTGCACCGGTCTCAAAAAGATTAATTATACAGGAGATGTAAAAGGCTGGCTTAGTATAGAAATGGGCAGTAATTATAGTAATCCTATCTACTATTCCAGAAACTTATATCTTAATGATGTACTCCTGACAGACTTGGTAATCCCAGATGGTGTTACAGAGATTTCCCATTCATTTGCTTATGATACTTGCTTAACCTCTATTACTATCCCGAATAGTGTAACGAGTATCGGATATGGGGCTTTCTATGGGTGTACGGG
>DLLF01000014.1:40876-71774 GCA_002477945.1 Bacteroidales bacterium UBA7569
GAGTATCGGAGGTAGGGCTTTCAGTGGGTGCTCTAACATAACTTCTGTTGCATGGAACGCAAAATCATGTGGAGATCTTTATGATGATGATGTCTATGGCTATGATAGCCCTTTTGAAGGTGTTCAGTCTCAAATTACATCATTTGTGTTTGGTGATGCCGTGGAGACGATTCCTGCGTGTCTGTGCTGTGAAATGAATAATCTTACCTCTGTCACTATCCCCAATAGTGTAACGAGTATCGGGAATGCGGCTTTCTATGGTTGCAGGGGTCTTACCTCTGTTACTATCCCGAACAGTGTAACAAGTATCGGAGAAAAGGCTTTCTCTTATTGTTGGGGTCTTACCTCAGTCACCATCCCCAATGGTGTAACGAGTATAGGAGATAGTGCTTTCTACGATGTCTTAAACATTGTTTACGATGGTACTGCCACAGGTTCACCATGGGGCGCAAGAAACAGAAATGGTTATATGGACGGCTACTTTGTTTATGCGGATGCAACCAAAACGAACCTGTTGGGTTGCAGTTGGGCTGCAATGGGTGAAATCACCATCCCGAACAGTGTAACGAGTATCGGAGATGAGGCTTTCTATCATTGCACCGGTCTTACCTCTGTCACCATCCCTGAAAATGTAACAAATATGGGAAAATCTGTTTTCTCGGGTTGCAGTAGTCTTACAGCGGTAGTATGGAATGCAAAAGAATGTAGTGGCTGGGATCGTTGGACTGAGGCACCTTTTTATTATATTGCTTCGCAGATTACCTCTTTCACATTTGGGGAACAAGTAAAGAGTATTCCCTATTCCCTTTGCGAAAATATGAGTCTCAAGTCTGTTACTATTCCCAATGGTGTAACAAAAATTGGTAGTTCTGCATTTTGGGGTTGTACGCCCCTTGCTTCTATTACTATTCCAAATAGTGTAACAAGTATCGGTTGGAAGGCTTTCTATAATTGCTTGAATCTTAGGTCTGTCACCATCCCAAATAGTGTAACAAGTATAGGAGATGCCGCTTTCTCTGGTTGTTATGGTCTTACGTCAGTTACCTCGTATGCCACAACACCACCGCAATGTAAGGGAAACATATTTCAGAATGTCAATAGTGCAATTCCTATCTATATTCCTTGCGGCACAAAAGAAGCATACTTGCAAGCACAAGGTTGGATGGATCTCCGGAATTATATAGAAAAATCCGACTATACATTGACGGTTTCAACCGAAGATGAAGCAATGGGCGTTGTACGTATTACGCAAGAAGCCTTTTGTCCCGATAATACGGCTGTTTTTGAATCGATTCCCAACGAGCATTACCATTTCACTCAATGGAGCGATGGCAACACGGACAACCCGCGCACCGTTGTGCTTACCTGCGATACTGCCTTTACCGCCGAGTTCAAACCCGCCCCGAATACAGTCACCGTCTATGCAGGCGAACATGGCAGTGTAAATGGTGGCGGCACGTACGACTATGGTACAACTGTAACACTAACGGCGAAACCCAATTTCGGCTATCATTTCACCCGCTGGTCAGACGGCAACACCGACAACCCACGCACCATCGTGCTGACCTGCGATACCACCTTTACCGCCGAGTTTGCACAGACCTTCTCGGGGCAATGCGGCGAGAACCTCTATTGGCATTATCAAAACACGGAACTGACTATCTCCGGCACAGGGGCGATGTATGACTACAGCGGGAATGATGTACCATGGCTGCTCTTCAGGGACAGTGTCAAGTCGGTGGTTGTCGGACATGGTGCCACCTCTATCGGTCAGTATGCATTTGCCGATATACCCAAGTTGGCTCAAGTCACAATAGGCAGTGCGGTGGAAAACATCGGAGCAAACGCATTTGCCGATTGCCGCCGCTTGTACGACATCTATTGTTATCCCACCTATCCGCCATTCGCAGAGACGAGTTCCTTTGCCAACTACAATGTGTATCTCTATGTACCGTGTGAGCAACTGCGCGACTATCAGTTGGATGTGGTTTGGGGCAATTTCAAATTCATCCAATGCCTCGGTGCGGAGAACACCACAACAGGTGACGATATTACGGTTATACCTGCCGGCAATGAGGCTACCTTTGTCTGGCGTGCTGACGCTTCGGCAGATACCTACACCCTCGAGATTCGCAAAGACGGCGTAGTGTTCTGCACCTTGGTCTTCAATGCCGGCGGACAACTGACCAACATTGCCTTTGCGCCCTCGCGCAACGGACAAATGCCCCGCCACGCTGCCGAGCAGACTGCCGCAGGCTTCCGCTTCACCGTTACGGGCTTGAGCGAAGCCACGCACTATACCTTCGGTATGACCGTTAAGGATGCGGACAACGCCACCTTGCAGACCTACACGGGAGAGTTCCGCACGACAAGCGATACTCCCACCTCTTTGGACACCGCCGCAACGGAAACAACCGTACAGAAGGTTATCCGCAACGGACAAGTCTATATCCTCCGCAGCGGCAAGACCTACACGGCAGTAGGCGTGGAGGTACGGTAAGAGAACTTGGAATAAACTCTGATACAATAGGCTGTCTGCTATCAGACAGCCTATTGTGTGTTTGTAGTGCTTTTGTGACTATAGGAACGAACGTAACACCTCTCTACGAACTTTATTGCAAGCCTCCGAGAATAAGACAACCTTCCCTACTCTTTTACCTTGCTCTTACGCCCCCTCATCAAGACCTCATCGAGACCTCATCGACCCCTGAAGTAACTCATCACCAAGAGATGAACGGGAAAAATCGTACACCACCTGTCATCAAATCGCAAATAATTTGACTTCATTCGTCCAATCCGTCCAATGCTCCGATAACCCATAGCATCACCTCATAAAACCTCTCAATTAACAAACACGCAACCATTTTCTGTCATTGATAATACTATTATACAAATGAATAAGACTCCGTGCTATTTGTTTGTTGCTCAACTCCTCATCAATAATCCGTTGCCGCCCCTGCGTCTTTCCTTTGTGCGCAAGGGCTTTGGCTAACAGGTTGGCAATCTCCTGCGGGTCACGAGTACGCGCAAGGAAGCAACCATCCAGGTCTGCTATGCGCTCGGACACATCCCCCACGTCCACAGAAACAATAGGACAGCCGCACACCATCGCCTCTTTGATGACCTGCGGACTGCCCTCGCGCTTGCTCGTAAGCAACAGGCAATCAGCAGCACACATCAGGAGATTAACCTCTGTGCGGGAGTAACCACGCAATTCAATGAGACTCCCCCTTCCCCCCTCAAAGAAGGGGACGTCTGCATTTAACACATCCATGGATTGTTGAGCAAGTGGTGCATCTTTTACCGCATTGTCAAAGTCTCCGGCAAAAAGGATAATGGAAGCGTCCTGTATATCGCGGAAAGCACAGGTCTTGCGTTCTTTCCCATTGGCTACGATACAGGGGAGGTTGATTTGTGACAACTGTCTGCGTGCTTTCTCGCGGGTAAGCAGTTGGTCGTCCGTGAGGTTCACACCACAAGGGATAAGTGAATAATTAGTGATGCGGCACGCCTTGGCGGCAATATCCACATTGCGCTTGGAGACAAAGATATTCCATGCAGACAGGCGCATCGCCAAACACGACAGGCGAAGCACTCGGGGTTCGTTGATGTCGCTGCCGTGATAGGTGGTAACGAGAGGGACTCCCCCCAGCCCCATCTTCAAAGAGGTGGAGGCAAGGCATACCAAGCGGGCAAGCCCCGCCAACAAGCCACTGAGACCGTAGTGGGCATGGATAAGGTCGGGGTGTACCTCCCGTATGGTACGGCATAGGCGCGGTATCTCCCGCAAATAGCCACATAAGCCTTTCCGCTTGATGCCGAAACGCTCTACCTCAATACCCTCTTGCGCCAGAGCCGCCATCTGCTCCTCTATAAACGGGACAAAATGATTGCCTTTGTCCGATGCTACTATCAGTATCTTCATTTTCTCTGTTGTATTCCGTTAAGGGAGTTGTTCTCCATGAAACTCATTATCGGGCATTTTGTTCTCCGCTAATGACCATTAAAAGACCATTAAACCATTATCGGGTCTTATTCTTCGTTAATTGCCGTTAATTATCCGTTAATTGCTTCGTCGGGGACGCGGGCGCCCCGCCTGCGGTATGGTCTCCGTTAATGGGTCGTTAATATGCCATGCTACTTTCTCATTCTGATAACCTTCGCGGGGTTGCCGCCAACGATGGCGTAGTCGGGTACATCGTGGGTAACCACTGCTCCGGCACCGATGATACTATGCGCCCCGATACGCTTGCAACCCGGCAGGACTATCACCCTTGCACCAATCCATACATCGCCGCATATTTCCAATGGTGTTTGCTTTTCCGCTTCTGTCTCAGGAATTGCACCAATCGGCACGTTGGGGTTTGCGAAGGAGTGTGCCCCCCCCTCAAAAAGCACATTCTCGCCCATTAGCAACCTGTCGTGGATAATCAAGGGACGATTGTGGGAACAGAAATCTTTGCCTATGCCGATATGGTTGCCCACATGGAAATGCTTGCCGTTGCCGAAATATGCGCCCTGTTCCACATTGACGGAAGTTCCGCACTCAGCAAACAAGTGCTTGGCACAGCGATAGCGCAAGTGATACGCTATCTTACCCAAGACAGGTACAGTGGACTTGGGCAACTTGCGGGCAAAGGCATAATAGATTATCAGCCAAAGGGTTCTCATCTCTCGGCACGGATGGGGTTGTGGAGGAAATCCTCGTAGGCAAGGCGGATGCCATCCTCGAGTTCGGTCTTGTAGGTCCAGCCAAGGGCTGTGGCTTTGGAGACATCCAGCAGTTTGCGGGGAGTGCCGTTCGGACGGGTGGTGTCCCATTCGATACGACCTTTGTAACCGATGACCTTTGCCACAAGTTCGGTCAGTTGTTTGATAGTCAGTTCTTTGCCTGTGCCTGCATTGACGGTCTCATTGCCGGAATAGTGGTTCATCAGGAACACACAGAGGTTGGCGAGGTCGTCCACGTAAAGGAACTCACGCAGCGGGCTGCCGTCGCCCCAGCAGGTGACACTCTCCGCCCCGCTCTCTTTGGCTTCGTGGAAGCGGCGTATCAGTGCGGGCAGTACGTGCGAGTGCTCGGGGTGATAGTTGTCGTTGGGTCCGTAGAGGTTGGTCGGCATCACTGAGATGTAGTCCGTACCATACTGGCGGTTAAGGAACTCGCAGTATTTGAGTCCGGAAATCTTTGCCAGAGCATACGCCTCGTTGGTCTTTTCCAAAGCCCCTGTGAGCAGGCAATCCTCTTTCATGGGTTGGGGGGCCAAGCGCGGATAGATACAACTGGAACCAAGGAACTCGAGTTTCTTGCAACCGTTCTGCCAAGCGGAGTGGATGACATTCATCTCGAGAGTCATGTTGTCGTACATAAAGTCGGCAAGTGCGTTTTGGTTGGCAACGATACCACCCACTTTTGCCGCTGCGAGGAACACGTATTCGGGTTTCTCTTTGTTGAAAAATGCCTCTACAGCCTCCTGACGACAGAGGTCTAACTCCTTGTGCGTGCGTGTGATGATATTGGTGTAGCCCTGACGCTGCAACTCACGCACAATGGCACTGCCCACCATTCCGCGGTGTCCTGCCACATAGATTTTGCTGTTCTTTTCCATATATTATGTTCCTTCACTAATTATTTCAGCATTCCTGCTATATTCTTCATACTTATAGTTTGGGGTTATTTATACTTATCCATTGGAAACTCCTCGGTGAGTTTGCGGAATTGAGTCATTTGTTCGGGGGTTGTATAAATTAAACCATGCCCTACTTCACGAAACCATTTGCGCAATGCTACCTCTTCCGATAGAGCATTCATTTTAGGATAGCGATTTGTTGCAACAATAAATTGCTTGAAACGGGTTAAACATTCTTCAAAAGGCAACTGCAAAGGTTTTACCTCATTGCCGTACATATCCAAATCCACTTTTTTAGGGATAACAATAAAGTCCCCATCCATAGAGAGAGCATATGCTTGTCGAAGAATATCCACAAATTTGGCAACGACTAAACTCCTTTGCGGAGTACTTGGTGGTATCAGAGTATTAATGTCAATACGTTGTTCTTCCTTGTAATTCCAATAGGCGATACGTCCTATCCTATCAGTTAGTTCGCGCCAATCGATAGCATCCTGTATTTCCCAATTTATATCTATCGATTTACCTTGTCGGGTGAAATGAAGTCCTGCGGCTGTTGGTGCAATCAGTTTTATTTCAACCAATCCTTTCAGTACTTGTTGTCCTTTGTCCGTAACTTTCAAGAAACAAGAATTATTATAGTCAATCACAAACACTTCCTGCTGAAGCATCTGAATCAGGAAATAATACCATTGTCGTCTTGAAAATGCTTTACCGGCACCAAATGTTTTGATTTTGTCAATCCCTTTTGATTTCAAGACTTTGGTCTCTCTTCCACATAACACATCATTAAGGGAGAACAAATCTAATTGTTCCTGAGTTCGCATAATAGCAGATAAAGCCATTTGTGTCAATTGAGTACCAGTCATAATATATCTATTTTATCTTTTTGTATTCTGTGTAAGTCATCATACGGTTGCAACCACTGCCATTAGGGTTATAGTTGGTACACCCAAGAAACATGTGTGTATTCCCTTGAGCATTTCTTTTCCCTTTCTTTACAATCAAATACCCGTCTCTGCACGCATCGCATTTGCAAATAGACATCTCGTTACCTTTGAGGTCGTTGGTCATAAAATCGCAAATCTCGGGTTCGTTAGTACATATCCACAGGCGCAATCCGTATGCCTTTTTGTAGCGCAGTTGCAACGGATAGCCACATATGGGGCAGACTTTCCGTTCCGCATTCTGTGTCCTGTCCGCATCTATCTCTCCGCGAACCACGATATTGGGATAATCGCGTATCAGTTCCAAAATAAAATCTGACGGACGCTGTTGCGGGGTAACCAAATACACTCTGTTCTTTGTCCGCGTCAGTGCCACATAGAACAAACGCCGTTCTTCCGCAAACTCAATATCCCTGTCTGTATTTACCACATAGTGCAGTACAGGATCATCCTCTACTTTGGATGGGAAACCATAAGCATTGTCGATATTGTTAAAGAGGATGACATTGTCATATCCCAATCCTTTGGCACGGTGAACAGTCATAAAATCGAAATAGTAGGCATTGTATTTCTTCGACCATACATTGCCTGTCTTCTCGTCATAGACAAAATCTGCCGATTTCCCTAAGTTGTAAGCATCAAAATTATACCGTCCGAGCAACAGAATGGACGATTTCGGATTAACCGCTAAAATCTCGTCCATAATATTTTGTACGGTTTCGCCGATTAGGAAAAACTTGCCGCCCTTACCTTCGTATTTTTCCCTGTCCACATCTTCTGTGTAGATCTGTATGATAATCGGGTCTTTGAAATGTTTTGGTGACACCAATGATTTTCGTATCTGGCTGCTGTTCTTCTGAACAAAACCGCCTGCTATATCTATAAGTTCCTGCGCATTGCGATAGGTCTTGGTTATTCGCAGTTCCAACCCATAACCGAAAGTCTCTTTGAATTTGGTAAAAAGGGTTATATCCGAACCTGCATATGCATATATCGACTGCCAGTCGTCGCCCACTGCAATGATTTTGGCATTGCACATCCGGCTCAATTCCTTGGTCAGATTAAACCGCTGGCGCGATATATCTTGATATTCATCCACTATGATGTAGCGGAAATCCAACTTCGTGCCTTTCAGTTCTTCCTCGCGTAAGATACGTGCGGAATCGTTAATCATATCCTCAAAATCAATGGCATGTTTCTCTTTCAGACGCTTGGCATATTCGTAGTAACATTGTTTGCATATAGCCAGAAACAACTTGGAACGCTCATTGGTTGTTGTATTTTCAAAACGGAAAAAATCATCGATAGTCAGTCCGTTGGTCTTGAAATTCTGGATAAATGTGCATACCAACTTTACCAAACGCGAAATGTACTTGTTTTCTTCAGTGCTGACAATTTTCTCAAATACTTCGCGGGACGGACGCGGAGTGAGTTCAAATCCGTGTCGGAGCAGTTCCTCGCGCAAATGTTCTAATAGCGGGCGTCCGTCGTTGTACAAAGAAAAAGTATAGACGAGATTGGTTTGATGCTTGCGATGCAGCAGTATCTTGTCGTTGATTTCGCTTTTATAGCGGTTTAGTTGTTCCTCTGTATAGCGTGTGTTTTGTCCGTTTTGCGAAATACCAAAATGCTCTATATATGCCACTTTATCTCCTTGCGTAATTGTAAAATCCGGTGTGTAAGGTTTGTGCGAACGGAGGATATTGAACGGATAGGGCTTTTCATAGACATAGTCTATATTGTTGAGATACAGAAAATTGGCAATTTGCACCTCTTGATTGGAACGCAAAGTCTCGTGTACGATGCTGATATGTTTCCTGCCACGTTGGTCTATTACCTTTTCTGTGTATTCGTCTATGTTGCCTTTGATGGTCGAGAAATCGGCTTTTGAGATATAATTGAAGAATGTGTTGAGGTCATCGCCCTCGTAGGGCGCATCAAAATAACTTCCGAAGAACAAAATCAGTTTATCCACCAATTCCGGGTTTTCAAGAATGTTGCCTTTGAGATAATTGTTGATTACGTGGTACATAAATCCCGCATCAACCACAGTTCTGCGTTCCTCGTCTTGACGCTTAAGTATGGCATAACCGGTTTTATGAAAGGTGGTTACAGGGCACGGAATACCAAGCGACTTGTTAATTTTATCCCGTAATTCCCCTACTGCCTTGTTGGTAAACGAGATAACCAATATCTGTTCGGGTTTGATTCGTTTCTTTTCCACCAGATAGCGCACTTTGGCAGCCACAGTGGTGGTTTTCCCCGCCCCCGCACCGGCAATCACAAGCATATAATCCTCGTCGGAAAGCACTACTTTCCGCTGTTCTTCGTCCAATCTGATGTTTGGATCCACTACATCCAATATAGAATCCAGATAGGTTTTGTCTTGGCGCAAATGCCACTCTATAAACCGTTCATTGTGTGTAGCAAATAGTTTTGAAGCGGGTTCTGCTATTTGTCTGTATTGATTGAGAAATTGCGTTATCCGTGCTTGTTCTACGTGATTGGTCTCGCAGTAGGCATTGAGCATACCGGTGGACACAAGTTGTGAAAATGTGATATAAATATCCTTGTACCCGTCTCGTAGCCACGTATAATCTTTTCGTGCAACATATTTGTCTGCACTCAGCAAAGAGCGTATCATCACCTCGAACTCTTTCATTTTTTGGAGTTCGGGGGTGAGCACCATATCCTTCTTATTGAATCGGGATAATATGTTTGCAAAAAAAGACATTGTGGAGCATATCGGACTCGAACCGACCACCTCAACATTGCGAACGTTGCGCTCTACCGGATGAGCTAATGCCCCAAGATGTTTGCTTTACCCCGCAAAGATATAAAAAAGATTTGAGGTAAGCAAGTGGGAAGGTGTATTTTCAGGGCAACCACATCAAAATAGTCATGAAACAATGGGGAAATAATACAAAAGTCCTGCCTCTAAATGCCATCAAAAAAGACCTAATGAAACGTATATGTAGTTCGGCAAAGCCAATAACGACGCGGGACGCGTCGTCTCCATACATAGCATAGTCATACGGTTTGTGCCAAACCGACCGCGGACGGGGCGTCCGCGTCCCCGATCTCCTATGGTATAATTTTACAAAAAGCAACATCGAAAAAAGAGACCACCTACACTTGTTAGACAGCCTCTGCCAAGAGACAATATAAAAACGCAGAAAGTCAATGGTCAGTATGGGCTGCGGGAGTGTTGATGAACTTATTTGACGATGCCTTTTTCGAGGTACTCGGCGAGGTTGGTGCGGGCTTGCTCGGCGGCGTGGTCGGCAGCCACTTTCTTCATATCGGAGCGCACCATGAGGCGCACCAGTTCCTCGAAAGTAGTCTTGTTTGGATTCCAACCGAGTTCGGCTCTTGCCTTGGTGGGGTCGCCCCAGAGGTTGACCACATCGGTCGGGCGGTAGAAATCGGGGGACACCTCCACAAGGGTCTTGCCTATCAGATGAGCGGGACCTGCCGCACAGATACCTTTCTCGTCCTGCCCCTCGCCCTCGAAACGGAGCGTGATACCCACCTCGCGGAACGCCAAATCGCAAAACTCACGCACGGAGTGCTGCACACCCGTGGCGATGACAAAATCTTCGGGCTTGTCATGTTGGAGAATGAGCCACATACACTCGACATAGTCTTTGGCATAGCCCCAGTCGCGGAGCGAAGAGAGGT
This sequence comes from Bacteroidales bacterium UBA7569, assembly GCA_002477945.1. Classification (GTDB taxonomy): domain Bacteria; phylum Bacteroidota; class Bacteroidia; order Bacteroidales; family Paludibacteraceae; genus Colicola. Next base: position 51,135 of record DLLF01000014.1, read on the forward strand.
TGCCGAGGTAGAGTTTGTGCTGCTTGCCCTGCGCAATACGGGCGGCGGCAAGGGTGATCTTGCGCGTTACGAATGTCTCGCCGCGGCGCTCGGACTCGTGGTTGAACAAGATACCCGAGCAGCAGAACATATTGTACGCCTCGCGGTACTCCTTGACAATCCAGTAGCCGTAGAGTTTCGCCACGGCGTAGGGCGAATAGGGGTGGAAAGGCGTGTTCTCGTTCTGCGGCACCTCCTCCACCTTGCCATAGAGTTCCGAGGTGGACGCTTGGTAGATACGGCACGTGGACGCCAATCCGCAGGCACGGACAGCCTCCAAGACGCGCAGAACACCCGTGGCATCAATGTCGGCGGTGAACTCGGGCGAATCGAACGAGACCTGCACATGCGACTGTGCGGCGAGGTTGTATATCTCATCGGGGCGCACCTTGCCGATGACCTGTATCAAACCCATGGAGTCGGACAGGTCGCCATAGTGGAGGTGGAAATGGGGCTTACCTTCGAGGTGGGCGATACGCTCGCGGTAGTCCACCGAACTGCGGCGGATAATGCCGTGTACGTCATAGCCTTTGCCGAGGAGGAACTCGCTCAGATAGGAGCCGTCCTGACCCGTGATGCCTGTGATTAATGCTGTTTTCATATATACTTTGTGTAAGTTAGTTTATGTGGGGTTACTGTATGTAAGCCATTTTCATGTAAGCCACTGCGTGGGGATTTGTTTGTATTGGATTATGATAGTAAATAGTCATATACATTCATCAGCACAATACCATTATCCAACGAGTGGCAAGGGATATTGTCCGTAGTTAATATCATTTTGGGGAAAGAATCCCCTGTAAGCATCAGAGAGCGTTGCTCTTGTTGCAACTTTTCTTCATCAGGGATACTATAAGCAGACTGGATATAGACACGTTCACTGCCACGGTTACACACAAAATCCACCTCGTAGGTAGCACGCTGTGATTTACCTTCGGCATTCTTGCCTACCACAGACACATTTCCCACATCAACCAAATAGCCCTGTTCCAGCAAGTGGTTGTAGAGAATACTCTCCATTGCGTGCGTGGGTTCTACCTGCCGAAATCCTAACAGGGCATTGCGCAGTCCCATATCGGAGAAGTAATACTTATAGGGAGAGTCAATATACTTACGCCCCTTGATATTGTAACGTGTGGCACGAGAAACAAGGAACGAGTCTATAAAATAGTCAATATACTGTTTGACTGTGCTATGCGATATATCCGATTTTTTCTCGCTCTTGAAAGTATTCGCCAATTTATGCGGGTTGGTCAATGTACCAATGTTAGAGGCTAAAAGTACCAGTAACTCCTCTAAATCACTGTCATTCTTTACTTGGTTGCGACTAATAATGTCACTCAAGTAGGTCTCTTTCAGCAAGTCTTGCAACATCTGTGCTTTCTGCTGTGTGTTGTTTGCCAATACCACCATCGGCAAGCCACCGTAATACATATAGTCTTGCCACAGCATAAATACACCAGCATTCGAGACTTCGTGTATCTCCTTGAAACTAAGCGGATAGAGATGCACTTGTGTGCCACGCCCACGAAACTCTGTAACGACATCAGACGACAAGAAACGGGCATTGCTCCCCGTAACATACACATCCACATTGGGCATATACAGAAAACCATTCAGCACATCCACAAAGTCTTCCAACAGTTGCACTTCATCGATAAAGATATAGTATCTCTCCGTCGTTGATTGCACTTTGTCCTGCACAAACCGGTAGAGTGTTTCTGCCTTACGCAGATGTTTGTTTGCGTACGAATCCAAAGGTATTCCGATGATATGGTCTTCCGGTACACCCTCTTGCAGCAAGCGTTGCCGGAAAAGCGTGAATAATAAATACGACTTCCCCACACGGCGAAGACCGGTAACTATTTTTACCAGTCCATTTTGCCGCAGCGACAAGAGTTGCTGCACATATTTCTCTCTCGGATAGATATTCATCTGTTATTTTACTTTATCAAGAGTTGTAGAGTTCTACACTTTCTGCTGATATATTTGCGTATTGCACAACAAAAAACATGCCACTTGCCTCTATGCGTTTCCTATCGCCTGTGCTTGTATTCTCAACTAAGTGTGGATATATTTGTTATCTGATATTGTAGATAGTTACAGTTTTGGTCAGTTGTACTATTAAATCGTTTCTATTATCCTCCACGCAGTTTGCGTTTCAGGGTGCCGTAGAGGGCGAACAGGTGAATGGTGAGTGATAGCCCTATAATCTGTTTGCATTTCAATGCCCTGTCCGATTTGCGGGAGAGACTGTATTTCAGCAAATGTACATTCGCACGGAGTATCTGTTTTGCCTCTTTTCTGTCTGTGCGTGCGATTTGATTGTAGCCGTACAGGCAGGACACATACATCTGCGCAAGATAGCCCAAGGCGGTTGTCCAGTAAGCGGAAGCCTTCCCATTGTTCTGCATCCGCTCCTGTTGGTAGCGGTCGTAGAACTTGCGGAATATGTAGTCGTAAGAGCGAAGGTTGCGTATTGAATAGGAGGTGGTGATACTTCCGCCGCGATGTTGGTAACCGTACATCGGGATGTTGGTAGCCTGCACGTGTCGGACATACCGCCACAAGCGCAAACTCCAATCGACATCTTCGCTTAACAAGCCTTTCTCGAAATACACATTGTTCTCTATCAGCAATGCTCTGCGGATTAACTGGAAGCAGGCACTCATATTGAAGGCTTGGGTACATATCAGCCGTCTGAACACCTCTTGCGCTGTGTGTGTGTTGATATATTCTATGTCGTACTCCCGACGTTGGGCTTGCCTTTGAGGGTATATATCCACGCAACGGAACAACAGTATATCCGTTGTTTTCTGCTCTAATGATGCCACCATTTGACGCAGCCCGCCTTTATCGAGCCATACATCATCGCCGTCCAAGAAAGCAATATACTCGCCGGTAGCGTGTTGTAATCCCACGTTGCGTGCATCGGACAGTCCGCCATTTGACTTGTGAACTACACGAATACGCGGGTCTTCGGCTTTCAAGACATCACACAAATGCCCCGAGTCATCGGTTGAGCCGTCGTCCACCAAGATTATCTCCAAATCACGGTAGGTCTGCCCTTGCACGCTCTGCACACATTGGCGCAAGTATGCCTGCACATTGTAAACGGGTATGACAATACTGATTTTCATCTGTTAGGCGTGAGACGGTTGAATGGTTGTCTGCGTTGTATGATTTCGGCATTGACATAATGCACCACGAGGAACAGCAATGCCATAAATACGGGCGTGCGGAAAAGGATACCCGTGTACATAAAGTACTCCCATGCACATATACCGATAATAGTAAGCCGCAGCCGGTGATTGCGGCAATAGAACCAAAAGACAAAGCAGAAGAATATAGTACAGAGAGCCCCTAACAACCCTGTGGTAACATAACTTTGGAAGAAGCCTGTGGCAGAACCTTTGTGGTTAATGCGAATGGTGAGCGGCAGTTCGTCAAACTCGGCATAGTCGGTGCTATACATACTGTTAAAACCTATGCCCCACCAGTCTTGGCTGATAGACGGGTAAATACCTACCAAGAGTTTGAACAGGGCAATGGTTGCTCCGCCCCGCCCCTCTGCCGTCTGCTTCTTGGGCGACATATAAGAGAACTGACCGCCTGCATACTGCAGAGTTTGCCTGTCTTCCTGATACTCCTCCATCTGTCCCTCTATGCCTTTTTTCCCGAACTGGTATTCTTCGGCGTAACCAATGGCATAGTCCCAATCGAAACTGCCCCACACCTGATGTTCGGGATTGAGGGTTGGTGTGAGTCGTACACCCAAATAGAAAAGCAACGGGACAAAGGCGAGCATAGCAATCCACGACTTCTTGATGCGCACACCCTGCACATAAACAAAGAATACAAAGACCACCACGGGCAAGATGAACATCACCGCCCGCTTTCCCGTGGTGAAGCCCAGAAACAGCAGTCCCAGCAGATAGAGCCAGTCCCATTTGCTGAACTGCCCTTTGCGATAGAGCCAAAGATTGATAAACCACAGAATAGGTATGACTGTTCCTGTGGCACCTCCTGAAATAGAGAATGAGCCGACAAGCCCTTCTATCTGTCCACGGAACACGGCAAACTTGAATACTGAGATGATAATCTGCATCAAGCCTATATCATAGAACAGGCGCAGCAGTTGCTCTTTTTTGCCTCGGCAATACACCGCTTCTTTTATGATAAAATACAGCAGAAAGGCTTCGATGTATCGGGCGTATTGACTCAAGAGCGTAGTTACGGAAGTTGCTACAGGGGAGAAATATATCGCTGACAATACAAATTGTGCTGTGAACAGGACATAGGCAAGCACTATCCATCGTTCACGCGGCACGTATGCTCTCCATGCCTTGTATCTGTAGGCGACATAAAAACACAGCAGGAGCATTGCTATTTTGTAGGTATTCTCTACGCCCTTGCCAAAGAAGATAAACACACGCGGCCAGCAAAGCAGTATCAGGAGAACGGACAGGATGTCCCGGTAATGCTTGCAGAGCATATATACAAGCGTTGCAGCGACAAATACCTGCATCAGGATTTGTCCCGGTATGGAAATGCTATGTCCTATAAATTCAAAAGGCATTGTGTATATATACTACTTTTTTATCACTTGTTCTTACCCAAAACAGATTCCACGATGTCCAATACATTCTGGGCATCAAACTGCTTTTTCCCAATTCGCGACAATTCCCCGCAGTGCGCTAATAGACTATGGTTCATTTGCAATTCCGTTATAATACCTGCGATTGCAGAAGGACTCATATCCACTATTTTTCCGTACTCCCCGTTTTGGAGCATTGTCAGTGCCCCAATCGTCCGTGTAGCAACAATCGGTTTCCCCAAGCACATCGCCTCCCCAAACACCAAAGGCAGTCCCTCTGCACGAGATGAAGAAAGAAATATGTCTGCCATTCTCATATAAGGATAGGGGTTCGCCTTATACCCTAACAAGTGTACTATATCATCCACACCCGCCCCTTGTATTAAGGCTCTCAATCTCTTTTCCTGTGAACCTGTACCAATAATCCAAAAATCCACATCTGTCCCTTGCCGTTTGAGTATTAGAGCCGCCTCAACCACCATATCATACCCTTTTACCTCCTCCAAACGTCCTACAGAGCATATTGTAAATGTCCGCTTTACAACATCGGCAACCAACTCTTGCGACTTTTGCACGATTTCCGTTTCATTGATTATATTCGGGCAAATATATTGTTTTATGTTTTCCGAAAGATGGAACACTTTGTTGAATTGCGTCTGTGCATACTCACTCACAAACACGACTCCATTTAACGTAGAATAGGCTTTCTTTTCATCTTCCCCTACGAAATGACGGGCTGACCAATGGTTTTCCACCAAATCAGTATGCACCCACGATATATTCCTCTGCGCTCTATCAAATATAAAAGAATGATATAGCAAAGAATCCCCTTCCAAAAAAGATACTATCACATCATAATAGTCAGGCACTTTGCGTCTTGTCAGATATTTAAGCAGAGCCGGTGTATGCCAATCCAAATACAGATGCTTGGCAATTTTATATACCATGCTATGATTGTTTCCAAACAAAGTATGGTATGTTACGCCCTCTACGATATCCGTTCCTATCTTATCCCCGAATATAACCAACACACTGATGTTATATGTCTGCTTATCCATCGCCCGCAACAGATTGACGAGAGCCTTTTCCGCCCCCCCGCCTTCCAACCCGGTTATGATAAACAAGACACGTGTCATATTCATATCTGTACTAACGCTATTTCAAACTCTTTTTTCCTTGTCCCCTATCATATATTTTGCGAGAAACGGACTCAAGCGAATCACACGAATAACAACCATACAACAGGCTATTATTGCGACTGCCAACAGGGCGAATACAATCAGTAGCAGAGCGGGGGGGGTATTCGTGGAAATTGTGCGCAAGAAAGACCAATTTCCTGCCAAGAAAAAGTAATGTATCAAATAGATACCCAATGTATTGCTACCTACAACCTGCAATGCTTTTCCTGTCCTGCTATCTGACCAAAACTGCCGCATAGAGCAGAACAATGCCGTTACAATACAAATACTTGCATAAGGCAAAAGGCGTACACACACAGCAGCCAAATAGCGTTGTATGCCACCGGATGGCAGTCCTTTGACATTAACCACCGCCATCAATACATAAGCCACAATAACTATCCCCATTGCGTACTTGTTTGACAAAAGCCGCAGAAAGACATCTTTATATTTCCTCACCAATATACCGAGTACAAAGAACTGAAAATAACTCCATTTATCTATCTGCAATGCATCAAACCATACCATAGCCCCATCTCCGAACATACGTGTGTACAAGCCATGGCGAGACAATAGCAACGAGAACACCACAGTTAGCACCACCAAGCACACCAACCAGCCTCTGTTGCCGACCTTGCAAACCTGCATCAACCACTCAAACAAAACATACAAAGCAATAAACCCGAACAAGGTGATTGTAAACCAATAGCCGAATTTCATTGGATGAAGAGATGCTTCCACAAGATTATACCCTAATATCCAAATTGCCAGCAGAAATACAACAACTGTCGGAACCAATATCTGCTGCACTTTCTTCCACAAATAAGTCACTACAGAATGAGCCGTCCATTGTCTGTTCGGATTATACATTACCAGTCCCGACACAAAGAAAAACAGTGGCATAAACATCCATGCTATCAATGTATTATACACCGTGCTTTGGCTTCCACTGAAGAACTGCACATGCATAATCACCACAAGCCACATTGCAAACCCTCGCAATGCGTCTATCCATGCTATTCGTCCTTGTTTTATAACACTATTCTCCATCATTTCATCAGTCCGTTCGCCACACGCAGCAAGAATTGCGGCAGCCACTCCCCACGCACCTTCACAATTCGCGGGTATCGTCCTATTGTCTCATAGTCGCATTGCAGGCGGGCGGGCATCAGTCTGTCCAGTATCTGCTTGCGTTCGCGGGCGCACAAGGCGGGGCTGTGGTAACTCAGTCCCGTATTCTCGAAATATGCCACGTCCACATCTTTGTACAGCAGGCGCACCTCATCGTGAAAAGCAATCACCCGGAAGAACCAGTCGAAGTCGGCACAGATACGCATCGTACTGTCATAATTGCCGTATTTATCAAACAGACTACGACGGATAAACGTAGCCTGGTGCTTCATACAACTGTTGTACAAGTCCACAAAACCAGGGTCATCCACGCCCTTGCAGTGCTCCACTACCCTACCCTCGGCATCCACCACCAACTCGTTGCCATAGACAATATCCGCCCCCTCGCAATCCGCCATCATCCGCGCCACCACATCCGCTCCGCAGAAAGCGTCTCCCGCATTGAGGAAAAAGCAGAAATCGCCTTTCGCCAGCCCGATACCCTTGTTCTGCGCATCATACACGCCCTTGTCCGGCTCGGAGAGAACCTGTACATTTGAGAATTTGGGGATTTGAAGATTATCTCCCCTGCATTGTGCATTGCCCGTCTCTTTGTCCCCCTCTTTGAGGGGGACGGGGGAGTCCTGTCGCATCTTGTCCAGCCACTCCTGTGTGCCGTCGGTGCTTGCCCCGTCCACTACAATCCACTCCATATCCTTGTATGTCTGTGCTGCCACGGACTCCGCCGTCTTGCGCAGCCCCGAGAGGTTGTTGTAGGTTATGGTAATGATAGAACAAGTCATTTTCTCGTTGTCTCTGCCATATTCAACAAATACGTTCTCAACCACTCTGTCTCACTGTATAGTTGGACAGACTTATCCGTGGCATCATACTCCGCCAGCAACTCAAAATGCTTACCGCTGTTATCAAACAGGTATGCCCTATCCGATTGTTTTACAGCCGCATACAAATTCCGCAAAGAACGAGTATAACGTTCCCTTACTTTACTTTCAGGGACATTATGTCCTCCCTCCTGCACACGTGTATGCACACGCCCTATATTGATTTCCGGAGACTGTGTAGATACATAATACAGATAGACACGGTATCCTGACCGATGTGCTCGAGCCATAAAGTCCACCTTGCTCGGGTGCGACATAACCGTCTCTACGGAGAAAGAAATCCCCGTTTCCAATAACTGTTCCCGTATATAGGCAGCCAGAAAAGCAGCGAAATAAGAATCTACCAATGCAGTATCATACACCCCAATACAGGCATTATCTACAAATATATTGTCCGCCGCACTTCGTGTTGAAAAAGTACAGAAATAGTCAGAATATGCGCCCCTGAACTTTTCCTCATCCACCTCCGCTACCGCATATTCTCTACAATCAAGACATCCTTCTTCCTTCAATCGCCGTTCTATCTCATCCGCATTGACGAACACGCCCCAATGGAAATTCTCTCGGAGTTCGCCGAACACGGATGTTTTCCCCGAACCGTTAGGTCCTGCCAATATGCGCAATCTTCCGACCATTCTTACCGAAGCGTATATTGAGCGGGCTGTGCAGTAACAGGTCTTTCCGCCACAGTACCAACAACCTGTTCTTTTCCATTGCAAATACGCACGATATCCGTTCCCCTCAAAATGGTAACTTCCACATGCGAACTCATTGCTCGCAAATAAGCGGATGAAGCGTCCCGAGACACCATGTCGTGTATTGCTTGTTGCTCTTTGCTTTCAGATTCACTCATAACAGTTGCTATTAAAATTAAACGGTTGCATACAAATCCGCCCATATCCTATTGCCTGCAAAGTTACTATTTTTCTACGAAATATGCAAATACATCTTGTATATATGGGTAAATTTTGGTAATTTTGCGTGATAGTAATATAATTTTCAAAAATTAACAGATATGCAATTTGTAGATAAAGTCTGCCTTGACGCATTAAGAAAGAGTATTGAAAACAATGTTATGGAAGATTACAAAGAAAACATTGTTTATCAATGGCTACGGAAGCCCTGTATGGCTTATAGTCAAGACAAATACCGGCTTACTCCTGACGGTTTGTTCTATATGAGTTTCGGGCTATTGGATTTGCTAAAACAATATAACCGTTATGACGATTGCCGGTTACAGAATGAAATTCAGTGCATTCCATACGATATAGAAGAAATAATAGATATGCGTAACTATAACGGGGACAGGGATAAATGTTTCAGTGACCGTATGTTTGTGCTGTTGGCATTATCCAAACTGCTACGATTGTTGGACAATGCGGACACAGATAAATTATCCGGTTATTTGAGTGACGGAATAGAAGAAATAGTAGATGCAAACTTTTTGTCGGATGATATTTACCCGACAGGCAAGCGTGCCCGTATGACAAAAGCCTTAACGACAGACTCCCCTATTTTTGTACAAAGTTCAAAAATTATGCGTAAGGAGGATTTTTGTGAAGCGAAAGAAGAGCACCTTATTGACTATATAGAGCGATATATGCAGTCCGACAGGCGGATATCGACAGAGATAACCACGCTACTACATACTAACAAAGATAAAGGCAATGAAAAAGAGAACCCCAACAGAGGCGAGTTGAGGTCAGAAAAGGCAGGCATTGCCTCACTGAAGGAGGAAGCGGAGCGGTTGGAAGCGCGTGTGAAGGAGTTGGAGGGGCAGTTGGAGGAGAAAGAGAGAGAGTTGGCAGCGATGCGGGAGGGAAATGGCGGCTCTATGATTCGCATTGCCGACAGGAAAAAGAGCGGCTTGGAATTGCTGCTGTCAGGTTTGTACTATGCGGACTATTTTGTAAATGACAAGCGCGTTAAAATAGGGCGTGACGAGACTATCCGAGAAATTCTGAAATATGGTTTTCATTGCGAAAGCGGCAGGATAAGCAAGGATATAAGCCAATATCTCAGTACAGGTACGATAACAGCGTTCAAAGACGATTTAATCAAGGATTTCAAAAAGGCACTGGACGATGTAGAGAGAGTGCAGCGATAATGGTATAAATCCCCGTTAAGGGCGAAGAAGTTTTCATAAGAGCGAGGGAGGTACGGTGACATCACCTGACCTCCCTTTCTTTGTTGTGTTTTTGCTGTTCCAAGTAACAGAATAGCAGTAATTTTGCATCGGAAATCGAACAGAACATGTGCGGCGGGAACAGGAAGGAAAGAGCGGTTTTGTTCGGAGGTGGTTCGAAGGTGATTCGGAGGTGGTTCGAAGGTGATTCGGAGGTGGTTCGAAGGTGGTTCGAAAAATGCTCAGCAGAGTATGTCGCTGACAAGTTACTGATATGCTACTGATATGCAGGAGATATAACGGATTTTATATAGTTGCACAATATAAGACATCGGGCAAATAGGGGAAGCGATGAGAAAGAAAAGAACCTGATTATTATTTAACAAACCGCTAAATTTTATATAATGGCGTATTTTACAACAGAAGCCCCGTTTGCAGAATATCGGGGCAAGATATGCGGACATTCGCGTATCATTCACAAGAAAGTGTACGACACACTGTACACGAGTCAGATTTGTCACCCCTATACGGGAGAGCCCAGCGCAACGCAAAAGGCACAACGCGAGAAGTTCAAACAGGCTCGCGCCAATGCCTTGGCACTGAGCGAGGCGGAAAACAAGGCATACAAAATTGCCTTCGGCAAACAAAGAAAGTATCATTCGTTTTTGGGCTATAAGATAGCCATGGAGATGAAGAAGTTATGAACTATTTAATTTTTAATTATTTACAATTATGGCAGAGTTTGTACTGCATGACCCGTTGCAAGAGTTGCACGGGAAGTTATCGAGAAAAAATGGTCGTGTAGAGTATATGTATCGTAGCGATACGGACTACAACTACACCAGTATGAAACGTCAGTTGAGCCGCAAAGAGAAGCAGGCGCGTAAGGCGAAGCAGAGCACCGCTCAGACGGAAGTCCAGGAGCGTTTTGCGGAGGCAGTGCGTGCGACGCGCACCCGGCTTGGCGACCCGAACCAGCGAGCCACCGACATAGCGGCCTTCAAGAAACAGACACGTTATCCGACACTGTACGGGTATGTGTTCAGCCTGGAGTACGCGAAGTTGTAGGCTTCTTAGGGGTAGAGATTAGGGGTTAGGGATTAGGGGAGCCCCGCGTAAGGAGAGAGTCCTTAGGCGGGGCTTTTTTTGTGTGTGGGGGGGGGGGATGGTGGAGCGGAGGTGTATAGTTCTTTTGTAATCCAAGATATCAGTATGATTTTTCGGAATATAATCCGAAAAGTTGGTATGAGATTTTGGATTAGAAGTCGCTAAGATTTATTAACAAATAAATACAAGCCTTGGGGGACAGAACTGTGTTATAGTAGTTTGTTGCTCCTTGTTCCAATTTGGTACGCAGTTCGTTATCCAGCATCAATGTGCGCACACCCTCATATATTGCCTGCTCGCTATAGTCTCGAACATAAAAGATATTTTCGCCATGAGTAGGAGGAATAGGCAATTCATTGATAAACGGTGTAGATAATATGGCTTTGCCCATTGAAAAATACTCCGGCAGTTTCCAACCATGGCAACCAAAATAAGCAGGTGTATTGAAACAAAGGGCAGAACGCTGCACATTTCTAAGATATTGAGCGTAATCGGCACCTTGGGATAATATGACATCTTCTATACCTTCCGTATTCTGCTCCGCATCGGGGATAAGCCCGCCCTCAAAGTAGAGCAATCCCTCTTTTTGCAGTCTCTTACAAGCGCGAATAAAATTGATACGCGCCCTATTACATTCATCTTGTCCTTTCCACAATGTAGATACAAAAAAGATATAATGGGAGTCAACGCTGTTTTGTAATAGACGGTGCGTGCAACGCTTTGATTGCATTATGTACCTGCTGATAAAGGTTTTCAGAGAGAAATCAATACGCGAATGCGCTTTGAGATAATTGAGTAATGCATACAAAACAGCAACCGCACGATGTTTGATTATGCATACGGCAAAGTTGCACCCGCAACACACAATCTTACTTTGATATTGAGTAGGGACATTACCCTGCAAATAGTTCACCTTGGCATATACATCCGCCCATTCTATGAAACCAGGATAAAAGACCTTATTAGAGTCAGCAAAATCAATGCAATACTTACGATTGTTGATTACAAAAGCGAAGATGTGGGTATCAATGCCATAGTGCAAGCCTCTAAAGGGGAGATTGCAGAAATGCACATTACAATTGCCATACAGTTGCCGCAACCCTTGTAGATAAAATGAAGAATACAAGATATTGCAGGCAGGATCAACAAAGAGCGTCATAGGGGGCTTGTTTTTATGGACAGAGTACTCATTGCTTATATACTCCATTGTCTTTTCGAGAAGTCATAGCAAACAACTGATCTATTCTTTCTATGATGACAATAATGGCTCCATAGCAATCTCCACCTATTGATACTATACCTCATACCATATTGTGCTGTTATTGTTTTTACTTCTGCTGAGTATTTATCTGCCTGTGTCAGTGATAATTGGTTTCCATGTTCACGGAAGCCACCCAAGATAGTATTGACGGAATACAATTTGGAATATTGAAACATCTTACACCACAACTCAAAATCGGCAGCCAACTTATACTGCAAATTCAGTCCTCCAACTTTATCCCATAACGAACGCCGCCAAAATGTACTCTCTTGTTGTAACCAACGGAAATCTCCACTTTTGAACCGTTGCCATGACCAAAGAGGCGTTTGGAATACTTTGACACAGAGTCCCTCGGCATTATACAATGTCGGAGTCCCTGTAATCCATTCCACATTATGTAGTTGAGAAAAGATTTGCCCGACTATATTCAATGCATCGGGATGATACATATCGTCGGAATTTATCCATGCCAGAATGTCTCCTGTAGCACGAGAGAACCCCTTCATAATGGCATCGTACATCCCCTTATCCGGTTCGCTCACCCAATAGGCAAGTTGATTTTCATAACGGCGAATGATATCCACAGTCCCGTCTGTAGAGCCACCGTCAATAATGATATACTCCAAATTAGGGTAATGCTGCCCAAGAACAGATTGAATCGTCTGCTCTATCATCCCGACTCTGTTAAAAACCGGAGTTACTATGGATATGCGAGGTAAATTAGTCATCTGATAAAACGAGAAAATTTAGTTAAAATACACATTGGAAGATATTTTGCCCAACGAAGATAAAAAGGCACATATTGCACGAAGTAATGTCTATAGCGAACAGTATCACGATTCTCTTTGCATAACCCCAACAGGTATCGATGACCTATATACGGAGCCACAGTATCAATATGTTCGTACATACACATATCTAATGACTTTGCATTACGTTGAGAGGAATTGATGCCGGTCGGTTTCCTATACCATTGATATAGCACATAAGGCGTATATATGAACTTTATCCTATGTTCCAACATTCGTAATTGCAGTTCAAAATCCTGACAACCAAAAGAATATCTTTCAGAAGACGGATATTCAATAGCCACGCTCTTTCTTGTGGCGTTTTGCCCTACGGGCAAAACGCCACAAGAAAGATATTTGTCTATTCGTAGCATATTTGTTTCATCAATAAGTCGAGAACAATCCACTATTTTTTGCGTGTCACCTTCTATCAATGCATAATTACCAAACACCACATCTGTCTCAGGATGCTTGTCGAAAGTATCCGCAATAAGGGCTAACGCATCAGGAGGTAGCACATCGTCTCCATCAAGTGTATAGGTAATATCACCCTTGGCAGCAGCAATCCCCATATTGCGCGTTACGCTCACTCCTACATTTTTCTTGGCATACAATACTTGTATACCTTCGTTCTGCAATTGGCGACAAACCTCCAATGTGGGCTGATGATCAGAGTAATCCTTGACTACAATGATTTCATAGTCATGGAGCGTTTGCGCCTGCACAGAACGTACTGCACGCAACACATCCTTCCCCTCGTTATAACATGTGATAATGATTGAAAACATATAATCTCAATAACGATAACCTATGGAAGGAAAAAGTTTGTGCAATTTACAAAATAAACTACACCAAAACTTGTAATGTTTCAATAATAATATATTGGCGTGATTATTAAGACGATATATATATATCCAATGCCATAAATCAAGTATTTCTTCTGCATCTTCATGATGAGATATATAATCTTTCGCACAGACTCCTGCGGCATCATTTTTCCCGACACCACCTTGAGGGTGAAACAATTGAACCCTATCATCAATAACTATTTTCTGCCTCAAAGATTTTGCATAATAAGCAGCACATATATCCAATCCCCAACCATATTTGTTATCTGCACATGGATACAATTTATCAAAAATATCTCTGTGCCACATTGAAACCATTGCTTCTATACATGGAACCACTCGTTTCCTATTCGTTTTCTTATTGTATGCCCAATGCACAAAAGTGTAAGAGGAGTTATTATGACTTGGGCAATAAATGGCTACATTATGGAAATCCTCTTGAAGAAGAATATCTTTCATCTTTAAGAAATCTTCTTGTTCTATGTGTACATCAGAACAAATAAAAAACAGATATGTAAAATTTCCACTATGTGCCAACTCAATGGATCGATTTAACAGTCCTCCAAAATAGATGTTAGGGAGGTACATCGTATCACCATTGAATGACTCTGGGCGTTGTCCGCTATCCGCATCTAATATGCGACACGAGAAATAGGGCGATATCATTTGGTATAACCGCTCGGAGTTTTCTTTCTCTTTATAATTAAGAATTGTGAATAAGATACAGGAACTATTCATTGCAAAGAAATTTTTCTAACCCCAAGAATTCTTCTTGCGTATTAAAATGGAATACATGACCATAATCAATAACTACACCTCTTGCAGGATTACCATTCCTCTGCAAAACTTCATACCCAACATCTAACTTAGATTCAATACCATTGCTCAAACATTGCCTATTATAATCCGTCAATTGTTCGACTATAACTTTTTTATCCATCAAATAACATGATTGGTCAAAATACCCATACGGAACAGGATCAGGATTATTTCGTCTCCAAATAGTAGTCTTTATCCTAAAATCTTCATCCATAATGTACCACGAATATGGATTGGCTATATAGGATATTGGAACGATACAAGGAGACACCACATTAGAATTCAATGTTTGAATAAACGCATAATCATCCTTGAACCAAAGGTCTCCCCAGCACATCAGCATCTTGTCTGTATGAATACAGGGAACAACTTTAAGTAACGCATCCAATGTTCCGAAACCGGAAACGATACTAATCACATCCACTCCTTTGTATTTGCGACAGATATCAATATACTCCTCTTGACAAAAAGCCGTTCCTACTACAATGATACGTGAAAATAGCCCGAGACCGACACGTATCGTATTTTCCAAACAAGAAATACCTTTATATGCAAATAATGCCTTGTTTTGGTAATTTGCACGAGAATTCTTTCCCGCTGCTAAAATAATCAAAGTAATATCCTGTTTCATAACTCTATTTGCTTCATTATTGAAATAAATGCCTTATCAGACATTTTGTTAATTGCTGTTTGTTGAGCACACTGTCTCATCGCTATAGTCTCGGCATCAGTCAAAGATAATGCCTCGTACAACGCCTTTTCCAATGCCCCCACATCTGCGAGAGGAACACGATAGCCATTTACACGAGATTGAATAATATCCTCATTTTCAAGAAATCCTGTTTGAAATCCGACCACCAATGCGCCACACAACATAGCCTCCGGTACCATCATAGGACCTCCTTCCTCCAAAGAAGACATCACATAAATATCAGATGCCTGATAAAGAAGAGATAACAACCGCATGTCCCGAATATAATCCACATATTTTGTCTCCAAGGGAATTTGTTTTGTTTCTTCGTCAGCAGTATTATGGTTGCCAACAAGTACGACCATTACATTTGAGAAGATATTAGGATACTGAGCCACAAGTTGCTTTATAGATTCCACAAAATAGTGTCTTCCTTTACGAGGATCCCGTACATTGTCTGCACCAGCAAGAATCACTTTCTTACCTTTGGGAATTCTCCAAATGTGTTTTGCATACTCGCGGTTATTCATATTAAATATGTCAGTTGGGATGCACGAATACATTGGCACAACACGATCATTCGTAGTCAGTGGAGACTCTCGTAAAATACGACGAACAAAACATGAAGCCCCTACAAATAAAGGACTCATCTGGGAATATAACCGCCACTTATTAGCAAATTGTTTCGAAGGTAAATTTGCCAAAGATGTATTTTTGACAGCAGGGCATTGTACACATCCTCTTTGGTATTCTTTACAATTACACAAGACATGACAACCTCCCGTAATAGGATAAACATCAAGCATAACGTAGGCTATCACTGCATTAGTCAATTGATGCAAACGGGCTATTTCATTTGTATTGATAAAACCTGTAGTCAATCCGACAAAAATAATATCAGGTACAAAACCAATCTGTTGTAGCAGATATTCCGCTCGGACAAAATGTTGTTGCTCTTCCTCTTGATAGTAAAATACATAGTTGGACTTGGCAACTGCAGCCAACTCCGGAGGTAATAAATGTAAACGACTTTGTACAGAATGGATACACCTTTTGAAGAAAGATGATTTAGGCACAACGACACTGACAGACTTCACAAAAGTATCAGTATATCGTTTGTTTTTGACCGCAAGGCACACTTGCTCACAATGACTATTCAAAGCAGATGCCATCCGATACATTAACTCGTATGCCCCGCCGATGGAATCTCCTGTGGATAATAACAATATCTTTTTATTTGCTAAAACCATCTTTACGTAACATTATTATATTGACTATGTCTTGCACTTCGTCTTCGGTGAGGTCGTAGAACATAGGCAGACGCACCAGACAATCGGCATACCGGTCGCACTCGGGTAAGGCACGTCCGTCGTGTTTGGGCGCATAATACGGACTACTATGGAGACTGAGGTAATGGAATGGTGCCAATATGCCGTTTTCTTTGAGCCGCTTAATCAGTGCCGTGCGCTCTTCGAGATTGCGACATACCAGGTAGAACATGTGTGCATTGTTGGTAGCATACGGGGGGATATCAGGCAAACTGAAATTGAGAGTTGAGGGTTGAGTGTTGAGAGCAGCGGAAAGTAATGAGTAATAGAGATTCCACAGGCGTTTGCGTTTGGCTTGGATATTATCCATATCTTCCAATTGTGCCCAAAGGAAGGCAGATACTACTTCGCTCGGCAGGAACGATGAACCCGTATCCACCCAACCATATTTGTTGACCTCGCCACGGAAGAACTCGGCACGGTTGGTGCCTTTTTCCCAGATGATTTCCGCACGACGGACAAAACGCTCGTCGTTGATACCCAGCATACCGCCCTCGCCGGAGATGATGTTTTTGGTTTCGTGGAAAGAGAATGCCGACAAATGTCCAATCGTACCCAAAGGGCGTTTCTCGCCAGTGCGGGGCGAGATATAGTAACTGTCGATGGCTTGCGCTGCGTCCTCCACCACAATCAAGTTGTGGCGGTTGGCAATGTCCATAATAGCATCCATATCGCACGCTACCCCCGCATAATGGACGGGTACGATAACTCTGGTACGCGGAGTGATAAGCGACTCTATTTGCTCGGCATCAATGTTCGGGTTGCGCTTCATAGAGTCGGCAAAGACAATCTTCGCCCCCTCACGCACAAACGCCAGAGCCGAAGATACAAAGGTGTAACTAGGAACGATGACCTCGTCACCAGGGTGCAGTTCGCACAGCAGTGCCGCCATTTCCAGTGCATCGGTGCAAGAGGTAGTGAGCAGGCACTTACGGAAACCGTATTTCTGCTCCATAAAGTGCTGACAGCGTTTGGTAAACTCGCCATTGCCCGACAACTTACCATCGAACACGGCTTGATACATATAATGGGCTTCTTTGCCCGTAAGATGCGGTTTGTTGAAAGGGATATTCATATATGTATTTTGTTATCAAATATGATATAATATAAGTTTTGCCGGTTTAATAACAACCTCACTCAGATGTTTGATATAATAACCAACATTCTAACATTTAGGGTTATGTAACCACCAATGATATACTTTTGTTACGCTATTCAATATGAAACCATTTTTTTCATACAAGCAACGTGCTTTTGTATTTTTCCACTGGGTAGCTACACGCAGTGTACGCACAGATGTATTTTGTGCCAAATAAGTTTCTACAATCTGTATCATTTTGCTGCCAATACCACGTCCTTGGACCTCTGTATCTACTGCCACCAGTCCTATGCCGGCCTCTTCTTCATTCCTCTGCAAAGTCAGCATCCCATCTATATGATTATCTACCTGATAGACAAACACTTTGTCCGCCATATTACCAACAACGGACTGCTCTATCCAACAGCGATACAACCTCTCATAACTATTATGAGGGAAACGAGAATCTAACCGATAACGAGAATACTCACCGCTCAACAATGCTAATCGATAGAGAGCATCGTTTGGAGCAACATCCCCATAAATATCTACTAAAGAGCAAGATGATTGTGGGAATACTGATTTGGAATAGACGATCTTTTCATCCACCAATATAGCATTAGGTTGCCCCCAGTGTACTGATTGAGGACAAAATACATATAGCAAGTCAAACTGCCGGTGCAAATTCTGCTCATCTTCTGATAATGCACTCAAATCTTCTGATGACGGGACATCCACCCTCCCAATTCGCAAGCCAAAGAATTTTGAATCCCAATCTAAAAACTTAATTGTCATATCCAATACTATAACTAATCTAATCTTTTTTAAGAACAAAACTTCATCTGCTCCCCCTATACCCCTGATTCAATGCAAAATTACTCTTTATTTTCAATACCTACAAACCTTTTGATAAAAAACAAACTACTTTCCATTTTTTTAATTTGCATAAACTAATAAACATTTTCTTTCTTTCTCCTATTGCCCACCAAAAAAGTAACACTGCCTTTGCCATTTTCGCATCATATACACCATTCTGCAATATATTTTTCTTTATATCACCCCAAACTAACTCAGCATGAGATTTTGCATGTGGTAAAAAAACGACATCTTTTGTATGATGATACATTTTAGAGTACAAATTAAAACCGATATAATGTTTTCTTTCCCAACTCTGTTTCGCATACACACCGGTATAACTTCTCCGATATACAGCCCCCTCAAAATTCATACAGAATCCAAATCCTTGACGCAAAACAACGTAAAACAACACCAAATCTCCATGCACTGCTAAAGACATATAATAATCCTTATCGAAACTATCTGCTCTATAGACAACCGACATCGTCTGCATATAAGGGAAATCTAGATAATTCTCTTTAAGGAAACGTAATCCTACAGTTTGTTTCTTACCTGCAAATGCTGTACACAAATAGTCAGGTTCAAAAGTATTTTGTTCTTGGTCAAAAATTTTATAACGATGACTTGTAATCACACAGTCTGAATGGGTTTCGAGGAAAGAGACTTGTTTTTGGAGTTTGCGGGGGTCGGTCCAGTAGTCGTCGCCTTCGCACATAGCGATGTATTTGGCACCGGTGGCATCGACGGCGGCATTCATAATGCGACCGAGAGAGCCATCCGATTTGGAGTATTGGTTCTCGGTTTCGTAGATAGGGCATATGATGTCGGGGTACTTGGCAGCATATTCACGAATGATGTCGGCAGAGTGGTCTGTGGAGGCGTCATCGTGGACAATAGCCACAAAGGGGAAGTCGGTTTGCTGCATAACAAAGCCGTTGAGACAATCGCGAAGATACAGTTCGTGATTGAAGACAAGGCATTTGATGGCTACGAGGGGATGTTTGTCTTGTTGCATTAGTTGGCTATTTCTTGTTTATACACTTCAATCGTATTACTATCTTTTCAACGTTCCTTTTTGAGGTCGTTGTAGATGGTGGTGCGGACGAAGGTGTTGAGTTGGTGGTAGGTTTTGCGGAGGGGAGATGCAGGGTCTGCGGGGTCGGTGTGCTCGGGGTGCGTGAGTTGGGCTTGGAAACGCTGCTCCCAATAGGCACGGCGAGGAGAATCGGGGGCTATCTCGGCAGTAGTACGGCGGCTTGCCTCGGCAAACAAGTCAAGATGACGCTGTTCGGCAGGCGTGGGCGGGTTCTTCTTACGGTCGCGTGGATTGGCTACGATATACGCCTCCTGCGGTCCCGTAGCAATAACCTTGCCGCGCTCGTCACGGTATTGCTTGCAACGGAAAACGGTTTCTCCTTTCTTGGAGATTTTGCCTTTGAGGCTCTCTACAGGGTCTATTAAATTCGCTTTGCTCATAATGTTGGCGGCAGAGCCGCGATAATGGTTCGCTTCGCTCACGTTAGTGGCTGCGCGTTGGTGGTTATACGATAGTGCTACAAAGATACAAATTATTTCTTGTAATCCAAAATATCCGTATGATTTTTCGGAATATATCCAAAAAGTCAGTAGGAAAATTCGGATTTGAAGCCGTTGGCAAGTGGTTTCCTATCCATGAATGGCATTGGGGCTCTCCATTAAAGACCATATAAAGGACTATTAAAAACATTAACGGGTATGGGGTTCCGTTAATTAACCTTTCATTTGCGTTCTTTTTCTACTCCAGACATACTCGTTAAATGACAAAGTAGAAATTCTCCTTTACTGACTATTAATCCGGTTTATATGGTACATTCATTCGACAGATATACGGCATACATACGGCACAGTATCGGGAATCACCTACTAATCACCTAC
>DLLF01000014.1:71824-88518 GCA_002477945.1 Bacteroidales bacterium UBA7569
TAATCACCTACTCTTGTCAGCAAGATGCAAGGACATTAGATACTTGGTGTTGCGGTCTTCGATAATGATAAAATGGTGAGATTGGTAGAGGGTAAGGGCAGGAGTATTGGTTTTAACAACTTCTAAATTGAGATGCCGAAAGCCTTTCTCTGTTGCCAAGTCAATGGTTTGCTCCAAAAGTTGCTTGCCGTATCCGCAGCCACGATATTGAGGGGCAATGGCGATGTGGGTGATGTAGGCGGTTCGCGTCGCATAGTCGTTCATATAGCATGCGCAGAGACCGACCATTTGGTTAGCAAGATATGCCTCTATTGTAACGGCATTTGTACGTATTTTTTCTGCAAATTGCTTCAAATCCACTCCGTCAATATGCGTATGGCAAATGCGGAAAAAGGCAAAAATTTCTTCTGCTGTAAGTTCATCCGTCTTGAAATAGAGCGGCGTAACGGGTTGCTGTGATAGACATTTGTATCCAATCGTCATTTTCTTCTTTTATATCAATAAAACCAAGTGATTGATATAAACAATGAGCCCTTATATTTGCTTTCCGTACATGGAGGCAGACAGTGTGCAACCGTAGTTGCGAAAAGCCATATTGTAAGATTAGCCGTGAGGCTTGTTTAGCCACTCCCTTTCCCCAATAGGCTTTATCCCCGATGAATATATGGTAAGTAGCAGTGCCATTGTTTATATCTGTTAAATAGATATTGCCGACGTAGTTACCATTCGCAAGAATGGCACAACGGTACTCGTCCGGATTGACTAGTACTTTCTTCAGCCAATCCAATTCGCACTCGGGGGTAATGGTTTGCGAATACCCCCCCCGTCCTGTAAACTTAAACACTTCGTTGTCGTTGCGCCACTTATACGATGTATAAGCGTCGCTTTCCTGTAAAGGTCTAATTGCTACTTGCATATAATTGAAATTATTCGGTTCATATCATCGCCGTTATACCGTTGGTCAATAGGTATGGGCAGCAGTTTTTGCGTGAGTTGATGCTCCCACATATTCGGTTGGCACCATGCAAATATATTCTGCCAATACGTTGCCACGAAGATTTTGTTGGCAATTAAATGCTGTCGGAGCAGCATATTTTCGGAATAGAAAGGATAAACCATAGGCACATCACTAGCATCCAAATGGAAATGTATGTGATTTTGTGTTCCGATAGTCTCATCCAACATTTGATAATTTGCACGGCGTTGTTGCTTGATAGCCTCATAATCAATACCGCATAGTATTTTTTCCGTTAGGTTCGACATTTTGCGGATAGGATTGTTCTTTAACGCATCATCATTGTTGCGAAATACTTCATACCCCGCTTCTGCGCCAATGTCTGCACGCATAAGCAAATGCGACATACGTTGATAAGATTGGTCCTGCTCCAATTCTTGGTTCAATAGTTGTGTTGTATAAAGATATGCGCCATCCGGCACACCAAAGAATTTTCGAGGAGAATAGAACGTGTCTATTCCCTCTATGGGTTTTGCATAAAACGCCTGCGCATTATCCACAATCAACTGCGAGCCATACTGCAAAGCAAGACGCTCTACACACCGTTGTTTCAGACCATAGTAGTTTGTATAGAGGAAAGCCTCATTGGGTAACAGGTTGTAGGATTTTGCAGGCTCTAACTGTTCATTTATATGATAAAATTCATACAGCACATTGCACTTCTGCAAGGGTTCGAGCATCACTTCACACGTATAATAGGGAATGTACACTTTCCTGTAACCACGTGCGCGCAGTATATACTCAAAACAATTTCGAGCCGTATTAAGGCGCAAGGCATCCTTGTGGTAGTGCTCCCCCTTGCGCAACTCCAATTCAAAATATCCTCCAATAGCAGTCATCGTAACGTATATTGGGTTAGTAGTTGTCGAGTTTGTTCCGGAGAATTGAACATCAAGACATCAATGATTGACAAATTGGCAACGAAATCGTTGTTGAATTGGGGGTAACGGATATCGTTGGTTTGCAGGAAATAAAGATTGATGCCATCTTGCAAAAACTCCTGTTTATCATATAGCAACTGCCCGCCAATGGCATTGTAGTAGGTATCTGCCCCAAGAATATGACAAATATGCTTGACCTTGTCTTTACCATGCAGAGTGTTGTCTTTGGAAATAGAAGAAGAGAGAAGTAACTCTGTATGTATATTCCAATAGCCCAAAACAGATTGGAAACTATGCAACATAAATTCGCCTAAAGAGCGATTGGGGTAGTTACAAATGCGTTCAAGTAGATCTATGGTCGGTTGGTAATACGGTGCCTTTTTGTAGGCACTCTCCAACATACGAAAGAACTTGCGGAAATCATCACGAATGGAAATCTCGTTGAATAGTTTGTTCGGACTGGCACCATTGAGCGTAATGGTAAACATGTGCCGTTCGCCATTCAACAAGATATTATTACGACTAACCCATCCCCCCTTGATATAGTTGACATCATCATACACCACATACTTGTCCACGGCAGCCATCAGTTGCCAATAGCCGATGTAGGGCATAAAATAGGGTTGCATTATTCCGAGAGTCATAGCATCTATTTGTTTTTATAATTACGATAGATTTGCTCTAAATTCTGTACAAATAATTCATTGGATAATTTGGCAAAATTTTTCTCCAATTGTGAAGCATTGGTATTGTCAATGTCATCGTTATGTGCATCTTTGATAGATGTCAAGATTGCGTGCATTTCGTCCTCTGTTGGTGATAGAGACACACCATATTTTGCCAACATTGCAGCAAATAGAGTTTCAAATTTTAACCACTTATTAGTCATAAAGGAATAGTAAATGAGAAAATTAGTGTTGGGCTAAAGCCTCGATTAATGCCTTAAATTCAGAACAATCTGTCTTTAGTTTAGTGGTGTCCAATTTAGGAAATACTCTCACAAATTCTCGTACTTTGGTGTAAGTCAAGTGGCTTTTCTGATACAAATCCGACAATAATCCACTTGGTTTCGTAATATTTTCAACATTAAGAGCCTTAAAATTAGACATATCTATACCCCTTTGCTGCAAAATCTCAGGCTGCGATAATATCCATGCCTCCACTTCTTGTATCATCAAAAATGTATTATCCGACGTTGCGTCTATCTTGCGATTAGGTTTTTCATTATTGATAGTGCTACATATAGAAGACTTGTTTGGATTGGCTTCATCTGAATCAAATAATAAATAACGTTTCTCGTCTTTTCCTACAGGCGTGCTATGAAACTTATCAATAGTTTGATTCTTTCCATCTCCCATAATTATTCTGGGCATATCTCCAGCCAATTCCTTTCGTAATAATTCCGAAAATGCTTTACGTAAACTTCCATTATCGGTTTCTGAAGTACCTTCTATATAAATTACTTTTTTCATAGCCCTATATTTTTAATACACATTTCCTCCTAAATCTCCATTACGCCACAGATTTCCTGTAGTATATTTTGATGCCCATTCTACAAATTCTGCATCACGAAATGTATTGATGAATGTGGAGTTATCTTCATCTTTTTCGCATACTAACACATCATCCACAGAAACATTGTTCAAAACGTGTTCACTATGGGTAGAGATGATAAATTGAGTTCCCAACGCAGCATCTTGAATATTTTCAACTATCTCATTTATCATATCAGGATGCAGTCCCATTTCAGGTTCATCAATACATACCAAAGCACCACGTTGTGAATTACATATAATTGACAATAGACATAAATACCTTAAGGTACCATCTGATATATGCGTAACATGAACAGACCTGTCTAACCCTTTCTCGTCCAACATCAACTCGATATTGTTCCCTATGATATTAAAATCAATATCTCTATAATTAGGGTTGATACTACACAAGGACTTTATAATAGAATTGTAATTTTTTTTACTTGTAATCTTTATCCTATTGAGTATTTGCGGTAAATTTCCCCCATCAAAAGCCAATCTTATGGCAGCAATCGGAAGCATTGGTTTTCGAATACTACTTTGTGCTGTTGTATCAAAATACCCATATACAGATATATCTTTTATTGCCTCACGTAATGTGTATATTTGGAAATACCTATCTTTATCCATAACCTGTCCAAATAAAGATTCCGTAGTATTATCCAATTGATAATTGACGGAATGCTGTTCCGTTTTTCTTCCTTCTTGAGCATACCCCTTTCCGTCTTTCATTTTGAAATACCAATATGCACATCTACCATTTGATGATTTAGTATATAACATTTCTGACAAACTATAATTTTGGGTAGAGGCAACTTTCTTGAAAGCAATTTTATAGTAAATCGGTTCTTGAAAAGAATATCCATACTTGTGCAATGTCTCAAAATCAAATTGATACTCCAACTCTATTACAGGAGAAGTCTCTGCATTATTACCTCCTGCAAAACACATAGCATCAAATCCTCCCCACTGATTCATAATCAAGTCAGTCAAGGAACCATCTACAATAGTTGCCCTTAAGAGCCTTAGTGATTTTATAAAATTAGATTTACCGACTCCATTAATACCTACTAGCACATTCAATTGCTTGAGTTCAATGGTAACATCTCTAAAACTAAAGAAGTTTTTCAATACGACAGATTTTATCATAGATTTTATTTTTCAATTATAACACTAAACTTACAACATAAATTCTACAGAATTGATTCCAATACTCTTTCCACCTCGTTGTCCGTGAGGGCGTGGTGCATAGGGAGGCAGATGACTTGTGAGGCGAGGCGATTGGCTATGGGGAGGTTTGCTTCATCTGCACTCGGATAGGTTCTGTAGGGTTCGAAGGCTGTTATGAGAGGATAGAAATATCGGCGACCTAATACATTCTGCGTTTTCATAAACTCGTACAAAGCATCACGGGTCATACGGTAGTCGTCAGTCACCAGAATAGGGAAATAGGAATAGTTCCACCTGAAGGTTGGATTGATTTCGTAAGGGAACAGTTCTATTCCTTTTACATCTTTGAGGGCTTCCACGTACTTTTCGGCAACCCGCTTGCGGGCTGCAATGGCAGCATCCACCTGACGCATATTGAGCAGACCATAGGCCGCACGCATCTCGTCCATCTTGGAGTTGATGCCCGGTGCAACAACCGTAGTCTCACCACGAAAGCCGAAGTTCTTCAGGTTGTCCACATCGTACTTCATTTCCGCACTATGGACGACAATGGCACCACCTTCAACGGTGTTGTACACCTTGGTGGCATGAAAACTCAATGTGCTGATGTCGCCCCATTCGAGGACAGGACGTCCTTTGTACGTAACACCGAAAGCATGGGCAGCATCATAGATGACTTTGAGATTATGTTTTCGGGCGATGGCATCAATGGCTTCCACATCACACGGACAGCCATAGACATGAACGGGCATAATGGCAACCGTTTTGTCTGTGATAGCGGCTTCTATCTTGGAGGGGTCTATATTGCCATTCTCCGGCAGGACATCCACAAAGACGGGTGTCAGTTTGTTCCACCATATAGAATGGGTGGTTGCCACAAATGAATATGGCGTAGTTATGACTTCACCCTCCGTAATGCCAAACGCCTGCAAAGCAGTGATGAGCGGAAGGGTGCCGTTGGTGAATAACGAAAGGTATTCTACACCGAGATAATCCGTCAGTGCTTGCTCCAACTGCTGATGATAGTAGCCATTGTTGGTAATCCACTTGCGAGACCAGATGTCTTGCAGGAGTTGGGTATATTCCTTCAAGTCAGGAAGGAGGGGGGAAGTAACTGTTATTTGATTATCGGTATTCATTTGAGTTTCACTTCTGTATAGTTGAATTGCGGCGTGATGTCGCCGGGTTCTTTTCCCATCCAACCACCAATCTCGATGGCTTTGTTGGCAATGGTAAATGAGATAATATCCTGTGCATAAGCAAGAGAATAAGTATTGTTGGTTTGCACAATAGGCAAAAAGTCCAATGAGAAGGTTCCCCAATTGAAAAAGTTACCCGGAATTTGGCATATCTGCTCATACTCTCCTGTTTCGTGGTGTCTGTCATAGCAACGCCCGCCACCAGAAGTAGAGAAAAGACGTTCTCCTTGCTCGTTTTTCAAATGCAGCGTAATCCAGAACTTGTTATATGCTTTGGTTAGACGATAACGTATAACGATTTCCAAATCGTCTGTCATGCGCATCACGTCGGTATAATCGCCTCCTTTAGGGCGGACACCAATCTCCAATAACTCAAAGCCATAGCCCTTATATTGAGGTTCCGACCACGACTTATGATTATCTATTGCACTATCACCACGGAGGTAATGGGTTACGATGGGGTCGATGTCGCCTTGGTCGAAGAGTTGTCCGTTCTGAAGAATGATGCCGTGTTTGCAAAGGCTCTTGACGCTAGTCATATTGTGGGAGACGAAGAGGACGGTGCGGCCTTCGCCGTGGGAGATGTCCTGCATCTTGCCGATGGCTTTCTTTTGGAACTCCGCGTCGCCGACAGCCAAGACTTCGTCCACTACCAAGATTTCGGGATCCAAATGGGCAGCCACAGCAAAGCCCAAACGAACCATCATACCAGAACTATAACGTTTGACGGGGGTATCAAGGTATCGTTCACAACCGGAGAAAGCAACGATTTCATCGAGTTTGGAGGTGATTTCCTGTTTGGTCATACCGAGGATGGCACCATTCATATAGATGTTCTCACGACCTGTCATCTCGCTATGGAAACCCGTACCTACTTCCAACAGTGAGGCTATGCGTCCGCGAGCACGAATAGAGCCTGTGGTAGGGGCAGTAACCTTACTAAGGAGTTTAAGGAGCGTGGATTTGCCTGCACCGTTCTTGCCGATGATGCCGACTACATCGCCCTGCTCAACCTTGAAATCAATGTCGCGTAATGCCCAGACGTATTCGGAATTGCCCTTGGAGGCACGGTCGTTGACCTCGCCGATTTTCAGATAGGGGTCCTCACGGCGCAGGATGCTGGTCTGGAACCAACGGTCAAGGTCGTGGGCGATAGTGCCTGTGGAGACTACCCCCAGGCGGTATTGTTTGCTGACGTGATTAAATTCTATTGCGGTTGCCATTAGTTACTTATATATAATTTATTCCAAGAGAGTTACAACAGACGTATTACCCTGAATTCAGTGTATCAATTACCGGATATTACCCTCCAACGATTCTACGTATAACATAACGGCGTAAAATTACGCATTTATTTTGAAATACAAAAACAGCAAGTACGACTCATTGGCGGAATAGATTGCGTATCCCGCCAATGAGTCTGTACGTTTAAGGAATTCGGATCTTGTTCTCTCGTTGAGGTCGGCTTGAGGTTCCGATGAGGGGTCGTACTCCATTACTCCGGTTTTCTGCCGAGGAAGATGAATACCTGCCGGGTGCCATCGGCAGAACGGAAGTTGGTCAGTTGCTCCAATGCCTGCACATAGCCCATCGAATGTTCGCAGATAGACTCGATTATCTGGGTGGTGGTCTGTCCCGCAGCAGCATCTTCGGTGGTGCGGATGATCAGGTCGTCGGTGATGGACGATCCGTTCAAGAAGCGGCTTGCCTGCGACATGGCTTTGACCGACGCCACGCGGTTCATTGCGCTCTCGTTGCCTCCGTATTTGGCGGGGTCAAGCGACAGGACGGACATCAGATAGGTGCTGTCGTAGTCCTGCACAATACGCACCCCCTCAAAGGGCGCATTGTTGTACATACGGACAAGGAAACGCGTAAAGGACGTACGCTCCGTATTGTAGCCCTGTGCCAGACAGGGCAGTGCCAACAAAAGGGCGAACAAGAGATTACTTAGTCTTTTCATAGTCGGTTTCCATACGCTTGGTGTATTCATAATCCTCCATTACACAACTATATACCTTTTCTTGTCGAAGCATTACAAACACGAATAACAGAACTGCAAAGCCACACATTAACCCCATACGATCACCCAAAAACGAGAACATCTTTATCTTTGCCAATGTGCATGGTATTAGCAATATGGGAAGTATCATATTACGACAAAGTGCAATTTGTCCCTCCAAAAAACTATAGGGTGCAGCACCTCTGTTCCGCTCCGCATAGTAATACGCTGTGTAGTATTTATCTATGAGTAGATTTTTGGCGTTATCTGTTTCAGAACAACATCTGGAACAACACAGACATTTCAGAACAGCACGGACAGGATAAAACACAACCATGACAGCCATCCATACCGACCGAAGAATAATACATGGGCATTGCAAGAGACAGCAGAAACATTGTCCTTCTACATTCTGGTCTCCCCATAATGCCGTCAAAGTGCACTTGTTTTCTTTGGGAATATGGTGATACACATAGGAAATATGGGTAGGGTTATTTCTAAAAGGAGTCCACCACCAATCCATAAACAGATGGTACATACATCCTACAATGTACGCAATAACAAAAAAGGCTAATACGCATATCGGATCATACGAAGAGCAGCAGCAACAGCACAGATGTTTGCAGATATCTGTGTATAAGTTCAAAATTACACCCAGTTCCAATGTTACAACACTGCCTGGAATCAGTATTGCAAAGAACTCATACAAATTGAGTTTGTTAATCAGATTATTCATTGTTTTGAAATTTTATAAGTTTGTTAGTTGTTATAATACCAAGCAGGACTCCACACTTTGTGATTACTTAGGTAAATTAATATATCACGATCACATTGTCCATCTCTTGTATCAAGGCGTTCCTTATCTAATTTATTATAATACTCTTTTCCACCCGCTAATAAACACAACCTTTCAATTGCCCAAACAGTTTTACGAACACTATTCTGATAGCCCCCCCAATACATCCAATATAAGGATTGGAACCGTCTCTCACGTTTATCATAATATTTAGGGGACAAACATATAGATTCCCAAGATTTTAATTCATCCACATTTAGACTTTTACCAGCATTTGGAGAATATGAAATTAAACGATATACAAGTGAATAATATAGTCCCAATTTATCATAAAAATAGTAAAATGCTTCTTCAACATTCTCCATTTGTCCTTGGTGTGCATTAAAATATTGTATTGCTTGTGGAACTATACTATCAAATAAGACCTGAAAACGCGAATCTGCAAATGGAACAAGAGTTATATTCGACAATTTCTCCATATTTTGCTTTGGAATTTGTAGATGTACACCACTTTTCCACTCACCATAATTAGGAAAAGGGTCTAACGATAAAGAAATCATCCACTCATACGTAAAAAATAACTCTGGCCACATTCTTGGTATTTCAGGATATACAAAACCCAAATTATCGGAAATCAACATACAAGTTCGGCGCTCAATATTTTGTTGGATGCTTTGTCGAAGTTCTTGCCTTACGCATGAAAAATCCGCATAGGTTCTATACTCATAAAAAGCATTACGTTCTTTATCATAGAAGATCTTTACGTTTGGAACCTCAAAACCAATTTTTTCAAGATGCTCTACTTGCTTTTCATCTATAGATATAGACGACAAATAATTATCCATCATTTTTATCAAATTATCTCCATTTTCATTCCGTTTACAAGTAATTTTCCCTATAGCCAAACCATCTATTTGTACATTCTGAATATCCAACGTGTATGTATATAAGTCGTTCTTTTCCACGAATTCATTCACTAATGTAAACAGATGATTGAGGGCTTTTTTTGTATTGGCGATGTTCATCTCCAACATTCGTTTTTCCTGCGTCAGCAATGCACCACTCAGTTCGCAAGACGAACCTTTGCTTTTGGCATACGAAATCAGTTTGTTCACAGAAACCGTAGCACGCAATGTTATGGACAGCAAGGCTGA
Source organism: Bacteroidales bacterium UBA7569 (assembly GCA_002477945.1). Taxonomy (GTDB): domain Bacteria; phylum Bacteroidota; class Bacteroidia; order Bacteroidales; family Paludibacteraceae; genus Colicola. Next base: position 81,577 of record DLLF01000014.1, read on the forward strand.
ATCCAATTCCGTCACATTGATTTCTTCATACGAACTGATACTACCATTGCTGATAGTAACAATTTCATCTTTTACTACCGAGTCGTTCAGTATAGCCGTATTGGCGGACACAAAACACCCGAAGGCTTGTTCGATAGCACTACGCAAAGCCACGTGCGTGGCTTCTTCTTTGGTGGCACCGTCGCCCGACACAACCAAGGTTACTTCCTCCACTCCTTGAGCGGAAAGTATGGATATGCTCATCAGGCACACCCATACAAAAGACATCAATTTCTTCATTTTCTTGATTATTTTACTTTTTCTTTGTTATTACCATTTCTTTACAACACTATTGACCATTTCGGGCAAGTGATTGCCGACAGCCACACCGATTTCACGAATCATATCCATACGCTGTTTGCGCAGTTGTACATTGTCGTTGTACTGCTGCACACGCAGGTTCCATTCGCGTTCGTCCACCTCTTTGGCACGGGCTTTCTGTTCGGCTTCCTCCGCCGCTTTCTTGGCTGCGATACTGCGCTCTTGCGCACGCAGGGTCTTCTCTATCTCCCAAGCCAGCGCATCGGCTTGGGCGGCAGTATTAGAGTGCGGGTTAATCTTAAGCAGATAATCGTACGCCTTGGCTGCCTGTTCATAGTTATGCTTCATATTCCATGCGGCTTGTGCCTGTTTGAGCCAGACTTGCGCTTCATCGTCTATCTCCACCTGATAGAGAGCCAGTGCCTTGGCTTGGGCTTGCGTATAGCAATCGTAGCACTCTTGCGGCACTGCCAATAGGGCGGCGATGGCTTCTTTGCGCTGTCCCATTTGCGCCATACGGTCCGCTTTAGCGAGAATGTCGGCGCAATGATTGGTATAATAGTCCGTTATCTGTGTTTGGGCTTCGGCTACAAGCGACCGTATTTTCTCGTTTTGGGGAGACAAGCGGTTATATGCCTGTATCTGTGCCTTTGTTTCCGACACGCCGATACCGGCAACGGAGATTGTGGTTTTACCAAACACACGATTGTCAATAGCATCACCGATAGTGATGGTTACATCCAATTTCTCGGATATCTTGGGCGGATTGGAAGGCATCACATCGCGCCCGGTGATATTCACTTTTGCCGAGATGACAAAGCGGTCGGACAATCCGCTCGTTACTCCATTGCCGGTGAGTATCTGTTCCAAGCGGTTTTCCAACTGCAGACGTGCTTCCTCAGGGATATGGTCGTACTCGGGTTGCACTGCGGTGATGGACAATGACATATCTTGCGCACAAAGGGTGCCTGCCATACACAGGACGACAAATAAAAAGACCGGTCGTTTCATACTATTTCTCTCCTAATACAATGTTGGCTTCTCCCAAACCGCGCACCAACACTTTGGCGGTGATTTGGTATTGTTGTTGCAGGTATTTACGCAGCCGGGTGGCAAAAGCACGTGCGTCCACAGCCCTGCCGTTCCCGTCAAAGAAAGGAATACGCACTTGCTCGAACTGTGCCATTGTCTCGGTGGCGTCTGTCAGGTTGAACGCGCCGTTAACGGTGTTCTCGGCAAGCCAATTCTGAATACAATCCAACAGTTCTTCGCCGTTGTATTCCGTTTCCAAGTTGTTTTCCCAACTATCCCAGCAGCGGACAGTCATCACTATCTCGCGTCCGTTGGCTTGCAGGTCGGCATAGTATTGCGTCATTTGCGTATCAAAGCCGGCAATCTTTTGCAATACGGCGTTTTCCAGCAGTTGGGGAATAAGGTCTTGTGAGACATCGCTTGTACCCGATGCGGTGGCAATACGCTTACTTGTATAGGCATCGAATGCTTCCAGAGTGAAAGTTACGGAGTGTCCGTCCTGTGCCTTGTTCACCTGCCAGCCAAGTTGGATAATGATGTCCGACTTGGTGCGGCGTTTGAGCATATCCAGCGGACTCTCTACCAGCGTTGCGCCCGTGCTGCTCATTGCCACATTGTCTTCCGCTATGCGGCTTTGCATAGCCTTGAACTCCTGCTCGCAGTCTTTCAGACTATAGCCAAGTCCGGTGAGCAGTTCGCCCACCTTGCTGACAACCCCGCCCAATTCGGTATCTTCGCGGAAAGCAGTGGGATAATCGGGAACCACCACCTGCACACCCTGATTGAGGTAGGTGGTTGTGAAATAACGTTGAGCGCACCAGTTATCGCTCGGTAAGATCATAAGGGTTGGTTTCTTCTCTTGCGCCGCCATCAAGGGCAATGCTACCAGGCAGGCGAGAAGCAGGCTGTTTTTCAATAGTACCTTTGCCATAAACACCACGTGTTTGTGTTTTGTAGGCAGACGGCTCCTGTGTTGCCCGATTAACAATAAAACAGATTTGGTACAGACACAAAGAAAGCGTGGAGCCTTATCTTTTGCTTATTCTCAACTCTGAGGTTCCGGAAAGACCCTTGCAACAAGAACAAACAATATACGCCCACGCCCGATATGCAGAACCGCCGCACCAAAAGGCGCGGGCACTCATTACATACCACGGGGCATTTATTGCCTCCTGCTTTGGGTCGCGAAATTTTCCGGATTTCAGAGTTCCAAAACAAGCGCATATAAACGCCTTTTATTATGTCTGCAAAGCAAGGTGTTCGGCAAACGGGCGTGCGGCTATCGTTGTTCCAACGACCTCAGCCCACCCGCAAAGCCCTCCCCAACTTCACACCGCAAAATTACAATAATTATTTCAAACGCACAAATGGCAGTTAATTTTTCCAAAAGAAATACGAAAAAACAGTGCTACGCAGTGCGAAAGAAATTAAGGAAACAAAAGAAAAACATATCGAATTTACAGCCAAACACCGAGTCCCAAAGAGACGAACTCGACTTTGGTCAGGTCCCGACGATGGGTGCTTGAGGGGTCGTTGAGGGGTCGTGGGTTTCCTTTTGTGTGCCATTACAAGGCACTTGACACAATGCAAGAAGGAACAGACCCATTTACTCTCGCTTTGCAACTCCATTCCGCCAACAGATAGACGTTGTAGTTGTTCGAGAAGTTACAGGAAGCATTAGACGGATTGGACAAATAGGACAAATGAATTCAATAGATAACCTATTGGCGGAACTATAACTATTATGCCATACAGTTTTTAATACAGCTGCTATTGGAAGAGAAGAAAGCATTTGCACATATCAAGAAGAGTTATTAACTTTGCCGTCTATTCATTATTCAATAATTTATTTATTCCATCTCATGAGAAAATCGTATCTTTTTATTTTCTTCTTTTCGTTTTCTTCACAGATTCTCGTTGCAGGTAATACCATTACCTATACAGCGAAGGAAAAATTAGCAGAAACTGAAACTACCGACGAATATGCATCAGGACTGCATCTTAATGCATTCAATGTATCGGTCAGCAGCCATTCTTTTACAGGCAATGAAGGAACTATTGTCTTTGACGGGGAGTTGACAACCATAGGAAAAAACGCATTTTATGCAACGGAAATAACTTCTATTACCATTCCTGCCGGTGTGGAAATCATCGATACCTGTGCCTTCTACAGGTGCTATGATTTGACCTCGGTATCCCTTCCTAATACTATAAGAAAGATAGGCTGTTCGGCTTTTTCCGCTTGCGGAAAATTGTCTTCCATTACGGTTCCGAGCGATGTAACAGAAATTGAGGATTATGCTTTCTCCGACGTTCTCAATATCATTTATGACGGTTCCGCTACAGGTGCTCCCTGGGGTGCAGCAATTGTAAACGGCTTTTTTGACGGTTATGTGCTATACGAAGATAACACCAAAACGAAGATATGCGGTTGTGACAGGAATGCAAAAGGCAAAATAATCCTTCCGAATACAGTAACCGATATAAAAGACAATGCATTTGAAGGTTGCATGGGAATTACCTCTATCAACATCCCTGAGAGTGTTACCAAAATTGGAGAGTATGCTTTTTCCGCGTGTTGTGGTCTGACATCCATTGTTATTCCGAATACTGTTACTGAAATAGGAGAATATGCTTTTATGTATGTGAACAATATCGTGTACAACGGCAGTGCTTCCACCCGTCTTTTAGGGGCGAAATGCAGAAACGGCTATGTGGAAGGCAATTTTGTTTACCGAAATGCAAAGAAAAAAGAACTTTGCGGTTGCAGTGCCGCCACAGAGGGGAAAGTGGTCATTCCAGAGTCAGTGACCTCCATGGGTAACAATGCATTTATGTATTGCAGCGGCATAACTTCTGTTTCTATTCCAAACAGCCTGATGAGTATCAGCCAAATGGCATTCTACGGTTGCTCAGGGCTGACCTCCATTACACTTCCAAGCAGTATCGGACAACTTGCAGAATATGCCTTTGCGGGGTGCAGTTTGAAGACTGTTTACTGCTATTCCACTACGCCTCCTGAAATGGGAGGGACTTCGTTTGATGTTGACGATGTGACAAATCGATATGATATTACTTTATACGTTCCTTATGAGAGCAAAACGGCTTATGAGACAGCGGAGTTTTATTGGATGTATTTCAAGCAGATTGAATGTTTGGGCGCAGAAGGAACTTCTGTCACTGAAGTGGCAGTAGAGCCGGATGAGACAGAGGCGGTCATTACATGGCCTAAAAACGAGAATGCGGCTTCTTACACCATAGAGATATTCAAGGATGAGGTTCGCTGCAATACATTAACATTTGATGCGGATGGAATTCTGCTTTCTTCCACAGCCAAGGCTCCCGCTATGGATGGTGCAAGCAGTATGACTCAGGCGCAGCATATTAATGAACAAACCGGTTTTCAGTTTGTAGTCATAGGTTTGTCATCCGGTATAGACTACACCTACACCATTACCATCAAAGACAGTTCAGATACTCTTATTGAAACATTTAACGGGACATTCAAGACGAGTGGTATACCCTCTGCCACAGACGCTGTCAGAGATTCAAAATCCGCCACAAAAGTTCTACGCAACGGCCAAGTTGTTATTGTCCGTGACGGCAAGATATACAGCATTTGCGGGATGCCTATTGATTAGCGGAATGTGAGTGTTCTCGGTTGTATATAACAGTTTGCAACCCGGTTGCAGGAAAAAAACAGTACCTTTGCAGCGTAAATTGGAAAAACTATACGCTATGCAAAGGTACTATTTTTTATTATGTGTCTATATGTCGGCAGTGCTAGCAGGCTGCAGCGGACATAACCACGAACACCACGACCATGACCATGACCACGAGGCAACGGAGCATCACGAGCATAAGGCGGGCGAAATCGTTTTCTCGCCCGAGAAGGCGGCTGCGGTAGGTCTGCAGACCGAGACCATCGTGGCGCAGCCCTTTGAGGAAGCCGTCAAGGTATCGGGGCGGCTGGCTACACCGAGCAACAAAGTGCAGGCGGTGGTGGCGGCTATGAGCGGTGTGGCAAAGTTGCAACACCCCCTCAACGAGGGCACGGCAGTACGCAAAGGCGAGGTGCTGGCACATATCTCCGTGCGCGGTATGGCGGCAAGCGACCCCGTAGAGACGGCGCGTATCCAATACGAGACCGCCCGCAAGGAGTACGACCGTGCGCAAGGGCTGACTGGCAGCCAGATCATCTCGGCACAGGAGATGGAGCAGATAACCCTGCGCTACCAAAACGCCAAAGCGCAGTACGAAGCCCTGCAAGACAAGAAAGCCGACGACGGTTGCATCGAGATACGCGCCCCGCAGAACGGCTATGTAAGCGGACTGGGTTTCGCCAACGGCGACTATGTCGAGGCGGGGCAGGTGCTGCTCAGCGTGAGTCAGACGCAGCAACTGCTGCTGCAAGCGGACGTGCCGGAACGTTACTGGAACCGTTTGGGCAGCGTGCGCAGTGCCAATTTCGCACCCGCATACAGCGACACCACCTACCGTTTGGCGGATATGAACGGACGCCTGCTGTCGGTGGGCAGAACGGCGGACACGCAAACGGGCTACGTTCCTGTGGTGTTCGCTTTCGACAACAAGGCGGGCTTGGTCTCGGGGGCATACGCCGATGTCTATCTGCTCTTGGCTGACCGTCAGGAAGCCCTGTCCGTACCCCTGTCGGCTGTTACCGAGGAGCAGGGTGTCTATTCGGTCTATGTGCAACTGGACGAGGACTGCTATATGAAGCGCGAGGTAACCCTCGGTCAGAGCAACGGTGAGCGCGTCTTGGTCAGGAGCGGTCTCCAATCGGGCGAAACAGTTGTTACCCGCGCCGCCCTGCAAGTGAAACTTGCCGGCAGTGCCACAGTGATACCCGGACACACGCATAACCATTAAAAAAGACCAAAACAAACCTCCGACTCCCCCAACCCCCTCAAAGAGGGGGCTCAATAGAATGGGAACTCTATAAATGGTGGTAAATTTCCAAAAGGTGGTAAATATGGCTGTTTAATAACAATATAAACCATGCATATAGTATTAAAATAATTATACATTTCCCTCGTTTCTTCCTCGTGTCAAACAGCAAGGGATACGCAAGGGATGCGCAAGGGATAGGCAACCGATATAATGTTAATAAGATATAAATAAAGAATAGAAAATTTATGGATAATCTGTGATAATGCGGCGTAGCCGCCCGTTCACCTAAAACCCGACAACATCTATCAAAGTATAGTATGAAAAAGATTTCATTTAAGAGCCTTTTTGTCATAGCAGCCTTGCTCACTGCCGGTATCACCGCCACCGCGGAGACGTACATCGAGCAGGACAGCATCACGCGGAACAAGCAGGATTTTGCCTACCTTGCGGCGTACACCGAGGCGAACTATGCCGCATTCCCTGCGATTATGCAGGCGGGGTACGAGGCTCCCTATCAGGCGATGAAAGACTCTTTCGGGCTGAAAATCAGCACGGGCGAGTGGGGCATACGGCAAGCCGCGTGCGAGTATGTCTATTGGTTCAATGCGCAGTTCGACGCCCATTTCTACGTGGACGAGCACCTCTTCTGGCAGGTCTATAAACGCCGCGACACGCCCGATTACAAGCAACTGATGAACT
>DLLF01000010.1:0-14723 GCA_002477945.1 Bacteroidales bacterium UBA7569
GGGACAAAAACGGAAGCGGTGCCACATATTGATTGTTGATTTATTGTAGGCGGTTTGTCCGTTCCGCCTGTTTTTTGAAACCAATTAAAGACAACTAAAGACTAAAATTAAAGACAAATGAAAGAGAAAGAACCCGAAACAATCCCCGACCGCGTGAGCAATGCTCTTGCCATATACGCGGTGATGACCACGGCAGCGGAGTTACTGCTGCGCGAGGCAGAGAGACAAATGGCAGCCGAGAAGATTGCTCTCAAACGAGAGTGGAAGAGGCTATTCTCGGACTTGCAGACGGCAATCAACCGCGCTAAGTATATGTGCGAGCGTTTCACGGAGGAGTGTTGCGTTACTGATGCCAAGTCCTTTGACGCGCTGCTCAACGACGCAAACACCATCGCGGCACTGACAATGCGTTTCTACAATGCCACCTACGGCAACGCCGACAACGGAGACGAGATACGCAACTTTGTCAAAGGCTTGCAAGTATCTGAGATGTTCACCGAAGACCAAATCAAACAATTCGAGAGCAGAATATGATAACGCAACGTGGCAAAAGAGCAGCCGAGGTACAGCACGTGTGTGATGAGTGCGCACGTGCCACCTACGACACCAACCCTTTGAATTTGAGTATCAGGGAGCGCAAGCCCACGCTCATCATCTGCGCTTTGCAGCCGTTCCCCAAGATAGTCGTAGGCACAAGAGCCTGCAAAAATTTCAAACCCAAATGAGTATGGGGCGCAGTAAGGAACGCCGTGAAGCGTGGAAAGCAGCCAACCGAGAGAAGATGTTAGCATACCATTCCGAGTACAACCGCCGTTACTACCAAGCCCACCGAGAGCAATTGCTGGCAAAGCACTCGGAATGGCAGCGGACACATCGGAGGTTTACAAAGGAGCAGCGGGAGAAGCAGCGTGTCCGAAACAAAGAATACTACCAAGCCCACAAAGAGGAACTGCTATACAAGAAAAAGTGCCGTGCCTGTGGTGTTACGCCCACTATTGAGCCAATCGCTATTCCGCACCCCAAGCGCACATACATTGCCCCGCAAGTGCAAATCGACCCGCGACCGACCCGCGATACACCCGCGATAGAACGATTGGTAGCAGACGTGCAGCAACTCCACACGGACATCACGAACAAGGTGGCAGAGTTCGAGAAACTATTCGAGAACTGGGAATAATGGCAATAATATATAATGAGTGTTTAACAAATCATAAAACAATAAACAAAAAGAATTATGGCAAATTTTGGTATTAAATTAGACCTGCTTAAAGTAACAGGAGCGTTCCTGACCAATTTCAAAGGGCGCACACAGACAAAACGCTGTTTGGTCATACCTATTGATGACAGTGGTATGTATCTCGGTCAAAAGGGTTTGTACCTTGACTTGACGGCAATCGAACTACGAGAACCACAGTATCAGGACACGCACTGTATCAAGCAGTCGCTGCCCAAAGAGGTGTTCGAGCAACTAACCGATGAGCAGAAGCAACAACTGCCCATTCTTGGAGGTCTGCGACCTATCGAACGCAAGCAAGAGCAAATGAACATTGGTAACACCTATGACGCTGCCACAGCAGGGGAGAACGGCTACGATGATGTACCGTTCTAAATGATTGTATTTCGGCTTCTGCATTGGCTTCGGTCGTGTAGAAGCCGAAACTGTCTTTTAAGCAACGAGAGACAACGATTTTTATGACAAACAAGGAATTTATCAATATGCAAAAGAAAATTGCGAGAACGCAAAAACTCCCAAAAATAACTCCACCTATCACAGACATCTTCACACAGTTCTGTGCCAAAGAGTTGGGTGCAGAGTGCATAAAGGAGTATCAATTTTACAAAAGTCGTCGGTGGCGTTTCGATTATGCCCTGCCAAAATACAAGATTGCTCTCGAAGTAGAGGGCGGGGTATGGACACAAGGACGACATATTCGTCCGAAAGGCTTCCTCGGAGATATGAATAAGTACAATACAGCCACTTTATGCGGCTGGCGCGTATTTCGGACAACACCCAACAAGTTACTATCGTCCGAAATACTGTTGTTGCTGAAAAATGCAATTTCGGGTGCATTTATACCAAACTTAGACCAAAATAGCGAAGAAAATACGCAATCTTGCGCAAAACAATCGTATATATAGAAAAAATTACGTATCTTTGCACTCGGTTTCAAATACTCACACAATAATGATACATTTTTCTGAATATGTGTCGCTCGGACACCCCGACAAAATTGCAGACTATATCAGTCAGCACCTGCTCGACCGATACATTGAAAAAGACCCTGCTACTCGCTATGCAGTAGAGGTGCAGATAAAAGACTACCATGTTACGCTCGCCGGTGAGGTCAGCAGTTCCGTTTCGTTTACACAAGACGAAATCGCTTCGTATGTTCGTCAGGCGGTTAATGAGATTGGTTACACACAAGCCTACGCAGACAGGTGGGGACACGGCAACACTATCTTCGGAGATGGCTTGCAGGTTACATCGTATATCGGGCAACAGTCCCAACAAATAGCACAGGGCTTACACGGCTGGGGCGACCAAGGTATATTCTTCGGTCATTGCGCTTTCATCAAGGAGACGGCAGGAATGCCGCTCGACCACACCATTGCCAAACGGCTCTGCAAGCAACTATTCGACAGCCACATAGGCGGACTTGACATCAAGACACAGGTAGTGATGGACGACCGCGCTGTCAAAAAAGTGATAGTCGCTATTCCTCTCTCCAAAACTTCTATTGATGTAGTCAAGAATTTTGTTCGCAAGCGTCTTCCTGGCAATTATGAACTCATCGTAAACGGAACAGGTAGTTATGTGACACATTCGTCCATAGCAGACTGCGGAACGACAGGACGCAAACTGGCTGTGGACTTCTATGGCGGTAACTGCCGTATCGGTGGCGGCTCTCCGTGGACGAAAGACGCTTCCAAAGCCGACCTCACACTCAACCTCGCTGCTCGCAAACTTGCCAAGAACTACGCACTGCAGAACCAATGCGACACCTTTGTTTCGCTCGCCTGCTGCATAGGGAGACAAGACGTTGATGTACGTATCACGGACAACGCTGATAATGTTATAGCGGAGGGAAATTGGCTTATCAACCCCGCCGAACTGCGCAAAGCGTACCACCTCGATACACCTATTTACGCTTCGATGTGCCGTTGGGGACTGTTCGGTGAGTATCAACAAGACAAAAAGTGGGAGTAATTAACTAACAATAAATCAAATAAATGTATGAAAACTGAAAAAGTGAAACTTTCCCAAGTGAAAGTAAATAGTAACAATCCACGCACCATTAGAGAGCAGAAACTCAATCTGTTAGTAGAGCGACTGCTTGTTTTTCCGAAGATGATTGCTATCCGTCCTGTGGTTGTGGACGACAAGATGATAGTCCTCGGAGGCAATATGCGTGTGAACGCTCTGAACCGTATAGCCAAGATGTCGTTCGAGCAGATAGCGCAGATTATCGGCAAGACCAAGAACTACCAACGGCTGACACAAGGCGAGAAAGAGCAGTTATTACAATCGTGGCAGGAGTGGCTCGGCAAGCCCACAGTCGAGATTGTCCGTGCGTCGGACTTGTCGGAAGCAGAGAAGAAAGAGTTCATCATCGCAGACAATGCTTCGTTTGGCGAATGGGACTTCGACAAACTTGCCAACGAGTGGGACGCAAGCGACCTGAACAGTTGGGGCGTTGACGTGTGGAACCCAGAGCCGCCTATGCCACAGAGCCACGCACCGCAGGACAAAGCAGCCGACCTTGCAGGACACGAGAACGAGGACGGTGGTGTGCAGTTTGACGGCACTAACCTACCATCCGAACTGCAAGGGCAAGACATCAATCCTGACGACCTGCCGAAGATAGAGGGTAACAACGAGACGAATATGGAGCGTGTCATCATCGTGTACCCCAAAGACCGTGCGGCAGAGGTAGCGCAACTCGTGGGACTGGCTCAGATAGAGAAAGTGGTGTATAATATCAACGAACTTATTCCGTCGGCAGAGCAATGACCTACGTAGAATACATAGAATATCACAGACAAGGAGATGCGGGTGTAGAGGAGCGAATGATTGCTTCTCTATGCTCGTATTATCACCTCTCTGAATGGGACGCTTTTAGGCTCATCTATTTCTATACGATGACCTACCACATACCCAGCGCACTTGATATGCTACTCAATGGCAAGCGTGATATAAAGAAACTCCACTTCCGCACCGACCGTAGGTACGTGCGCTGTAATGGTGCTTACTACCGACTATTGACAGAACTTACTCCTGATAAGGCTGCAAGGCTACAAGGCTGCAAAACCACGCAACAAGCGTATGACGAGGTGCGGTCGTGGTTCTTCTTCGGCAGGTATGCAGCGTTTCTCTTTCTCGAAGTGTATATGAATGTCTTTGAACAATCACGCTTGTGGACTGACGATGTGCGCTACGGTTGGGAGAAAGACGAGAACTACACAAAGGGGGCAATATCGATTGTTCATAGCAACGAACGAGACGTGCTTGACAAATTCCTCAATCGGGCAAAGACAGACACGGGAGACAACGCTTTCGCCATCGAGACGAGCCTGTGTGCTGTGGAGAAGTTCAACAAAGGGACACGGTGGAACGGCTACTACACCGAAAGAATGCTTGAGGAAGCCAAAGGAACAAAGTATGAAAATGTGATATACAGACTTGCCCGATGAAAACTTGCGTGTTCATCACAGGAACTAACGCAGTAGGAAAATCTGCCCTTGCTTGGGAACTTATCACTCGCTATGGTGGTGTTGATAGGATAACCAACGATGTAACCTATTGCGTAGAGGGAGATATATGCCTTGCAGGTGCGTACGGAGTTACTCGCTATGGTGGTGTTGATAGGATAACCAACGACAAGGGCAGTTCTTGTACCAGTAGGCTTGCTGAGGTGGTCGAGGAGGGATTAAGATATTCCGACACAATCTTCTGCGAGGGGTCGTTTCTGCACTCATTCGGACTGAACCTCTCAAATGCCTTATTCAAGGCAGAAAGACAACTTGTTGTGAACCTCTATTGCGACCCACAGACGATATGGCAACGGCTCACGGCTCGCTCCAACGGCAAGTATGGTAGTGGCAAAAGACGATTCGATTTGATTATCAAAAAACAGAAGCAGACGATGTTGTCTGCGCGGAAATGGCAGTCCATAGGTGTGCCTGTATTACAGATTAACACAGCCGAAGTGTCGATAGACGAGGAAGTCAGAATGATACAGCAGGCTCTCAATATGGAGGAACGATGATGTACACCGAAAGCAACTACAACGACAAGGCGGTCAAAGATATCTGCTACAACTGTGGCTCAAAGGTCGCCAAACAGTCGTACAATTATTTCCGACGAATAGACTATGTGTCGAAAGGCAAAGTATGGAGCAAGGTGTGGAGCAAAGTGTGGAGCAAAGGTTCTTCACCTGTGGCATTCTACTACGCAACTCGTTGCCGCGACCATTGCCGACTGATTGAGATAGCCGTCCGTAAGGAGTATCAGGGGCAAGGACTTGGCAAATTAGTGCTTTTCAGACTGCTCTCGCAGATGAAACAGAACGGCTTGACCAAACTTACCTTTCGCACCCCAATCGCAGAGGACGCACAAAATTTCTGGCTTCATTTGGGAGCGAGAATAGTCGATGTCAAAGGTTCGGACTACGAAATGGAATTAACAATCAAATAACAAAACAATAGCAAATTATGCCTTATTATCAATCACCTCGTTGGTCAGCGGAGATAGCAGACTGCTCTATGCCGATGACCTTTGACACATACAGCAACTGCTCGTTCGGCTGTATATACTGCTTCTCGCAGTATCGGCGTGGAATAGGTGGCGCAAAGGAACACTACCTTGCCAAAGAAGTCAACCCTGTCAACGTGGACAAAATCAAGAAAATGTTCACCAACCCTGACCAATATGCAGGGCAGTTTGCAACCTATATCAAGCAACGCAGGGTAATGCAATGGGGAGGGCTGTCAGACCAATTCGACGGCTTCGAGCGCAAGTATGGCAAGACCCTCGAACTGCTTCGTTTCTTCAAGGAGATAGACTACCCGCTTTGTTTCTCCACCAAGGCTACTTGGTTCACGGAAGACGAACGGTATATGGACTTGATAAGGGGACAGCACAACTGGAACTTCAAGTTCTCTATCATCACTCTTGACGAAGCCAAAGCACACATCATAGAACGTGGTGTACCCACACCACTCAAACGCCTTGACGCAATAGAACGAATAGCAAACGCAGACGCAGGAGGGGCAACGCTCCGTCTTCGTCCGTTCATTATCGGAGTATCAACTCCGACCTACCTCGACCTGATACGAGAAGCAGGTAACAGAGGTGCGACGGCACTCTCAACGGAGTTCTTCTGTGTAGAGCAACGCTCGCAGACGCTCAAAGAGTATATGCCCAAACTGTCAGAGTTGTGCGGTTTTGACCTTATGGCACTCTACCGCAAATACTCGGTGGCGCAAGGCTACCTACGACTGAACCGCAAAATCAAAGCACCGTTCATCGAGAAGATGAAGTCCCTCTGCGACGAGATTGGTATGCGGTTCTATGTCAGCGACGCTCACTTCAAGGAGATGTGCCACAACGGCTCGTGCTGTGGCTTGCCTCCCACTTGGAATTACTCGCACGGGCAGTTCTGTGAAGCATTGCAGATATGTAAGAGCAAGGGTGTGTGCTACTACTCGGACATCGAGAAAGACATCAACGAACTGCATCAATATGAGTGGGGCAAGGCTTCGGGCTTCAATGTTAACAGCAGCGAGAAGCGTGCGCAGTTCTACGGAATGAGTATGGCTGCCTATATGCGTTGGCTATGGAACAACCCACAAGCAGGTCAGTCGCCTTACAAGATGTTCGAGGGGGTTATGCAGCCTATGGCAGATGAGCAGGGCAACCTTATCAAGGACGCAAACGGAAATCTTATCTATCAATACATCAAAGAACGAACATTATGAGCAATACATCTAAACGCAATCATATCAAGCAGGGGCGTATGGTCATTGTGGCAGAACTCTACAAACGCGGGTGGTCCATCAAGCGTATCACCGACGAAGTCAAGGCGCGAATGAATACCACCTGCTCTACACGCACTATTTGGAACGACATACAAGACCTGCTCAAAGAGTGGCAGGCTACTCGTATTCAGGACATCGACGCTCGCTTGCAACTCGAACTTGAACGCATAGACGACTGTGTGGCGGAGTTATGGGAGCAATGGGACAAGAGCAAGGAGGACTGGCAACGCGAACATAACAAGCGTGTCGGCGTACCTGTGGAGACAGGTAGCGGAGGAGACGGCGAACAGGCCACTATTCAGACCGTCCGCCGCGAGAATATGACAGAAAATGTAGTGGGCTTGGGCAACCCTGCCTATATGGCGGAGATACGCCAGCAACTTATGGAGCGCAGAAAACTGCTCGGTCTGTATGCAGCCACCAAGACGGAGGTAACGGGCAAGGACGGAACGCCGCTTATGCCTGCGCAGCAGATGTCAGAGGAAGAGATACAACGCGAGATTGAGCGTATCAGAGCCAGCCGCAAAAACTGACAAAATGAAAAACCGCTATGGAGTACAATGCGAGTATGAGGCTATTGGAATTGGAAAGAGAATTACACCGCAGAGATGCCGAGAAGCGTTTCCCTGTGTTTCTCGATTATACCTCGCCCGCCTACACTCGCAAGTGGTTTCATACCTTGATAGCACAAAAGTGTCAAGACCTGCTACAAGGCACGCTACCGACCTCCAAACTGATGATATTCGTGCCGCCACAGCACGGCAAGTCGGAAATCGTCAGCCGCAAGTTCCCCGCTTGGGCGTTAGGGCAAAACCCGCTCTTAAAGATAGTAGGCACCTCCTACTCCGCCGACCTCGCACAGCAGTTCTCGCGAGCCATACAGCGCACCATTGACAGCACCGAATACGGAGAGGTGTTTCCCAATACGTTTCTCAATAATCAGCGCGTCAAGAGCGATACACATCGCGGCTGGTTGCGCAATATCGATATGTTCGAGACTGTCGGCTTTGGCGGCTTCTACAAGGCTGTCGGCGTGGGCGGTTCGCTTACCGGTACTCCTGCCGACTTGGGTATTATCGACGACCCTATCAAAGACGCCCTCGAAGCCAACTCCGAGACATACCGCAACCGCGTGTGGGATTGGTACACCGATGTGTTTCTCACCCGTATGCACAACAACTCCAAGCAGATACTCATTCAGACACGCTGGCATACCGACGACCTCGCAGGACGACTGCTTGAGCGCGAGGGCGACTGTTGGACTGTGGTCAATATACCCGCTATCCGTGAAGACATGACTATGCAGGACGACCCACGCCGGTTGGGTGAAGCACTGTGGGAGGAACGCCACAGCAAAGAACGGCTCTTGGAGATTGAGCAACGCTCGCCACGCACCTTTGCAGCATTGTACCAGCAGCGACCAACGATAGCAGGCGGTAACATCATCAAGCGGGAGTGGTTTAGGCATATAACGCTTGGCGAGTTCAACCGCTTGCACCGTGATGAACCTGTAGTGTTCTTCATCGATACTGCCTACACCGACAAGGCTGACAACGACCCTACAGGCATCATTGCCACCTGCAAGATAGGCAACGATATGTATATCACGCACGGAGAAAAGGTGCTTATGCGTTTTCCAGACCTCCTGCGTTTCCTGCCTTGCTATGTTCAGCAGCACGGCTACACCAACCGCAGTTCGATACGCATAGAACCAAAGGCAAACGGCATATCGGTTATTGACCAGATGAAAGAGTCCACAGGGCTGAATGTAACGCAGACACCCTCGCCGCGAGACAGCAAAGAAACACGGCTCAATGCCGCTTCTCCGACGGTAGAGTGCGGTCGTGTGGTACTTGTGGACGGTGCGTGGAACGAAGCATTTATAGAGGAGGTCTGTGGCTTCCCCAGCAAGCCGCACGACGAGTATGTCGATGTCCTCTGCTATGCTATCGACTACCATATCGCCAACCCGTTCCGACCTATCAACAAGGCTCGGGTAGCAAGACAAGTATATTAACAAAATAGTATCAAATCAAAAGCAACTATGACTATTCAAGAGATTATTGCGCTTCAGACGCGCAACCCGAACCAAATCATTGCGGACTTGAAAGAGAAGTCTGTTATTGTGCCTGCTTGGGGTGGGCGCAATGGTCTTCAACGCGAATACGACCCGCGCCGCCACCCTGTTATGAGCCGTGCGCTCTACCCCGACATCGTACAGGACGACGGTACTATCGACCACGTTACGCGTATCACTTACGACCTCCAGCGGCTCGCTGTCAAACGTATGTCCGAACTCTGTAACGGCATACCTGTCAAGCGTGTGTGCAAGCCCGAAAACGACCGGCAAAAGGAAGTGGCGGCAGCACTCGAAAAAGTGTATCAGCGCAACCGGATAGACAGCCTTAACACAGAACGCTGCTCTATGCTGTTTGCGGGCTGTGAGGTTATGACACTATGGTATGCCACCGAAGACCGCAACTCTGTCTATGGCTTCGACAGTCCGCTCAAACTACGCTGCCGAAACTTCTCGCCAATGCTTGGAGACGAACTCTATCCGCTCTTCGACGAGTATGGAGATATGATAGCGATGTCCGTCGGCTATACGCGCAAAGTGGGCAGTACAACTGTCAGTTTCTTCGACACCTACACCTCCGACACCCACTACAAATGGAGCACGGAGAATGGAGGCGGTTTCTCGCTTGTAGAGGAAGAAGAATACACCGTCGGCAAGATACCTGCCGTCTATATGTACCGTCCGACGCCTATCTGGGAGGATACCAGCAAAATCGTCTTCGAGATGGAATGGACAATGTCGCGCAACGGCAATTACCTCCGCAAGAACTCTAAACCTCTGTTCGTGGTGTTCGCCGACGAGCAGATAGCCTACGGAGATGAGCAGAGCGAGACAGAGGAAGCACGTGCAATAATGCAGTACCCGAAAGGCAGTTCTGCCAACTATGTTACTTGGGCGCAAGCCATCGACAACCTCAAGTTCTACATAACGGAGTTGCGGCAATCGTTCTTCACGCAGTTGCAGTTACCGGACTGGTCGTACGAGAGTATGAAGTCCAACCCGATGTCCGGCGAAAGCAGAAAGCAACTGTTTATCGACGCACAACTCAAAGTCAAGGATGAGGCAGGACGGCTCACAGAGTTCTACGACCGCGAGGTCAATGTGGTCAAGCAGTTCCTTAAACTGGCTATGGGAAAGCAGTACGCAGCCGACATAGACGCTCTACCGGTGGAGAATATCATCACCCCGTTCACTATCACCGACGAAAAAGACACCATCACCAACCTGCTTACCGCCAACGGCAACAAGCCCATCATCAGCCAGCGAGAGTCGATAGAGATGTTCGGTGCTTCGACGGATGTTGATAAGACCCTGCAAGAGATACAAGCGGAGAGTGCCAATGACAGTTTCGGACTAACTGTGTAATTTATGCCAAAAGTAACAGACCCATACGAACGCCAACATATCAAAAACCTTGCCCGGTACGGCAAGATGATTGACAAAATCTTCCGTGCCGCCACGCAGGAGGCAGCGCAGATAGGTGCACTGGTCGGAACAAACAATTTCGACCCCTCTCGCGTGTTTTCTTTCAAAGACTATCCGATTACACTGTCAATGATACAATCGTTGCTCTCGCGGCTCGCTGATAGTGTAGAAACGGCTGTCGTCAATGGTATAGAAGCAGAATGGACGCTCGCCAACAACAAGAACAACGCACTGTCGCAGCGCGTCTTTGGCGATAATATCGGGCGACTCACCCAAGAGCAGTACCGCAGATACTTTTCCACCAACGACGACGCACGGCAGGCGTTCATCGGTCGCAAAGAGCAGGGACTCAACCTGTCAGAGCGGGTCTGGAACTACGCACAGGGCTTCAAAAACGACATCGAACTCGGACTCGACTTGGGCATACGCAACGGCTTGGACGCTGACGCAATGAGCCGTGAGTTAAGGCAGTTCCTACGCTACCCCGACAAACTCTTCCGCAGGGTGCGCGACATGCACGGCAACCTCGTCCTCTCGCAGCGGGCAGCCGACTTTCACCCCGGACAAGGCGTGTACCGTTCGTCGTACAAGAACGCACGCCGACTCGCGGTTACGGAAACGAATATGGCATACCGCACTGCCGACTACGAGCGTATGCAGCAACTCGACTTTGTTGTAGGCATAGAGATACGGCTCTCCAACAACCACACCTGCAACGGTGTCCCGCTGACAGACATCTGCGACGACCTCTGCGGACGCTACCCCAAGGACTTCAAGTTCACGGGGTGGCACCCGCACTGCCGTTGCCACGTGGTGCAGATACTCAAGACGGAAGCCGAACTCATGGAGGAGAACCGCGCTATACTCCTCGGCGTAGAACCCACCACCGACAGCGTCAACCGCGTCTCCGATGTGCCACCGGCATTTAACGAGTGGATGGAGAATAATACAGATAGAGCCAAACGCAGTTTTTCAATGCCATATTTCGTGGCTGACAACCTCAAATATATTCCGAAAAAGTTTACTAATACCTATTCGTCACGAATGCCCTATGATACCTATGCAGAATACCTATCCTCTATGCGCTATAACAAAGTACACGCCAACTTCTCACGGGAGATTATTGCCAACAACCGTGAATTATCCCAAGAATTGCCTATCGCACAAGGAAAGATTATGAACTTTACGGAAGCAGACGGCGGGAAAGCAAACCCAAATTTCACACTGCCCGACGCAAACGACCTTGGGTTTTATCACAACTGCCAAACCTGTACAATGGCTTATGAACTCAGACGCAGGGGATTTAATGTTGAAGCCGTGGCGAATCCTATTGTCAAAGGCTTCAAGAAGTACAGGGAGATGGATAAGTTCTACACAGAAAAAGGCGTAAAATGGGATTTGCGCTTTCTGACAACAGAAGGGAAGAAAGCAGAATACGAGTGGTCGGTAAAGTCGAATATCAAAGACACTCTTGCAGACAAATTGGCGTTCATTGAAAGCAAAACGGCTAAAAAGGGGCGTTATGAGATTTATTGTGCTTGGAAAGGAAAAAACGCAGGGGCGCACGTTTTTATCGTAGAACGTCAAAAAGACGGCAATCTGTTATGGTTTGACCCACAATCAGGTCGCCGTGGAAGTGCTTCTGATTTCAAGAACGGCTACATCAAAAAGATGCGGCAAAACCTTATCGGAATTCTTCGCATTGATGACAAACTGATTAACACTCAATTTTCATCGCGGTTCATAAGGTCGTAAATTAACCCAAAGTCATCAAACTCTGAAACCTTACCGTCTTTCAGCGATATCAGCACGGGTGCATTGGGAGGACCGGGAAACCAGTGTTCCTTGTTCTCCACACCCAAACTGTATATCTCCCGACCGTCAACGTTGCACAGATATGCAGCCATTCTGTCAAGACCTTGCCTTTCTGCTTCGTCCAGAACTATCTTCGGTATATTTTTCATACCCTCTACAAACGTCGAGTTTGTTGTTTACCGTCTGCAATTTCGCCTGCAAAATTACGCAAATTTTTCCATACTCACAAACGGATAGTAAATAATTCGCAGAAACGCACAGAAACACCCCCTATTTTACGCTAAAATTTCTCAGTGGTACATTTTATTGTCTCTGGTATAAAAACGCGTCTGAGGGCATTTCTGTGGCTTCTACGGCTATTTCTTTTTCTAACTCAGCAATACCGTTTCGCGGAAGCAATTATAAACGAACATCGGATACAGGTTTTGTCGCTGCACAAAACCGAACACAAAATTACGCTTCTCGCCTGCCACGTCCGTGCAGTCAAAATTCCTGCGATTGTTGGCAAACTCAATCCCGTTTGTTAATTGCTTGGTGAAGTCGCGTGCGATTGCTTCTTCTGCGAACACACCCACGACCTCCGTATCCCACAGATAAATGTTTCCTGTCGGACTGTTGCGGTTGTAGGTCTTGCACGTAACGACGTACACCTCTTTGGACTTGGGTTTGCTTGCGCTTTTCTTCGGCAGGCTCTGTTGGTTTGTGGTCTGCTTGGGTTGGGCGGCATTGTTCGCTATCGCCAGATACTCTTCGGGTATGCTGTATCGCTTGACAATCGAACGACCGTTGCGTATTTTCTCCCTCTTTATCGGCATTCCGCTTGAGCGGAGGTCGGATACGCGGGAAGACAAACAGTTGCAGTTGAAACGCTTCATCGCTTCTGTCGGGGTGATACTTTTGCCCTCAAGCAACAGTTGCTTGATTTGGGCATTTTGGGTTTCAAAGGGTGTCATACTTTCAATGTTTTAAGTTGGGTTAACAATAATTCTTTCATTTCGTTAATGTCGTTCCAAGCCGTGGCTAAACTGCCCATTACGGCACGGTAATTCTCGTTGCTCTGCCATATCTCCAAGACCTCCTCGTTGGGGTCGATAGCCTCCACCGCCTCACGATAGGACTGCGAGGTCATCTTGATGCAGGTTACATAGCCGATACCACGCTTGGAAACGCGCTCTATTTTTGCATACGCCTCCCCAAAAGGGCATTCTATGCTGACCTCCCACCCGTGGTCCTCAAGCCACGTCTGGAGTGCCGTTACGCCCTGCGGCAGCGTATTTTTTTCGCCCTGATGCCTTGGGCTGCCTGCTGCCGAACAGCAGGTCTTGGGGGCGAGCGTCTGTTTTTTTGTCTGTTGTGCCATATCTCTGTCTTTTATACAGGCGGAATATCCATAAAAATCCAAAGGCATTTTTTTAGAAAACTCTGTTTTCTTTTTTTTCCTTATCCTTTATCCTATATCCTAATCCTATATCCTATTCCTTATCCGGTATTGTTTTGTTAATGATTTGCTTTTGTTTTGCTTTCGTTTAAGGTTGCGTGAAACACGTCTCTACCATAGTCAATCAGGTCTTGCAACTCGCTTGGCTCGCACTCGTTGGCAAGGTCTTGAAGCAGACCGCTCATTGCCATTGCTCTAATAAATTCGTCCATAGGTTACTCCACCATTTTGAGGTCAATACCATACAACCGCCTGACAAGGCTGTTAGCAAGTTGGGCAGCGAAGTCGGGCTGTATTCCCTGCTTATAATTCTGCACCAGCAGTTCTTTAGCCACCTCGTCTCGGAAATGCAGTAGGTAATCAGATGGCTGCTCATCGAACAGCGACAATTGCAGTTTGTCGGCAGTCTTTTTAGTCAGTCCTTTGGGTAGCAATGCTTGCTTCGGTTCTTTCACAGGCGTCTCTTCTTGTAGTTGTCCTGCCGTAGGTGCTACAGGCGTAACAAGTTCCGTCACACTCCGTTTGGTTGCGGGCTTTGGTTCATCAAGGCGGTCACAAATAGCAACTTGCAAGCCTGCACGGACAAGTTTTGGCAGATATGAGTCCAAGGCGTGATATGGGAAACCGCACATATGCATTCCATCGATACCATCTCGTCTTGTCAGCGTAATGTTGAGTATCTTACTTGCTTTGTCGGCATCCTCGTGATAGGCTTCATAGAAGTCCCCACAGCGAAACAGAAGTAGCGCATTGGGGTACTGCTTTTTGATGTCGTTGTACTGCTCATCTATTGTTTTCATTGTTGAAGAAAATTTGGTGTTACTCTCGCAGAGATAGAAATGATACGAGAGTAACAGTTGATAATCACATAGCCAACTTAACGCGGTTCATCAGATTACCGCTAATCTCGTGCAACTCTCTTGCTCTTTC
>DLLF01000010.1:14812-16044 GCA_002477945.1 Bacteroidales bacterium UBA7569
GTAGCACTGCCTGTTACTCCGTCATCGGGATTGTTGTTCATCAGCAGTTTCTCCACCGCCTGTTGCTCTGCTTTGAGTATAGAGCCGCCCTGTTGCAGTTTCTTCAACTCACGGTCAAAGTCCACCTCTATCTCGCTTGCACCTTGTATCTCCAACGCTTTCTGCATTATCGTGTCTTTCGAGTACAAGCCACGAGTAAGGTCTCGGACGGCTGACACGGTTGTCTCGGTATCAAGTTTGTAGGTGCGTTCCGACAACGCAAGACTGTCAGGCAAGCGACTACCCAAATGCACTTGCTTCATCACGCTCTCGCGCACCATACCGTTCAGGCAAGCACCGTTGAGCAGAAACGTACGCATATCAACCGCACCATCGCCATAGTCGGAGGTAGAGAACCGCGCACCTGCAAAGATAATCACCTCGCCATTGTTCTTGGTGGGAATAGAGATGGGCGTTGGCAGTATCGTTTCAGCCCACACCTTTGTGTCGGTCATATAGGCATCGCTGATAACAGCCCCCTGTCCTGCTGCTTCCTCCACGAAAGCGGTCAGTATCTGCACGGAGTTCAAGCGACGGTACGAGTCCGACAACACACCACGAACTTGATTGCCCACCGCACGAACGAGTACTCGGCTGCGTTGCGTCCAGTCAGAGTGCTGGTTGAGTATCTCGGCAGCCAACATCATCTGCCAAGGCTCTCCCGACGCAAGTGTCTTCAAGTAGCGTGACGGAATACCCATTCGGTCTGCCAACTGACCAACCGCGTTGGTGTGGAGCGAAAAACGACCGTCAGGCATAGTCATCTCCAAGCCGTCATCACCGGCGAAAGTGATAATGGGGCGTTCACCGGCGTGCTTCAAATTCACGCCAAGCGGTGCGATGTAGTCTTGGGCTATACGACCCTCGCTTAACAGGCGTTCCATTGTAGCCTGTACTCCGACAGCCTTGCCGTCAATCATTCTCTGAACTTTGTTCATTACGACTTCGTTAAGTCCTTGTTGAAGAGTTGTTTCCATTGTGATGAAAATTTATGGGTTATACGATTGGTTATCTTATTTGAGCATAACAGAAATGTCATTGAAAGCATACACAACCTCACTGCCGAGAAACTTGTTGATTGCTTTTGCCGCCATCTTTGTAGAACAATGATTTGTCGCCGTTTGGCAAGCACACTGACCTTTGTATTGACCATTGTAGTAATATACCATCCAGCGTGTTTTACTGCCCATTAC
>DLLF01000001.1:0-42315 GCA_002477945.1 Bacteroidales bacterium UBA7569
AGATGGACGAACTCGGTTTCGGTAACTGCACCAACACGGGTGCTTGCGCTGCCGAGTGCCCAAAATCGGTAAGCCTTGCCAACATCGCCCGCCTCAACCGCGAGTTTATCTGTGCCAAGTTCAAAGACTAAGCAGAAATCTCTATAACAAAAGAAAGACCGCTCTTGTAGTGGTCTTTCTTTTGTTATAGAATATATTTCTCCGGAAGGGATAGTCTATACAGATCACAGATCCGTACTTTGCTCTGCTGTTTCTTGCTCTGCCTTCAAGTCCTCATAGAAATGCGCACGCGCTGTGTTTATATAAGGTTGGAGCCATAGAAAGCCTATGCCGAGTGTAAGGCAGGCAAGTAACCACCAACCTATAAACGTCAGATCCAATACAAACAAGTCCCATTTGTGACCGCGCATCATGTATCGGCTCTTTTTGAGTGCATCCGTCCCGCTCAACTCCGGATTATCGCGCAAGAGATAGGGAACCATCGCATAAGCATACAGGAGAATAAAAGCACCGATGGAAAGGGTGACTATGCCTAAACCGACTATTGCCAGACTCTCCAATAATAGGGTTGGGACGCTGCGGGAATAGTCTCGTTTGAAACAGTGGAACATTCCCTCTGTGGGAGTACCTCCTTCGCTGCGTGCGATAGAGAGAAAGGCATTGTTCAAGCCGTATTGCAAGGGTACAAGAACAAAGATACTGATTAGAATCTGTATCAAGGAAAGAGAATTCTGTACCCATACCGGCTCATGTAATGCGGCGGTGCTCCAGATGCTGAACAAGCAACCGATTAAGCCGACAATCAGAGTGGCAATGGCTCCATTGTTCCATTGGTTTTGTAATGAACCGCGTGCCATAGCGCGGTATTCAGAAGAAGATTTCATAATGAATGGTGTTATTATTGGTTTTATTCATTTGTCGCATCATGCAAGTATAGTGCTGTATTCCAAGATGATAGAACGCGTCTTTCATCTATCTTTCTTCATAGAATCATCATCCTGTGCTTTACAACCCCTCAACGACCCCTCGTCGGGACCTGACCGACTCCTTGTGCTGATGCGACTCACATCTGCACAACGGAATAACTGTCTTTGGAAAAGGCAACGAATACACGCGGGACCGTCTTCTTTACAATCTGCATAGTCCTTCTGTTTTACGGAAGGACTATGCAGATAAACGTTCAAGCGGCAAGCATTTATTTGTGTTGAATCAGCAGAGAATAATGTATGATGTTCTTCCCCGTCTTGACGCTCAAAATGTAGTTGCCTTCGGGGATATCGGAAATCTTCATCACAGCCCTGTCAACGGTTCTCACCACTGTGCCGGCTGTGGTATAGAGTTGCATGGTTTCCACTCCACCTGTACTCTCCGCATATACGTATTCCGAAGCAGGGTTCGGATAAATGCGGACTCTACCTTGCTCCACGGTCTCAACGCCCGTTCCTACACGTTCAAAGCACATGTTGTCCACGAAAATACTACCTGATGCGGATAATATACCTTCCTCGCGTTGCAAATACAGTCCCATGAATTGGTAATCCACATCGCGCGGCAGTTCCGAGAAATCGGCTTCCAAGTATTTCCACCCTGCGTAGTCCATCACGCCCAGCAATGTGTAGCGGATGTCTCCGCTCGCGTCCCATTTGGCGTAGAGTTTGTTGCCCGAGAAATCCGACAATATATAGGCTCCGAACTTGCAATTGCCGTTTGCGGTTATCAATTCGTCGCTGTTGTATTTGTACATGACGGTGCCCGACTTCTCTGTGAAACTGTAGCGTAATTCATTGGACGCCTTGTCAAAGAGTTTTGATGTCGTGTTCTTCAGTACGGCTGCCGTCTTCACTCCCGTGCTCTCGTCTTGCGCATAAGTAAACATGGGAGTCTCCATTGTGTTTACCAAAGGAATCTCTGCTTGTGGAGTCGCCTTTGTGTGGAATGGAATTTCCATCGTCCTGTTGAAGTGTATTCCCAAATCATCTTCCATATCCGGACCGATCACGAGTTTATAGTCTTTCCCGTCTTGCAGAGCATTGACTAAATAGAACGACATATAGCCCTTGGGGGCAATCTCCGGTTTGCTGAAACTGTACGAACGACCGTGTACGCTCTGTTCGTTCCCTTCGCTGTCAACCACTTTCACGGCTCTCTTTGCCGTATTGATGTTCAGCGGTTCGTCAAAGAGTAGGATGAATGAAGGATTCAGCGGTACATCTTCGTCTCCTGCTTGAGGATAACTCATCACGAAACCGATTTGCGAACGGTTCGTTGTACGGAACTTGAACTCAAAGTCTTCTTCCATCGTGTTCGGGAAATTCGTGTCGGGGTGGCAGGCGCTTTTGGCAAGACGTATGGTGTATTCTGTCCCTTCTTGCAGTTGGCGTGCAGGCGAAAAACGGATTGTTCTGTAGGAATCCTCAAAACTGAGTGTCCCTTCTGTTTCGGGTGTAATGGAGAATGCCTTCACAATGGAAGTGTCCACCATATCCCAGTTGAAGTGCAACACAATGTCCGTGGCTACGTTGATACTGTCTTCTATCGCCACTTTGGGCGAGTAGTCAATCACTTTCGGACGGGTGGAACGCTCCTTGTTCATCAGCATATCCTGATAAGTGATATTGTTCGCACTCACGCTTACTTCCTTTTCCATCGGGTAATAACCGGGGGCTTCTGCCCGTAGCGTATAAGTACCCGGCTCCAAGTCCCAGAAGAAAAATACTCCGTTGTATAGAGTGTCGGTCGTGTAAGTGCTGATCACTTTTCCTCCTTGCAGCAAGGTAACGGTGGCTTTGTCCAAGGGAAGAAGTTCGTCCCGGGTTCCCTGGCGGGCTGTAATCTTCGGGAACTCCATCTTGTTGTACCAGTCGCGCACTTGTCCGCCTATCACGCCTTTGGGCAACTCGTAGTTCATAAAGTATTCGCAGAAGGTACGCATAAAGTACCATGCCTCCTGATACTTGTAGTCCATATTCATCAGACGGTACGTCTCGGGGATATAATCGTGCATACAGCCTTCCGAGATAACGCCCGGCACTTTCAGCCCGCGCAGTACGCCGTAGCCGTTCGACCAGTGCATGGCAGTCCGTGCGAATGTTTTGTCACCTGTGATGCGAGGAACGGAATTCGACCAGTTGGTGATGGCGTTCTTTTGCAGGTTGTTGCCGATAATGGTGGATATGGCACGGCTCTCGTCTGAACAAGGTGTTGGAGTAGGGTAGGTATGAGTATCACCGGGATCCACGCCTGCATAGAGTTGCAGTACGTAGTTCGATGGCCCTCCGGCGTTGGAGTGAATGGAGAGCATGAAGTCTGCATTGTAGGCATTGGCTTCGGCTACAATGGCGGACAATGCACGGTCATCGTCTGTTGTGTTGGTCGTACGGCTCATCTTGGTTCGGAAACCCAAACTGTTCAGCCAGTCACGCAGTTTCAGTCCCTTGTCCAAGTTGGAGTTGCTTTCCCAGAATCCTTCAGGGTCGCCGCTCTTGAACGGATATATCTTTATGTTTCGGTCATCGCTGTCATGTCCTCCGTGTCCGGGGTTGATATAGATTTTGTAGTCGCTGAATGTGCCGTTCACCATCTTCGGCTTGCGTGCCTGTTTCTTTATTCCTATGGCTTTGCGTAATTCGGGGGTTGCCTTGCGGATAGGTTCTGCCGTCAGCGTTGTTTGCATAAGATGCAAATCGCCGTCCAACGTGTTGTAGGCAATGCGCCCCGTCTTTTCCGACACCGAAGGATACATACCCATCTCTTTCGGGTCGGTCAGCACTTGTTCCGTCACTCCGTCTATAGAGCGTATGACGATGGCAGACCCTGTATATTGGTGTCCGTCGTTGGTGTCATACATACCCACAATATAGTCGTTTCCGTACCATACGGGAGCGTCCACCTTTCCTAAGTTGATCAGTTCCTTCCCGTTGAGGTCGCAAATGCCCGTACCATGCTTCGTATTGAAGACTATCTTCGTCCCGTCAGGCGAAACCGACGACCAGATATAGTTGCACTGATCCCCGTGAGGGTAGAGAACCTTGCGCTCCCCGTTACGGTATAAAACCAACTGTAAGTCTTCGTTGGTTACGTATGTTCCCTGCTTTGCCGGTTCTTCGTACGACTCGTCTTCGGCTGACAAGTAATCCATTGTGGTGGCATCGGCGTTCAAACGCGGATAGTAACCTTTCCCTACATACTCGTTGCTTACAGCGCGTATGTTCTGTGCGCATACTGTTGCCGACAAAAATGCGGCACATACCAAAAGAATTGTTTTTTTCATGTTGTGTTGTTTAAGAGTTATTTCTTCAGTATTTTGTACGTGCCGCCGTCCACCGTGAGTAGGTAAGTACCGGCTGCCAAACCTTTCAGATTGATTGTTTCGTCGTCTTGTGCAACGGTGGTGCGCAGCAGTATCCGTCCGTCTTGGGAGTAGAGTGTGACATCGCTGCCTGTTTCAGCCCCTTGCAAGTGGATTTCGTCGCTGGTTGTAGGATTGGGATATACTTTCCCGTTAGAAGAAACAGGGGTGTTCACGGCGGTTATTTCCACATCCTTGTAGCATAATGTGATGCCGTCAATCGTAATCGTATGCGAACCTGCAGGAGTGCTTGTGTCAATGGTGAACCTGAGTTCGTTGAACCATATCGGATACGATGCAATGTCAAAGGTTGCTCCTGTCCATGCTGCCATCGGGGTTGCAACCGAAATTGTCCCGGTCTTGGCGGGCAGTGTCAAAGGTACTTTCGCAAACGATTGCTTGTCCGAATTCTTTGTCAGCGCAAGAGTCGCTCCGGATAGTACGGCGTCCGTCGTAATCTCCAAACGCACACTGTCAGGCAATCCGTACAGGGGAACCGTTTGATATACGGCAAGGAACGGCGCACGGGTAATGGCATAATTGAATACGATGTCCTTCCCGTTCCATTGTGGATTGAATCCGCTTGGTGCCGTGAATTGGGCTGCCGTGATTTCATTGTATGCACGGGTCGGAGCAGCCGGATTCTGTACGTGTACCGTCAGGGTGTCTCGTATACCTTGCAAATCACCCGCTATTTTTCCCGAGCCGTTCTTGATGGCTTTTATAATGCCCTCTGCCGAAACTTCACAAACTTCCGGAGTCAGACTTTCCCACTCCAGCACTTCCGATGGAACTGGAACCGTCTCGTCTTTCACCTTGCTTTGTACCTCCACTTGGTACGTGTGGCGGTTGTCCAGTAAGATGCTGTCCAACCGGAAAGCAATGTCGTTTGTCTCTGTCACTTCCACGTAGATTTTGGCTGTTGCCTCGCCCAACGACGCTCTCAGATAACCGCTTTTCTGTCCCACCAGAAATCTGCCGTCTTCCATAATCGTTCCTAATTCCTTGTCGCATTCCAGCCGAACACCTTCCACATCCGTGTCAAGCAAAATTTCATACTGGTTATAGCCGTAAAAATGGGGACGGTAAGCCGCATAACTCGGGAGTTTTATGCGCAGATCGTGAGGGCGGATGGTGCTGATGGCGTTGTCTTCTGTCGGTACGTCCGCAATGGCAAACATCGCATTACCCACGGCGCGTTCTGACCCGTCCGAACCATTGTTCACCTGCCCGAATTGGTTGATGTATAGGCAACTTGATCCTCCGCCGTCCCAGTTGACGGCATTCCATGCGCCGTAGTGGCGCATAATCTCACCCAATACTTTTGTCGTGCAACCTTGCGACTGCACTTGTCTTCCGTCCACCACGCAGAACAGTACGGTATCACCCGTCATGGTCGCACCAAAACCGGTACGCGGATGAACTTCGTTCCAGAAGTTCTCCTGTTCCACCTTGCCGTCGTGGACTATCAAGGCGTAGTTGTCACCGCCTACCGACTGTAGCAGGTTCATCTTCACGTCATCCACTTTCAAGGTGAACGTAATATCTACATCATCTCCTTCTTCCAGTTTGTTGAGTTCCGTGGTCATCGTACCATGACCCGATAGAACGGCTTTACCACTCGGAATAGTCATATTTCCTACTCCCGTTTCTTTCTTAACAACACGCAGATGCACTCGTCCGTTGGTCTTCCATTGCTCTCCGTCTTTCAGTTCCACAAGCACTTCGGTGCCGTATTGGTTCGTGTTGGTAGAGGTCCCGTTGTATTGGTTGAAAAGTACCAACTGATTGTCACCGCGATTGTAGTTTGCATGATGTATCTTGAGTGTGGTGTCGGCGAGGACTAATTTGCCCGAATAACTCCAATTTGTTCCCAATATGGCCTTTCCTTGGTCGTCAAAACCTCCTAATCGTCTGCTTGTACTCCCGACTAAAGCATATTCACCGTTCTGAATGGTTAGTCCGATAGGCTTTCCTACACCATTCTCAGTTTTGGTCTGAAAAAAGTCTCCGTTTGTCCCGCCCACCACGATGCTGGTACTCGTCGTTCTTCTCTTTGCCATGGCTGACGGACGTTCTGTTCCAACCAGTTTGTCCTTGCCGAGCATTTCCTCAAAATGAATGTAGGGATTTGTAGCGTCCACACGGAGTAAAAAAGCATTCAAAGGCTTGTCTTGTTTCTCGTGGGTAAGCATTCTTACGGCGATGTGTGTACAGCCTGGACCTGCTTGGAACATACGTACGGTGTCAATGTCGTATGCTACCCCGTTCAGTGTGATGGATTGTGCCGTTGCTGACATACAGCAAAACGCACATAACACAAACAATAGAGATAAATGATGCTTCATGGGTATAAATAAATTAAAGTTGTTTCCATTGTGAGAGGGTACGTACTAATCCAAACGCAGGCAAAATTACGAAGAAAACTTCATCAGCACAATATGGTACGGCGTTTTTTCTTTGAATATCATTCTTGCAGGAGTATATAAAAACTCACATCTCGTTAGCAGACCTCAAGCCGACCTCAACGACCCCTCGTCGAGAGATTGATTGGCCCATCCTTGGGAGGGGTTGGGGACATCTGAATGATCCGGTCGTAAATCTATGTATTGTTTCTTATCGGGCGATGCTATCGCCCGCCCAATCCGTTTTACTCATCCTATCTGTCCTATTAGCCCTATTCGTCTAATTCGTCTCATTCCCATATAACCCAAAGTTTCCCATCCCTTGGAACTTCTCAATTATAAACAATCACCCTCGGCAACGATAGCCAAATTCGCAGTTCATCGTCTTGCGGCATAGTTTTGCTGCGGTTGCACAATCCTGAAACTTTTCGTACCTTTGTCCTCTGTATGCGGTCTTGCTATCGTATCGGAAAAATGAAATCTGTAAAACATATATTACCATCTATCATGAAGAAACATTCTTTGCTTTTGGCGGCTTGCGTAAGTCTTTTGCTCGTTCCTTCCGCCTGTCATGCCGCTTGCCGGACGGGGCTCGAAGTCTTGAGAGACCGAAATTTTTCTATCCTTGAAGGCAAAAGGGTGGGCTTGTGTACGAATCCTACGGGTATAGACAGCCGCCTGAAATCAACCGTCGATATTTTCCATGAGGCGGAGAATGTGAACCTTGTGGCACTTTTTGCCCCTGAACATGGGGTGCGCGGGGACGTGTATGCCGGTGATAATGTGGAAACGATGATAGATCCAAGGACGGGTGTAACGGTCTATTCCGTTTTTGGAAAGACACGCAAACCTACTCCTGAAATGCTTCACAATATCGATGTGTTGGTTTACGACATACAAGACATAGGGTGCCGTTCCTATACGTTTATCTCTACCATGGGTATGCTTATGCAGGCATGTGCCGAAAACGATAAAGAGTTGGTCGTACTCGATCGTCCCAATCCGCTTGGAGGAGAGAAAATCGAGGGCAATCTGGTAGAGGACGGCTACATCTCTTTTGTCTCGCAATTCAAGATTCCTTACCTCTACGCACAAACATGTGGCGAATTGGCAACAATGCTCAACGAGGAAGGTTTTCTTGGAAAACGCTGTCGTCTTACGGTCATTCCTATGCAGGGGTGGCATCGTTCCATGACGTGGCAGGAGACAGGGCTGCCTTGGGTGGCGGCGTCACCGCATATCCCGTCGGTGGAAACAGCGGTTTTCTATCCGGTAACGGGTATCTTTGGTGAGTTGGGTTACTTCAATATAGGAGTGGGCTACACTATGCCTTTCCAACTCATTG
Organism: Bacteroidales bacterium UBA7569; assembly: GCA_002477945.1. Lineage (GTDB taxonomy): Bacteria > Bacteroidota > Bacteroidia > Bacteroidales > Paludibacteraceae > Colicola. The sequence continues at coordinate 8,099 of DLLF01000001.1, forward strand.
CGGCTCCGTGGATCAATGCCGATACGCTTGCTGCAGCACTCAATGCACTGCAATTGCCGGGAGTGGGATTCCGTCCTATAACCTATAAACCCTTCTATTCCACTCACAAAGGGGAACTGTGCGGTGGGGTGCAAATCTATATTACCGACTACAATGAAGCGCATCTGTCCGACCTGCAATTCCTTGTTGTGCAGGAGTTGATGCGTCTCTATCCCGACAAAGATGTGTTCCGTCTCTGCAATCAGGAGCGTTTCTCCATGTTCGACAAAGTCTGTGGCACCAATTACATACGTGAGACGTTCTCTGTAAGTTATTCATGGGACGAAGTGCGGGACTATTGGTACAAAGATGTGGAATCCTACCGGCGTCTATCTTCTAAATACTACCTCTATGATTAAGCCCGATATACCTGCATCGCCGGCACCCCTCGGATACAAGGACGGGCAGGGCAGTAAGGATTTCCTGCAACGGCTCACTTGGGGAACGGACGCTGGGTTCTATCGGCTCGTTCCCGAGGAAGTCTTTCATCCTGCCGGTGAGCGGGAGGTGCGTGGCTTGTTGCTGCGTGCGCATGCGGAAGGCAAGCATATCACTTTCCGTGCGGCAGGAACATCTCTCTCTGGTCAGGCGGTGTCCGATTCTTTTCTTGCCGTAATAGGAAAACGGTGGGAAAACTATGTTGTCTTGGATGGCGGTAAACGTATTCGTATGCAACCGGGACTTATAGGTGCACGGGTCAATGAAATTCTTGCTCCCTACGGAACATGCTTCACCCCCGATCCTGCTTCGCTTAAGAGTGCCATGGTGGGAGGTATTGTAAGCAATAATGCCTCGGGAATGTCCTGTGGTACGCACTCCAATTCCTATCGGATGTTGGATAGTGTGCGGATTGTGTTGGCAGACGGAACGTTGCTGGATACGTCCGATGAAAAATCAAAGGAAGAGTTCCGCTTGTCTCATCCCGAGTTTCTCCGCAAGATAGAATCCCTGCGTGATAAGACTCGCGCCAATACATCGCTCGCTCAGCGTATCCGTACCAAATACGCAATAAAGAATGTCACGGGCCTCACTATTCTCCCTTTCATAGAATACGACGATCCTTTCGACATCATAACGCATCTCGTTCCGGGTAGTGAGGGGACGCTCGCTTTCCTTTCCGAAGTGGTCATGCGCACCGCACCGATACCTCGGCATACAGCCTCTGCGTTGATGTTGTTCCCCTCCACGGAGATGGCTTGCCGTGCGGTGATAGCAATGAAACATACTGCTGTGGTGTCTGCTGCGGAGTTTTTCGATCGTAAGGCAATGGCGGTGGTGGAAACCGATTTCCCCGAACTGCAGGGACAACCTGCCGATGCCGCTGCCGTCTTGGTGAAAGTGGAAGATGCTTGTTCGGAGACTATGCAGCGGAAAATTCGGCAAGTGGAGGAGGCATTGGTGGACATTGAAGCCGAAGGGAAAAACTTCACGACCGACAAGAACCTGGTTGCCAAGTATTGGGCAATGCGCTCGGGTATCTTTCCTGCCGTGGGAGCGACGCGACCTGTAGGAACCACCTGTCTCATCGAGGATATTGCTTTTCCTGTCGATTTCCTGGCGGAAGCAACCGCCGACCTGCAACGCTTGTTCCGTGAACACAACTATCCCGATGCCGTTATCTATGGTCATGCTCTGGAGGGGAACTACCACTTCATTCTCAACCAGCGTTTCGCTACGCCCGAAAGCATTGCGCAATACGATAACATGATGCAGGCGGTCGTCTCTCTCGTAGTGGACAAGTATCATGGCTCTTTGAAAGCCGAGCATGGAACGGGACGCAACATGGCACCCTTTGTCCGGCGGGAGTGGGGGGAGGATGCCTACGAACTGATGTGCGAAGTGAAACGTCTTTTCGACCCCGATAACATACTCAATCCGGGTGTTATCTTCAACGAGGATACACAAAGTTACTTGCAGCACCTCAAGCCGCTCCCCGCTGTTCATCCTCTCGTGGATAAGTGCATCGAATGTGGTTTTTGTGAGGTCAATTGTGTCTCATGCGGTTTTGCACTTTCCTCCCGTGGAAGGATCGTGGTGCAGCGTGAAATAGCACGCTTGCGTGCCGAAGGCGATGAACAGGCGGCGAAACGCCTGCAAAAAGACTTCCGCCGTCAGGGGAAAGACCTTTGTGCGGGAGACGGACTCTGCTCCACATCGTGTCCAGTGGGAATCAATGTAGGCGATTATATCCACATCTTGCGTGAACAAGAGATGTCGCCTATGGGAAAATCATTGGGGCGTTTCGCTCTCTCGCACTTCTCAGAAGTGGGTGCTTCTGTTTCTTCTGTACTGTCTCTTGCAGGCTTTGCCCAAAACGTGTTGGGCAATCGGTTGATGGCATCCTTGTGCAAAGGGCTTCGTTATGTCTCTGCCGGAAAGATGCCGCTCTGGACGCCTGCTATGCCGCATAAAACACACATAAGGAAAATACGGAATACCATAACCGCCCCGGTTACCGATGCTCCCTCTGTCGTCTATTTTCCGTCTTGTCTTAATCAGCGTATGGGACTCGCAAAAGGCGACCCGTCTTCGCTCCCCACGATGGGAGACATGGTAGAACTGTTGCATAAGGCGGGCTACAACGTAATCTTTCCTGAAAATATGGACCGCTTGTGTTGCGGAACAATATGGGAAAGCAAAGGTATGCCCGATATGGCGGACAAGAAAGCGGCGGAATTGGAACTGGCTCTGCGCAAGGCAAGCCTGCATGGTCAATATCCTGTTCTGTGCGACCAAAGCCCTTGTCTCTATCGTATGCGTCACACCATGCAGGGACTCCGCCTCTTCGAACCTGCAGAGTTTATCGAACGTTTTCTGCTCGATAAGTTGGAAATAACACCGCTTGATGAGGTGGTACTTCTGCATTCTACCTGCTCTATGCGTAAGATGGGGCTTGCCGACACGCTTCTTCGGGTCGCAGAACGCTGCGCTCGGAAAGTGGTTATCCCTTCGTGTGTGGGTTGTTGTGGTTTTGCCGGCGACAAGGGATTTACGGAACCGGAACTCAATGATTGGGCGTTGCGCCACCTGCGGGAACAAAAAGAGGCTGTTCACGCTACCGTTGGTGTAAGTAACTCACGTACGTGCGAAATAGGTCTTGCCTCCCATGCAGGCATACCCTATATGAACATAGCATGGTTGGTAAACAAAGCAAGCAAACCGAAACAATAATGCTAACCGGTCTCTGTGAAATAGAACGCAAATTCTTGGTCAGGAATGACTCTTTCCTCTCCATGGCTTCTTCCGTAACTACCATTTCCCAGGGTTATCTCTCGCGTGATCCCGAACGTACCGTACGGGTCCGTTTGCGCGATGGAAAAGGATTCCTGACAATCAAAGGAGCAACCGACCCTGCGGGAATAAGCCGGTTCGAATGGGAAAAAGAGATACCTGCTGCGGAGGCGCAATCTCTTCTTGCACTGTGCCTGCCGGTCGTGATAGAGAAACAACGCTACATTGTTCCTTATAATGGACTTGATTTCGAGGTGGACGTCTTCCATGGCGCACACGAGGGTCTCGTCTTGGCGGAAGTGGAACTCTCCTCTCCCTGTCAATCTGTGCCCATCCCTCCGTTTGTAGGCGAGGAGGTTACGGGTAATCCCCTCTATTACAACGCCTACTTGTCACAGAATACCCGAAAATAACATAACAACATCTAAAGAAATACAACAATGACATTTACAACCAATGACCTGAAGCAACTTGCTCAACGAGGCATTTCGGTAGAGCAGGTCGAGCGGCAACTCCGTTCCTTTCAAACCGGTTTTCCTGTCTTGGACATAGTTTCCGCTGCAACCCCTGGAAATGGCATCCTTTGTCCCACGGAGGAAGAGGCAAAGGAATATCAATCCGTTTGGGAAAACTATCTCAAAGAAAACCATAAAATTCTGAAGTTCGTACCGGCTTCGGGTGCAGCAAGCCGTATGTTCAAAGACTTGTTCGCTTTCCGCGATGACGGCGAAGAAACAGATTTCATCCGCACGTTCTTTGCTAATCTTTCTGACTTCGCTTTCTATCCGGAATTGCAGAAACGTGTTGCTGAAAAAGGCCTACAAAACGATAGATGTGCTGTCATATCCGTTCTGTTGGACGATATGCAGTATGGACACCTTCCGAAGGGCTTGCTTTTGTTCCATCGCTACCCGACCGAAGCACGCACGCCTGCTCTTGAGCATTTGGTGGAAGGTGCACTCTATGCAGTGAATACGCAACGTGATGTAAACCTCCATTTCACTATCTCTCCTGAGCATCGTTATCTCTTTGAGCAGCGCATCGCACAATATCAAAACGAATATGCTCAACGTTACGGAGTGCATTATAGCATCTCTTTCTCCGAACAGAAAGCATCTACCGATACTATTGCGGCCGATGCCGATGGCAATCCTTTCCGTGATGCTGAGGGCAAGCTGGTGTTCCGTCCGGGGGGGCATGGGGCTTTGATTGAAAATCTTGCAGAGCAAGATGCCGACATCATATTCTTGAAGAATATTGACAATGTCGTTCCCGATCGTCTTAAAGAACCTACCGTGTACTACAAACGCCTCTTGGCGGGTGTTTTGGTGCAATTGCAGCAAAGAGCCTTTTCTTATTTGGCAGAGTTGGAGAAACCTTGTTCGCAAGAAAAACTTGACGAAATACGGAGTTTTATTGAACACGACCTCTGCTGTAAATTGCAAGGGAACACAACTCCCGACCTGTTGAAGGCGAAACTCAATCGTCCTGTCCGTGTTTGCGGTATGGTGCGCAACCTTGGTGAACCTGGCGGTGGTCCGTTCCTTGTCCGTGGCGAAGATGGTAGTATCCAGTGCCAGATTTTGGAGAGTTCTCAGATTGCCGACAAGTCACTTATGCAGAAGGCTACTCACTTCAATCCCGTTGACTTGGTTTGCGGACTCCGAAACTATCAGGGAAAAATGTTTGACCTCAAGCAGTATATAGACCCGAAGACGGCATTCATATCTCAGAAGTCGAAAGACGGGCGTGCTTTGCAGGCACTCGAACTTCCCGGGTTATGGAATGGAGCCATGGCGGATTGGAATACGGTATTCGTAGAAGTACCTGTGGAGACATTCAATCCCGTAAAAACAGTAAACGATTTGCTCCGGCCGGAGCATAAAGCGTAAAACTTCATGTATAAGGCTTTCTTTTTCGATATGGATGGGGTGTTGTTCAATTCAATGCCCCACCATGCTCGGGCGTGGGAGAGCGTCATGAGTAAGTATAACCTCAACTTTACGGCTCGCGATACCTATCTGCAGGAAGGACGCACTGGTGAAGATGTTATTTCGGAATGTTATCGTGCTAAATATGGTGCCGAACCGGATAAGGAATGGGTACGAAAAGTCTATGATGAAAAGACAACATTGTTTCACCGATTGGGTGAGACATACCCCGTTGATGGTATAAAAGAAGTTCTTGACTATCTCAAGCAACTGCCTTCCCGTCCGCAGATTTGGATTGTTACGGGGTCCGGACAGCAGACTCTCTTTGCACAGTTGGAAGAAACGTTTCCCGCTGTGTTCCGTCGTGAGCGGATGATTACAGCGTATGATGTGAAGCACGGAAAACCCGACCCCGAACCTTATCTGCGTGCTTGGGAGCAATCGGGCTGCAGAAAAGAAGAGTGTATGGTTATTGAAAATGCACCGCTCGGTATTCGGGCAGGTAAAGGAGCAGGATTGTTCACGGTTGGGGTGAATACGGGAATTCTTACCCTTGAGGATCTGGCAAACGCAGGTGCCGACGAGGTGTTTTCTTCAATGTCCGAGTTGCTGTATTTTATGCAGTGTTCCCCTTTGATTCGTTAGACGTTCCTGTCTCTCAAATTCGGATGCTATACTAAGCCCTATCCCCCGCCTTAACATAAGGCGGGGATAGGGCTTGTTCCGTTCTGTATTGATTTTGCGTAAGAAGACGCTCTGTCTTGTCAACGGTTTCGTGCAATGCGGATTACCTCGTTGGCAATACGTTCTGCGGAATTGTGTTGTCCCAATGTGAGGATATTTGTATGTAGGGTCTGTAGTCTTTCCTTGTCGTTGATCAGCGACAAGGCTGTCGGAATCAATGATTCCTGTGCATCCGCATCACGAACTAGAACGGCGGCATTCTTCTCCACTAAAGCCATGGCGTTGTGTGTTTGATGGTCTTCTGCCACATTGGGTGACGGAACCAGTATGCAAGGTTTCCCTAACAGGCAGAGTTCGCTGATGCTGCTTGCTCCGGCACGGGAGATGACTATGTCCGCCAAAGCGTATGCCAAATCCATACGACTTAGGAAATCGGTGCATACGAGCCAATCCGCCTGCAGGGCATCGGTTGCCTCCTTGCACTTGGCATAGTACGTCTTGCCTGACTGCCATATAACTTGTATATCCCCCTGCTGCAGGAGAGAAAGTGAAGAAATGATGCTTTCGTTGATGGTACGTGCGCCGAGGCTCCCGCCGATGATGAGAAGTGTTTTCTTGTCTGGCTGGAGATGAAAGTAAGAGGCTGCTTCCGTCCTGTTCCCGCCTTCCAGATTCTGACGGACTGGATTGCCGGTGAGAATAATCTTTTCTTTCGGGAAGAATCGATCCATTCCATCGTATGCTACGCATATTGTGGTCGCATCATTGCGCAGCATTTTGTTGGTAACTCCCGCAAAGCCGTTCTGTTCTTGAAGCAGAATGGGAATACCCATACGAGCCGCCACCTTCATGGCAGCCCCGCTGGCATACCCTCCTACGCCGATTCCGACATCAGGTCGGAAATCACGGATAATCTTCTTCGCCTGACGCATACTCTTGAGCAAATCAATAATCACGGATATATTGCGAAGGGGATGCTTTCGGTCGAAACCTCGCACAGGTAGACCGATGATGTTGTATCCCGCTTGCGGAACACGTTCCATCTCCATGCGTCCTAATGCTCCGACAAAGAGAATGTTGCATTGGGGGTCGGCTTTGCGCAAAGCGTTGGCGATGCTGATGGCGGGAAAAATATGTCCACCGGTTCCTCCTCCTGATATAAGATAGTTCATAAGATAGTGATTAAAGTATATGGGTTGATTATTGTTCTAAGTGGATGGTATCATCCGTTTCCAGGTCAGGGATCATTCCCCAACTCTCTTCCCGTGTTTGTAGTTCTCTGTCCTTGCGCATATTTTGTTCGCGACATACCGACATCATAATGCCAAAATAAAAACATGTGGTGAGAATGCTGGTACCTCCTTTGGAGATGAGAGGCAAAGGTTGCCCTGTGACAGGTCCCAAACCAACTGCCACTGCCATAGAGATAAAGGCTTGGGTGGTAAGCATGATAGCCAACCCCATCACCATGAGCAAGGCGGAATAGTCTGCATATCGGCTTGTGGCGATGCAGGCTCGGCACAAGATACTCATGTAGAGGATAATAAGGAATACAGCGCCCACAATCCCCGTTTCTTCCACTATGATAGCGAAGATGAAATCCATAAACGCAAGAGGTAGTTTGTTCCGCATGACGGAATTGCCGGGTCCTGCTCCAAAAGGCGATTGACCGCCTCGTGCAACAGCCACCTGTGCCATGGTGGACTGATAGTTGTCATCGGTGACACGGATTGTAGTGTCCTGTTTGTCCGCCTTGTGTCCTTCTATCATATTATCAATACGCCCTACCCAAACCGTTGCACGCTTGAAAGGACCGGACATCTCTTTTCCTTCCTTGACATATACATGCTCAACAAAAAGATAACCGCAAACCAATACTAAAAGGGCGGTACCTACAATTGCCATCAACCATTTCCATGGGATACGTGCAAGGAACATAAGCACCAAGACAACTGCTCCGATAAGAATAACCGTACTGAGGTTGGATGAGACAATGAGCAAACAGACAACTCCCGTGAGTGTGAGAGCAATCCAAAAATACTTTTTTCTATCCTGGTCGGTTTTGATACGCGCAAGTAAGTCTGACACCACAATAATGAGAGATAGTTTGGCAAACTCGGATGGCTGGAACTGCACAGGTCCAAGACGAATCCATCGGGCAGCCTCATTGGCACTTTCTCCTAACCTGGTGAACGTAAGAAGTAAACATATAACACTGAAAACCAGCAAAACATATCCTCCCATACGTATAAACCAACTGGGTATGAACTGAATGGCGTATGCCAATGCGGCTCCCAAAATTAGGAATCCGATATGTGACAGGATCGGTTGATAAGTACCTAATCCTCTCGCCATTGATTTATTGATGAGTTGACTGCTTGCACTGAAAATACTTACTACCGAAACAAGCATAAGGAAAATAAGAATAGCCCAAAAACCTTTGTCAATATACTTGTGCTGATAGGGATTTTGTTTTATTTGCTTGGGTTCTTCCATTTCCTCAGAGTTGTTTTACTTCCCGCATAAATTGCTCGCCGCGGTCTTCGTATGATTTGAAGAGATCGAAACTTGCACAGCATGGTGACAGCAATACGGTGTCGCCCTCACGGGCAGCCTTGTAGGCTTCCTGTACGGCAGAGTGTATGTTGTCGGTATTAATTATTTGTAAACCGCAGGAATCGAAATGCTCGTGCAGTTTCTCATTGTGCAAACCCATAAAAACGAGGGCATGGCATTTCTCTTTGACCAACTTGTCTATTTCGGAATAGTCGTTTCCTTTGTCTTTTCCCCCCAATATGAGAATGGTCGGGGTTGTCATACTTTCGAGTGCGTACCAGCAGGAATTGACATTGGTCGCTTTGGAGTCATTGATGAAACGCACATTGCGGACGGTGGCTACATATTGCAGACGATGGTCAACACCTTTGAACTGTGTAAGAGACTCTCGTATCACTTCATTGCGTATGTTCAGTATTTGTGCCGCTAGACCTGCTGCCATGGAATTGAACTTGTTGTGCAGCCCTTTGAGCGACAACTCATTTGCATTGAAAGCCAGAGTAGTGGCGTTGGGGGCATTCAAGACAAACTCGCCTCCCTCTACGTATGCCACATTGTGCTTGCTGCTTGAACCGAAGGGATAAAGAGTTGCTGCCAAGTTGAGTCTTTGAAGTTCTTTGTTGATGACGGGGTCTTCGCTCCAGTAGATGAATGCATCTTGTTTTGTCTGGTTCTGTGTGATACGGAACTTGGCATCCACATATTTCTGAAAACAATACTCGTATCGGTCAAGATGGTCGGGGGTGATATTCATCAGAATGGCGATGTCGGCGCGGAAATCGTACATATTGTCCAATTGGAAAGAGGATAGTTCAATCACGTAGTATTCGTGATCGTCCTGTGCCACCTGAAGAGCCAGGCTGTTGCCTATGTTGCCTGCCAAACCGACATTAAGCCCTGCCCTGCATAGAATGTCATAGAGTAGAGATGTTGTGGTGGTCTTGCCGTTGCTTCCTGTGATGCATATCATTTTGGCTTGCGTATAGCGTGCAGCAAACTCAATTTCTGAGATGATGGGTATATGCAGACCGGCGAGTTTTTGAATGATAGGGGCGTTGGATGGAATACCTGGACTCTTGACGGCTTCGGTCGCATTGAGAATAAGGCTTTCGGTATGTTGCCCCTCTTCCCATGAAATTTGGTGCTGCTGCAAAAGTGATTTGTAGATAGGAGCGATCGTACCGGAATCGGATACGAATACATCATATTCTTTCTGTTTGGCTAAAATTGCAGCACCCGTTCCGCTCTCGCCTGCGCCTAAAACAACGAGACGACGCATCTTTTTATTGTCCGTATTCATAACTGTAGGGTTTATCTCATTTTAAGGGTCAAAATAGTCAGCACGGCAAGTATGAGTGCCACAATCCAGAAACGCACCACTATCTTGTTTTCAGGGTGAGCCTGAAAGGGCTTTTGCAGGATGGCTTCAATACCGGCATTCCCGCTTTTCTGAAAGTGGTGGTGAAGAGGGGTCATCTTGAAAATTCGTTTGCCCGTACCTGTTTTGCGTTTTGTACATTTGAAGTAGCAGGTTTGCAGGATGACGGAGAGACTCTCAACCATGAATACCCCGCACAAGATAGGCAGAAGCAACTCCTTGTGAAGAATAATTGCCAATACACCGATAATACCGCCGATCGTAAGAGAACCCGTATCGCCCATAAACACTTGTGCGGGGTAGGCATTGAACCAAAGAAAACCAATCAAAGCCCCGATGAAAGCACTGGAGAATACCACCATCTCCCCCGCTCCCGGTATGTACATGATGTTGAGAAATCCTGCATATCGTATGTTGCCGGATACATAGGCAAGTATTCCCAAGGCTACTCCCGCAATGCCGCTCGTACCGGCAGAAAGACCGTCTAATCCGTCTGTCAGATTCGCACCGTTGGAAACCGCCGTGACGATGAAAATACAGACAAAAATAAAGAATATCCACCCCAATGTCTGTTTTGCATCGCCTGCCCATGAGAACAGGTCTGCATAGTCGAAATTGTTATTCTTTACAAAGGGAATGGTGGTGGAAGTCGATTTCTGGTCCTGGCGTGCATAATCCACACTCTCAATGTGGTTTTCCACACGCGTCTCTATATTCTCTCTTGTCACAACATCGGGAGCAAACCACATCGTCAGTCCCAAAATAAGTCCGACTCCGATCTGTCCGAAGATTTTGAATCGTCCGTTTAGCCCTTCTTTGTTGTGTTTGAACACCTTGATATAGTCATCAAGAAATCCTAAGGCTCCTAATAGTATGGTAGAGGTGATGAGCAGCAAAACGTATGTGTTTGTCAGATCACAACATAAAAGAACGGGAAGCAGGATAGCAAGAATGATGATGATACCGCCCATGGTAGGTGTCCCTTTCTTCTGCATTTGTCCTTCTATCCCTAAGTCGCGGATAGTCTCTCCTATCTGTTTCTTTTGCAGATAAGCGATGATGCGTTTGCCGAACAGGGTTGCAGTGAGCAAAGCTATGATGAATGCCAATCCCGAACGGAAGGAAATGTATTGGAACATACCGGCTCCCGGAAGGTTGAAAGCCTTGTCAAAATAGGAAAAAAGGTGGTAGAGCATAATCTGATGGAATTAGATATATTGTCTTATTACTTCGTGATCATCGAAATGATGTTTCACTCCTTTGATGATTTGGTAATTTTCATGTCCTTTGCCGGCAACTAATATAACATCATCTTTTTGTGCCAAAGTGCAAGCCGTCTGTATGGCGGTCTGCCGGTCTTCTATGACAAGAGTGTCGCGTTTTTCGCTCTCGGTGAGTCCGTTCAGCATATTTTGCAGGATGTCCTTTGGCTCTTCATCGCGCGGATTGTCGGAAGTGAGAATAAGCAGGGTGGAACCTTTCTTGGCTATGCTCGCCATCATAGGGCGTTTGCCTTTGTCTCGGTTGCCGCCGCACCCTACCACGGTAATGAGCCTCGAATCTTGTTTGCGTATCTCGTTGATGGTGTTGATTACATTCTCTACGGCGTCTGGCGTGTGGGCGTAATCCACAATGGCAGTCCAGCCTTTTGGGGAACGGATGGCTTCAAAACGTCCGTTGACGGAATGTAATGTACTGATGATTCGCAATACATCTTCTGGGCAGAAACCAAGCGACACTGCGGCACCATAGATCGCTAAAATGTTGTAGGCGTTGAACCGCCCGACCAATGGAACAAACACCTCCTGGCGGTTTATGCTGAGCAGCATACCGTCAAAACCCTCTTCCAGTATCTGTGCCTGGTAATCTGCTACGGATTGTGTGGAGTAGGTTCTGATTCTGGCTTTCGTGTTCTGGACCATGACCATTCCGTTCTTGTCGTCTTTGTTCGTTATGGCGAATGCTTCGGGCTTGAGATGGTCAAAAAACAACTTCTTCGTGTCTCGGTAATTGTCAAAGGTCTTGTGGAAATCAATGTGGTCTCGGGTAAGATTGGTGAAGATACCTCCGTCAAAGTCAAGACCCTCAATCCTGTTCTGGGCAATCGCATGACTGCTCACTTCCATAAAGGCATACTCACATCCTGCATCAACCATCTGACGAAGCAACTGATTTAGTTCCAATGCATCCGGAGTGGTATGAGTGGAGGCAATCAACTCTTCATTCACATAATTGCATACAGTGGAAAGCAACCCGGCTTTCTTTCCGAAGGCACGTGTCAAACGATAGAGTAGAGTGGCTATGGTGGTTTTTCCGTTGGTGCCTGTGACGCCGGTCAATATCAAATGTTTGGAAGGTTCTCCATACCATTTGCTGGCCAATAAACCAAGTACCTTGCTGGATGAAGATACGATGACGCAATTTTCAATAGGCACCTCAACCTCATGCTCGCACACTATGGCAACGGCACCTGCTTGTAGAGCATTGGCAATATAATCATGACCGTCAACTGCCGTACCTCGTGTGGCAACAAACAGGTCGCCGCGCTTCACAAGACGGGAGTCAAACTGAATACCCGTAATTTCCACACTTAAGTCCCCGTGCGTGGAAACGGGTTGTAAACAGGCAATGAGTTCTTTTAGTTGCATACGGATATGTTATTTTAAGTCTAATTTTACAATTCCTCCTTTTATTACAGCAGAGCCCCCTGCAATACTCTGACTTACCACCTTGCCTTTCCCGCTTATCCTGACCTGCATACCTGTCCGTTCAATGGCAAATACGGCGTCCTTGGCTCCCATGCCGATAACATTGGGAACCGTATTCTCCTGTATGATGATGGCTTCTGTCTTATATAGTTCGTTCACTTTCGCCCATTCGGCACTGCTGTACTCAACCTCTAATTCCGCTCCCTTGGCTGCCTTCCGTATGGCTGATTGTTTGCCTCGCTTGATAGGTGGTAGCAACAAGGAATCAGGATGGACAAAACGGGTCTTTATGGAGATTGTTCCCTCGTGTGCAATGGTCTTTTCTGCAATGCGTCTCACAGTCCCTCCGCAATGAATACCGGCATCGGTATATACCTGAGGACGTTCCACAATGCATATGCAGGTGTATTGTGGATCTTCCATGGGGAAATAACCGCAGAAGGTATAGCGGTGACTGTTTTTGTTGTATCCGGTTTTCTCGTGGATACGTGCCGTCCCTGTCTTTCCTGCTATATGCACCATGTTTCCTTGTGCCTTTTTCGTCCCCCATGGAGTAACGGATGCTGTACCGTACTCATCGTCCCATACAACGGCTTCCAAGGCGGTTCTGACATCATGCAGAGTGGAGGACTTGCAGATGGATGAACGGACAACGGACGTGCGGAAAGTCTTGACGGTTTCTCCGTCTTTTTGTATCTCTTTCACGAGGAAAGGACGTATCATCTTTCCGTCGTTGGCAATAGCGTTGTAGAATGTCAATATGGCAATGGGAGGCAGTTCCACCGAATATCCGAAAGCCATACGCGATAAGGTCTCCTGGTCTTTCGGGATATTGATGAGTGCCTGGTTCGTCCCTGGTACTTGGAAAATAACACTGTCTCTCGCACCCATTTTGTCCAGTTTGCCTATAAACCGCTCTGCTTTCTCCTCATAAGTCTGTGTCACCATCTTTGCCATACCTATGTTGCTCGATGCTGCAAAAGCCTGTAAGACGGTGGCTTTTTCATGCTTGTGCGAATCACTGATGGGTCTTTTGGAATCCTTGTACACCCACAAACCGTTTTCCAAATCCAATGTGTCTGTCAGGGAAAACTTGCCCTCGTCAAGCACGGCCATCAGGGAGAATGTCTTGAAAGTAGATCCCGGCTCTATGCGGGTGGTTGCGTAGTCCTTGTTCTCTATATATTCTCCGTTCGATAGCCCTAAGTTGGCAATGGCTTTCACCTCTCCCGTCTGTACTTCCATCAGAATACAGCAACCCCAATCCGCTTGTTGGCTGCTTACCGTTTGCAGCAGTTGGCTTTCCACAATATCCTGCAAATCGGTGTCTATGGTGGAGATGATGTCCAAACCGTCCTCTGCTTCCGTATTTGATGAAACGATCACACGTCCGTCAATCATTTCCACCTGCTTGTGTCCCGCCCTCCCTTTCAGTTCCGTTTCGTAGGCACGCTCCAAACCGCTTACTCCCCGTCCGTTGTCGCCGTAAATGCTTCCCACTGTGCGCGAGGCAAGCAGGCCAAACGGTTTGATGCGCTGGTAGTATTCTTTTGTGAGCAATCCGCTCTTGATCTGGCCAAGTCGGAACAAAGGCATTTTTTTTACGGCTTTCAGTTGCTCATGGGTGATACGCTGCGGGTAAAGAAGCAATTGTCCGTCACCTCTTTTGTAACCGTCGGACAGCAGTTCCTTGTATTCTTTCGGACTCCTGTCGCCAAAGAACGCCGACAATGCGTAGGATACGGAATCTATGTTCTCGTAAAACAACTTCCCCTCTTTTTGGTGCAAAGCCGGTACCCGGGTATCCATTCTGATATAGTACGCGGGTGCACTCCCTGCCAATAGATTCCCGTTGCAGTCATAGATGTTTCCTCTGTTCGGGAGAATGGTCTCGTTGCGTGAAACGCTGCGTTGGGCGATACTTAGAAGTTGGTCGTGCCTGCTGCCCCACTGTGTCGTCCCTATTTTTACCAGTACGGCAATGAACCCTGTTGCCATCAGTGTCACCACCAAGGCGAACCGACCGATTGTATCACGTCTTTTTTCGTCCATTACCGTTTCTCAGTCTTGCGCTATTTTATTAGTATGGCAGGCCTCGTGGATTCTGAAACCATGCTGCCGTCTTCTTTCAACTGCTCGGATATCGCCGATGGCTTGCTGATCTTCGCATAGTCTGCCGAGAGATCAAGCATGGTGAAACGTGCCTCCTTGATTTCTTTCTGCAATTTCCTTATCTCTGCCTGTTGTCCCGTTGCTTTGAAACCGTTGTTTATGTACACAAAGATGAAGAACACAATCAGAACAATCAGTACCCATTGCTTGCGGACAGCCTCTTTCGTGAAGATGTTTCCCGATAGAATGTCGCGTATCCATGTCGTGACACGCTCTCCCGATAAGTGTATTTTGTGGAACGGATTCTTCATTGTCTCTTTTCTGCAATGCGCAATTTCGCACTGCGTGCTCGTGGATTGTTTGTCACTTCTTCCTCCGAAGCGGTTATGGGTTTGTTGCTTACTATGCGGAACGGGGTCAGTGTGTTTCCGTAGAAGTCTTTCTCAATGATGCCCTCGATGTTTCCCGAACGGAAAAAGTTCTTTACCATCCTGTCCTCTAATGAGTGGTAGGTGAGTATGGCTATGCGTCCCTGTGGTTTCAGTAAGGTTTTTGCCGCATTCAGCATGTCGTGCAATGCACCCATTTCATCGTTTGTTTCTATGCGCAAGGCTTGGAATACCTTCGCCAACTCTTTCTTTTCCGTGTCTCGCCGGCAGTGCTTTTCTGCTATCTGTGCTAATTCCTCGGTGCGTAAAATCGGTTTCTCCGCTCGGCTCGTCACGATGGCGTGTGCCATATTGCGTGCATTCTGCAGTTCCCCGTACAGACGGAATATCGTTTCCAGTTGTTTTTCTTCGTAGTGGTTGACGATGTCTGCTGCGGTCATACCGCCCGACTGGTTCATGCGCATATCCAACGGACCGTCAAAACGGAACGAAAAACCTCTGTCTGCTGTGTCAAAATGATGAAACGATACGCCCAAGTCTGCCACTAACCCGTCGATCTGTGTCACGCCGTAATAATGCAGAAACTGACGGACATATCGGAAATTTCCGTGGACGAATTGGAATCGCTTGTCTTGAATACGGTTTCCGTAAGCATCCGCATCTTGGTCAAAACCGAATAAACGTCCGTTCTCGGACAATTGCTCCATGATCAGCCTCGAATGTCCGCCGCCGCCGAATGTAACGTCTATATAGGTTCCGTCAGGCTGTATATTCAGAGCCTCTATGGTCTCCTTGGCCAAGGCGGGAATATGATATGTCATACCTCTTTCCGTCATTCCGTTGTTCCTCTCTGGCTCATTCGGTTGCGTAGTTGACGGGCAAACTCGTCGGGCTTGAACATCTTGTTCTCGAATGTCTGTTTGCTCCAAATGGCAAACCGGTTCATCATACCCACTATCAGCAATTCTCCGTCTGCACCTATCTGTTGCAAATCGCGTTTTTGCAGCAATACTCTCCCCTGGCTGTCGGGCTCCAGAAAACTGGCTTCGGCAACAAACTGCATGAGCAGCATTTGATCCTCAGGGTCCCATTCGTCCAAGGTATTGCTCAGTTGTTCTACACGGGCGTTCCATACCTTCTCTGGGTAAAATACCAGACAGGCATTGTCCGTGTCCCTTCGCATGACAATACGCTCCGACTCCCATTCTATCAGAATCTTTCTGTAAGACGCAGGCACGAAAAAACGTCCTTTGCTGTCCAATCGTACCGATATGTTGCCTATAAAAGTCGTCATAAAATAAATGTCCCGTCTTTTCGCATGGAAAGGTCTGGCCAATCGCCTCGTCCCTGTTGTCTTTCCTGCTGATAATTAGCCACCTTACCGCTGCAAAGATACATAATTGTATCTATTTTCCCCACTTTTCCCCACTAAAAAGTTTTCAACATGTATTTTGTCATGTTTTCAACAGCTCATATAGGTGGTAAATGCTGTAATAATAGTCTGTTATGAAACTTTTCAACAGATTGCGTATTTTGTGGTGCAAAGTGGGGAGGAGAATAGGTGCGGTGGGCTTGTACCGGCATTTTGGAGAGCCGTTTTCTTTTTGGTGGGGAGAATAGATTGGAATGAATTCCGGTAATGCTTGCTTCTCTTGGAGGCATTACAGAAATACAAGGGTACTGTATAGTACCCTTGTACTTTGTTTTCGCTTAGCCGACCTGAAGCACCCCTCATCGACCCCTCAACGGGAGATAAAGAATAAATAGGATACCCCTAAAATGTCTATAATAGATACTCTCTGTGTTGCTTATCGGACTAATTCGTCCAATAAGCCCAACTCTCAATAGTGTAAAGTATCATCTTATAGAACTTCTCGAATATATAAGACGTCTATAATCAATCCCCCTCTTTGAGGGGAATGGGGGAGTCCTTTGGGTTGCTATTATAAGAAGAACAATATCATCATCTGTCCCGTGAGGACACGCAAGAACATCGTGAGCGGATATACCGTTGAGTAGGCTACGGCGGCTCGGTCATTGCTTGTGGTCTGTGAGGTGGCGTATGCCAGGGCGGGAGGATCGGTCATGCTGCCTGCCATTAGTCCCGTAAGGGTAAAGTAGTCCAACTTTAGCCAATAGCGTCCTATCAAAGCGGCAAGTAGCAGAGGGACAATGGTTATGAGGACACCGTAGCCGATCCATACGTAACCGCCCGACAGCAGGGTGGGGATAAAACTTTTTCCGGCACCAAAGCCTACGGCGGCAAGGAACAAAGCGATACCTATCTCGCGGATCATCAGGTTGGCACTGCTGGTAGTGTAGGTCACGATGTGCATCTTTGGACCAAAGTGCCCGAGCAGAATGGCTACAATCAGCGTCCCTCCTGCCATACCCAACTTGAAGGCTTGCGACAAACCGGGTAGGGCGATAGGTATCATACCTAATATCACGCCCAAAGCAATCCCACAGAAGATGGCGGCTAAGTTGGGAGCGTCCAAACGTTTGGTGGAATTGCCCATATAGTTGGCTACTTTTTCCACGTCCTTTTCTTCGCCTACCACCGTCAACCGGTCACCCAACTGCAGATACAGGTCCTTCGTAGCAAGAAGTTCAATGCCCGCACGGCGTATGCGCGTAATGGATACGTGGTAAATGGCTCGGATGTTCAATTCGCCGATGCGCTTGCCGTTAAGTGCTGAACGGGTCACCACGATATGCTTGGAAACCAAGTGCATGTTTTGCTTGCCGACTTCTGTCAGTTGGGTCTGCTCGCCCAAAAGAAGAACACTTTTCTCGTGTCCCGTGTCGGTGACTATTCTTACTGTGTCTCCGCAGTGCAGCACGGTCTCCACGTCAGGTACCTCTTCTTCGCCGTTCTGGCGCATCAGACGCGATACCACCAGATCCATATTGCACAAGTGACCTAAATCTTTGATACGTAGTCCTTCCACCTGTGGATTGTTCAGTTTGATGTTAAGGAACTCAATATCTTTCTGTATGTCCTTCTCGCTTTCCACTCTTTCCTCTTCTTTGTCCATGCGGATTTTGAATATCCAGCGTATCAGCATCATTACGGCAATGATGCCTACAACACCCAATGGATAGGCCATTGCATAGCCGCTTGCAATGTCAGGGTTTGCCACGCCGCGTAGGTCTGTATATGCTTGCTGCGCCGCACCCAGACCTGGCGTGTTGGTTACGGCGCCGAACAAGACACCGGTCATGGTCGCTATGTCCACACCGCTCAGTATATGGATGAGAAATGCCGTCACGCAACCCGCAAAAACAATGAATGTGGCTAACAGATTCAGTTTCAGACCTCCTTTCCCGAACGAGGAAAAGAACGATGGTCCCACCTGCAAACCGATGGAATAAACGAAGAGTATCAGACCGAAATCCTTGGCGAACTGCTCCACTTGTGGATCCAACTGCATACCGAAATGAGCGAACGCTATGCCGCAAAAGAGTATCCATGTGACACCCAGCGTGACACCTTTGATCTTCAATTTGTTGCCTAAAAAAACACCTGAGGCTATCGCCAGGGTGAGTACCAGAATAGAATGGGCAATGCCGTTGCCCGTTAACAGACTAATAAACCAATTTTCCATTACCTTTGTTTGTTATTCCAACAACCTCGCAAACCGCTCGGCGGCATGCACTGCTTCCGTTTTCCCTATGTCCATCATTCGGTAGTTCTTGGGGATGTACGCACGGATAGTATGTTCTGTACAGTTCTTTACGTAAAAGTCAATAAGGGAAAAACGCTCGCCCATACCGTCCATATACCGGAAAACATCTCCGTTCAGCACTTGCATACCGGAGAATGCCATGCGACGCAGTTCGCCTGTGTCTGCTGCTGTGCTCTCCGGACGGACTTCCCCCGTACTCGTATTGGTCCAGCCCCGCATGCAATGGTCTTTGTCAAACAGTAAATACCGTTTTGTCTCCCGCTCCGAAACCACCACCGTCGCCATATCTTCCCTTTTGTGTGCCGCAATCAGATTCTTGATGTCGATATTGGATAAGATGTCCACGTTGCAGGCAATGAATGGCTCTGCACCGAAGAAATGCCGGGCGTGCAGCAGACCGCCTCCGGTCTCCAGCAGGTTGCCACGTTCGTCCGATAGTTCTATGTGCAGACCGAAGTTGTTGTTCGCTTGCAGATAGTTCGCAATCTGTTCGGCAAAATGATGTACGTTGATAATAATGTTCCTGATCCCGGCGGCACTCAGTTTCTCTATTTGATATTGCAGAAGAGTTTTCCCGTTGAGAGGGAAAAGGGCTTTGGGGTGCGATTCCGTGAACGGGCGCAGACGTGTACCCAAGCCTGCAGCGAAGATCATTGCTTTTGTAGGCATCTCTCTCCTCCTATTTTACGTCCCTTGCCGGCAAATGGTCTTCAATATTCTGTTCTCTGTGTATGAGGTGTACCTCCACGCCGAACTTCTGGTTGATGTGCTCGGCCGTCTTTTGTGCTGCATACACCGAGCGGTGCTGACCGCCTGTACAACCGAAACTGACCATCAGATTGCGGAATCCGCGGTCTATGTAGCGCTTCACGCTGGCATCCACCAAACTCTCGGCGTGTTCCAGAAACGGGATAATCTCGCCGTCCTCCTCCAAAAACTGAATGACCGGCTCGTCTAATCCTGTGAAATAGGTATAACGCTCGTATTTTCCGGGATTGTTCACGGCGCGGCAGTCAAACACAAATCCCCCGCCGTTGCCGCTGTCATCGTTGGGTATGCCTTTCTTGTAGGAGAAACTATACACCTTCACAACCAGAGGTTTCCTCACGTTGACCTCCTTGAATTGCTTCAATTCCGTCATGTCTTGCAGCACCTCTATCAAGTACGGGTAATCTTCGCTTCCTTGTTGTAGCAGTTGCCGCAGGTTCTCGATGGCAAACGGAATGCTTTGCAGAAAGTGGGGCTTCTTCTCGAAATATCCCCTGAAACCGTAAGCACCGAGCACTTGCAGGGTTCTGAACAGCACGAAATGCTTCAGTGTATCATAGAACTCCTCTCGGTAAAGCGGCATATAATGCTCCATCTCGTCCAAGTAAACCTCAAGCAGTTCTTTTCTCAAATCGGGATGGAAATGAGCCTTTGCCTGCCATAAGAAAGAGGCGACATCATAATATATCGGTCCTTTCCTGCCGCCTTGGAAATCTATAAAGTACGGCTCGCCGTTGTGTACCATTACGTTTCGGCTCTGGAAGTCCCTGTACATAAAGGTATCACTGCGTTTTTGCAGCAGAATATAAGCCAACCGCTCAAACTCGTTCTCCAAACGGTCCTCCTGAAATTCCAATCCCGTCGCCTTCAGGAAACAGTACTTGAAATAGTTCAAGTCCCATTGGATACTCCTCAAGTTGAATTCGGGTTGGGGATAACACATGTTGAAGTTGAAATCCTCCGCTCCCACTACCTGGAATCGCGCCAGCGCACGCATCGTTTTTCGGAGCATTTGTTTCTCCCGCTCGCAAAATACACCGGTTTTCCTGCCCTCCGCAATAAAGTCAAACAACAAGGTGTTGCCCAGATCCTCCTGGATATAGTTCATCTTGTTGTCGGAGCAGACATACACTTCCGGCACATTCAACCCCTTTTTCTTGAAGTGGTCTGCCATATAGAGAAACGCATTGTTTTCGTCTGCAGAAGTCCCCTGCACGCCGATAACCGATTTTCCGTCTCCTGTCAACCGGAAATAACGCCGGTTGCTGCCCGAAGCCGACAACTCTGTCTGATCCTCCGCATTCTTGCCGGTATATGTCTGGAATAATTGTCTAAGCGATTGTGTCATGATTTCGTCCCAATATCTCCGCAAAGGTACAACAAAACTGCCGCCTGCACAAATCTTACCAGGCGAACAATGGATATGCCCTCATCTTTTTGTTTACCTCTTCCCGCACGCTTTCTATCGTGTGAATATCGTCTGTTTTGCGTAGCACGGTGTCTATCAGTTCCACTATCATCGGCATATCGTCCTCTTTTAGTCCGCGTGTCGTGACGGCAGGTGTGCCAAACCGTAAACCCGATGTCTGGAACGGACTGCGGCTGTCAAAGGGTACCATGTTCTTGTTGGTTGTAATATCAGCCTCTACCAACGCTTTTTCTGCCGCTTTGCCCGTCAGATCGGGGAATTTTGTGCGCAAGTCAATCAGCATGCAGTGATTGTCCGTTCCGCCCGATATAACCTTGTAACCCTTGTCTGTAAACGCTTTCGCCATGACGGCGGCGTTGCGTTTCACTTGTTCCTGGTAGATCTTGTACTCAGGTTGCAATGCCTCATGAAAGGCTACTGCTTTTGCCGCAATCACGTGCTCCAATGGTCCTCCCTGCGTTCCTGGGAACACGGCGGAATCCAATAGGGCGGACATCATTTTTATCTCCCCCTTTGGCGTGGTTTTCCCCCACGGATTGGGGAAATCTTTGCCCATCAAAATAACCCCTCCTCGCGGTCCGCGCAGGGTCTTGTGAGTCGTTGAAGTCACGATGTGCGCATACTTGACGGGGTTTTTTAGCAACCCTGCCGCTATCAGTCCCGCAGGGTGAGCCATGTCCACCATGAATATCGCGCCGGTTTCGTCCGCCACTTTCCGTATCCTTTCGTAATCCCATTCCCGCGAATAAGCCGACGCACCCGCAATAATCAGTTTCGGTCGTTCTGCCCGTGCCACCTGTTCCAACTGGTCATAGTCCACGCGACCGTCCTCTTCCCGTACGTTATACTCTAACGCATGAAACATCAAGCCCGAGAAATTCACGGGCGAACCATGGCTCAAGTGTCCCCCGTGACTAAGATTCAGACCCAGAAACTTGTCCCCCGGCTGCAGACAAGCCATAAATACGGCCATGTTTGCTTGCGCACCTGAGTGGGGTTGCACGTTGGCCCATTCAGCCCCATAGAGAGCCTTCAGCCGGCTGATAGCCAGATTCTCGCTTTCGTCCACAATCTGGCAACCTCCGTAATAGCGCTTTCCCGGGTAACCTTCGGCATATTTGTTGGTCAGTACCGACCCCATTGCTTCCATCACTTCGTTGCTTACAAAGTTCTCAGAAGCAATCAGTTCAATACCTTTCTGTTGTCTCTCTCTCTCCCGACGGATAATGTCGAAAATGGTAGTGTCTTGTGTCATGGCTGTTAGTATTATTTGTTGTTGTTTTTCTTTTTGCGTACCGACCACCCGAACTTGCCTATCGCTTCGCCTAACCGGAAGTATTCGCCGTGGTTGTAGGCTATCAGTTTGGCTTTGGCTAAATCAAACGTACCGGTCTCAGGGGCTATGTATGTCTCGTCGGCTTGAACGTTCACCACCTCCGCCAAAAACATGTCATGGCTTCCCAACGGAATAATTTGTTTCACTCTGCATTCTATGTTTAGCGGCGATTCGGCAATGATAGGTGCCTTTACCACCTGTCCTGCTATCGGTGTCAGATGCATTTCTTTGAACTTGTTGAAGTCCTTCCCGCTTTTCACGCCGCACCAGTCCGTGGCTTTGGCAAGAGCCTCGTTTGTCAGGTTGATCACAAACTCGCCCGTCTCTTTGATGATAGGGTAGGAGTGTCTTTCCGGACGAACCGATATGTAGCACATCGCGGGATTGGTACATGTTGTCCCTACCCAACTCACGGTCAGTATGTTGTAATTATCTTCGTTGTCGCCGCACGATACCATAACGGCAGGCAAAGGGTATATCAATGTCCCTGGTTTCCATTGCACTTTCTTGTGCTTGCTTTCCTGTCTGTCCATTGTAAAGTCTTTTGTTCTTGTTTCTGCCGGTGTCAGGCTGTTCACGCAATGCGGTGATTCGCCTCTGCCGTTCTTCAAACGGTTCTGCACGCAAAGATAATGTTTTTATCTGTCAAATACAATACGCCTGCCTGCAATCCATGGCAACCGCATTGAAAACATATCGAAACGGTATGGAACTGTTCCCGTCCGTCCAATTGGTCTAACCTGTCCCATTTGCCAAATCTGCCCCATGAGTCCAATCAGTCCCATTCGTCTCATCCTTCCAGCCTCCATAGAACTTCTACCCATCAGCAGAATCAGTTTGCAATCCGTATGTCAGTTCCTCCGGCATTGTGTCGCGACCCCTTCTCTTAGTCCCCCTCTTTGAGGGGGTGGGGAGTCTTTTCTTTGGGTCATGCAAAAGAAAGAAGTAGGCATAGATATATAATTAAGTGGTGAAGTGAATGGAGAGGGCTTGAATTCCGGCAGCGGGTGTCTTCTTAAATGCTATAAGTTTTGCAAAAGGTCTCTACGACCCCTTGTCGGAACCTGACCGACCCCTGGACGAGAGATGGAAATGAAGTCCGCAAAGCATTGTACATGGTCAAATCGTAAATGACTTGCCATCCTGGAGCATCCCTTATCGAGACCTGAAGGAGAAACGGCAAAGCAAAATCGTACATTGTACATGGTCAAATCGTGAATAATTTGTCCCCTCAAGCCGACCTTAACGGGAGATGAATAAGACAGGATAAAGGAAATGCCAGTAAATGGCTTTGTAGGTATTGGATTTCATGGAAGTTTCCTGTAACAAAGCCCGATTCTTTCCGTGGAAAAAATCGGGCTTTGTTCCTCTAATGGAAAAGAGATTTCTCTTTTATCGCTTGAAAGTGGACACTACCGTATAGTCCAGACTTTCTCCGTCCATCGAAGCATCTTCATCATCGAACCGAAGTCTTAGCAAATGGTCGGAAAGAGCGGTAATCAACATCTCCGTGCTTTCACCATCCCCGTCCTTGAACGAAATATATAGGTCATCGCCTTTCTGAACCAACTCGTAGGTTCCATTGTCCTGCTCTGTATCACTGCTGTCTCCGGCACTGACTGTGTACTGTTGAACGTACTTGCCGTCATCGGTTATTGTCAGCGTTACGATATAGGGTACCGGCTCTGTCTCAACCGCTTCTCCGTTATAGTAATAGGTATGCTCCTGTTTCTCATAGTTCATTTCTTGCCACAATTCGCCCTTGGCATAGTATTGTTCACTCACTGCCGTCCACGTCCCTACAATAACGGATGCGGCTTTGTCCTTGTCACAACTCGTGAAGAGAATTAAGAGTGCGGTAACGGCAATACCGCATAGTTTTTTGGTGTGTATCATAAATAAAGTGTGTTTTATAGGCAGGACAACGTGTCTCACCTGCTGCAAAGATAGATAAAGTATTTTGATACTGCAAGCGGATTCTGCCGTTTTTTAAGGCAATCGCATCAAAATAATGGGGGAATGTTAATTATAATTCTGTCAGGTTACCCTGTCGATTTATCTGTCCTATTCCCTCCAATCGTTTGCCGCTCCTCGAACATCTATCAAGACGAAGATATGCAGGGAGACCGCTCTCTTTTTGACGATGCGGGACTCTCTGCTCCCCTGCGTATCTTTGCGGTTCTTTTCTGCCGGCTATTCCACCTCCACGCCCGTGAGGCTATATGTCTTGCCCCCGCACTCTATCAGCACCTGCCCGTTGCGCAATACCTTGCAGGAGGTGACATCCTGTGGCTCAACCTGTACATCCGCCTGGGTGGATACATTCTTCACATCCCGCACAAGGCGTGTATAGTGGCGGCTGCTACCGCCGCAATAATAATCCAGATTGATACTGCAGCCGGAGATGCTTAGAAGGTATATCAATCCTCCTGGAGTGGTAACGGTGGATGGCCACGTGGTGGTCCAATAGGGACTGGTATTCCTATAGTTCTTCCCATAGGATGTCGGTAAAAACACGGCACCGTTATCTTCCATGGTTTGCCATTGCTCAAAACTGTACCTGTTCTGATTCTTATAAAAGGGCTTGAAACTTACTCCTTCTGGCGATGTCCACGTATCAGGCACAAGCACCATACCGTAAATGGTATCAATGAACGCTACGCCATATAGTTCGCGGGCGTTGGGACGACCGAATAGCACGTAACTCCATTCTGCTTTCGACATAGTGAACCAAATGTTTGGTGCATCTCCTTCTATCGGGTTGATACCCCAATCAATAAAAGTATAGTAGTCTCCGCTGCTGCGCATGGGGTCATCTCCTGTACCCCAACGGAATTTGTCAATCGTCTCTGTCGGGGTATTGGTGGCAGCCAATAAATCCCATTGATGCTCTGCAAAGGTATAAGTCTTGGTGGAAGGCGTGTACTGCAGATTGCCTTTCGAGAAATACACTTGTTTGTTCTTTGCAATGGAAAAGACACCACTGATGGCATTGGCGGGTACTTGTGCGCTTGCTTGCATTAAGACACCTTCTGTAACCATGGTAAAGACAAGTGTTGTGATAAGTAACGATTTGTTCATTTTGTTTGTTGTTTGAGAGATAGAGAAATAGACTTTATGAGGCTGAATGAAGGTTACAGATGCAATCTCCTGCCATGGACATCATAGTAAACACCATTGCGGAGAATAAGCACTTGCCCGTTGCGGAGCACTTTGCGCGGAGTAAGGTTCGTTGCCTTGGTATCTTCTACACCTGTTTCTACATATTCAAATGTAGCGGATACCACCACATTGCTTGCAGGCATAACAAACGTGAAGTTCCCTTCCGCTTCGGCTACACTCACATCATCTTCGCCGTCTTTCACCGTCAGTTGGTCGAAAGCATAGCCTTTGGCGGGGGTGATAGTCAGGGTGACCGTTTCGCCATAGCGGGCAGTGGTTTTGTCGGCGGTTACAGTGCCGTGTTCGGTGGGGGTGATAGTTATCGAGCGGGCGATGTCCTGCGCACGGTAGCCTATGACGGCAGCGGGTTGCGGACCTGCCTCCTCGTTATGGGCAAGCAGCGGCATAATGGTGTACTCGAACTCGCCGATAAAGGTCTCCTCCGAGGTGTCCGCCCAGCGGGTGGTGTCGCTCACAAGAGCCACCTCCACGAAAGCGTCTTCGGTGTTTGCCGCACGGCGGCGAATGGAATAAGCCTGTATGTCTTGTAGGGTATTCCACGCCACGATAATGCTGTCGCGATTGCCCTGCGTGGCGGTGAAGACAAAGTCGGGGTACTTGATTTGCGCCGTCTGCTCCATGCCGTTGTCGGATTTCAGTTTGAGCGTATTGGTGCCCCATATATTCAGTTGCTCTTTGCCGAGAGCGAAAGAGTCGTTGTTCTCGTCGGTGGTGCTGAATACGCTGTTGCCGTTAACAAAGACCTCCAACCGTGTTGCCCCATCAAACCAGCCGAGGTCGGCAAAGACGGTTGTCGGCATACCGAGTTGCACTTCGGGTGTGCGGCGCAGGTCAAGAGGCACGAAGCCGCCGTTGGCATATCCGCCCTCAAAAGCCTTGGTAGTAGTGGTTTCCTGATACGGTTCGACCCGTGCGCAGGAGACGGTCAGGACAAGCCCTTTGGGGTAGTTGTTCGCGCCGAGGTCGGTACGTGCGTCCCATACAAGGCGTTGCGGCGTGCCGTCGGCGGGCAGCGTGAAGTCATTCGGGTCAAGCGTCCGGGCGGAAGCCAGCGTCAGGGTCTTGACAGCAAGAGTGTCGTTGCCGCTGGTGGCTACGACTTGGAAATGCGGTGTGCCGTCCTGCTGCACCTCGCGTGCCGAGCGGTAGCCGACAAAGATGTCCACCAATCCGTTCCATGGGAAGCGCGGCTGCAGGTTGTAGAGGTAGAGTGCGTCCAGTTGGCTGTACCCCGTAGCGGGATTGCTTGAATCCAAGGTGTCGCCCTTGTAGTTGAACGCTGTTACCTTGTAGGTATAGCGTTTGCCGGGTTCGACCCGTGTGTCCGTGAAGGTGGTCGCCGTGTAAGGCACGTTGGTTATCTTTTGGTACTGCCCGTTGCCGCTGTTGCGATAGATGTCGTAACTGTATGCGTCCGTGATGTCCGTCCACGTGAGTACGATACTGCTCTGCTCAACAGGCTGTGCATCAAGGGTAAGGCTCTTATGCACCCTGCCTGCAGTCCAAAGAACAGGGTATGCCGTGAAGTACTCATAGGTATTTGGGTACTTAACGGGGTCAATATAACGCCTCGGGTCGTTATACATGGGACAAGCCGCATACTCGTAGGTGATGCCGGGAGATACTCCGATGTCGATGTAGCGACCGGTGCCGTCGTTATAGAGCGATACCGGTGCCATGTTTCCCCATTGGTTGCGTGTCCCGTCACGGTTCACCGTGCGGCGGACTATCTGGTAGACTTCGCAGTCGCCTGCTCCCGTCCACCGCATGTCAAGAGCGTTCCTTCCCTGCATAGGTTCCACCGTGAGAGGTATCTCTGGCGAGCGCATAAACATAACTTCACAGGAATCTAATGGTCTCTTCATTGATATTGCACGGTTGTGCAACAGACATTTCAGATAGGTGATACCATAATCCGGTTTCCACATAAAGACACCTTTCTCGTCGGCGAGTTGTGTCTCCCTGTAAATCGTGTCAATCACTGTGGCATACCTTGTGTATGCAACCAGTTCGATGTCCGAGCCGTCCTGCATATTGAGCGACCTCGACGCCTCGTCCGCCCAGCGTGCCGCCCACGGGAGAGGAATAATCGTGTCGTTCTTCCCCAGCATAATGACCTCCGGCTTCGTGGTATTGACATCAACGGTGGTGGAGTCCGTGGTACGGGCATAGGTGTCGGATGCCGTGAGTGTGATGGTAGTCCCCGGCGCGTTGATGCCCAACGTGTCCGCGTCTGCGTTCCACACAATGCGCAACCAGCCCGAACCTGAGAATATAGCCGTGCCGTTCTGCACTACTTTGCGGTTGACCGTGTAGTTCTTGTCCACCGCAGGCTCTTTCTCGAGTGTGCGCATCGGGAGCAACTTGCCGTCGGCGGTGCGTGCGGTGAGTGTTACATTGTCGGGGTACGGCAGGTTGGGCAGTCCGAACAGTTCTTGGAAGCGGTAGCGCACGGTCTCGTACTCAATATCGATATCCACTTTGCCGTTCCACGGCCAGCGGTTGGATATGCCGCGTAGCCGCATGGTCTCGAGTACCGCGTAGCCGATAGCGGATTCCGATGCCTTGCTCTTGCTGCCGTCGGCAAAGACGGCTTTCACGGTGTAGCGACCGAGTGCGGGGCGCACGGGGATGGTGTCTTTTATATGCGTCTCCGTTGCGGTCTTGGTGCGCACGGTCCTGTTGATGGCAACGTCCCATGACTCTGCCGTGATTTCGTAACTGACGGCATCGGGCACTGCGTCCCATGTGACGGTAACGCCTGTGGTGTCGCCCTGCGTGGCTTGTACGTTGGCGGGGGTTGTTATTGCTTCAACGGGGCGTACAGGCATACCGTATTCGCGCATGGCACCGTCTTTGTCCCAACCAGAGAGGATATATCCATCTAACGTCATAAGTTTGTCTCCGTCTCCGAGCGATGAAGACCAATTGTAGACATAGGAACCGACACTGCTGTTCGTCGTGCCGTAGAAACTCCCTGCCGCAGGAAGAAAGATAGAGTTGCCATTGGTCTTGCTTATCACTATGAAACCCTCTACGCCATTTTGTGTCGTCCACGTCCAAGTACAATTGCTGCACAGTTCGCCCACCTCGGCAGCAGTAGGCATCCGCCATGCGCGCCCCCAGTTGACGGTAGCGGCATCGTCCTCAGGGTCCAAGATTGTCTTGTTGTCGGTGAAGCCGTTGTCGCCGTAACTTGCGTTAGTGCAGTACTTGGTGAGAGTTCTATTCGAGCCATTGGCGTACTTGTAGGTCCCCCACGTGTAGTCGGTTTTGGGTGCGGTCTCGCCCCAAGCGTAGTAGTTGCCGTAGTCTTCGGGTGCGGTGGCGCCGACGTTGCATGACGCCCATCTGATGCCGCTCGGCAAACCGAGGTCAACGGCTTGTACATTGGCGGGGGCTTGTGCGCTTGCGCCTGTGAGAGCAATGGCAGCAAGGACGATGGTGAGTAAGGATTTGTTTATCATACGTTGAATTTAGTTGATGGTCATATTACGGGTTCCATACTCTGCCGTGCAGATCGTAATAAACGCCGTTGCGGAGAATAAG
Organism: Bacteroidales bacterium UBA7569; assembly: GCA_002477945.1. Classification (GTDB taxonomy): domain Bacteria; phylum Bacteroidota; class Bacteroidia; order Bacteroidales; family Paludibacteraceae; genus Colicola. Next base: position 37,081 of record DLLF01000001.1, read on the forward strand.
CATTTGCCCGTTGCCAAGAACCTTGCGAGCAACGGTGGTCTCTGCGGCAGAGGGGGCGGCGATGTCTGTGGTTATGGCTGTTTCACGGACAGCACGAATGGAACGGCCATAGAAACGTCCGTATTGGGTTCTTTCCTGTTTGCTTGAATTGAAGTCGATGTAGCATGCATAACTCGCTTCACCCTCGTTGAGCGATGCCGACCAATAGTTGCCACGCATGCCTGCATTGTAGCGGCTGTCGTCAACCAGATAGCCCGCAGCGGGAAGGAAGATAGAGTTGCCGTTGGTCTTGCTTGTAACCACGTAGCCGAATGTGTCGGTGCTATACTTTATCCATTCCCATGTGCATTGTTCGAGCAACTCCGCCCACTCGGCATCGGTAGGCACACGCCACGCATTGCCCCAGTTGGCGGCAGCCGCATCGTCCTCCTGTTCGAGAACGGTCTTGTTGTCGGTAAAGCCGTTGTCGCCGTGCGAAGCATCGTTGCAATACTTGGTCATTTTGCCGTACCCGCCGTTGGTGTACTTGTAGGTACTCCAAGCGTAGTAATCTTTGGTTTCCGTCTCGCCCCAAGCGAAATAGTCGCCATAGCCTTGCGGATAGGTGGCACCTACGTTGCATGACGCCCAGTAGAGTCCGCTCGGCAGACCGAGGTCAACGGCTTCTACGTCAGCGGGGGCTTGTACATTGGCAGGGGCTTGTGCGCTTGCCTGTGTGCCTGCGCCTGCGAGAGCCAGGACTGCAAAGGCGATAGTGAGGATTGATTTCTTCATAATGCGTTGAATTTAGTTTGGTGGTTATATGTTGATTCGGTTGCAAAGGTACGATTTATTAAGCATATATGCAAATTTCGAACATAATAACATTCAAAAGTTTATACTATTCAGTGAATATCTACGGTGCAGACCTTCGCTATCCCTTGCGTATCCCTTGCTGAACGGTGGCTTGTCATTTCTGTTAGCATTGGTTGGTATTTGCTACTTATCCCTACCTTTCCATGAGTCAATTGAACTCCGTCCTAACAGACAAAATAGTCAACCTGATTTAAGACAAGGCAGTTATAGGGACGAAAATATGTGTATTTCCACACATTTTCGCCCCTGAATTCAGCGGCTTTATGGCTATTCTATTGCAGGTTTGCCCGAAAAGCAGTACCTTTGTGGGCGAAAATGTGTGGAAATACACAAAAAAGTTACCCTGTATATGATTTTCGAGCGTAAACAATACCTGCAGAAACTCATCAACGGACAAGGAAACGGAATGGTGAAGATTGTAACCGGTATCCGCCGTTGTGGCAAGTCGTTTCTGCTGTTCAATATCTTTCGGCAGTACCTGTTAGACCACGGGACGGCGGAAGACCAAATTATCTGCCTGTCCTTGGACGACAGACGGAACCAATCTCTTACGCAACCTGATGCGTTGCTTGCCTACATTGATACACACATCGCACAAGACGGCAAACAGTATTACGTCATATTGGACGAGGTGCAACTGGTGGATGACTTCGTTGGGGTGCTGCTGAGCCTTATGCACGCCCCGAATATAGAAGTATATGTATCAGGGAGCAACTCGAAGTTTTTGAGCAGCGATGTAGTGACAGAGTTCCGCGGGCGCGGCTGGGAGATACGTGTGCATCCGCTGAGTTTTGCCGAGTACTATGCCGTGGCAGGCGGCGACAAGCAAGAGGTGTTGCATGAATACTACACCTATGGCGGTCTGCCGCAGATGTATGCTATGACAACGCCCGCGGAGAAAGAGCAATATCTCAATAACCTCTACGAGACGACCTACTTGCGCGATATTATGGAGCGTAACCATTTGCAAAACGAAGACGGCATGCGCCGCTTGGTGCAAGTGCTGTCTTCCGATATTGGAGCGAGTACCAATCCGCGCCGGATTGCCAACACCTTTCTGTCGGAAGAGAAAGTAGCCATCAAGGACACCACGATACGCAAATATATTGACTATCTGCAGAATGCGTTTATCATCAGTGAAGCATTGCGGTATGATGTCAAGGGGCGCAAATATATCGGTACGGAGACCAAGTATTATTTTGAGGATATGGGGCTTCGCAATGCGGTGCTGAACTTTCGCCAAGTGGAGTTTAACCATATCATGGAAAACGTGATATACAACGAGTTGCGCATGCGCGGTTATTCGGTGGACGTGGGCGCAGTGCATACTTTCGCAAAAGACAGGAACGGCAAAACCGTACGCAAGAATCTGGAAGTGGACTTTGTAGTAAACAGGGGTTCGGAACGTGTGTATATCCAGTCGGCATATATGTTGCCCGACCAAGAAAAGACCATACAGGAGCAACGACCGCTGCTGTATCTGCCTGATAATTTCCGCAAGGTTATCATCGTCGGCGACCGCTATCTGTCGAACTACAACGAAGACGGCATCCAATTGGTCGGCTTGTTTGATTTCCTGTTGAAAACAGACGATATGTTCTAAGGGGGTAATCAAACCCGCATAGTACAGGGGCGAAAATATGTGTATTTCCACACATTTTCGCCCCTGTTGTATATAAGCGCAAAGTTATTTCACCTCCGTGCCGGTGAGGGTGTAGGTCTTGCCGTTGCGCTCGATGAGGACAGTGCCGTTGCGCAGTACCTTGCGGGCAGGGGCGGTATCTGCGGCTGAGGGGTGAGAGAGGTCTGTGCTTACGTTGGAATAGTTCTTCACCAGGCGGACTGCGTACCCGTAGAGACTACCTTTTCCATATTTCGAGAAACATGAATAAGAACTGAAACTCATGTAATACGCTTCGTCTGAGGCGGCAGGCGTAGCAGACCAGTAAAAGCCGTAGTACTGCACGCTGAACACAGACGCCCCGTAGCGGCTACCCGAGGCAGGCAAAAAAACAGCACCCGCAGACTCCAACAACTGCCAATCACTAAAGGTGAAAGTTTGGTAATCGGCATACGCCTGAACGCTATATGTACCTGCCAAACCCGACTTGAACGTTACGCCTGCAGGGCATGTCCAATTGTCGGGGAGCAAAACAAGACCATTGACATACTTGCTACCATCGGCATTGAGATTGATACGTGCCGCACCTGCAAGGTTATAGGCATTGGTACGTCCGGATAGAAGGTAACCCCATTCGTCCTTTGTCAATGTACGCCATGTGTCAGGAATGTCCGTGCCGATAGTATTCTTGCCCCAATCCACAAAGTCGCCCGAGTAATCCGTCTTTTCTGTGGATGTACTAACGCCCCACTTGGCACTGCCGGTACTACCGCTCCAACCGAACAAGTCTATCTTATCGGCTAAAGCAGTACCATCTTTGTAATAATAGCCAAAATTGGTATCTGTCTGCTCGGTACCGCCATCCACATTGTCCGTACCCAACATATCATACTGCTGTTCCGCAAATGCCCACGTCTGTGTGGATTGCGTGTACTGCAGGTTGCCTTTGGCGAAGGTGATTTGCTTGCCCTCGGCTACCGTGAACGGCTTGGGTACATAAGCAGACTCTACCTCTTCTTCCTGTTTGTCCTGTACGGGGCGGACAGACTGACCGTTGTTGCGGTTGCGACTGTGCCTATACATCTCGTCATGGTTGAAGGTTATTATCCAAACGTTGTCCGAGTAGTTTTCAAGAAGCGAAGAAGACCAATAATAACCGCGAGTTCCTTTGAGGTAGAGGTCTGCACCATTGCGATTACCCGCAGCGGGGAGGAAGATAGAGTTGCCGTTGGTCTTGCTTGTTACAAGATAACCATTCACTTCTTTTTGCGTTGTCCAAGTCCATGTGCATTGCTCGCGCAACTCTGTCCAATCGGCATCGGTGGGCATACGCCATTCTTCGCCCCAGTTCACATAAGCGGCATCATCCGCGGGGTCTAACGTAGTTTTGTCGTCAGTGAAACCATTGTTGCCATAACTTGCATCAGTGCAGTACTTGGTAAGTTTGTTTTCTGCACCATTGGCGTACATGTAGGTTGCCCACGAGTAGTCGGCTTTTGTAGTGGTTTCGCCCCAAGCGTAGTAGCCGCCGTAGTCTTCGGGTGTGGTGGCACCGAGGTTGCATGACGCCCAGTAGAGTCCGCTCGGCAATCCGAGGTCAACGGCTTGTACGTGAGCGGGTGCAGACACACCTGTGTCTGTCTGTTCGGCTTTTGCGCCTTGCGCGAGCGTCAGCAACACCGATGCCAACGCCATGATAAGTAGATGCTTGTTCATATCAGTAAAGATTCCGACCTCCCCAACCCCTCCAAGAGCACCCCACTTCGCCCTGTTCGGGCTTGTGGGGACCCCGTAAAGGAGGGGCTTTCAGAGAGGATACATTAGTTAATTAGTTAATTAGTTATATTTGTTTTTATTACTCATATTATTGAGCCCCCTCTCTGAGGGGGTTGGGGGAGTCGTTGGTTAGTTCTTGCCCCATTATCGTATACGTCTTGCCCCCTCTTTCTATCAGCACTTGTCCGTTGCGGATAATCTTGTGCGCATCGGTGGCAACAACGTCAGCAGCCGTGTCGCCAATGCCTGTACCGGTCCCACTTGCTTGCACAGGGCGGACTGTCAGACCGAATATGCGATCGCCGTAGTCTCTGTTCACACTGCTGCGAGAGAAGTTGATGCGCAGCGCGCAAGTAGGATAGTTACCTTCGTCCAACGATGACGACCAGTAGTAACCATCGGTGCCTGCAAGGTAATGGTCCGTACCTTTGCGCCACCCCGCAGCGGGGAGAAAGATGGCGTTGCTGTTCGTCTTGCTTGCTACAAGGTGCCCATCGACCCCGTTTTGCGTTGTCCACGTCCACGTGCAGTTCTCCTGCAACTCCTTCCATTCGGCATCGGTAGGCATACGCCAACTGCCACCCCAGTTCACGTGAGCGGCATCGTCCTCCGGCTCCAAGACTGTCTTGTTGTCGGTGAACTCGTTATCACCAAAACGATCATGGTTGCAGTACTTTGTGAGTTTGTCGTAATCACCCTTGGCATGCTTGTAGTTCTCCCACAAGAAGTCCTCTTTTGTGGCGGTCTCGCCCCAAGCGAAAAAGTCGCCGTAGCCTTCGGGTGTGGTGGCACCTACGTTGCACGATGCCCATTTCAGCCCGCTCGGAAGTCCGAGGTCAACGGCTTGTACGTCAGCAGGTGCTGTCTGTGCGCTTGCCTGTGCGCCCGCGTTTGCTGCACCGGCGAATGTTATCGCTGCGAGTGCCAAAGTGAGTAAGGTTTTCTTCATATCTGTTGATTTATTTTATATTATGCTGTTGTTT
>DLLF01000001.1:42374-69080 GCA_002477945.1 Bacteroidales bacterium UBA7569
ATCCCTTGCTGAATGGTTGCCGTAGAGTTGCTGTTAATCATGGTTAACAATTGGGCGTTGCCCGACATTTGCGGACAACGTTTCGGAGATACTGCTGCTTTCTCTGAAGATTGGGTTGCGGATACTATGTAGTTTTTCCGGTGATTCATTTTGGTGTAGTCGGGTCTGTGGTGGGGGAAGGTCGCTACAAAATGCCACAGCGCCCGTCAGGCACAATATGCCCGACAGATGCTATGAGAGGATAGACTTTGCCCGCACTGCTCTTCGCAGCCGTCAGATAAGCAAATAGGGGGGGGGTAAAACTGCTGATATACAAGCAGTTATGTTGTAGCAATACACTCCGTTCATACACAGACACGTCTTTGTGCCTTCCATCGGATGGAAGACCGTCGGGAGGGTTGTGAGGTATGAATATCTGCGCATGCCTAAATTGTATGCTGATTTCGTGGGCAAAGATAGTGCTTTATTTCGATATGCACAACAATACACGGCAAAATATAAAGAATAGACTACGTTTTCTTAATAACAGGAGACTGCCACACCAGACAAACTCCTGTTGTTATTTATACTATGCCCCCTCGCGCAACCGCTGCTTGCAAGGGAGACGGTTGGAGGGCGGGCGACGGCAAACACTACGGAGTTCTACTCCGCCCACCGAGCGTCTTATCCCGCCAAGTCTCGAACGGTTATTTCGTGTCGCTACGAAAGCCCCCTATTAAGCCAACGGGTCTAATAAGCCCCCCGCAGACACTCAGTGCGCAAGTACGAACCTGCCTTACGCTTCATGCCCTGCTGAGAAACAATAGGAAAAAGGGATGGAAGAGTAGATTTTTTTGATGAGGGCGAAAATATGTGTATTTCCACACATTTTCGCCCCTGTTGTATATAGCGGAGGATTGGTTGCGCATTATGCAAGCCTACGCATTTAGCGCAAGGCTACTTCACCTCCACGCCCTGCAATGTGTACATCTTGCCACCACGCTCTATCAGCACTTGAGCGTTGCGGAAGAGTTTGCGGGCAGGGGCAGTATCTGTGGCAGAGGGGTGAGAGAGGTCTGTGCTTACGTTGGAATAGTTCTTCACAAGACGGACGGAGAGACCGCCTTTGCAAATGAAGTTGTCCGTAGGATGGAGAGATTGATTGCAGAAATACAGGATGTATGCGGTGGATTGGTTGTTCGGTGTACTTGACCAATAGTAGCCATTCTGCTGTACGGCACTTACTTTCTGACCACGTCCACCGGCGGCAGGAAGGAACACCGCACCTGCTTCTTCCATATTGCGCCACTCTGACAGGGTGTACGTATTATCCTCCCAATGGCTGTCTGTGTTAGTGCTGTTATAGTAACCGCCCATATCTGCCAAGCCTTTCTGTGTACTCGGGGAGAAACGAGTCCCTGCAGGGAGTACCCAATCGTCAGGCAGCAGGATAACCCCATACTCATCATTCACTATGCCTAATCCCCAAAGCGCAGATGCATGGGTACGAGTGAAGAAGAGATATGCCCATTCGGTGCTTGCCAGCGTGCGCCACGTGTCAGGGGCATCGGTGCCGATGGTGTTTGTTCCCCAATCAACAAAGGTCTGGTAGTCGTTGATATCGGAACTTGCATTGGTCGGGTTGTCGCCTGTCCCCCAGCCGAAGAGGTCTATCTTGTCTGCAAAGACTTTGTTGCCATTGGTGTCGGTGGTGATGTTGGCAGTTCCGATATAGTCTGTCTGCCGCGTGGCAAACGACCATGTCTGCGTGGACTGCGTGTATTGCAGGTTGCCTTTGGCGAAATACACTTGTTTGCCTTCTGCAACGGAGAACCTGCCCGCGATAGCGTCAGCGGGGGCTTGTGCGCTTGCGCCTGCAATGGCAACTATTGCCAATGCGAGAGAATGTAAAATCTTTCTCATTGTTGTATTAAAATTAGTTGTTAATAGATTCGTTAGTTTTAGAGTGAGAGTCTCCGTCAAAAGGCAGTTCCTGTGCAGGGGTGTCCTCGATAGGACGGATATAGTCGGCTGCCCGCTGCGAAGATATCACCGAGCGTCCGAGACGTTGCTCCAAGTCGGTACGGGCGTTTCGGGCGACCTCACCACCAGCCTGTGCTGTCCGTGTGGTTTGCGCGATACCCTGCGGGTTGCTCTGACGCGACAACTCCGTGGTAGCCACCTCGGCGAGGGTGTTGAGTGTCAGTTCCACATTGGTCATATTGTCGCGCAGGTTCTCCTTGGTCAAGCCTTTGTGGCGTTTGTATTCGCCGGTGGTCATACCGCTCCATGCTTTGGTGAGGACGTTGGTGAGCAGGGCAAAGTCTCTCTGCTCGTGTATGCCTGCCCGCTTCCATTCGTCGGTCAGTTCCTTGCGCATTTCAATGGAGCGCATGCGCTCGTTAATCCACTTGTCGGAGTAGCCCTGCCGGCGATAGTCCTCGACTGCCATTTGGAACGTAAGTTCGGGGTCGATGATTTGGTTGATACGCTGTGCTCCCACGTTGGCAAGCCACTGCTTTACCGGCTCCGCTTTCTTGGACGGAATGGATTGTATAAGGCGGAAGATACCCTCTAAATCAGCGGCTTGCACTTGGCGGTTTTTCCCGTCGGCAGCGCGCATTCGAACAGGGGTACAAATTGTACCCCACTTCGAATCCAACTCAGGGTCACGCGCACGCATACGCTTGATATATTGTTTCACATCGGTGCTGTCCGTAAGGATTTGCACAATATCGGCAATAGAGAAATAGTACTTCTCTTCCTGCTCGTTCCACATAATGCGGACGTTCTTGTCGTCAAAGACTTGTATGACAGATTCGTTAGGCATAAGACTATTTTATTATTCATGCGGTTAATAAACCGCATAATTATAAGAAACCAACTTATTTCACCTCCGTGCCGGTGAGGGTGTAGGTCTTGCCGTTGCGCTCTATCAGCACTTGCCCGTTGCGGAGGAGTTTGCGGGCGGGGGCGGTATCTGCGGCAGAGGGGTGAGAGAGGTCTGTGCTTACGTTGGAATAGTTCTTCACAAGGCGGACGGAATAACCATCTCCACAAGCATTACCAATAGTTGATGTCCAAAGAGAAGCAACATATGCACTATAATCAGTCAGCCAGAAACGCAAATTGTAGGCGTCCATATAACCATGCTCCCTCTCATCTCTATAAGAACTCGACCAATAATAGCCTGTATAAGCACCATGATCATCCATCACAGCCACATTAGTACGATAGCCAGCGTCAGGGAGGAAAACCGCACCCGCAGCCTCCATCTTCAGCCAATCGGCGAGAGTGTAAACATTGCGGGTAGAGAAATCATAGTTGTCAGCCTGATAATAGCCATATCCGTCGTATTTCAGACCATGCTCTGTACTCGGAGTAAAAGTAACTCCCTGTGATGTGGTCCAACCGTCGGGCAATATGACAACTCCCGTGATGTCGCCAACCGTGGTGAAGCCAAAGAGTTGGTCGGCATCGGTGCGGGAGCAGAACAGGTACGTCCACTCGCTTTCTGACAATGTGCGCCACGTACCGGCAGGCTCGCCGTTGATGATATTGGTACCCCAATCCACGAAGTCGCCACAATAATCTTCGCAGTCGTAGTCCCAGCCTACTGTCACGCCAAAGGGCGTTTTGGGGTTGTTGCTGCTCCATGCAAAGAGGTCTATTGAGTCGGCAAGGGCACCCTCGAAGGTAATGTTTGCATTGCCGATATAGTCGTATTGGTGTGGCGCGAAACGCCATACTCCTTTGCGGAGATGATGCCACAGATTGCCCTGCGAGAACGTTACTTGCCTGCCTTGGGCTACTGTGAACGGTTTGGGTACAAACGCTGCACAGTCCTGTACGAGGCGGACAGAGAAAGCATTGCTGCGTTGGTTGTAACTGTCGGAAATGAGGTATTGGCTGTTAAAATACAGATAGGAAACAAGGCTGTCGGCAGACGTAGTGCTTGACCAGTAATTGCCGGCAATCTGCATCCGGTTGATGTCTGTCCGATAACGGCTGCCTGCAGCAGGGAGGAAGACAGCACCCGCAGCCTCCATACTCAGCCAGTCGGCAGGCGTATAGGTGTTGTGGGTATAGTTATCGCCATTGTTATTGGAATAGAAGCATCCGCTCTTGGTCAGCCCTTTTGCAGTGCTTGGGGTGAAAGCGATTCCTGCGGGGAGTACCCAGTCATCGGGGAGAATGACAAGTCCCTCGGTGCTACCGACCGTGGCGAAACCAAAGAGTTGGTCTGCATCGGTGCGGGTACAGAACAGGTACTTCCACTCGGCTTTCGACAGCGTCCGCCACGTGTAGGCGGTACCGGTGCCGACAGCGTTCGTCCCCCAATCGTTGAACTTGGGATAGTTGTGGATGTTGGTGCTTGTATCAGCGGGATTGTCGCCTGTCCCCCAGCCGAAGAGGTCTATCTTGTCTGCAAAGACTTTGTTGCCATTGGTGTCGGTGGTGATATTGGCTTCGCCAATCATATCATACTGATGCTCTGCAAATGCCCATGCCTGTGTGCTTGGGGTGTATTGCAGGTTGCCTTTGGCGAAATATACCTGTTTGCCGTCCGAAACGGAGAACCTGCCCGCAATAGCGTCAGCGGGGGCTTGTGCGCTTGCGCCTGCAATGGCAACTATTGCCAATGCGAGAGAATGTAAAATCTTTCTCATTGTTGTATAGGATTTAGTTTGATAAATCAGTTCGTCTTGCGGTTAGTCCGTGTCCTTTGTAGCGGACACATTTTGCTGTTTTGTGTCCTTTGCAGCGGACACGGATACTATCCTGTACTCTACGTTGCGGGCTTGGTTGGGGAGCGGAGACAGCAAGCCTTTGTTGACAAGGTCGTGTATGTCGCGTGCTGCCGTGTCGGGCGAGACTTTTGCCAGACGGCTCCAGTTCTTCACCGTCAGTTTGCCCTCATAGCCGTCCAAATAGACATTGAGCATTGCCGTTTGCCGCTCTGTGAGTGCCACACCCGTATGCCGTTGCCAGAATATGGCTTTCTGCAACACGGTAGTCACCAACTGTCCCGATGCCTCGACGGCACGCAACATACAGCCCAAGTACCACACCACCCACTCGGTGATGTCGCCTTTGCCGTGCTGTGCACGTTCCAAGACAGCATAGTAGCGTTTCTTCTCCATATTGATTTGGCGCGACATACTGAAGTAACGCCTTGCCGTGTTGTCCGCCTGTGCCAACGCCATATCCGATATGGCACGGGCAATACGTCCGTTGCCGTCATCGAAAGGATGGATACACACAAACCACAGGTGCGCCACGGCTGACTTTACATAGTCGTGCACCGAGGTCGGAGTATTGAACCATTGCAGGAACTCCTTCATCATCAGCGGCACCTGTTCCGCTTCGGGAGCACGGTAATGCTCTTTCTCTCTGCCGAACATACCCGACACCACTGCCATACCACCATGCCTGTACTGCGCTACATCAATGGGTATGGTGCCGCTATGTCCGGCAGGAAACAAGGCTGCGTGCCAACCGAAAAGCCGTTCATCGGTGAGCGGTTCGCCGTAGCGCATCGTGGCATCCAACATCATCTCCACAATGCCGTCCACATAGTGCGAAGGCTCTGTCTCCGAGGTAATCTGTACGCCTAACTTGCGTGCCACCGACGAACGCACTTGGTCGCTATTGAGTACCACCCCCTCTATCTCCGACGAACTGACCACATCGCGCGTGAAGGTGTCCACCGCAGCCAACTGACGGTGGTCGAAACCGATATGCTCCAATTGCCCTATCAGGAAACCGATGGCACGGTTGATGTCAAGCAACAGAGGCTGAACAGCCGCTTCGTTCCACGTAAAATGAGGCCATTGTGATGATTCGTAGATGTACATTGTTCTGCCTTTTTAGTTGTTTATGCGGTTAATAAGCCGCATATTTTGCGGCTAACAGACCGCAAAGGTAGTACATTCCGATGATATACGCAAACTTTTATTGTTTCAAAATACTGGTAGTAAAATCATTACGCTGTGTGAGCGGTTTTGTTACTTCACCTCCACGCCCTGCAATGTGTACATCTTGCCACCACGCTCTATCAGCACTTGAGCGTTGCGGAGGATTTTGCGGGCAGGGGCGGTATCGATAGCAGCCGTGCAGCCAATGCCGGTGCCTGTTCCGCAAGAGCAATGGCAGCAAGGGCGATGGTGAGGATTGATTTCTTCTTAATGCGTTGGATTTAGTTGGCTTGATAAATTCTAATAACAAATAAGTTATGCCGTTCAATCGGCATTTTTGCGGCATTTTAATCGGCATTTTTGTGGCATTTCAGTCGGTATTTTTGCGGTGTTTCAGTCGGTACTTTTGCGGTGTTTCAGTCAGTACTTTTGCGGTAAATCAGGCGTATTTTGCCAGTACCTTGTCCAATATATGCACGTAGTAGAACGGCACGCTGAGCAGGCGGAACGGCTTGCCTTGCGGTGTCTGCACCTCGTCCACCTGCATCGGTTGCGCCCACACACGCACGGCGGTATGGTGGTCGGTGTCGTCCATAAACAGTTGCAGCGACTTGAGGTGCGCATTATGCCCCGCTTTGACCTCAACGGGTATCACCTTTCCACGGTACATATACACGAAATCCAACTCCGCCGTGGAACTGGGCGTATTGCGCACCCAGAAGTCGCGGTGCGAGTCTGCGTCCGTCTTGCCCGACAGCAGTTCCTGCGCCACCAACTGCTCTGCCAGTTTGCCCCGCCATGTATCCATAATGTTGTCCGAGAACATCAACTCCTGCTGTATGTTCGCCGCATAGTTGACAAGCCCTGCGTCCAGCCAAAAGAGTTTCGGCTTGCGGCGATGCTCTTGTATGGCAGGCAGTGCGTAGGTGGTTATGGGATAGGTCAGTTCCAGCAGATAGGTACGTTCCAATGTACGCAACGCCTCTCCCACCTCGCGTGCCTTGTAGTTCGACTCGGCAAAATTACCCAGTGTGATTTGCTCCGTCGAGTATGTCCAGCCGCTCTTGAGCAGCAAGCGGATAACATTCTTCATCGTATCCGTTTTGGCATATTTCTCTACGTCCTCGCTGTAACTGCGGAGCAAGGTATCATACACGTCGTGCAATGCCACTATGTCGCGGTTCTCCGCATAGCGTGCCACGGCTTCGGGCATACCGCCCACCAAAGCGAACTCCGAGAAAAGCCGCATCGTCATATCGTGCAACGCCGCATTGACAGACAGGTTCTCCACCTCTTCGCGCAACAACTCATTCCCTGTGGCTTGCAGAAAGTCTGCAAACGAACAGGGGTTGAGCCGCATATACTGCACCCGTCCGACAGGGAACGAGATGTGCTGCTCCAGCAAGGTCAAGAGCAGCGACCCCGCAGCAATGACGTGTATCCACGGATAGTCCTCGTAGAAGTACCGCAACAACGCCACTGCATTGGGCGAGTTCTGTATCTCGTCTATGAAAAGCAGGGTTCTTTTGCTCCTGTCCATCGGGCGACGCGCCAACAGGAACACCTGCCGCACCGTATCATCGATATCATAATCGAAAAGACGTGCGTGCTCTTTGCGCTCCAGATTGAGCGGGATGAACACGTCAAACTCACGCCCCAACTCATTGACAAGGGTCGATTTCCCTACCTGCCGTGCACCGCGCAACACAAGAGGCTTACGGTGTTCGGATGCCGCCCAAAGGCGTAAATCTTCAATGGCTTTTCTCTGAAACATAGACTGCTGTGGTTTGTCTCACCTGTTTTTATGCCGCAAAGGTACTGATTTTATTTGAGTTGTGCAATAATGGCGGTATCGGATTGTTTCATTTCACAAGTAAAATGGTGAGATATTTGTTTCATTTCACAAGTAAATACTGCGAATGTTTGTTCTGTTTCACAAGTACCACACCGCTTCACCGCTGTGCTTACTTCACCTCCACGCCCTGCAATGTGTACATCTTGCCACCACGCTCTATCAGCACTTGCCCGTTGCGCAGTACTTTGCGGGCAGGGGCGGTATCTGCGGCTGAGGGGTGAGAGAGGTCTGTACTTACGTTGGAATAGTTCTTTACAAGGCGTACGGACTGCCCGTAGTAGCGACTGTAGTTGTCCGTGTACGCTCCATCCGTGCCGAAGAGGAATACGTATGCACAGTCCGACTTGTTAGGCACAGTAGACCAATAGTAGCCGCTATTCTGCACACAGCCCACAGATGCCCCGTCGCGGTAGCCCAAAGCAGGAAGGAAAACAGCACCCGCTGACTCCAACTGCTGCCAATCACTCAAAGTGAACGTCTGATAATCAGCATACGCCTGTACATTCCATTCACCGGCAAAGCCCGACTTGAACGTTACACCCGCAGGGCAAACCCAGTTGTCTGGTAACAAAACGAGACCATTGGCATATTTGTTTTCGCCGAACTGAATACGTGCCACACCTTTGAGTTGGGCGGCATCCGGACGCTCATTGAGTAGGTAATCCCATTCATCCACAGTCAAGGTGTACCACGTGTTGCCGTCATCGATATTCGTTCCCCAATCCACAAAATCGCCCGAGTAATCCGCATTGTCTATGGATGTGCCGATGCCCCACTTGGCAGAGCCTGTACTGCCGCTCCAACCAAACAGGTCTATCGTGTCGGAAAGGGCTGTGCCGTCTCTCTTGTATCCGTATGTAGCATCAAATTCCTCTGTACGCCCCTTTGTATTATCCGCGCCTATTATATCATACTGGTGTTCCGCAAATGCCCATGTCTGTGTGCTTTGGGTGTATTGCAGGTTGCCGCCGGAGAATGTGATTTGCTTGCCCTCGGCTACCGTGAAGGGCTTGGGTACATAAGCAGACTCTACCTCTTCTTCCTGTTTGTCCTGCACAGGGCGGACAGACTGACCGTAATTGCGGTAGCAGTAGTCTCGGTTCATCTTAGTTCCTGCATACTTGTTATAGAGATACCATGCACGAGTCGGGTTTTTCTCATAGAGCGACGCAGACAAATAGCAGCAACTGCTGTTATTCCCGTTGAGAGTTGCCCTAAAATAATAGCCCGCTGCGGGAAGAAAAATGGAGTTACCGTTGGTCGTGCTTGCAACTTGGTAGCCGTTTACACCGTTTTGCGTTGTCCACGTCCATGTGCAGTGCTCTAATAATTCATCCATCTCGGCAGCCGTAGGCATACGCCATGTGCCGCCCCAGTTGGCGGTAGCGGCATCATCCTCAGGCTCCAAGGTGGTCAAGGTGTCTGCATTGTTGCCGTACTTGGTGATGTTATCAGAACTATTATCACCATTATTATGCTTGTAGGTCGCCCACGAGTAGTCGGCTTTGGGTGCGGTTTCGCCCCAAGCGTAGTAGCTGCCATAGCCTTCGGGCGTGGTGGCACCGACGTTGCACGATGCCCATTTCAGTCCGCTCGGCAGTCCGAGGTCAACGGCTTGTACGTCAGCGGGTGCTTGTGCGCTTGCCTGTGTGCCTGCGCCGGAGATAACAATGGCTGCAAGTGCCAAAGTGAGAGAAAGTATATTTCTTTTCATTGTCGTATTAAAATTAGTTGTTAATAGATTCGTTAGTTTTAGAGTGAGAGTCTCCGTCAAAAGGCAGTTCCTGTGCAGGGGTGTCTTCGACAGAACGGATGTAGTCGGCAGCCCTCATTCGAGTAGGGGTACAAATTGTGCCCCACCTTGAATCCAACTCAGGGTCTCGCGCACGCATACGCTTGATATACTGTTTCACATCGGTGCTGTCCGTAAGGATTTGCACAATATCGGCAATAGAGAAATAGTACTTCTCTTCCTGCTCGTTCCATACAATGCGGACATTCTTGTCGTCAAAGACTTGTATGACAGATTCGTTAGGCATAAGACTATTTTATTATTCATGCGGTTAATAAACCGCATAATTATAAGAAACCAACTTACTTCACCTCCACGCCGGTGAGAGTGTACATCTTACCGTTGCGCTCGATAAGCACCTGCCCGTTGCGCAGCACCTTGCGCACCTCGCCGGTATCTGCAGCAGACGGGCGGGCGATGTCTGTGCTTACGTTGGAATAGTCTTTCACCAGGCGGACCGACTGACCGAGGCTGCAATCGTACCAACCGTTCGCGAACGCGTTCCACGAGCCGAAGTACACGTACCCCGCGCGGTCCGTATCGCAGGGAGTAGCCGACCAGTAGTAGCCGACCGACCCGACATTGCCTACACTCGAGCCGCGGTGGAAGCCCGCACAAGGCAGGAAGACCACACCCGCAGACTCCAACTGCGAGAACTGGCTTACGGTATAGACATTGGCGGAGTAGTCCGACTCGCTGAAATTCTTGTAGTTATCAGACATATTGCCATCGCCCAAAATACTGATTGTCAGTCCGGCAGGCACAACGAAATCAGCGGGCAGAAGCATAAAGCCCAAGGTGCCATTCACCTTTGCCATTGTCCAACGGGTATGCATAAACAGATACTGCCACTCATCTATGGTCAGGGTGCGCCAAGTGTCAGGAGCGTCTGTGCCGATAGTGTTTGTACTCCAATCCACAAAGTCTCCACTATAATCGCTTTTGTCCGTTGAGGTGCTGATACCCCACTTGGCACTGCCTGTGCTACCGCTCCAACCGAACAAGTCTATCTTATCGGCAAGGACTTTGTTGCCATCGGCGCCGGTGGTGATGTTGGCTTCGCCAAGCATATCATATTGGTGTTCCGCAAATGCCCATGTCTGTGTGCTTGGGGTGTACTGCAGGTTACCGCCGGAGAAGGTGATTCGTTTGCCTTCGGCTACCGTGAACGGCTTGGCTACATAGGCAGGCTCTACTACTTCTTCCTGTTTGTCCTTCACCAGACGGACTGCTAGCCCGTAGTTGCGATCGTAGTTGCTCGCGTACGCTCCGTCCGAGTTGAAGTTGAACTCGAGTGCGTAGCCCGAGTCGTCAGGCGTAGCAGACCAATAGTCGCCGTAGTACTGCATGTAGCGCACATTCGACCCGAGGCGGAGGCCTGAAGCAGGCAGGAAAACAGCACCGGCGGCTTCCAACTTCTGCCAATCTGCAAGAGTGAATGTCTGGTAGTCGGCGTAAGCCTGCACACTATTCGTATCAAAGAAACCCGACTTGAAGGTTACACCTGCAGGACAAGTCCAGTCGTCAGGTAACAAGACAAGACCATTCACATACTTGCTACCATCGGCATTGAGGTCGATACGTGCCACACCTACAAGGTCATCGGCATTGGCACGAGAATAACGGAGGTAATACCATTCGTCCTTTGTCAATGTACGCCATGTGTCAGGAGCGTCTGTGCCGATAGTGTTTGTACCCCAGTCCACGAAATCACCACTATAATCGCTGTAATCCGCTGAAGTACTGATACCCCACTTGGCACTGCCTGTGCTACCGCTCCAACCAAACAAGTCTATCTTGTCTGCAAAGACTTTGTTGCCATTGGTGTCGGTGGTGATGTTGGCTTCGCCAAGCATATCATATTGGTGTTCCGCAAATGCCCATGTCTGTGTGCTTGGGGTGTACTGCAGGTTGCCGCCGGAGAAGGTGATTTGCTTGCCTTCGGATACCGTGAACGGCTTGGGTACATAAGCAGGCTCTACTACTTCTTCTTCCTGTTTGTCCTGCACAGGGCGCACAGGGAAGCCGAAGTTGCGGCCGTAGTAGTCCCTGCCCGTTTTTGGATTGAAGCTGATGCTCCACGCGTTGTTCTGGTAGCCCGCGAAGAGCGACGAAGACCAGTAGCGGCCGTCGTTGCCGGCATAGTAGAGGCGCGTGTCGTAGCGATAGCCCGCAGCGGGGAGGAAGATAGAGTTGCTGTTGATCTTGCTTGTTACTTGGTAACCGTACACACCATTCTGCGTTGTCCAAGTCCATGTGCATTGTTCGCGCAACTCCGTCCATTCGGCATCGGTAGGCATACGCCATACGCCGCCCCAGTTCACGTGAGCGGCATCGTCCTCCGGCTCCAAAGTGGTCAAGGTGTCTGCATTGTTGCCATACTTGGTGATGTTATCAGAACTATTATCACCATTATTATGCTTGTAAGTTGCCCACGAGTAGTCGGCTTTGGGTGCGGTCTCGCCCCAAGCGTAGTAGTTGCCGTATCCTTCGGGTGTGGTGGCACCGACGTTGCATGATGCCCATTTCAGTCCGCTCAGAAGACCGAGGTCAACGGCTTGTACATTGGCGGGTACTTGTGCGCTTGCCTGTGTGCATGCGCCTGTGAGAACAATGGCAGCGAGTGCCAAAGTGAGTAAAGATTTGTTCATACGTTTGATATTTATTTAGTTCGTTATTATTCTTCGCCGAGGCGTTGTTTGGCTTCGGCAAGGGATTTTTGGATTTGTGCCTGCAGGAGTTCGCGCGACGGCAGTTCGGTGAGGTACTGCGCCACCTGTATGCCCGCTTTGTCGAGTTGCAACAACTCTATCTGTTCGCTGCTGCCTTCGGTGCAAAGGAGCAAGCCCAACGGCGTCTCTTCGCCCTGCTCCATCTCGTGTGCCTCTAACCAACGCAGATACAACTCCATCTGCCCCTTGTATTGCGCCTTGAACTTGCCCAACTTGAGGTCGATGGCAATCAGCCGGTGCAGGCGGCGGTGGTAGAACAGCAGGTCGAGGTAGAAGTCCTCTCCGTCGATAATCATACGTTTCTGCCGCTCCACAAACGTGAAACCGTTGCCCAACTCCAACAAGAATTGCTCCAAGTGAACGATGAGATTGTCCTCCAATGACTTCTCGCTGTACATGCCCGTCAGCCCTGTGAACGACAGGAAATACGGGCTTTTGAACACCAGTTCGGGCGTCATCACATCGTTGTCGCGGAGGTTCGCCAACTCCTGATGTATCAGTTCGTCGGGCTTACTACTGATGGCGGTGCGCTCATAGAGCATGCTGTCAATGCGGTCGCGAAGGGTGCGTACGCTCCATCGCTCGGCAGATGCCATAGTGAGGTAGAACTCCCGTTGCAGGTCGTCTTTAAGGGGCAGAATCTCAACGATATGAGACCACGTCAATTGTCGCGCCACCGGCGCGACAATCTTGATGTCGGGAAATTGCTGTGCGAATTGCATCATTCGACGTAATGTCTTTACATCAAATCCCTTGTGCCCGAATTCTTCTTGTAATTGTCGCGACACTGTCGCGACAATTTGTTGACCATACTCAGCGCGCTGGTTATCAAGCACATCGCGATTGATGCGCTCACCGATGTGCCAATACATCAGTGTCAGTTCGGAGTTCACTTGCGCGGCAACGCGTCCGCGTGCGTCCTGTATGATTTGCCGCAGGTCCTGCACAAGGTGCAGTGCCGGCGTTTGAAGAGGTGTTGTACTCATGTTGCAATGTATATATTATCGTCTAACCACCTACAAAGTTACTAATAATAAATCACTTGCACAAGTCTGCCGGCATTTTCCCAGTGTATGGTGAGTAAACGCCCGCATCTGTAAATCCATTAGGTTATTTTATACTATCGGTTCGTCATCTATGGTGCGACCTTTCGTTATAGGTTGCTTATCCCTTGCTGTGAGGTTGTGCCTGCAATAGCAAAGACTGCAAGAGCGATTGTGAGGATTTCTTTCTTCATATCTACTTTTTTTGTTTATGTGTTGATACGTCTATGCGTGGTTGGATACGTTGAAAGGGTTGACGGGTGCAAACCTTTTACAGGTCTGTGACAAGACGGACTGCGTGCCCGCTGCCGCGATTCCAATAGCCGTACGTTTTCGCTTCATTCGAGCTGAAGATGAATGTGCCCGCGTAGTCCGAGCCGTAAGGTGTAGCAAGCCAATAGCCGCTGTATAGCCCATCGTACGCATCCGCCCCATCCCCGTAGCGGTTACCCGAAGCAGGCAAGAAAACAGCACCTGCGGCTTCCAACTGCTGCCAGTCACTCAAGGTGAAAGTCTGGTAATCGGCATACGCCTGTACACTGCTTTCACTTGCGAGACCCGACTTGAATGTCACGCCCGCAGGGCAAGTCCAATTGTCAGGAAGGAGAATAAGACCATTCGCATACTCTGTGCCGTCCGCATTGAGGTTGATACGTGCTACACCGATGAGATTGTTGGCATTGGTACGATTAGAGAGAAGGTAACTCCATTCGTCCTTTGTCAAAGTACGCCATGTGTCAGGAGCGTCTTTGCCGATAGTATTCGTACCCCAATCCACAAAGTCTCCACTATAATCGCTTTTGTCCGTTGAGGTGCTGATACCCCATTGGGCTGTGGCGGTACTACCACTCCAACCGAACAGGTCTATCTTATCTGCAAGAACACCATTACTGATGTTGGCTTCGCCAATCATATCATACTGATGCTCAGCAAACGACCATATCTGCGTGGATCGTGTGTACTGCAGGTTGCCGCAAGAGAAATGGATTTGTTTGGTTTCGGACACCGAAAACACGCCCGAAAGGGCATAGTGGGGCAAGGAACAGAAGACTACACTGTCGGCCTTTTCCAGACAATAGACCATTGCACCGCCTTTATAGACTTTGAGCATTTGGGCGTTGAGGGAGAGTGCAGATAGCAATGCTACCAACAAAAGACTCCCCATACGGAGACTCCCCATAACCCCCTCTTCGAAGAGGGGGGATACAGATTTGTTTTGTGTTGTGTTCATATTGTTAGAGATTAGAGATTAGGGGTTAGAGGTTAGGGTTCTGCCGAGGGCATCGTACATAACACCGTCGCGGACGATGATGAGTTGCCCGCCGCGGATGTACTTGCCTACTTGGCGGACGGTTTGTGCGCCTTGTTCGGTTGGCTCAATGTCGGTTGAAGGACCGCTTTGGTACACGCCGTAGGTGATGACGAGTTGTTTCTCGCCGAGGTCGAGGCGCAGTTGCTCCACACCGTTGATAGAGAGTACGGCTTCGGTGCCTTGGTACGTTACTTTGGGCATATCGGTCAGGCGATAGCAGGTGCTTGCACCGTCCACCCAAGCATATATGGCATCCGCCTCTTCGGCTGCCACGGTTGGCACTTGGAAAGAAAACACAGCCAGCAGGCTGAACAGGAATGTGATTGCTTTTTTCATATTGTTTATTGGTTGATGAGTTTGACAGTTTGTCGGTATGCCCCCTATATGCCTACGTTATGAACAGCATAATGAACCGTGTATCTACCGTGTATCTACCGTATATCTACCGTGTATGTATCGTAGTTGCCGGCGTGTGCATAGGTTGCTTATCCCTTGCTTATCCCTTGCTGCGAGGTTGCCGTTAAGAACGATTAAGAAACGAGACTCCCCCAACACTCCCCAAGAGCGGGCTCTATGGAACGGGGCTTTGTTTCCGTCCTATCGAGCCACTCCCTTGGAGGAGTTGGGGGAGGTCTGCTACTGCACCTCTACGCCTGTGGCGGTGTAGGTCTTGCCGTCGCGGAGGATATAGACAATACCATTGCGGATGACCTTGCGGGTGGTAGCCTTCACAGCATCGGGAGCAATGATATCCGTGCCGGTGGCTTCCTTGAACAGAACGGATATGACCACATTGCCTGCGGGCATAGTGAAGGTATGAATGCCTTCGCCCTCCGAAACCGTGGTCAGTTGCGTCTCACCGAACATCACATGGATTTCGTCCAACTCGTAGCCCTTGTCGGGTATGATGGTCAGCGTTACGGTCTCGCCCACGTGCGCCGTCTGCTTGTCGGCAGTTACGTTTCCGCTTACCGAAGGCACAAGGGTAACATCGTAGTCTATCGCCTTGTAGGTAGCGGTGATTTCCACATTGCCTGCGGGCATTACGAAGGTGTAGTTGCCTCCGGCTGCCACTACATCCACCTTGGTTTCACCATTCATCACGGTCAGTTGGTCGAACTCGTAGCCCTCGTCAGGCGTTACGGTCAACGTTATGGTCTCGCCCATGTTTGCCGTTGCTTTGTCGGCGGTTATGGTGCCGTTCTCTGCGGGCTGAATGGTTACGGTGTAGTCAATCATCTTGAAGGTGGCGGTGATTGCTGCATTACATGCGCGCATGACGAATGTATTACCCTCGGTTACAGGCACTATTGCATCGTCATAAATGACACGAAGGGACTCTAACTCATATCCCTCGTCGGGCGTAATGGTCAGGGTGACGGTCTCGCCGTAGTGAGCGGTCTGCTTGTCGGCTGTTACCGTACCGTTTTCAGAAGATATGATGTTAACGAGGTAGTCAATAGCCTTGAAGGTAGCCGTCACTGTCACCTCATTGGCAGGCATCACAAATACGTACTCGCCTTCTTCACCCCATACGGTTACCGGCGTTTCGCCGTCCGTGACGCGGAGTTGGTCTAACTCATAGCCCATAGCAGGCGTAACGGTCAGCGTGACAAAGTCGCCGTACTTAGCCGTCTCTTTGTCGGCAGTTACGGTGCCGTTCTCGGCAGGAACAATGGTAACGGGGCGGGCTATATCCAATGCGCGGTAGCCCACTACGGGATTGAACTGCGTCCATGCGTCCGTGCCGTCAGTGTTCAGCGGCATGATGGTGTACTCGAACTCGCCCACTATGGTCTCGAAGGATGTGTCCGCCCAACGGGTGGTGTCGGTGCAGATAGCCACCTCCGTAAAGGCATCGTTGGTGTGTGCCGCACGGCGACGGATAGAATAGGTGTGTATGCCTCCTTGCCGGTTCCACTCCAAGATAATGCTGTCGCGGTTGCTGCCTTGTGTGGCGGTGAACGTGAAATCGGGTACTACATTGAAGGTTGCAGCGTACTCCGTTTGTTCGTTGCTGCCACTGACAGGGTGGAGTATCAGCGTGATAGTGTTCATACCCCACTTCTTCGGTATCCATTTGCTAACGCCTTCGCCGCCAAGGTCTTGATTGCTGTTCAACAACTCGACATTATTATTGTTATCAGTAATGTCTGTCATCACTGCCGTCAATTTCCACCAAGCATCGTTTTCGCCGAAGCCGAGTTGTGTTGCTTCCTGTTTTGCCCAGCGTGTGGACCATGGAATAGAAATACTATCCACCTCGGAAGACGGTACTGTGATGAGTCCTATGCGGGTATCAAGGTCGAAAGTGCGCTCAAACTTGATTTCTTCGCCATACTCGTCGCCCTGTAGCGTGACAGTTATCACGGAATTAGGCTTATACATTCCCCGTGCATCCGCCGGTGCGTCCCATGTGATACGGTCGGCATTTCCGAGGACAAACGGAGAGCGTCCGTCCACCTTTTCGCGTTGGATTCTCTTATCATTCAATGTCTCTTTTACAAGTGTGCTGACGAGCAACTCTTCTCCATTTTTAGTCTTTGCCGTGATGGAGACTTGCCTGTCGGGCAGGTTGGTGCCTGTCAGTCGTGCAAACTGGTTGCGCACCGTCTTGTAGGTGAGGTCTATATCCACCGTGCCGTTCCATGGGCGGCGAGTGGAGACACCTTTCAGTTCCACCTGGTCGATTGCCCGCCAGCCGACAACCTGCTCTGACTGTTCGCTCGTTACATTATTCGGGAAGCATGCCTGCACCTTATAGCCTACAATACCCAACGCAGGGGCATTTTGGTCGATGTATCGGGTGCCGTCGAAGACATGCTGCGTCCTCTTCGTCGTTGCACCTCGTTCATCGATGGTAGTGATTTCAATCTGATACCTATATGCGTAAGGCACAGCGTCCCATGTGAGGGTAAGGGCATCGGTGTTTCCGCGGGTTGCCTGTACGTTCTGCGGCACAGCCACCGGCATTTGGAAGAGGACTTCGCTGGTGAGTGTTATCTGATTCGTCTCGTCCGTGTCGTCGGTGTTTATTTCGCGCTTGATGAGGCGGAAACTCGGCCACAGGTCATCGTTTACGAGGGGTACCTCAATCGTTCCTTCGCCCGAATGTTCGGGGGTGTGCCATACCATAGTCTCGTCCGTCTCGCTGCCTTCCGGTTTGACGTAGAAGTTGTTGTTGTCATGCGCTTCTACGCGACTGTCCGTACGCCACCATTCCCATACAACAGGTATATGCTCACCCGGCGTTACGGTACGCTTTGTGCGCAAGTCCACCGTGATGCCTGCTGAGGTAACCGTTGCGGGTGCGGGTTTCGCTCCTGCGGGGGCACCCTCAGCGAGGGTCGGTACTACTTGCAGCGTGATGCCCGAGATGACACTCGACGAGAGTGGCACAGTAAGGTCTGCCGGAGCATTCCACCAGAGACGTGTCGTCGCCCCCGAAGGCAAACTTTTTGAGCCGAACGGGATGTCGTTAGGAAGGAGGTGCAGCCCGTCCACCGTCTCAAGGGTTAGATTCTTTCTCTTAATAGGTATCTCCGTACCATCCGCCATCTTGGCTTTGAGGGCGTAAGTTACTTCGCCGTCGGTGGACGATTGGCGTGCGCTCTTGTAGTAGATGTCAATAGCAACTCGCGTGCTCCACGGATAGAACTGGCGTGCCTGCACAAACTCTATCTTCTCAAGCGTGCGGTAGCCGCCGCTCCGGGGCGACGGAACAGGACCGATGGGTTCGCCGTCGGAGTTCAGCGGCACAACCGTATATTCATAGATAGTAGCCTCTTCCGCCGTCTTGTCGGTGTAAGTCATCACGTCAGGTCCCACGGTTTGGACTGCCTCGAAGGCATCCGTCGAACCCATTATGCGCCGCTGTATCTGGTAGCCGCTCACGGCATTCTGGTCGATGAGGCTCCACCACATAAGTTTGATGCCGCTCTTTACGCCCTTCGATATCGAGAAGTCGAAGTCGGGATATTTGATGACACCCGTCCACGGTTCGCCCTTGTCGGGAACAAGTTTCAGTTCGTTCTCGCCCCAGATGTTCAGTTCGTTCTTGCCCAAAGTAATGCTGCCGCGCGTGTTGCCCGCCTCATCCGGCAGTTCAAAGACCTTTGTGCCGTTGCAGAAGACATCGGCTTTTGTCGCACCATCAAACCAAACGAGGTCGGCATATACCGGTGTCCCTGCCGCAAGATTCACCACGCGTGGGCTGCGGGTGTCGAAATGCCCGATAGTGTACGATGCCGTGCCGCCCGTCCATGCCTTTGCAGGGACATCCGTGCGGTCAGGTTCAACACTTGCACACTCGATGGTCAGGGTGAGTTGGTCAAGGTACTGCGCACCAATGTCGGTACCTGCGTCCCATACGAGACGGCAATCAGGGACACCATCTTCAAACTTGAAACGGTCCGGATTAAGCGACCATGATGTTGTGTCGCTTGGCAGGAAAACTATCATGGAAAGCGTCTTTACGTCCAACACCTTGTCTCCCGCTTTGGCGGTCAACTTGAAATAGGGTGTGCCGTCCCATGTCCAGTCATCGCGTGCCGTCTTGTACTTGGCGAAGATGTCCAACTTGCCGTTCCACGGCGACTGCGGCTGAATACCTGCTATAGAGAGCGAATCCAATTGGCTGTAGCCATAGAACGGGCTGCTTGCGACAAACTCTTTGCCGGTAGAATCTTTGGCTATCACTTGGTAGGAATAGCGGACAGCGGGCTGAACATCCGTATCCACAAATATCGTATCGGCGACATTGTCGGCAATGGTTGCATACGTATTATTGACATTATTGATTCCGCGAGTAATCTTATACGTTGCAGCGGTTGGTTCTTTCGGCCACGTGAGTATCACTGCGGGTGTGCCGTTGGTATCGGTACCCGGTTTCGCGGTACAAGGACGCGTGTCGAGGCTGATTTCCCCGATGGCTTCGTCCACCACGAGACGCGGTTCACCGCCCTCGGTCTCGGATTTTGCCCAGCCTTGTATCCAGATGGTTACATTGTCGTGGTAGTAGTTCTTCAAATCCTGATATGCGCTCCAAGTGATGGTTCCCGCATCGACAGAAGAGGTCAGAGCGAAATTGTCCGCAGTAATCTTTTTCGACGTTGTCGTATTGGGCGGTGTCAGCGTGAGCGACTGTACGTCAAGCGGTGTTCCGTCCCTCCGTGCGTAGGGTTTCCCTCCTTCAGCAGGGGCTTCAGGGGTAGTGCCCGGCTCAGGGTCGGGAATCTCAATGACCTTGAAGGTGAAATACAACGGATCCTCGCCCTCTGCCTCGCGCGAGGAGGTGTAGGTGTACTTGACACTGATGGAGGTGTATCCATTCAGAGGGTGGGAAGTGCTTGCCTCGGTGATTGCCAGTTTGTCGAGGGTACGGTATGCCTGCACGGTATCGGACCATTCGCTACTGTAAACATTCTGTATCCGTTCCGACTCAGGAAGGAGATGTGGGTCTTTCGGATTGACATACTGAACGCAACGGACGCGGAACTGGTAGTTCATACCGGCTTCTGCATCACGCGTCATTGTCACACGCTCAAGGAAGTCCCCCTGAACACCGTAGTTCCATTCATATCGACTCGGATTGTCGCTATTCCACCAATCGCTCCACTCGGTTGTGCCGCTCTGTCTGGTGCGGCAATCGACCTCATAATAGAAATTGGTAGGCACCTCTTTTCCGTCAATCGTCTCGGAATAGCCGTCCACAGGCCAATGTACGCCGTCCCATTGGAGCGTGATACGCTTTCCGTCATCCGTCAATGCGGCGGTCACGTTCTGTGGCGTCGGGTACGTGTTGGGGTGGTCAACAACCGTCAGCGTGCCGCCCGCCGCGGCATACGCACTCATGCCGCCCCAAAAGGCGGCAAGCAGCAATAATAACTGTAATTTCTTGGTCATATTTGTTTTGTTAGTATTGTATGTTGTCAATGTGTTTTTTTTGCCCTTTGTATCGTTTGAATGGTGATTGGACTTTTTATGTACTCTATGGTTGCAAAGGTATATATTTATTTGCAATTATACAATAAAATAGGCAAATAATAGTTGGATAGGTGCTGCCCTGCCCAATCCGCCTTATCTGTCCCATTCACCCCATGTGTCCAATGCTCCATAGAACGTCTCGATAAAATAGAACGTCTATAATAATCTTTCCCTGATACTTAGAAACAAGTGGAAAATTCGTTAAGTCTTAGCAGACCTCAAGCCGACCTGAAGCACCCCTCGACGAGAGATGATAATGAAGTTGGTAAAGCAAAATCGTATATTGTAAATTGTCCGGTTGTAAATAATACGACTAACCAACGGGGTTGTCTCTATCGTTTTGTCGTATGCCTGCTGCGTGCGCAAACTGAGCAACTCGTTGGTGTGCTGCTCTTGCAGGCGAGCCTGTTCCACGGCGATATTGTCTTCGCGGATCTTATGCCCGGTTTTCCACCAGTCGGTCAGCGGTACGGATACCGAGACAAACACCGCCCCGTTGCCCGTCTTGCTGCCCAGTCCGTCGCGGAGGAAGTTCGCCTGCATATTGCTGTAGCCGTAGTGCGCCCCCACAGCCACTTGCGGCAGGTAGGCACTTGTGCGTTTCCTAAACAATAGCGGTATCACCGCCACGGAGTTAACCAATAAGCATTTAGGATATTCTTTTCATCATTGTTCCAAGTTGAGTAAGTATTTCTTGGCTTCCAGTCCGCCGCCGTAGCCGGTGAGCGACTTGTCACTGCCTATCACCCTGTGGCACGGGACGAATATGGAAATAGCATTCGCTCCGTTGGCATTGGCTACTGCCCGCACCGCTTTGGGCATACCGATGCGCATTGCCAGCCCGCCATACGAAATTGTCTCGCCGTACGGAATATGCAGCAGGTCATTCCACACTTTCTTCTGAAAGTCCGTCCCCACAAACAGCAACGGCACATCAAACGTCTTGCGTTTGCCCGCAAAGTATTCGTCCAATTGTTGGGCAGCCGTTGCGATAACCTCGCAGGTTTCCTCCTGCATATCGGCGTGCAGCAGGTGCATCAGCCGCCTGTCCACTAACCCGCGGTGTTTCTCCGTCTGCCAGTCGCAAAGGCACAGCCGTCCCTCAAACGCACCAAGCAGCAGTTCCCCGCAAGGCGAAACGTAGCGTTGCACTATAATATGGTGTGTGTTCATACCCAAATATCGTGTCCAACTCCGGCGCCGACCTCGAAATGGTATTTTACGATACCTAAATCGACTTTGGTAAAAGCCCCCCAGGAGGTGGTGGCGCAAACTTTGTCGCCTGCCAATTCGAAGCGGAATCTTTGCTTGTTCAGTGCCGTCGGTGCCTGCAAAGCACACTCAACCCCGCAGCGAAACCAATCCGGCATATCGCCTTTGCAAACGGATACCTCGTTGATAGTCTTGCTTTTGTGCGCTACGCCCTGCGTCTGCCCGTGACCGAGAGCGATCACGGCGGCTAATTTCTCACCTTTGCGTATGTCTAATGCCTTGACCACTTTTTTGAAAGTCATTCCTACCCAACAGGTGTTCAGTCCGAGTTGCTGCGCGAGAAGCACCAACTGTTCGCCATAATACCCGCACCGCTCGTCCAAGTTGTCCCCCGAACCGATAAGTGCAAAGTAGTTGCGCACCCCCGAGAACTTGCCATAATGTGCCATAAACGAGTCAAAGGCTTGTGGCTCGTTGGTTACCAACTGTATATGCAATCCGCTTTCGGCATTTAGGGTCTGTATCTTTTCTTGCAGTGCGGCAATCGTTTCATTGTCAATCGGTTGATCGGTGTACTGACGCACCGAATGGCGTGCCGCAATGGCCTCTTGCAAACTCATTTTCAGTTCCATAATCATAATCATTTAAGTCCGTTGTGTCTGTTTGATGCTGCAAACATACGGCTTTTCTGCGATACTCGGAAACAAATCCTTACAAAACTGTAAACCTATTCGCAAAAACAATGAAAATGATCATTGGTTTCTTATCGGGCGGTACTATCGCCCGCCCAATCTATCCCATTTGACCAATTTGTCCTATCCGCCCAATATGCCCGGTCCCTCCTATCTTCCCTATAACTTCTCGAACAACTATGACGTCCTATAACGGCTATTAAATAGTGAAAAACCGCGTGTCATCGTGTCAGTTCCTCCGGCATAGTGCCGTTGCCCCCTCTCTTAGTCCCTTCTTGGAAGGAGGGGCAGGGAAGGTCATCTCCTGCATATCTCCTGCATATATCTCGCTATTCTCTATATGTCTTTCTTATGGCATTCTTATGTGATTCTTATGTGATTCTTATGATATTTCCTAATCACTTCCTAAGCAAAGCCGAACGAATATAGCGGGAATTACCCGTCGGCGGAATTAGTTTGCAAAGCGATGGACATAGGGCCTCTTTTTTTCTGCATTGTGTCGGGTGACTTGTCTCTTTGGCAACGCCCGACACAAATGGAACAATGAATTAAGGTCATTTACAGCCTCTCTTTTGC
Organism: Bacteroidales bacterium UBA7569; assembly: GCA_002477945.1. GTDB lineage: Bacteria > Bacteroidota > Bacteroidia > Bacteroidales > Paludibacteraceae > Colicola. The sequence goes on from DLLF01000001.1 coordinate 65,471, forward strand.
GGGGTCCTTACGGAGTCTGTAGAGCGAAGCGGGATGCTCGTGATGGGGATGAGGAAGCCCTCTTGGTTCCTTTTCTTTTGGTCTGGCAAAAGAAAGATATATATAGTTTTGGAGGCGGTTACCCTGAGAATCTTTCTGCTTGTTTTGCATTGTTCCTGATTTGAATTATCTTTGCGGAAACATATCTGATGTACTGATACTGGATTTATTTACTTAACAACAGAACTATATGAAACAGACCTTTATCGCACTTGCCATGATGTTGTTCTGTGCGGCACCAAGCGCACAGGCGCAGAACCCGCAAAGAATCAAGCAGATTGACATCACGGTGCGTGTCCCGAATGTGGGCGACGCTATGTTCGACGGCACACAGATTACCGGCATCACCACCGATGTGTTCGGCTCCGAGAATATGCTTGGCGAACAGAAGATAAACGGTGGCAGCGTGATAATCTATGAGTTTGACACGCAGGGAAATCGCACCTATCCGCTGGTGGAGGAAGAGTTTCAGGCAGGCAGGGAGTATGTGTTTGTCGTGTATGTGACCAACTACACCGACATACTCTTCAACTACAAGAACGACAAGAACTTCACCGTGGACAACAGCATGGTGAACGCCACCATCAACGGTCAGCCGGCAAAGATTCTCCGCGGTTCGTCGGGGCGTCCGCTGATATGCGAGACGATAGTCAAACTGCCTGGGGAACGCGACCCGCTGCTTGCCAACACGGCTGTCAGTCCTGCCGACGGCGAGCATGCCGGCTACGGATATGTGGACCTCGGACTGCCCAGCGGCACCCTGTGGGCGACCTGCAACGTGGGCGCAACGAAGCCCGAAGGATACGGCAACTATTATGCCTACGGCGAAACAGAACCCAAGAAGACATACATCAAGGAAAATTTCACCGGCTTCGGGTCGTATATCTACAACAATATCCACAACTTCACAACCTTTGGCGAGGAGAATAACTTCTACTCGGTGAGTACGTCCATGGGCTTCAGACTCCTGCCCGAGTTCGATGCGGCACGCCGGAACATGGGCGGTGAATGGAGCATACCCACACGCTTGCAAGCGAAGGAACTTCGCGAGAACTGCTATCCCAAGTTCTTGATAGTGAACGGAGTAAAAGGTACGCTATGGACAAGTCTGAGGAACGGCAAGTCCATATTCACACCCTATTCCGGCACAATGGTAGGGGCAAAATTGGAAGGCCGCGGCGTAGGAGGGTACTATCAGACTGCCAATGGCACGCGCGTGCGGAGTATCTACACATTCAACTGGGGAACCTCCTACACCAGAAATGATGACATCGGCGTGTCTATGCTCCAAATCTCTACTTACCAGTACAACGAGGACCCTGTGGGCGACAATGTGGTTCCCGGACTGCCCGTGCGTGCCGTGTGGGGAGGCAAAGAGTTCAGCGGCGACAAACCGAAGTTAGGCAGCAGATTGAAGGCACCAAGACGCCCGAAAGTCTCCGTCGCCCCCAACGACTCAACCGGCAATAACGATTCTGACAGCAATAACGATTCTGGCAATAGTAATGATTCCAACCGCAATAGCAATCAGAAAGCCAAGGAAGTGATAGAAAAGGGAATACAAATATTCAACTTCCTGAGATGATACTGCGTGCAGGTGAGACCTATGTTAGAGGGGAGAGATTAGGGATTAGAGATTAGAGATTAGAGATTAGGAATTAGAGATTAGAGATTAGAGGGTTGGGGCGGGCGATAGTATCGCCCTGCTAAGAAACGATAGACCTTCCCCGACCCCTCCAGAGGAGGGGAGAGAGGGATTAGGGATTAGGAGGGGACAATAAAAAAGAGACCGCTTGACAGGTGGCCAGGCGGGCTCGATGGAAGTGTATGAATAACGGACTATTGCCCGATTATTCCATTTCGGCAGCGACTTGGTGCCAGACGTACTGGCGGAGAGTCGTGTACTGACGCTGCGACTTGAAAGCCGCAATGTCGGCAGGAATCTTGGTAGCATCGTGAAGGCGGGCATTGACCGCCTGACAGATGGCCCCGAAGCGTGTGCAGTACTCCTGTTCGGACTGCGAGAGGGCAGTACGGCGTTTGCGCAAGACAGTGGTAAAACACGGATTAGCCAACATAGCGGGATTGGCTGTCGCCGCCTGCCGCACCATATAGGTGGTTTGATGACGCTTGACAATCTTGCCACTAAGGGTGGCAATAGGGTCGATGTAAGTTACTTTCGCCATAGTAATTTTAGTTGAGTGTTGAGAGTTGAGTGTTGAGAGCAGTTTTTAGAGATTAGGGGTTAGAGATTAGGGGGTTAGTTTCGTAGCCACAATAACCCTGTTCTCTTTTGGCTACACCAAACACTCAACTCCAAACAGATTACAGATTAGGGTTTGGCGTATTCTTGGGAGAATATGTAACCACGAAGCGTTTTGCACTTGGTTTGGCTTTTCCACTTGAGGAGATAGGCTGCGCGTTGGGCAGCGTCCGCCATAATCGTGGAGACCTTGGCTTGCACAGCCTTCATCTTCTGCTGTGCCGTCTGCTGCCCTTCTGAGGGCGGCAGGTTGGTAGCAGGGTGCTTGAGGGCAACGCCGATAATCTGGTTGTCAAACGTGCGTACACGGGTGTACACTTTGTCGGTGCGGGCATACTTGCCGCGAATAGCATCGAAATGCGTCATAGGCTCAATCTTAGCCATGGCTGTAAATCGGTTGTGTATATCCAGCCGAGAAGGGTTGAAAACGAATAAATAATAATAGTAAGGTCGCTGAAAACAAAAGTATTATGTTTCAATAGTCACCGAGGTTGTTAGGTTTAATAGCAATGACTATTGGTATGCAGATATACCTTAATAATCGAAAGACCGCTGTTGTTTTTGGGGTGCAAGGTCGAACGTGTGCACCCGAGGCACGTTCCTCATGGCAGTGCGTGACTGCGAGGCTTTTAGACAATCATAGGCGCAGAGACGATTGACCTGAGTATCGGTGAGGTTTGAGGGTTAGACAATTAGGGGTTAGATAGTTAGGGGTAAGGGGTAAGGGGTAAGGGGTAAGGGGTAAGGGGTAAGGGGTAATGGGTAAGGGGTAATGGCATAACGCGAGGTGTATTTTTAAGAGATTTGTCTATTGGATTCGGTTTGCAAGCGCCGGACGAGCAAGTAGATGCGCGATGAAGGATTAGCCATATCAGTGAGCAAGGCGGCACGCTTGACGGCAAGAGGCATATTGTTTTGCAACAAACGGGTCTGTTTGTCAGTAAGTATGCCTTTGTGGTAGTTGCGCCATTCCGGGGCAGACTGCTGCAAAGTATGCACCATATCACGGGAAGCAATAGCCGCACGTTGGTCGGCAGAATGCAAGAGGAACCACAATTCGATAGTCGGATTGGACGCCAGCAACTCGGCATTGCATTTTTGCAGCCGTGGCAGAAGTTCCGCAACATCCAAATCGTACATCAGGAATGTAGAAACACGGTCGGAAGGGTTGAGTTGCATAGAGCGTTTGTATTCGTCAATCAGATGTTTGGAGACAGATTGCCCCTGTATGGAAGACACGATACGTATGGGTGCACGGAAATAGCGGCGTAACATATCAATGTATGCTTCTTCGGTTTGCCCCTCGCA
>DLLF01000001.1:69183-70710 GCA_002477945.1 Bacteroidales bacterium UBA7569
TGCACCTCCCCTAAAAAAGATTTGAGAACAGCGGTGGACGCAGAGACAGCGGGTACTGCATCGAAACGACCTTGCAGATAGCCCTTTTCGGCATCCATGTTTTCGCGGAAGTCCTTGAAATCGTAGAGCGAATAGACCTCGGTAGAACCGTCGTTGCACTTATTGACAAAGAGTATCTGGTCTTTGCGGAAACGCTTCATATCAATGAGGTTGGTATTGTGCGATGTAAAGAGCATCTGCGAATGGGGCGTGGCGTGCACCAAATCTATGATAAAGTCCGCAAGACGGACGTGAAGTTGCCGGTCGAACTCATCAAGCATCAGCGATTTGCCGTTACGAATGATGTCGATAAAGCGCAGTACAATATGGAACAGACGCTTGGTGCCTTCGGATTCCTCGGTATCCATATCAAACTGCAACTTCGGGTTTTGCTTATGGTAGGTCTTAAAGACCGGTTCTTTGGTCGGCAGAAGGGTGATGGTGGGTTCACCATTTGGCTGCATAACCTGTACGGGTTGTAGAACATCTTTGAGGCGCAGTTCGATATTACTGATGTCGCTATCACAAATAGCCAGTGCTTTCAAAATAAGCGGTTTGTAGTTGATAAAAGCCGCCCGCACATAGTCGCTTTGCGCAGGAAAGAGGTCGAGCATAAAGTCGTGGGAGAAGAAATGGAATACTTGGATAGCCAACTCACGATTCATTGCAGATGCACGAGAGAGATAGAGGTTGTTGTAGAGGAGGCTGTCGGCTACCTCTTTGGGACGCAACAGCAGTTTGGAACCGAAAGTGTATTTGTTCTCCCCTGCTTTGCGTTCAAAGACCTTTGCACGCCGTGCAGAGGGATAGTAGTAGAGCGATTCCGAGAGGATCTCTTGCGTATTGAGTGTATATTGGTACTCATACTCCACATTGTTGCAAACGAAATTGATATAGAAGCGGGTTGGCTTTGCAGAATAACCGTCAAATTTGAAGGGGGTGAACTCAAAGATTTTCTTGTTGACATTATACTGGTGCGAATCCAAGATAGTGCGACAGAAAAAGAGGATAGCCCGAATGATGTTGGACTTACCAGCAGCGTTGGAACCGAAAAGTCCGACCGTTTTGAGAATCTTCTGCCCGTTCCACTCGAAGATGTTGTCGGACAGGAGTTTTGCCTGCGAGGTGTGCAGATTAGCCGCCCTAAAATCAATGCGAACAGAGTCCTTGATAGAGTAGATATTCTCTATTTCAATGGCTAAAATGCAGTTGATGTTGGTTTGGTTGTTGTTCATTGTTGTATAGTTTAATAGTTTATATTTGCTGCGTTTCTACAAAATGCCGATTTGCAAAATTATTTGTGTGTTATGAAATGGCTTGTTTTGTAAATCCGCTGCAAAATTACTGCTTATTTTTGATATGCGCAAATATTTTGCAAGAAAAAGTACGATTTTTGTAGGATTGCTACAGAATTAGAGGATAGAGGGTAGAGGATAGGGGATAGAGATCAGAGAATAGAACAAACTATTGACATATAAATCAGAATTT
>DLLF01000023.1 GCA_002477945.1 Bacteroidales bacterium UBA7569
ACTTTACTCTTGTCGGGGTCGGCAGCCAACTGTTGATACTCGGTGTAGATTGCCAACTCTCTCTGTTCCTTTTCTTGCTGGAACTTGGTTTTGAACACTGTTTCCATTTTTTTGCTTTATTATTAGTTGTTTTTTTATTTGCTATTTTCGCAAACAATTTGCACAATTAAAAACATTTGTGTAACTTTGCACGCAATTTCAATAAGCGAATAGCGATAGCGAAATTGCTGCGAAGTTGTTTCGTTTTAATTTCGCTGCAAAATTACGAATTTATTTCGTACCCACAAAATTTTTGAACAAGTTTTTTGTGAAAAAATAAAGACAAAAAGGATAAAATGCAGTAGATCAAACTAATATGGACGTAAAAAAAATAAGAGAGAAAATGGGCGTTACACAACTGCAACTCGCAGGTATGTGCGGTGTTACGCTCCGTACGGTTCAGAATTGGGAAACAGGTAAGCCACTTCCTGAACGCGCACAGAAACTATTAGAAGCAATCGCAAGTTCTAACGAAACCATTTCGTCTGGCAGTGCTGCTCAAAATGGTGTAAGTGTTGCAGCGGGTACGGGCAGTCAAGTAACGCTTAACCCTGATACACAACAATTTTTCTCCACGCTTGAAAGACAGCAGGATATTATGAGCCGCCAATTGGAAGAACTTGCGGAAATGCGGCGTTTGACACAGAAGAAAGACGAGCAAATAGATATGCTTCTCAAACTAATACAAGCCAGGCAATGAATACTCCGGAAAGCATAAAAATGGGGCGTAGTCGTATCCTCGCTTCTCGCGTGCTATTTCACACTCTCTCCTTATTAAATAAGCAGGATGGCGGTTCTATGTCATTTGGCGAGTTAAGGAAACAGTTACCCGACCTGTGCCATTTTGATGAGTGGGAACTATATATATATCCTAAAACAGGGCAGATTCGTTGGGTAGTTATGTTACAATACTATTCAGTTGACCTCGTTAAAGCAGGCTTGCTTTTGAAAGATAAAGGAGAGTGGCGCATCACAGACGAAGGGCGACAGGCTCTCACCAAATATACCGAACCGAACAAGTTATTCAAATATACCCACCGGCTATATGCGGAGTGGGTGAAGAATAACAAGGTAGCCAAAGATCCTTACAAAGACGAGGAGGCAGTAGTTGATGATGTTCCTGCCTCCGTTGTGTTGGAGAATATCAAACAACAAGCCAATGACGACCTGCGAACCTATATAGAGCAACGCACTTGGTGGGAGTTTCAAGATATGGTAGCAGCATTGCTCCGTGCAATGGGCTACTATACTCCGTTCGTAGCACCCAAAGGCAAAGACGGAGGTGTTGACGTAATAGCGTATTCCGACCCATTAGGTGCCACCAAGCCAATACTGAAAGTACAAGTCAAACATTACAGTGAGAACAACACCGTGTCGGTAGATATAGTACATAAGATTTTGGGAGTAGCAAAAGGTGATACACCTATTATTGTAACATCGGGACGCTTCACAGAGGACGCACACACCACTTCAAGGCAAAATAATGTTCGCCTGATAGACGGCAAGGAGTTTGTGGAGTTATGGATAGAGTATTACAACAAAATGACCGAAGACGACAAGACACTAATGCCCATCGAACCTGTCTATTTTGTCAAACGAGATTGACCCAATAGAACCCCTGACCGCCCCTAATGGCAGGAAAGTTATTTTTTGCAAATTTTGCGCTCCTTTGACGAAAATAGTTCGACTGGTAAATTCCCTACTGAATAAATTTCGTTGCGTTCTCGGCAAAGAGAGGGCGTTCTGAAAAAGCAAAAGCGGTTGTATAGTTATTATACTGCGTAACCGCTTTTATTATATAGCATACTTCCTTACTCGCCTTGCTTGTCGTCCGCAGGTATAATGTTCGGAATACGAGCCACTGCTGCTTGTTTGTTTTTGTCAAGTACCTTTGCGTATATCTGCGTGGTGCTGATATTGCGATGTCCGAGCAACTTGGAGGTTGTGTAAATATCTGTACCCAAGTCCAACATCATCGTCGCAAAGGTATGCCGACCGCAATGGAATGTGATGTCTTTGTTTATACCTGCACGCGCCACCCACAATTTGATTGTATTATTTGTGCAGGACGGCGAATGTATCGCGCCAAACACTTTCTGTTCTGGTTTGCCTCGTTCTCCCATCAGTTCTGCTGCTTGCTGTGAGATGTCAAGGTACTCTAAACCACCTGTCTTTTTCTGCTTGAAAATGATACGCGTGTATTCGCCTTGCTGATAGACCTCGCTCCAAGTTAGTTTGAGAATGTCGCTCCGTCGCAAACCTGTTAAGCACGAAAAAAGGAATGCTCTTTTGATTTCAGGGTAATCGCACTCAGTTTCCGCAAGGCGTTTTACCTCATCAATGGTCAGGTACATTCGCGTTCCCTCTTCTGCTTTGAAGCCCTCAATACCCCGTAGTGGGTTGGTTGGTATGATATGCTCCTCAAACGCTTGATTGATACACGCCCGTAGTTTATTGAAATAACTTACCTTACTGTTGCGTGACAGTTCTTTCTCTTTGAGCCGCGTCCTTTTATCGTGCTGCCAAGCAATAGCGTCATACTCCAAATAATCTTTGAAACCCTGTACCCATTCAGATGTTATGTCAGCAAAGGTGATGTCCTCACGTGGTTCATATTTTTTCAAATGATGTAGGCACGAATACCAATTGCCCCAGTTACCACGGCTTTCGTTACCGAGTCGTTTTTCGCACATAGCGCGGTAGTAGTCGAAAAAACGTGTGCGAGTAGCGAAATCGCCCTCGAAGCCGAACTTGCCGTTCTTCAAGTCCACAATACGCTTGGCTCGTATGGCTTCCGCCAGTCGCATTGTTTCGATGTTCTTCTCTTTGTCTCTGCGTGTCTTTTCCGGCACAAGGTATAGTTTCAACCATTCGTAGGTTCGTTTACCATCAATGTAGATGTCAAGATATAGCGACACCGTTCCTGTTGTGTTCGGTCTTTTACGCAACTTTATAGGCTCTTTGTTCATTGTTTACCTCCTTACTGTCTGCAGTCTGCGAGTAACAAGATTTTGTTACTCGTCTTGTTTCGAGTCACAAAATTACAACAAAAGATGTAAACTACAAAGCAATTAAAGTAAAATAGTAGCGATTAAATGTTTTTCTACAAACTCTGCAACCTCCATAGTATATTTGTGTTAGGTTGCTATTATTTTACTCTGACTGACTTTCTGAAAAAACACCTTATTTTCCGATACAGAAACGGGAGAAGATGTTGTGGAGGACTTCGGAGGATGTTATTTGTCCTGTTATCTCGCCGAGAGCGGTGAGGCAGTCCTGCAAGTCCATACTGAGGAACTCGCCGCTTAGTTGGTCATACAGCCCCTGTTCCACGCGGCGAATGGCGTCCAAGGCACGCACAAGGGCTTCGTAATGGCGTGCGTTGCTGACAGTTACGGCATTACGTGTGTCGAACAACTTGCCCGCTTCGGCAATCAATGCCTGCTTCAGGGGCTCCACATCTCCGCTCTTTGCAGACAGGGCTAACTGCGCATTGTGCACGGCGCATTGTGCATTGACAAGGTCTGCCTTGTTGAGTACGCGGATGATGGTTTTGCCTTCCAGTTCGGGCAGGTCGGAGAGAGTGTCGTGCGGGTCGGCGGCATCTATCACGTTGATGATTATCAGGGCTTTGCGTGCTGCCTGTAGGCTTCGCTCAATGCCAAGGCTCTCTATCTTGTCGGCGGTGGTACGGATACCCGCGGTGTCGATAAAACGGAACAGAATGCCGCCTAATACCAGCGTGTCCTCTATGGTGTCGCGTGTGGTACCCTGAACATCACTGACGATAGCGCGTTCCTCACCCACAAGGGCGTTGAGCAGCGTGGACTTGCCTACATTGGTGGCACCTATGATAGCCACGGGAATACCCTGCTTGATGGCATTGCCTGCACGGAACGAACCCGTCAGAGCGGTGAGTTTAGCGTCTATCTCTTGTGCCAGCGAGGTCAGTTGATGGCGGTCGGCAAACTCCAGTTCCTCATGGTCAGCGAAGTCCAATTCTAACTCCACGAGTGAGGTGAACTCCAGTAACCGTGCGCGCAAGGTAGCCAGTTCCTGTGAGATACCTCCGCGCAACTGATTGATAGCAAGGTCTTTTTCCGCCTTTGTCTGTGCGGCAATCAAGTCTGCAACCGCTTCCGCCTCTGCCAAATCCAACCTGCCATTCAAGAACGCACGTTGCGTGAACTCACCTGCATGTGCCATCTCACATCCCGCATCCACCAGCCATTGCAGCAGGGTCTGCTGGATATAGAGACTGCCATGGCAGGCTATCTCCACCACATCTTCGCCCGTGAACGAGTGCGGGGCACGGAAGATACTCACGAGTACCTCGTCCAAGACCTCGTTATCGCGCGCGATAGTGCCATAATGAATGGTGTTTGCCGGTGTCGAAAGCAGGGGCTTGCGTCCGTGGAACAGGCTGTCGGTCAACGCAATAGCGTCCGTTCCGCTTACGCGGATTACGGCAATGCCGCCGCTACCATAGGGGGTGGATATGGCACAGATGGTACTCATTTTCGCAGTTGTATCATTCTCCATTCGCCACGCTGACGGGTGGCGATGTGTGTCAGTCCCATTTGCACGGCGGCATCTGTCAGTATCGGCACGTCTGTGTCGTAGAATCCACTGAGCCATATTTCGCCATGTTTCGCGGTATAGCGGGCATAGGCGGGCAGTTGGGAAAGCAATATGTTGCGGTGAATGTTCGCAAGAATTAGGTCATATTCGCCTGTGGGGGGCGTGTCGCCTTGGCGAATATCCATGCAGACACCGTTTTGCACAGCGTTTTCCTGCGCGTTGCGTACACTTTGTTCGTCAATATCCACCGCGATTACGTGCGTAGCCCCGCACTTGGCTGCCATGATACCCAGTACACCCGTGCCGCAACCCATATCCAAGACATACGCGAAACGCCCCTTGTTCTCCACCAAGGCATCGACCATCATAGAGGTGGTCTCGTGGTGCCCTGCGCCAAAGGCACAGCGTGGTGTAATACGTACATCCATAGGCAGTTGCTCCACCCCGTGTCCGGCTTCCCATGTGGCGTTCCAATCCTCATCGGGGCAGTCCTCAAAGGATAGGAGTCGGACGCCTTCGGTACCCAGAATCAACGCCTCAACCTCCGCGCGGTGAGCACGGAGGAGTGCGGTCGGGATATAGGCATTGTCGCCATCGAATGCGTCAAAGCCCGCGTCACATAACGCCTGCTCAAAGAGGTCCTGTTGCCATGGTTCGGCAAAGGAATACGCAAGGTGCGCTACGGAATACTGCATGGTGAGGGTTACCAGCGGTTGTAGTGAATGTTCTCTTCCTTGAACTTGTCTTTTACAGCCGTTTTCTCATTGGGAACGCCCACCGGAACAATGCACATCGGGATGATATGTTCGGGCAGACCCAACATGGCTTGTACCTCAGGGGTGCGCTCGGAACT
>DLLF01000006.1:0-9731 GCA_002477945.1 Bacteroidales bacterium UBA7569
GCAACCGCTTTGCCGCCCAAGCCCTCGACAAAGGGGCATCAATGGCTATCGTCTCCAACGAAGAAGTTTACAAACAATTAGTAGCAGACTACGGAGCAGACAAAGCATATCTTCTCCCCCCCTCCTTGAGGGGGTCGGGGGGAGTCCCTGCTCTCCAGTCCCTTGCCCGTGCTTGGCGTCGCGAACTCGGTCTGCCCATCATCGGCATCACGGGCACCAACGGCAAGACGACCACCAAAGAACTTCTGGCTGCCGTCCTCTCCACCAAGTACAACATCTACTATACGCAGGGCAACCTCAACAACTCCATTGGCGTACCGCTCACCCTCCTGAGCATTACCCGTGCGCATCAGATGGCGATTGTGGAGATGGGGGCTTCGCACCCGGGCGATATACGTGAATTGGTCAATGTTGCCGAACCGGACTACGGACTCATCACCAATGTCGGACGCGCCCACTTGCAGGGCTTTGGCTCTTTCGAGGGCGTACAGCGCACCAAGCGCGAACTCTACGACTACCTCCTCACCCATCACGGTTACATCTTCCGCAACACCGACAACCCCTACTTATCTCAGATGTACGAGGACGCAAAAAGAGATGCAGCCGCTATCCTAACCTCCCCACACCCCGCCACAGCCGATACCCCAACTACTACGCAGCATAGTGCAGAGGGTGTAAAGACGATAGATACTTTGTATCCCTCCCCCCTATGGGGGGAGCCGGAGAGGGGTTTATACCATACTGGAGTTATGCCTACCGGCACCCACCTTGTAGGCTCCTACAATGCCGAGAATATCTCTGCCGCACTCTGTGTCGGTGAGTACTTTGGCATACCCCGTGAGCAAGGCTTGGAGGCGATACGTGCTTACGTTCCTACCAACAACCGCTCCCAAGCCATGGACACGGCGCACAACCACCTCATTGTGGACGCTTACAATGCCAACCCCACCTCTATGCAGGCGGCTATCAATGCCTTCACGGGCGACACCTATATCCTTGGGGCTATGCGTGAGTTGGGCGATTACAGCCATCTGGAGCACCAGAACATCGTCAATATGTTGGCGGAGCGCAAGGCGGACATGGTCTTCTTGGTCGGTGACGAATACCGCACCACCACCTCCCCGTACCCTGTCTTCACCACAGTGGACGACCTCTGTACCTATCTCCAATCCCACCCCTTGCGCCACCGCCGCATCCTCCTCAAAGGCTCCCACTCCAACCACATGGAAACCCTCCTCCCCTACTTATAAACCACTCAAGCCAACTATAATAGAATATGACACGATTGATAGGGCAAATAACGGAGATTCACACTTTCCTTTATTTGCCCTATTTGTCTTATTGGACATATTCGCCCTATCCGTCCTATTCGTCTTATTCGCCCCATTAGGTTTATCAGTCATCAGGCTTTATCATCCTAATTCATATTCCCCTTATTCCCTTCCCCAAAAACTGTCCCCTAACCCCTAATCCCTAATCCCTAATCTCCCCTCATCTTCCTCGGAACAACTACTTATGATAAGCAGAACATACATAGAACATACGTAGAGCATACATAGAACATAACCGATACATAGACAATAGATAGCCGATAGATATGAATACTTTCGTAATACTTTGCAGCGCACCAAACCCTACCCATATCATACCTCTCTACTCTCTACTCTCCAATCCCTAATATCGTTTCTTAGCAGGGCGATACTATCGCCCGCCCCTTATTAGTCTTATTCGCCCTATTTGCCTTATCGGACCTATTTGTCCCATTAGCCCTATTCTCCTCAAAAACGCCCACACATCTTTTACCATTATTGCACAATTCCACAAAAAGTATTATCTTTGCAGCGCAAAGTCACGGAGGTAACTCCACAAACCAAGCAAAAACAAACAATAAACAACAACTTAAAAACAAAATCAGCCTATGAGCAACGAGCGGTAGGACCGCGTGACATACATATTTGACCCAGTGTTATAAGCCGAACTTGAGTTACCTGGAAACTTCGACAACTTTCAGTAAACTTCTTACATTTTCAAGCAAAAGCCCAAGCACTCGCGCCTACGGCGTGAGCTTTTGCGTAGATATTTGAAAATGTAAGGTAGTCGAAGACCTCAGGCAACTCAAATGAAGCGAACGAAAGTTCACGCTTTGATTTTGTATATACTTGTCGCAAAAGAAGAACAAATAACAACTAAACAAATAATAGATATGAAAGAACAGCAAATCAAAAAACCTATGCTCCTGCAACAATCATCGTATGGTACAAAACGCAAACATAGTAAATTCTTCTGCGAACTCTTATCCTGTAGTATGAAGCGTGCATTTATGGTGTGGCTTTTACTTGCTGGCGGTATATGTGCTTTTGCGGAGAGTGCACAGATTACATTCGCAAATCATTCGGAAAGAAGTATAACGGTAAAGGTGATGAAGTATAGCGGTGGTTTGTATTCAACAGTATATGTAGGTCCTAAATCATCACGTACAATATACATCGGTCAACAAGGATATTACTATACAAAGACCAAGGCGGAAAAAACATTATGCGAAACTATCTACTCCAAAGATGACGCATTTTTTGTACAAAACAACTCACAAGGGTATTCTGTATTAGAGATAACCTACTGGATACAAGAGAGCAAATACCCGCAATCATCAGGAACACGTATATCAAAATCAGAATTTGACAACGACAGCAAGTAACACTTATGTATATGAAGAAACTTGTTTCAACCTTACTATGGGGCATTTGCTTATCCCATTCAATATCAGCACAAGATAAGATAGCCCCCTCTCTGCAAGACTATGTGGAGTTAAAGGAACGTCGTGTGTACTATGTTGATGTTACTGCTTCTATGACAAGTTATAATGGCAGTGAGGATATCTGGAATAGTGTCACACAGAATCTTAAAAAAGCAATAGACAATGTACAGGACGAAAGTACGGAAATTGTGATAAAGACATTCACAGATGCTGACAATCCAATAACTGCCATTGTGTCTAAATATGCTACAAAGGACGGAAAGGAAGCCTTAAAAGATACTATAGACAAAATTGACCCGAGCCAAAATACACAATGTCATACGGATATATTCCTACCTTTTGACGATTTCTATAAGCACGAAATCCATAAAACAAAGGTCAATTATTTTTTCCTAATGACCGATGGACGACAATACTCCAAACGGACGGGGCAATTGACAAAAGCAATTAACAGGTGGAATACCGAAACCAAGAATGGGGAAAAACATATTTACGGCTTTTATGTCATGCTGTGCGATGGTGCGCATTTAGCCCCTGCAGATTCTCTATGTATGGCTGCACAAAAACATTTGTGGGGAGTTCAATCTGCCAGTGTGGATATTAATCTTATTCGCCCGAAGAAAAGTAAGTTTGTTTGTGATATCCGTCAAAAAGATTCTAAACGCTATATTGATATTCCAATGAGTGGAAATATCAATCATGCAGGGCTTTCAATTAGCGGCGAGAACGAATTCTGTAGGGTGGATACCTTCGAAATAAAAGACAATAGTATTCGTGTGTATTTTGCAAATAAGAAACATCTTACGCAGATACCTAAAATAAGTACTATGGACAATATAACCATTTCTCAACCTCAAGGCGAGTACGATTTCTTGCTCACGGACAAGGTGGCTGTAACTTGTGACAATCTGACGCCATGGGCTAAAATAGGCATTTGCATAGGTTCATTTGTCCTGCTATTGTTGTTGATATGGTTTTTACTTGTGAAGCCTTCTAAATATCGCACATTCAAGACATTTAGGAAACAGGTGTTGATAAAGCAAAACGGACGTATTACAAAACAACAAAATGTTGTGTTTACAAGAGCACGTATGGTTATTTTTGCGGATAAAAGGAGACATCAATCTATCTTAAACAAAGTATTTACCGGGAAGATTATCACATTTGTATTTCCTGAATTTACAAATCCGATTACTTTTAAGCCCACACGCAATAGGAAAAATTCGTATATGAGCGGAATAGGCTATTCTGTAAGTCAGAGCCCTATTCCAAGGAATGGTATAGTAACGGTTACAAACCAGCAATTATCTTTGGAAATAACATTAAATTAGATATTTATGGAAAAGATCAAACTTAAAAAGACCCTCTATGTAGGTCTTGGCGGAACGGGTGTATCTACTCTTCTACGAGTTAAAAAATGTTTTGTTGACAGTTATGGAGAAATTCCTCCTATGATTGGCTTTCTTGCTATAGATACAGACAACTCCGCATTCAACAAAGAAGTAACCAGTAATCTGAACAAAAAGATTAAACTGGAACAGAGTGAATTATTAGTATGCACCGTTAAACGTGCGTTAGATGTATACAAGAATAATCCTCGTCAATATGATTGGGTTCCCGCTAATAATGTGAGCAAACTCAGTTCTATTGCGGGGCAAGGTGCAGGGCAGGTACGTTCCAATGGCAGGTTTATCGCATATTATAACTATAAGCAGATAGAAGATAGCATTAAAACAGCCATTACCCATATCAATCAGCACCTTCCGGCAGAGTCCCTCTATGCAGTAGATACAAATAGAGATAGCATAGAATTTCCGATAACGGTTCATGTATTCTCATCTGTTGCCGGTGGTACCGGTAGTGGTATGATTGTAGATGTATTGTGCCTTATAAATAAAGCCATAAACAGTTTGGCTCTACAATTTGATTTATACCCGTGGCTTGTTTTGCCAGAGATATTCAAAGCGATGAACACAGGACCTGCGATGGCTAATGTGCTGTATAATGCGTATGGGACTTTACGAACATTGGATTATATTCAACACCTCGATCCAAAAGAACCTGCCATCAATTTCGGATACACAAAAATAAACGAACGCTTGTTCCGATATGCATATCTGATAAACAATTACAATCAAGCAGGAGTGGCATTTGATAAAATCGAAGATATCTTAGATGTGATTGCCAAGAGTGCCTTTCTGCCGGCAAACCGTATGGGCGATGACTTGACTTCTCCTTTTGATAATATCAAAAACCAACAAGATGGTGGGGTATATGATATTAAAGATAAGAAAGCATGGGCAGCATCATCCGGCAGTGCAGAACTCTTATACGATAGTCAAGCAGTCGGACGCGCAACGGCATATCGTATAATCTCGCAACTATGTAATTCTATGATTGGCGGATTGCATGATGGTACGCAATATGCCAATAATTTTGTGGATCACCAAGAAGTACTCATTCGCGAGAATAATGGTAGAAATGATGTTATTGATGCTTTGCTCAATCCCGCACCGGAATATATACTTACTATTGATGAGAGCACTCAAACAGCAAATATACAATCTTGTATTGATTACAACACCGGTCAACGTATTCAAGGTAGTCTGTCTAATGCATTAACCACAAAAATAACTGCAGTCAAGAACCTCTTTGACCAGCAGGTGGCAGACATATTAGACAACACAAATAGTGGTTGTTTATCACAAGCCAAGGCATTTATATCGGCACTACGCACCATTATCGCATTGTGCAATGACGAAATGCGAACCGAGCAAGAAGAACTCAACAAGAAAAATACTCAACCGGTTCAATGGAACAGTTATATCAGACAACTGCCGAAAAGAGGTATATCTTCTATTCTTAGTAGTACAAAATACGATGAAGATGCTGCCGAAGCATTGGTGCAAGCCCTAAACGAGCGTATCACCAACCTACGCGAGGAGCAACGCCGTTTGTGGGCTATTCGCTTTTACAACGACCTTGATGCATATGTTGCCGAGAAAGAAAATCAATTGCTCAATCTTATATCCTATATCAGCAATGTACAAGAGGTGTTCCGTAACAAATTGCTAACTCAGCAACAGTTGTCTTCATCGACATCGAAATTCCAAATCTTTTTGCATAAAGACGATGTTAATGCTTTGGGGATGTATAATATCGATGAAGCAACAAAAGCAGACTTCCATCAGTATTTCAAGTCCAACGGCGGGATCGCCGCATGGATGACACTGTCTAACAAACAAATCACAGAGCAGATGTTTGGCTTTGCAAAACAAACTATCGCAGTCCAAAATGCAGTCAATGTGAGCATAGATGATGTTTTGTGCAAAATGTCACCCAATGATGTGCAAATGTATCTTGAGCAACTCAAAACATTGGCTTCACCGTTATGGACATATAATATGCAAGGTTTCAAAAGTTCTGCACAAGAAATGGATAGATTTGCCATTGTGGGTGTAGGAAACAGGGACACCTCATACATTGGAACCGATTCAAAATTTAGTAAGTTTTTTAATATAGGAACAAATTCGGCTTCCTTTGCTTCTACCAATCAGCACGACCGCATATATTTGTTGGTGGTCGAAGATTTGCTACCGGTTTATGCAGTCAACAATTTTTCTTCTTATGAAAGTGACTATAATCTAAAGACAGCAAGTGGCTTAAAATTAGACTGCTATATTGATGAGAAACTGAATAACCGTATCAATTCTGAAAATTTCCGTCTATTGCCGACCATAGAGCAGGACAATGTACTTCAACTATGGGTATATGCTTTTGTCTTCGGTTATGCTCATTTTGATACAAACAGCGGCAAGTATTGGATTAAATCTACCAAACGAGGAAGTGCCATTCACCAATACCGTTTTGATTTAGGAACCCAACGTGATGTTGCGTATGATATTTTCAAATCGGAAGGGCTATACAAAGAGATAGAGTCCAACATGAACAAACGTATTCAGCATGAAGGGAATGATGTAATCAAACAGAAAGTGGATGAAATACGACAATCAGGAACTTACCTTGATGAATATGCACAATTAAGCCCTATCGAAAAATCACAATTGGAAGAACCTAAATTCAAATCTGTGCTATCTTTGGTGGAGCAAGAGTGTCAACTGATGAGTGCAGAGTATTAACATTGTGTTACTATGTCAGCATTTTTAGTAATAAGTACTTCTGATAGGTTGAATTGGATTGTGGACGGCATTGAAAAGTGCCGTCCACAGAATCCAAATGTAGAAACATTCATCGGGACAGGGAAATTAGAGCAACGAGCAAAAGGGCTATATTATGTTCATAACTATACTGCCAAAGATAAAACGGACAATGGCGAGGAGGAAGTGGCTGATTTGCAAAGCCTGATTGCCAATCAATTTGCACACTTTCGTCGCGCAAGTAGTGTTCTGGATAATCTGCAGATATTTATTTTGGACAATCCTATAGATGAAACATCGCTGGGGTATAGCCGGAATATCTATAACCAAATAGACAATGTTATCAATCAAGAGTACGAAAATGATTGTAGTTTGACGCGTATTTTGTTTAGTTATGATGTCTCATGTCCCTGTGATGTCCATTCACAAGTGCCTTCTGCCATTTTGCAATCCAATATAGCAGATGCTGCGTCAAAAGCATATACACAGATTTGTTATATTGACAATCAAAATAGAGTAGGTGCAGCAATGGCTCTGTCAAAAGAGTCGCACAACCTGATGCTTCCACGTATGCTCTGTGATTTTATGATGTTGATGTCGTCTGAAAACACGCAATACAACATACGTAATGCTGCCAACAATGACACTAAGATATTCTCCATGGGTTATGCCGAGTGTATGTACTATTATGAAGATATCCAACGATATTTTGAGACGGCGTATCAGTATGGTATTCGCTTGCGGATGCTGACGGAAACCCATATAGAGGAAGATTCTTTGGACTATAACAAGTATCCACTTGGTATAACAGAACGTGTCCAACGTCTGCAGCCAATATATTGTGACGTTCCTTTTGATTGTAAAATAACAGACTTTCCGGAATCTATAGACAAATCCATAGATGATATTATCGTAGAACTACATAACGATATTGTCGCTATTAAAGAGACAGCATTGAAAGAGGCTCAACAAAATGATGATGATGCCACACAGCGACAAAGAAAAGAAACCGGTGATGAAAGCATCGTCGTCACCACAGAGCAGGACAAAGTGCAACAGAGTTATCCTGACTATATCGACCGACAAAGTATCTATTCTATTTGGACAGTAGAAAGAATGCCAAATGAGACTTTCGAGGACAATTCCCATTGCCAAAAAGCAAAGGAAGAATACTTATCTCTGATAAAATTTATACAAACACCTTTATTCAGAAAGTTCATTGTTTCCCTTGATAGCGTAAATACTACCACAAGTGAGGTAGCACCCGGCAATATAGTTCCTCAATCAGCAGTTCGGCAAGGTTGCAATATATTTGCCCGAATATTTCATAAAAATAAGGTAGTGGAAAATACTGTGCAGCCATTTATTCAGAAAAACTGCGGGGAGGAATCTCTCATTGAAAAGATAAATTCGATAGCCAATCTGTTACGGCAAAAAGAACAATATAAGGCATTGTGCACATTTGAAGATAGCCTAAAGCGAACTGTCAAACAGAAGCAAAAGGAAATGGATGACTTTAGGCTGACTTCTCATTGCTCGTCGTATAGTTCTCTCATTGATGTGGATAAACTAAAGCAATATCAGCAGAGTACCACTGAAATACACCTTGATTCTATGATCAAGTCTTGGAAGAACAGAGAAGATCATAATTTGAATACTTTGTACGAAGAGACGGAACAAGAATGTGCTAAAGAACTATTGCAGTTCCACTATATTAATTGGGACGCCCCTGCACCGTTTATCAAAAAAGACATAGATATAGCAACCGTCACAGCACATCTGGCAAAGATGTCTATACCATGGGTAAACTCCTTGGTGATACGTTCAGAAAAGGAAAATAGTACAACTTATACATTTTATACGGATTATGAAAAATGGAAACAGTTAACCGAAGATAAACAAATTGATTTGCCCTACAACACCACATTAGAGTTATCTTCTCATATTTCATCCAAGATAGCCATATTTCAGATATTGCAGTGGGACGAGCATATAAAAGAGGGACTAACGGACATTTGCGGCAAAATGATGACTGAAGAAAAAATAAATCCTATACCATAAATGTAATATATGAAAATCAACTCTACCCCAAAACGTATCCTTGCCATGATAGGCATAGGTGCTGTATTAGTACTTATCTTCTATTTGATAGGAATACCGCAAAAGAGCATTGGCATACTAACAGGTGGTATCCTGTTTTTCGTATGGATGTAGCTGGGTGGAAAATGGTGGTGATAGGTGTTTCTCAATGGTGATTTAACGGCTTTAGTGGATACCAATATCATTAATGGTATTGGCGGTGATTAACGGAGAATATGCTTTTAGTGGCTCTTTATATGGCTTTTAATGGAGTCCTACACCCGACCATGCATTAACGATTGATTGGCGGTGATTAACGGAGAATATGCTTTTAGTGGCTCTTTATATGGTTTTTAATGGAGCCCAATAAGCCCCACGCTGGTTCATCACATCACTAAAGAAGGATGGACTTATCAAAATAATGGGATTCAATACATATTTCGGTCACAAAATAATGGGATTCGATACATAATCGCCAAAACAAATTTTGGGATTCCGTTGTTTTTTTGTAATTTTGCAGTCTCAAATTCAGCAGTTATGGATTCAGAACGTACTTTCAGGCGGAAGATTTACGCCCAAATGCAGGAGTGGAAGCAAACAAAAGATGGTTCTACTGCTTTGCTAATCAAGGGGGCTCGGCGAGTCGGCAAATCGACTATTGCTGAGGAGTTTGCTAAACATGAATACAAAAGTTACATCATTGTGGATTTTGCAGACGCTCCTGCCGCACTATGGGAAGC
>DLLF01000006.1:9836-104454 GCA_002477945.1 Bacteroidales bacterium UBA7569
GTGCGTTTGTATGAGCGGCAATCGGTAATTATTTTCGACGAGATACAGAAGTGCCCTAAGGTACGCGAAGCCATCAAGTACCTCGTCAAAGACCACCGGTATGACTATATCGAAACAGGTTCGCTGTTGAGCATCAAGAAACATACGAAAGATATTGTCATTCCCAGCGAAGAAACCCGCTTGACTATGTACCCGATGGATTACGAGGAATTCAAGTGGGCACTGGATGATGAAGTTACCATTCCCTTGTTGAAAGAGGCATTGGCTAATATGCAGGCTATGGGTGATGCGGTAACGCGCAAACTGATGCGGGATTTCCGGCTTTATATGCTGGTCGGCGGAATGCCGCAAGCGGTAAATACGTATCTTGATACGAACAACTTGGCTGAAGTGGATCAAAAGAAACGTGAAATCATCGAACTCTATTTGGATGATTTCTTGAAGATTGACCCTTCAGGCAAAATCTCGAAACTATTTAGTGCTATCCCTGCTCAGTTGACCGGCAATGCCTCTCGCTATATGCCCACAGGAGTATTAGGGCGAAGCGAAGAACAGGAGACCATGGATGAATTCCTGCGTGATATGGAAGATAGTATGACCGTTAATTTTGCCCATCATGTCAATCAGCCTAATGTAGGGTTGCCCTTGCATACAGACTATGGACAATATAAACTCTATATGGGTGATACGGGCTTGTTCATCACATTGGCGTTTTGGGACAAGAGTGTAACGGACAATGAAATCTATCGGAAATTATTGAGCGACAAACTCCCTGCAGATTTGGGCTATGTCTATGAGAATGTGGTGGCGCAAATGTTGGTGACTGCAGGAAACCGCTTGTTTTACCACACTTGGCGGTCTGCTACATCAAACCATAACAATGAGGTGGACTTTCTCCTTTCGCGTGGGAGCAAACTATGCCCGATAGAGGTAAAATCGTCAGGCTATAAGATGCACAAGTCGTTGGATGAGTTCTGCAAGAAGTTCTCGGCATATATCGGCAACCGGTATCTAATCTATACCAAGGATTTGCACAAAGACGGAATGACCCAATTGGTTCCTGTCTATATGACGGGGCTACTATAAAATCTCAAAAAATCTTTCCCTTACTGATAGATTTTAGTGCATATTCCACTCTATAACAATGCAGAGTCAGAAATATCTGACGTATCATCGCGACAATACTTTCACCGGACAGCAAATTTGTTTCTCAATGTGTTAATGACGATTTAATGGCTTTAGTGGATACCAATATCATTAACGATTTATTGGCGGCTTTTTAACGGAGAATATACCTTTACTAGTTCATTGGTTTTAATGGAGCACCATACCCGACCATCCAATATATTCTCCAATGCTACGAGTACAACAGACTACTTGAATACACCCGACCACTCCAAAAGTCACCTGAGTCTTTTGCCTGAACAGCACCGACATCTCTTCCCTTGTCAAGACAATGGGATTCAATACACTCACACCCCATCTTCCATTCAAACAGGGATTAAGACATCATAGGAAGTTTCAGTTACGATTCTAATGATTGTACTTATATAATTTAGAGACGCAAATACCCATGAGTTGGTAGCATCCAACTCGGCAGAAGGGTGCGGTTCTGATGAAGCAAAAGACGTCCCACAGGCTATCGCACGTGCATTGGATGCTCTTTTTAGGTAAGACAACCTACACCTATCATCTGTTTTCAACCACTTTTGATGCCCGTTAAACAGCAAGGGAGCGCAAATGTAGTACAAGGCATACTGGTTTACACAATATAAATGCGAACTTTGGGTATTTTTCCGGAATCTTAACGATGGAAAACTTTAAGGTAAGCATTGCCGCACCTCCAAAATACCAAATGAACTACCACAAAAACACGCAATAAAACATCGCAGAAACACTATATAAATACAGACTATGATAGTAACGGCAATTTTGTGTAATCAATACTTGCAGAGACAATGCAATAGTTGTATCTTTGCAAGTTAGATTGGTTCTGTCTTTGTCATTTGTTCGTAGAGCGGCTGATTGAGTGTTAAAAGGATAGCAATCAATGACAAAAAATAGACAAATGATATAGGTAGAATTATAAAAATAGGAACGATATGAAAAGTGTTTTATGTATGAAGAGATTATTTGGAATAGGGATGCTGTGTATGATGGTCATCGTAGCAATGGCGATACCGGCTTCTCCCGAAATGTTTACAGTCACTCAAGCCGATGGTAGCGAATTGAAGGTTCGGTTGGTAGGCGACGAACATTCTGCCTTCCTTCTGACAGAAGACGACTACGCCGTCAAGAAAACACAACGGGGCTATTGCTATCTCCGCTTTTCGGAGCAGGGAGAAGAAAATGTAACGGAAATGTTGGCACATAATCCGTCATTGCGTTCTCAAAAAGAGACCGCTTTCTTGTCTGCTTTGCGTAAGGGAATAATTGCGCCAAACCAAATAGATGAGAAACGGCGTGCAGCACGGCAAATACAATTATCTTCCACTTTTCCTCTGACTGGTTCACCGAAAAGTCTGGTCATATTGGTCAATTTCTCCGATATAAAGTTCGTGACGCCTAATCCCCAAGAGGCTTTCCGTAGGTTGCTTAATGAGGAAGGTTATTCCGATAACAACGGTGTCGGTTCGGCGCGCGATTATTTCAAGGCATGCTCCAATGGTGCATTCTCTCCTCAGTTCGATGTCGTTGGACCTTACGATTTGGACGAAACGTGTGCTTACTATGGAGGAAACTCCGGAAGCAATAGCAGTGTACATGCGCGTGAGATGATTATTCACGCCTGCAACAAAGCCTATGAAGCGGGAGTCAATCTCTCTGAGTACGACACTGACGGAAATGGGGTCATCGATAACGTCTTTGTGTACTATGCGGGGCATAACGAGGCAGAAGGCGGCGGTGAAAATACTGTGTGGCCTCATCGTTCTGTTGTAACCGGTTCGCCTCGCTATGGCGACGTCACTATCTATGACTATGCTTGCACGTCCGAACTGCGTTCGAGTCGTGGTAATCAGATGTGCGGTATAGGTACGTTCTGCCATGAGTTCGGCCATGTGCTGGGGCTGCCCGATTTCTATGACACGCAGGATGCTTACCACTACACCATAGGCGAGTGGTCTATCATGTGTTCCGGCTCCTACAATGGCAATGGCAAAACACCTCCTGCCTATACGGCTTACGAGCGTTTTTCTTTGGGATGGCTCTCGCCTGTCCAACTCACAGAAGCAGGCAGATACACGCTATCGCCGCTCAATCTCGAAAATACAGCCTATCTGATTGCTGCCGAACCGCACAACTTGTCGGGAAGCAATCCTAATCCGAATGAGTTCTTCCTGTTGGAAAATCGCCAGCATATCGGTTGGGATGCACCTGAAACAACGCTCGCAGGAACAGGCATGCTGATTTGGCATATCAACTATAACGCATCGGCATGGGCAAACAATACACCGAACACCAGAAACATATTGCGCTGCTATGTCGAGGCGGCGCATGGCGGGGCACAGACGATGTCTTTGCCAAGCGATCTATTCCCTGGAACGCTTGGTGTGGTGCAGTTTAGCCCGCAGTTGTCTGATGGAGCCATACTTTCCCCATTGCTTGACATCAAGGAGATAGGTTCCGATATATCCTTTGTCTATAAGAATGACGGACAACAGAAGTTCATCTTCTTTCCTGCTGAACTGAACGAATTTGTATCTTATTATGACAAGGATAAACGGCGCGCAACGCCCGATGCACAGCGGCTCGTGCTGCAAGGTATGTCCCTCAAAACCGATGAGGAGGTCACCCTGAGCAGTAAAGATGGATTCCAGTTGTCTGCCGACTCGGCAAAGTGGAGTACTTCGCTTCCCCTGTCTGTCAAAGCGGATTCCACATTGGAGCAATCTCTCTGGGTGAGATACAACCCGCAAAGGGTGGTATGTGAAACTGTCGGCAGTACCTTGACGGTAAGACAGGGGAACAATATGGAAATCATGGCATTGAATGGTAAATCGGAACGGCCTACCTATATAACACAACCCGTATTCCGCCCCTTCACCAATGTCACTCCCTATTCGGCTGTCGTTAATTGGGAACCCCAGACCGATGCGGAAGAATACTACCTCACCATCTATGAATTGGAAAACAGAAGTAGCACCTCTTTGCAGAGTTTCGAGCGTTTCGCTTCCGAGGTGAATATCGTGGAAGAAGGGTGGAGTAGTAACTTCGCTCGGGTAACGAGTACTGCCCATTCCGATGGAACCTATGCACTCTGGTTCCGTGAAACGGATGAGCAGGTTGCCACACCTACCTATGTGCAACCCGTTACGTCTCTCTCTTTCTGGTACAGTGCACTCTCTTCCGACGACGATGCGGTGGGCGTTCTGCGTGTGAGTGCCTATAATGGAGAAGATTGGAAAAATGTGAGTGAAATAGAAGTCTATCGTACTTCAAGAAAGCAAACCTATAGTGAAACGTTCAGCGAGGAAGACCATTATGTGGCTTTCCGTCTGCAATACGAATCTCTGGGAGGGACTGGAGTCGCTGTTGATGCCTTTTCGGCCACGTGCAGCAAAACGCCTGTCTATTTGTACAAAGGACGGGATTGCACCGTCAAAAGCGTTAATATCGACGGCGTCGATCCGAAAGACTACACTTCTTTCTATATCAACGGACTCGCCCCCGATAAGCAGTACTATTGCCAAATACAATGTAGCGAATCAAAAGGTTGTACCGAACACCTGACGCCCATCACATCGCCGGTCTGCTTCTCCACTCTCAAAGGCGAACCGGCAAGTAGCAGGAATCTCACGATCGACCTCGATAGTATTCACTATGATAGCCCTACACACGTGGTCTATGTACCCAAAGCCGATAAAAGTCGGCAACTGAGTTTTTACGACCTGCAAGGGCATCTCGTCTATAGTCTGCAATTGCTCCCGCAGCAGAACATCGTGGAATTACCCGTGGAGCGATTCATCAAGGGGAATGTCTATATAATAAAATATCATTCCGTCGGCACAATGAAACGCAAAGACAAAAGCGCAAAGATAATTTTCTGAAGCAGTGTTCTTTCCATGACTTTGCTTCATCATTAATGGAAAATACTCTGTGCCGCCTGTGGCGGAACTTGTATTGAGGTTGCCCGACAGGTTCGGGCAACCTCTTTTTATGTATTTGTGTACGACCTCTCAAGCCGACCTCAAGCACTCCTCATCGAGCCCTGAATGGGATTCCTTAAACAGACAGTATTGCTTTCTAAAACGTCTCGAACAACTAAAACATCTGCAATAATCCTGCAATGGGATGACTTATTTGACAAATTAGTCCCATTCACCTTATTCCCCTATAGCCTGAAACCTCACCCCATAGAACTTCTCGATTAACTAAGACATCTATAATAAATTACCATCAGTAGTATTAGAGTGAAATACGCAGGTCAGCGGGTCAGTATCTTCCTGCATTGTGTCGGGTGTCAAAAATGGAGCGAGGATTTCGGTAAGCGGAGATACTGTCTAAGACATAAATGTATTTGCCGTTTCTTACAGAGCGATGCTGTCGCCCGCCTAATCTTACTTTCAACGAATCGACTGCTATCAGCCCTCAACACTAAACTATTTCAACCACGTATCAACCCATCAACCCATAAACTTATCAACTTATCAACTTATCAACATATTTGTCCCCTATTGCGCAAACCGAAAAAAAAGCCTACCTTTGTGCGATTTTTTAGAGTCTATAACCAATTGGGGGGCTCACGGCTCCTCGTAAAACATTTAATCGAATGAACATTGTAACGAAGACCATTACTCTTCCCGATGGCAGAACCATTACCTTGGAAACAGGTAAATTGGCAAAGCAGGCGGATGGTGCAGTGATGGCAAAGATGGGCAATACGATGGTTCTTGCCACCGTATGTTCCGCCAAAGAAGCCGTTCCGGGTACCGATTTCATGCCCTTGACGGTTGAGTACAAAGAGAAGTTTGCATCAAACGGACGTTTCCCGGGTGGTTTCACACGTCGTGAGGGAAAAGCATCGGACTACGAAATCCTGATAGCACGTCTTATCGACCGCGCCTTGCGTCCGCTCTTTCCTGCGGACTATCATGCAGAGACTTTTGTTAATGTAACGTTGTATAGTGCCGACGGAATAGATATGCCTGAATCTATTGCAGGCTTGGCTGCAAGTGCCGCTTTGGCTTGCTCCGATATACCTTTCGAAGGACCTATCTCCGAAGTTCGCGTGGCGCGTGTCAATGGCGAATTTGTAATCAACCCGACCTTTGAGCAGTGCGAAAACGCTGACATCGAACTGATGGTAGCCGCTACATTGGATAACATCATGATGGTCGAGGGCGAGATGAAAGAGGTGAGCGAAGCCGAAATGCTTGATGCTATCCGTGCCGCCCACGAGGCTATCAAACCCCAATGTCAGGCTCAGTTGGAGATGATGGAAGCGTATGGTAAGACGCAGAAGCGGGTTTACTGCCACGAGGAGAACGATGAGGAACTGCGCAAGCAGGTGCACGACGCTTGTTTCGCAAAAGCCTATGCACAGGCTACCTCGGCTGATACCGACAAGCATCACCGCGAGGAGAGTTTCTCTGCTATCTGCGAAGAGTTCAAGTCGCAGTTCACTCCCGAAGAATTGGAAACGAAGGCTGCTTTGATCGACCGCTACTACCACGATGTGGAAAAAGAGGCTATGCGCCGTGCCGTGTTGGATGAAGGCAAACGTTTGGATGGACGTAAAACCGATGAGATTCGTCCTATTTGGTGCGAAGTGGGTTATCTCCCTGGCCCTCACGGAAGCAGTATCTTTACGCGTGGTGAAACGCAGTCCCTTTCAACGGTCACCCTTGGTACGAAACGTGATGAGAAGATGATCGACGAAGCCTTGGTGCAAGGTTACGATCGTTTCCTTCTCCACTACAATTTCCCGCCTTTTGCTACGGGAGAAGCCAAAGCACAACGTGGTGTAGGGCGTCGTGAGATTGGTCACGGCAATTTGGCATGCCGCGCCTTGAAGAATATGATTCCCGAAGACTACCCCTACTGCATACGCGTAGTAAGTGATATATTGGAGTCGAACGGCTCGTCCTCCATGGCAACCGTTTGTGCCGGCACGCTGGCATTGATGGATGCGGGTGTACCTATCAAAAAACCTGTATCGGGTATTGCTATGGGACTTATCTCCGAGAACAAAGGGAAGAACTATGCTATCCTGAGCGACATCCTTGGTGATGAAGACCACTTGGGAGATATGGACTTCAAGACTACAGGTACGGAAGACGGTCTGACCGCCTGCCAAATGGATATCAAGGTGGACGGACTCAGTTACGAAATCCTTGAGAACGCATTGGCACAGGCACACGAAGGCAGAATGTACATCCTCGGTAAAATCAAGGAAACGCTTCCTGCTCCTCGTCCCGACTTGAAACCGCATGCTCCCCGCATTGTATCTTTCCTGATACCGAAAGATATGATTGGTGCTGTCATTGGTCCTGGCGGAAAGATTATCCAGGGAATACAGGCTGAGAGCGGTGCCGTAATCTCTATTGATGAGGTGGAGGAAGGCGGTCGCGTGGAAGTGGCTTCCAACAACAAGGAAAGTCTCGATATGGCTGTGGCACGTGTGAAAGCCATTGTGGCTATGCCCGAGGCAGGAGAGGAATACACCGCTACCGTGAAATCTATCATGCCTTATGGCTGCTTTGTGGAGTTCATGCCTGGCAAAGAAGGACTTCTACACATCTCCGAGATTGATTGGAAACGCTTCGATACGATGGAGGAAACCGGTATCAAGGAAGGTGACACCATTCGGGTGAAACTGCTTGAAATTGATGAAAAAACAGGCAAGTTCAAATTGTCAGCCAAAGTGCTGAAAGAGAAACCCGAAGGATATGTGGAGCCTGAGCGTCGCCCGCGTCCCGAACGCGGTGAACGCCCCGAGCGGAGCAATCGTGGAGAACGTGGAGAGCAGCGTTCCTATCCTCGCAGAGACGAACGCTTCGGACATGAAACTCGTCGTCCCCAGCGTGGCTTTGAAGGTGAAGACAGTTGCCGGCTCCGTTAAGGAATAAACAACACTGCCTTGAATGGGCAAAATGATAGAATAAAGACTTGGGAGTCTCCGGCTCTTGAGTCTTTGTTTGTGTTATGATGATGCGAAAAATAGAAGATAACGATTGGCTCTATAGCATGGTGCAACGATATGCGGAGTGGCACTTTGTGCATACCTATCGCCGTATTGAGTTCGTCGGGAGGGAGAATATCCCTGCTGACGGAGTGACAATCTATGCACCCAATCATGTCAATGGTCTTATGGACCCCGTTGCCATGATATGCTGCAACCATCGCCCGAAAGTGTTTGCCGCAAGGGCGGATATGTTTCGCCTTCGCTGGTTGGTTCCTTTGCTGCGCAGAGCGAAGATTATGCCTGTCAACCGTATCAGGGATGGCTGGGAGCAGGTGAAAGAGAACGGAGCGGTAATCAACAACGCTGCGGAAGTGTTGGAAGCGGGGGCCGACTTCAGCATCATGCCCGAAGCCACCCATCGTCCCAAGCATAGCCTGCTCCCTCTCGGAAAGGGTATATTCCGTATTGCATGCCGTGCCGACGAAGTCTTGCAGGGTAAGAAGAATGTCTATATTCTGCCTGTCGGTCTGGAGTATGGCAGTTTCTATCGCTATCGCTCCACGCTCTTGGTGAATATAGGTAAACCAATTGATGTGACAACCTTTGTCCGTGAACATCTTGATCTCTCCATGCCGCAAGTATATAATCTGCTTTCCGAAGAGTTGTCACAGCGGTTGCGTGCTCTGATTGCTTGGCTGCCGGATGACAAACGTTACGATGCTTTGCTGGAGGCGGGCTATCTGTTCCGCCATCTTCCCGCATCGCTGGGAGAAAACGGAAGTGAGCAAACGCTGTTGGGAAAAATGAAGCAGAAGCAGCGTATTACGCAGCGTATCTTGCAGCAGGAAGCGGTGCAACCTGAAGCAACTGCGCGGTTGTATGCGGAACTGAACGAAATAGTCGCCGAACGCCGGAGGTTGGGTATTGTGGCAAGTTCGCTGACAGAACCTCTTGATACATTGTTTGGACGAATATGGAAACGGGGCATTGGTTTGTTCTTTACGTTCCCTTATTTTGCTTTTGCTGCACTCTGTACGGCACCGATGTGGCTCCTCCTCTTGCTTGTCTTCTCTTTCGAAGACGATAAGGCGTTCATCAACTCCCTTCGCTATGGGTTCGTGATGTTCTTCCTGCCGGTAGTTTATCTGGTGGAAATCCTGCTTTGTGCCGCTTGTACTCCGTGGTGGTTGCTCGTCCTGTTCTGTGCATTGTTGCTCCCTGCACACTGGGTGTTCTATGAATATCTGCGCCAAGGGCAGCGTTGGATCTCCGATCTGCGCTTGAGGAAGGCGGGAGGATTGCGCATGAAAATAGCAAATTTGGGTGGTAAAGACTTTGATTGTGATTGAAAAAGTGGTATCTTTGTCAGCAACTAACTATGTCGGTAAGAGTAGAACATCTGAATAAGCACATTGGCAGGCAGCATATCTTGCACGACCTTTCTTTGCAAATAGGCACGGGCGAGGTGGTGGGATTGCTGGGACCCAATGGTGCAGGCAAGTCCACACTGATGAAGATCCTCACGGGCTTGTGGACGTTCGATAGCGGTGAGGTGGAGGTATGTGGAGTGGATATGAAACGCAACCCGCACGCAGTGGCTGCTAAAGTGGGCTATCTGCCCGAAAACAATCCCCTCTATGAGGAGATGTATGTGCGCGAGTACCTGCAGTTTATGTGCGATTTGTCAGGAACAAATCACGCCGACTTGGAGACATTGATGGATGAAACCGGTATCCGCCCCGAGATAGGAAAAAAAATAGGGCAACTTTCCAAAGGGTACCGCCAACGGGTTGGCTTGGCGCAAGCCTTGCTTTCCAACCCGCAATTGCTTGTATTGGATGAACCGACCACTGGCTTGGATCCTAACCAGTTGGAAGAAATACGTACCTTGATACGCAAAGTTTCGGTGGGGCGGACAATCTTGTTGTCCACGCATATCATGCAGGAGGTACACGCAATGTGTTCGCGGGTGGTGATTCTCCATCATGGAGAGATACGCCTGGATACACCATGTGACGAGAATATGGACTTGGAGCAATTATTCAAAGATTATACCCGATAGGAGAACGTTATGAGTGACTTTGATATACGCAATCAGATGACGGAAAAGGAGCAGGATAATGCGCTTCGCCCGTTGCGGTTCAGTGACTTTGCAGGGCAGACAAAGATAGTGGAGAACCTGCGTATCTTTGTACAGGCGGCGAAGTTGCGTGGGGAAAGTCTGGATCATACTCTTTTGTTCGGTCCTCCCGGTTTGGGCAAGACAACGCTCAGCAACATCATTGCCAACGAACTGGGAGTGGGCTTCAAAGTAACTTCCGGTCCCGTGTTGGATAAACCCGGCGACTTGGCGGGCTTGCTGACATCCCTTGAACCGAACGATGTGTTGTTCATTGATGAGATACACCGTCTCTCTCCCGTGGTGGAAGAATATCTCTATTCTGCCATGGAAGACTACCGGATAGATATAATGATAGACAAGGGACCTTCGGCACGAACCATACAGATTGACTTGAACCATTTCACATTGGTGGGGGCAACCACGAGAAGCGGTCTGCTCACAAGTCCGTTGCGTGCGCGTTTCGGTATTAACTGCCACTTGGAGTATTACGATGCCGACGTCTTGCAAGGAATTGTGGAGAGGTCGGCTCGCCTGTTGAATGTCCCCATCAATCCGAAAGCGGCAGGAGAGATCGCACGCCGCTCACGGGGAACGCCGCGTATAGCGAACGCTTTGTTGCGCCGTGTCCGTGACTTTGCGCAGGTACGCGGAGACGGAACCATCGATATGCCCATAGCACAATATGCACTCGAAGCACTGAATATAGATACGTTCGGATTAGACGAGATCGACAACAAGTTACTCAATACAATCATCGACAAGTTCAGGGGAGGACCTGTCGGACTCAACACCATTGCTACGGCAATGGGGGAAGACCCCGGTACCATAGAAGATGTATATGAGCCTTATCTTATCAAGGAGGGCTTCATCAAGCGTACACCGCGTGGCAGGGAGGTGACCCCGCTGGCTTACCAGCATCTCGGGAAAACGCCTGTTACGTTGGGAGGGGATGTCACGTTGTTCGACTGATGAAATAAAGTGTTTGACGGATAAAGATTGTGATGAGGTATGTCTGATAAAGGAGAAATGAAAGGCTTGGCACGCGATACTGCCATCTACGGTTTGAGCAGTATTGTAGGCAAGTTTTTGAATTGGTTGCTGGTTCCTCTCTACACCTATGTGTTGCAGAGTCAGGCGGATTATGGTATTGTCACGAATCTGTATGCGTGGACTGCCTTGCTCTTGGTCATCCTTACGTACGGTATGGAGACGGGCTTCTTCCGTTTTGTCAATAAGACTGACAAGAATCCGTCGCAAGTCTATACCACTATTCTGACCTGCATCGGTACTACCTCTTTTACTTTTGCCTTGCTGTGTTGCCTGTTTGCACAGCCCATCGCCGGTTGGTTGGGATATGCAGAGCATAAGGAGTTCATAAGCCTCTTGGCAATTGTGGTAGCGATGGACGCCTTTGCAAGCATACCCTTTGCCTATCTCCGCTACAAGAAACGCCCATTGCAGTTTGCGGTTCTGAAACTGCTCTTTGTGGTATTGAACATCGCTCTGAACCTGTTCTTCCTGGTTCTCTGTCCTAAGATACAGGACTGGCATATCATCTCGTCCTGGTACGATCTTTCGTACGGTGTGGGGTATGTGTTTGTTGCCAATATCATTGCGACGGGGATACAGACCTTGTGTCTGCTGCCTGCCATCGTGGCGGAGAGATACTCCTTCAGTTGGTCGCTGCTGCGGCAATTGTTGCGTTATTCGCTTCCTTTGCTTGTGCTGGGTGTGGCAGGTATTATGAACCAGACCGTGGACAGAATCCTGTTTCCTTTTCTCTACAAAGGGGCGGACGCCCAGACTCAACTCGGTATATATGGGGCGTGCTTCAAGGTTGCCATGGTCATGATGATGTTCACACAGGCTTTCAGGTATGCCTACGAACCCTTTGTATTCAGCAAACATAAAGACAAACACTCGGTGGAGGCTTATGCCGATGCCATGAAGTACTACATCATATTCTCCTATCTGATTCTCCTGGGGATGACGGTCTATTTGGATGTACTCAAGTTCCTGGTGGCGGAATCCTATTGGGAGGGACTCCGCATAGTGCCGATAGTGCTTTGGACGTATATCTTTCAGGGGATATACTTTAATCTGTCATTCTGGTACAAGTTGACCGACCAGACAAAATGGGGAGCCTATTTCTCGCTCATAGGGTTGGCAATCAATCTTCTGCTGCAGGTGGTATTCGTCCCGCGTATCGGGTATATGGCGTCCGCACTTTCAAGTACGGTTTGCTATTTTGCTATTATGTTGCTTTCGTATTTCATCGGAAGGAAGAAGTTATCAATTCCTTATGATTTGAAGCGCATAGGGATGTACACATTGTTAACGCTTGTATTACTGGGCGTATATTATGCCGTACGTGCCATGGGCAGCATGTGGATGAGTATGGCAGTGGGGACGGTGTTGATAATTGTATATCTTTGTATTCTTGTGAAGAAGGATTTCCCTCTGTCGGGGCTTCCTGTGGTTGGCAAGTATTTTCGTAGAAACTAAATCAGTATAAGGTATGTTTTCCGGTATCATAGAAGGGATGGCTCAAGTGGTTGCCATCAGCAAAGACAGAGGAAACATTGATTTTACTCTCAAATGTTCCTTTGCACAAGAGTTACGCATAGACCAGAGTGTGGCACACAACGGTGTTTGTCTTACGGTTGTAAAAATAAACGGAGATACATATATAGTGACCGCTATGCAGGAAACTCTTCAACGCAGCAATCTGGGGTTGCTTAAAGTCGGCGATGTGGTGAATGTGGAGCGTTCTATGTTGCTCAATGAACGACTGGACGGCCACATCGTACAAGGACATGTGGATCAGACGGCAGTATGCACGGACAAAAGAGATGCGGACGGCAGTTGGTACTTCACATTCCGATATGACTATAAACCGGATATGGCACGCCGTGGCTATATGACCGTGGACAAAGGTTCTGTTACAGTGAATGGTGTGAGCCTGACCGTATGCAACCCTACTGAGGATACGTTCACGGTGGGAATCATTCCCTACACCTACCGGCACACTAACTTTTGCCATATAGAAACAGGCAGCGTGGTGAACTTGGAGTTTGATATAATAGGGAAATACGTGGCCCGTTTAGCGGAGTTGAATCGCTGAAAAACAATATCGGCACGATAGTATATCGGGGGTCAGAGTAGTTCTTTGACACCCGACAAGTCTTTCACAATCCATGTGGCTGATTGGTTCGGGAGCAAGGGAGTATTTTCTGATTTTACCCAGATCTGGTCAATCCCTGCAGTCTTAGCCCCAACGATGTCACTACTGAAAGAATCTCCTATCATCACAGCCTCACAGGCTTGTATGGCATTGAGAGTGAGGGCTTTTTCGTATATTTCCGGTTGTGGTTTTTGGATCCCGACTTCTTCACTTAAGATGATATGACGGAAATAGGGACGAAGCCCTGAGCGGTCAATCTTTTGGTATTGTACTTCTACAAATCCGTTGCTGATGATGGTGAGCGGATAACGTGCCGCCAAATAAGGAATCACTTCAGCCGCATAAGGCATTAGGGTGAAGTATTCGGTAGTGAGCCGGCAGAACTCATCGCCTATAGTTCTTGCAAGTTCAATCAAGGCGTTATCGGTCAGCAAATACTCCTTGCTTTGCGGTGTCATTTGGCGTAAGGGATAGCAGAAGCGTTCCAACTGCAGTTCCTCTTTGCTTATTCTGTTCTCCCCATAGAGATCCCACAGATACAAGTTGTACTCGTGGTATATGGTGTAGTAGGTTTCGAAAGAGGGAAAGAAACGATTGAGATGCTGTTCTTCGTAGATTTGCTTCAAAGCCTTTTCGGCAGCATGGGAGAAATCACCGATCGTGTTATCCCAATCCAGGAATACCGCCTTATAGGCACGATGTGGTTGTATCATACTTTACTCCGTTCTCCCTGCTACGCAAATAACAATCTCTCCTTTTGGCGCATTTTCCTTGAAATGCGTAATCAGTTCGTGCAGTGTTCCACGCACGGTCTCTTCGTGTACTTTGCTTATTTCGCGGCTTACGCTTGCCAGACGTTCCCCGCCAAAGTATTCTGCAAATTGTTCCAATGTCTTGAGCAAACGGAAAGGCGATTCATACACCACCATGGTACGTTCTTCCTGCTGCATTTGCATGAGACGTGTCTGTCGTCCTTTCTTTTGCGGGAGGAATCCTTCAAAGATAAACCGGTCGTTCGGCAGGGCAGAGTCCACCAAGGCAGGAATGACGGCAGTTGCTCCGGGGAGACATATTACTTCAATGCCCCGTTCTACACAAGTACGCACCAACAGAAACCCCGGATCGGATATTGCCGGCGTTCCCGCATCGCTTATCAGTGCAATGGTTTTCCCTGCCAAAATTTCACCAGCAACCGCCTCTACCGTTTGGTGTTCATTGAATTTATGGTGGCTGCGCAGAGGGGTATGGATATCATAATGTTTGAGCAGGATACTGCTAGTACGCGTGTCTTCCGCCAAAATCAAATCCACCTCTTTGAGGATGCGCAAGGCACGCAACGTGATGTCCTCCATATTGCCGACAGGAGTGGGAACCACATACAAGACAGAAGGATGTTTTGCAGGACTGCTCATAACCATATAAATCTATGTGTTGTTTCTTGTCAGGAAAACCGCCTATGCAGGATAGATGTGAACAATTTCGTTGCGGGATTGTCTTCCTGCCATTGGAAATGTTTCTCTATGTATTCCGTGGCTTCTTCCAGGGAATGCATCTTGTTGAGAATATCAATGGTTTTGCTCATTTTCTCTCCATCGGAAGCAAATAATTCGCGTTGGAAGAGGAAACGGTCACCCAAACTAATTGCCTTTCGGATATCGCTGACAGGAGGTGCCGAAACAGAAGCCCTTTCAGTGAAGGATGCTCCTTTATGTTGCTCCCCTGTATTGGAGGGTGGCATACTGTCTGCTGTCTCCTTGTTGTTTATAGTCCCATTCTCCGATTCTTCCTCTACAGCGACGGGGGCATTTTTGCTTGGCAGTTCCACAACAGGTTTACGGGCAGATGATTTTTCCACAGCCGGTTCTTCTGTTATTACATCTATGTCTTCTTTTGCAGCGGGAAGGACATCCGTGAGTTCCTGTTCTTCGTCTGCAACAAGCAACTCCACCTCTACTTCCGGTTCTTGAAGTTTTGTCTGAAACTCATTCAGTTTTTTCTCCATTTCGGTGAGCCTTGCTTCCAAAGTATTCAATTGCCTGTCGATGCCGGCAAGTTTTTTGTCTAATGCTTCGGAACAGACTTGCAGTTCTTTGAACAAGTTGTTATAATTCATTGCAATAATAAGTTATCAGTTATACAGCGACTTTTTCCAACCATCTTACCATGCCGAGCATGATACCCATAGACAAGACGCAGACTCCCAAGAATACAGCCCAACAATACTGTATAGGCCAAGCATTATACATAACGGGACCGACCCAAATCATAAGGTTGCCCAATGCCGTTGCTCCCAGCCAGAGCCCCTGACAAAGTCCGACCATATTGCGCGGAGCCACTTTGCTGACGAAACTCAGCCCAAGAGGAGAAATGAAGAGTTCCGCCACCGTGAGGAAAAAATAGGTGACCACCAATACCCACGGACCCGCCTTCACAAGTCCTTGTGCCGCCATTGCATTGGCATCGAGCGAGCGGAATACCGTTCCCGAAGGATAGTGGTTTACTGCGGAGAATATCATCAGAAAGAGGTAGGCGCAACCTGCTATACCCATTCCTATGGCAATCTTGCGCGGAGTGGATATTGTTTTACCCCGTTTTGCCAATGCACCGAATATCCACATGATGACAGGGGTCAGTACAATCACAAAGAACGGGTTGAGTGCCTGCCAGATTTCGGGTGCAATAGAGTCTGTGACCACGAAATCACGGGCGAAGATAGACAGAGATTGCCCGTTCTGATGGAAACTGAACCAAAAGAAGATAGCAATGCCCAATACTGCAAAGAGGGCGTAGAGGCGCTGACGAATTTCCGTTGCCATCGCTTTCTTTTCTTCTGCGGTGTATTCAATAACCTGCTGCCTGTCTTTCTTTGCCGGTTGCGGGAAGATGTGCTTGGAACGAATGAATATAAAGAGCGAGACAAGCATAGCCAATACGGAGGCTATGAAAGAGAAATGGATCCCTTGATTGAATACTGTGATATAGTCGTTGCAGAAAGCAAGGTTGTCAATGAATTGGTAACCTTCTCCAACTGCATGTTGTAACGTTTCAGTGAACTTCTGGGTGGCAGCACCGTCTGCAAGATACTGGTGACACAATGCAGGCATATCGGCATTATACACCAAATCGTGCGCCTTGAGCCACCATTGACGCAGCAGCGGTGCGACAAAGGGAGCGATGAGACCGCCGATGTTGATGAACACATAGAATATCTGGAATCCGGAGTCGCGTTTCTCCTTGGCTTGTTGCAATGCCTCCGGTGATTGTTTTTCAGCATCGGCTTCCAACTCATCGTACATCTTGCCTACAATAGCCTGCAGGTTGCCTTTGAAGAGTCCGTTGCCGAAGGCTATCAAGAGGAGAGCAAAACAGGTGAAAGCCAAGATTGCCCACCAACTTCCGTTGCCATCGCCTGTGGAGAAAACGGGGACGGACAGGGCAATGTAACCGATTGCCATGATGATGAGCCCCCATTGTATGGTTTTGTTGTAGTTCTGTGTCCGGTCGGCAATGAGACCGCCTACCAGACTTAGAATGTATATGCCGCAATAGAAGACAGAATATATGACACCTGCCGTTGCATCGGGAAGTCCGAACTTAGAAACCAAGAACAGCAAAAGAACGGCGTTCATGATGTAGTAGCCGAAACGCTCGCCCATATTGGCTAAAGCGGCATGGATAAGTCCCTTAGGGTGTGATTTGAACATAGAGCAGTACAATTTAATCATTTTGCTGCAAAGATACATTATTCTGCGGAATTTTGCAAGGGGAATGCTGCGAATGCTGTGTAGGAAGTGCAGTAAATGATTTCTTTGTCGTTTTTAGAGGTTACGGAAAATGTGAGTGGATGAAGATGATTTCTTTCTGATCTCTCGTTGAGGTCTGCTTCAGGTCCCGTTGAGGTGTCGTCGGAAAGACAATAATCTCTCAGACTTATTCTGCAGCGTGAAAGGACTCGGAATTTACTTTTAAGTATGGCATGAGAAGGATGGCAAGTACATAAAGAGAGTTTGTGGCTTATCCGGAAAATGGTGAGCCTGTTTGTCGTTATCACATATATACAAGACTCCCCTTGATGTTGCAGAAAGCAGGGCGTCAAGGGGAGCGGACGGGTGGTTGTGAAGCAATGTGCTACTTCAAGACAGTACACCAATGGTGTGTGTCGTCACAACGGCCATATTGGATGTCCTGTAATTTTTGGAAAAGAGTTGTTGAGATTTTGCCGGGTTGTTCACCAAACGTGTAAATCGTATTTTTGTCGGGGTCTATGATTTTGGCAATGGGGGATATAACGGCAGCCGTCCCGCAAGCCCCGCATTCTGACATAATGCGTAGTTCTTCTACAGGGATACGCCGTTGTTCCACCTTCATTCCGAGATCTTTGGCGATTGTCATCAGACTTCGGTTGGTAATACTTGGTAGAATTGATTTTGAACGCGGTGTAACATATCTGCTTCCTTCAATCCTGCCATCATCGGCTGCATATATGCCAAAGAAATTGGCAGCACCACATTCATCGATGTAACGTTTGGTTTTCGCATCAAGAAAGAGGCACGACAATCCTTGTGCGTGAGCGGCTTCGGTGGCACGGAAAGAGGCGGCATAGTTACCTCCGGTCTTGTATTGACCCGTCCCGAGAGGAGCCGCACGGTCCACACTGCGGTCAATGATGAAGTTCGTGCATGCAAAACCGCTCGGGAAATAGGGACCTATGGGAGAAACAATAACTACAAATTCGAAATCTCTTCCCGGACCGACACCAATGCGGGGAGTAGTTCCAATGAGGAGCGGACGAAAGTAGAGTGTGGCTCCCGATTCATAAGGTGGAAGGAATTCTTTGTTCTTTCTGTAGGCAAGGCGAATTGCATCGCAGAACAGTTCGGTGGGAACAGGTTCCATATAGAGTCCCCGTGCAGAGTTTTGCATACGGCGTGCGTTGTCTTCCATACGGAAGACACGTACTTTCCCGTCTGCTCCGCGAAAGGCTTTGAGTCCCTCAAAGGCCTCTTGCCCGTATTGAAGACAAGTGGCAGAGGCGTGTATCTTGAGATATTTGTCGGTGGTAGCCCTAAGGGAAGACCAACGGCCTTGCGTGTATGTGGCACGGACAATACAGTTAGTCTCGGTATAACTGAAACCAAGACGATTCCAATCAATATCTTTTTGCATAATCATATAAGTAGTTTTTTGCTTCGTTTCCCAAGTTGAAGAGCAGGTCAATGATACTCAGATTTTCCAAGAATCCGTTCTTGCCGGAGAATATCTGCCAATAGGGCGGAAATGGTTTCTTTTCTGTAGGTTGGTTGTCTGCGGGGCAGAATAACACGCTCTCGTCGGCTTTTTCCCACTTCGACGTAAGTTCTATTTTGCAAGGTATGTCAAGCAGTTCAAAGACCGTCTCCATGAGAGCATTGTTCCATGGCAGGAGATAATCGAAACGTTTTTCATAGAAAGGACGGAAAAAGTCCTGATAGTAGAAAAAGAATGGTGTGTGTTGATAGGCCGATACGAGTGCCATCCAATGTTGGTGCTGCCAAGGCGTCTGGTAGTTGATTTTGACATGGCAAGTCTCTTGCGCCGCTTGAATACGACCGTCCTCCGTTGTTTTCTGTTCGGCACGGCAAACAGGAACGGACAGAATCTGCCTGCCGTTGCTCCCTGTTATCGCACATCGGTTGCGCAAAGTCTGTTTGGGATAGGTCTCGTGCTGCTCAATTCTCAGAGAAAGGCATGGCTTCCCCTCTGTGTGACCGTTGAGGAGTGCGCAGAAATAACTTATCGGAGGAAGATAGGCTGTCGGATAGACTCTCATTGTTCTGCTCCCCTGCCAATACGGTTCCAGCGTATGTGCCCTTGCCCCCAAGGTCTGTCTTTCTCAATGCTGAGCCAGATGAAGACAGGACGCCCGACAATGTGATCTTCCGGCACAAATCCCCAATAACGACTGTCGGCCGAGTTGTGACGGTTGTCACCCATCATCCAATAATAATTCATTTGGAACATATATGGTTCACCAATCTTGATGGGTTGATGTTCATAGGCATCGGCAATGCGTTTGTAAACCCAGTAGTTGTCCTCTGTAATCATAATCACTTCTCCTGCATGGGGCATATAAACGGGACCGTAATTGTCTCGTGTCCATTCGGTATGACCGAGAGGATAGACATCACCGCCACGCCATGCCGGCTCGCGTTTGATGGCTTGTATATGAGGATTTTTGCTCAATCGCTCTACCATGGCTTGTGTCATCGGGAAATGATAGACAGGCAGCGACGGATCCATCTCTATCGCAAGGATTTCCTGCACGCCTGTTTGCGTGGATGGAGATATGGTACGTCTGTCGTCTTTCGATACACCGAGTTTGTCCAAGGTTGATGGTGACAATGCACCTCCTGTGGTTTGCACATAGTAATTGTACTGCACGCCTTCATGGTCTTGCAATACTTGTCCGTTGATGTAGATTTGATTGTCAATTATCTGCAATGTGTCACCGGGAGTTGCCACACAACGTTTGACATAGTTCTCGCGCCTGTCTACAGGACGATAGACAATGTCGCCGAATATGTCTTTCCTGTTTTCCACAACCGGTTTGCCATAGTAGTGGCACAGTGTGTAGTAGTCGGAACTCTGCTGTTTCAGGCATACTGTATCGCCTGCTGGAAAATTGAATACGACGATGTCTTCTTTCTCTGGCGTGTCCCAGCCTGCCAAACGCTTGTATCCCCATTGCGGCTTGTCAATATACGATTTCCCGCCGCCAAGCCATTTTGGAAACGTGTGTTGCACAAGCGGAAACGAAAGCGGTGTATTGGGAACACGTGGACCATAACTTGCTTTGCTTACGAAGAGAAAATCACCCACGCGCAGACTCTTTTCCAACGAACTGCTCGGTATCTGGTAGTTTTGGAACAAGTACAAGTTGATGAAATAGACCGCCACTAAGGCAAACACAATAGCATCTGTCCATGAGAACAGTGTGTAGAGTCTTTTGTTTGTGTCCTTGTATTTCCGCCACCAACTCCAATGGATATAGTGTGTTGTAAAGGCGTCCATAATTAGCGGGAGCAGTGCCAACCAGCCCAGGCTGCTCCAATCGCCCCACGCGACCCACAGCACAAAAACGATGTATAGACTGCTCCATATACCGCACTTGATCCAACTCCTTTTGCTTGTTTCTTGTATTCTTTCTTTGAAACTTTTCATAGTCCTAACACTTCATTAAACTCATGATAACCGGTCTTTCCTTTCAGCCACTCGGCTGCCGTCACGGCACCTGCGGCAAACCCCTTGCGGGAGTGTGCTTTGTGTTGCAGGCTGATTTCGTCCTCCCCGCTGTTCCATACAACAATATGTGTGCCGGGTATTTCTCCCTCACGTATGGACCGGATAGGGATATCGTTTGCATTGCACCCCAGTGAAAATGCAATCTGTTCTGCAAGCGTTTTGGCAGTACCGGAGGGAGAGTCCAACTTGTGAATATGATGTATTTCCGTCAAGGTCGGTTTGTATTGCGGGTAGCCGCTTAGCAAACCCGCCAGACGCTTGTTGATGGCAAAGAAAATGTTCACGCCTATGCTGAAATTAGACGACCACAGCAAGCCTTTCCCCTTTGCGCAACCAACTGGTGATTGGCAGCAATCTTCGTCGTCATAAATCTCCTGCCGCAGTTTCGCTACATCCCAACCTGTCGTGCCGCATACAACAGGCACCCCTGCTTCCCAGGCTTCCCGTATATTGCCCTCGGCTGTCTTGGGCGTGGAGAACTCAATAGCCGCATCTGCCGAACGGAAAGCCTCCGAACGGAAATCTTGCAGGTTATCCTTGTCAATGATGCACACAATCTCATGCTGCCTTTCTCGGGCAACCTCTTCAATAATGTGCCCCATCTTCCCATATCCTATGATCGCTATTCTCATACAAGTTGCAAAGATACGCATTTTTCATTACAATATGTCCGTTTCCGTCCGTTTTCTCCCGTTTTAGGGAGAATAAGTATGTTTTCTTCCCTTTCCCATATCATTTTGTAAACACAAAACGCAGATGAAGGCTGTTTGTTGAATGACTGAAATTTGTTGTATCTTTGCGCTATGAATTTGCTGATTGACCAATTGTCCGTGGGGTATGGGAAACGTATTATTCAACATGCTCTCTGTTTGTCTGCTCGGGCGGGCGAGATGGTTTGCCTGTTGGGTACGAACGGTTGTGGCAAGTCCACGCTCCTGCGTACGGTGGCGGGGCTGCAACCGCCTCTCTCTGGTAGTATCTCTGTCTGCGGACAAAATTTGTTGTCTCTTTCTTCGCAGGAACGCTCTCGCTTGTTGGCGTTGGTGCTGACCGAACGTGTGGCGTTGGAGAATACGGTTGTTGTCGATATCGTGTCAATGGGCTGTTATCCTTATGCCGATCTTCTCGGTGGACTGTCAAAAAAAGACTGCTTAATAGTGGAACAGGCTATGAAGCAAACCGGTATTTTTCCTTTGCGAAACCGTTATTTCAATAGTCTCAGCGATGGCGAAAAACAGCGGGTCCTGTTGGCGAAAGCATTGGCGCAGCAAACGCCCGTGGTTCTTTTGGATGAACCTACTGCGCATCTCGACCTGCCCGGCCGTGTCAAGACGTTCGCGCTCTTGCAAAAAATGGCACACGAGCAGCGAAAAACAATCATTGTTTCAACCCACGACTTGGACCTGGCTCTGCAAACGGCAGACACCTTGTGGCTTATGGCACCGGATAAAGGCGTTATTGTCGGAACGCCTGTCCGGCTCTTGCAAACGTCTGTTTTTATAGAACTTTTCGGTCCCGAAGTGGCTTCTCTTCTCCAACGTTTATAACTCGTTGGTGGAGTTAAATTAAAACATACGAGTCAGTAGCGTTGTCACCTTCGGCATTGTGTCGGGTGTCAAAAATGGAGCGGGAATTTCGGTAAGCGGAGATGTTGTTTGAGCGTAGCGGGTTTTGTCTCCGCCGAAATTAGAGTGAGATAATTTTTGGCAACGCCCGACACAAATCAATCCGCAGGTTAAGGTTGCTTATAGCCCCCTCTTTTGCGGGGTCCCCACGAACCCTGTAGGGCGAAGTGGGGCGCTCGTGAGGGGGGTGGGGAAGTTCCGTTGGTTTCTTTTCTTTTGGTCATGCAAAAGAAAAGAAAGGCATAAGCATAAAGATTAACCATAATTTTCATATATTCGTGTGCTTTGAAACAATGAGTGGAACAAGTGAACCTGATTTCGTCAAGGGGGTGTTTATAGAACCTCAAAGTAAAAGAGACCGCCCTTTATAGAGCAGCCTCTTTCATTATTCCATATCTTGAATACTCTTAGAAGTAGAACGACATCAGCAGATTGGCACCGATATTGTCCGTCCCGAAGTGGAAACCGCTGCTTACAGGATATTTCAAGTCCGTCACAGTCTCCTTTTGTAACGTCAGGTTGTTCCATCCTTCGTAAGTAACATAGCGGTTGGGCGACCATTGATACAGTAAATAAAGGTTCACATTTGCTCCCAATGATATTTTTGGAGCCACAAACCATTCTACACCTACCGATGCATAAGCACCGAATGTATGTGTGCCGTTGTAGTTGAAGTTCTTCAACGGACGGGCATTCGGAATGTAGGAATCATAAACCTCATAACTCCCCTCTATGGTCGGTCTCTGGTTGGCCTCTGTGATGGCATTGCCGTACTTGTAAGTCGTATTATTGGTGGAGAATGCGTAAACTAATCCTCCGCCGAACACACCTTGTACACTGCGTTTGCCTACACGGTAATCAGCACCCAAAGCAATACTTCCCGCTGTCGAAGCATGGTTCACAACGTCTTCTGTTTTGCTCCTCGAAAGAGGGTCTTCCATCTTGGCTAAGTCGTCAACAACGTATGCGTGGTTGTGAAAACGGTTGATGTTCAAGCCGATGTTGGCACGTACACCCAACTGATCTGTTATCATGTAGCCGCCCATGATGGAAACCATATTGTTTACCATGGACTCACCCGCCAGATTGTTCAACGAGTTGCCCGTATTGCCGTTGAACATGTTGCCGACAAAACTGGCGATAGGATCCAAACTGAAGCCCAGCGACCAATCGCCTGCTGCAGGCAGCCACTCACTGTAATCACGGTTCACTTTTTGTTCCTTCTTGTCTTGTTCTGCCGCAAAAACAGGCACAATCAGCATCGTGGCTAATATAATACTTAATATCTTCTTCATAACGTATAATTATTAAGTTAGTCAACAACGGTCTCTTAGTAAGTGAATCCGAAGGGGTTGCCGCCTGCGCAGTTGTACAATGTATTGCCGTCTTTGTCTTCATCCACATCGGGATTGCCGATACCGCGGATCATGGCAGTGCTGGTCGGAGTGAAGGTCATAACCAGTGTCCTGGCGTTGAAAGTGACCAAATTGGCGGAAGAACCCAAGATCTCGCCGTTACCGGTCTGGTTGATGGCTTTGCTGTAGATTCCTGCTATGCTTTGTTTTCTCCAACTCTTGTCTTCCACGGAATAGTAGTAGTGGACAAATTCTTCGGTCAGATAAGGTTGTGACTCTACTTGTACGTAGGTCTCGTCCAAATTCCATACATCATAGAGATTGGCGGTCAGTGTATATTCTCCGTCCGTTACGGTTACGTCATTATAGACAATCTCTGCATTGGAACGAAGATTGCTGAAAGTAATTCTGACCTTGCAGTTTGCAACCGAATTGCCGGCCTTGGCACCGATGATTTCGTCTTTGGTGTCAAGAATCGGAATCTCTGCTTCTGTTTTCACCTTGCCGGCTATCTTCACTTCCAAATTACGTGTCTCGATAGACGCAACCATATCGGGAAGCATCTCGAAGTCTGCCAATACCTTTACATCGCCTGCCATAACCGATAAGCCTTGTTCCGTACCTCTGAAGTAAGCCGTTGTGGGAATCACCTCGTTCGAAGCATTCAACTCTCCCATATATTCGCTCTCGAAGCCGCGAGGCTCAACGGTAAGACTGATAGCCTTCTGACCGACGGGAATAACGAGGGTGTAGTTGCCTTCCGCATCGGTCTTTGCCGTAATTTGCTTCACTCCCACAGCACCTTCAC
This sequence comes from Bacteroidales bacterium UBA7569, assembly GCA_002477945.1. Lineage (GTDB taxonomy): Bacteria > Bacteroidota > Bacteroidia > Bacteroidales > Paludibacteraceae > Colicola. The sequence continues at coordinate 34,337 of DLLF01000006.1, forward strand.
TGTATTCCGAATAATTGATTTTTGCCACAACTTCAATGTCCGTTGCGGGTACCATCTGTTTTACATACTGGCTTCCGTCCACTTTGTAACCGATTTCATAAGTCACCTTGCCTTTCACAGTAGCGGATGTACTGATGTCTGAAAAATTGAGTTCAGACTGTTTCTGGCAGCCTATAAGAGCAAGAGCGGCTGCTGCAACGAAGAGAATCTTCTTCATAGTGTTAATTGAATTAAGTGAATAAATAAAATGAATTGTAAAAAATAGATTGCTGACCCGATGAAACTTCCCGCCACAGTCTTTGCCTCCTCTTTGTCGCAGGGGGGGGTAAACGGAGATTTGTCAATAGATTGAGTCATGGGTTGTTATGTTCTATTGCAAAGATACGGCAAAGGTAAAACTATTTTCTTTATTGTGCAAGCAAAAGAAAAGAAAGAATTAACAATAGCATGTTTATAACGATAATAAACCCTTCTGATGTTCCCTGTTAGACTAATCCGTCCAATTCGTCCCATTAGTCTCTCAATATCATAGGATTTCTCGATGAAATAGGGCTTCTGTATGAAAGCCCCTTCTTTGGAGGGGTTGGGGAGGTCATTCTCGCTTCTATAACTTCTCGAACAACTATAACGTCTGTCATAGTCTCATTGGCGGATTGTTTGTCCTCTCTGTCATCTTCTTTGCAAAATCGTACCTCGTAAATGCTCCAATCGTAAATAATACGACCCCTCATCGGGACCTCAAGCACCCCTCAACGAGAGATGGATTAGCCCCTTCTTTGGAGGGGGTGGGGAGGTCTTCTCGCTCCATGGAACTTCTCTATGAACCGGAACTTCTGTATGATAGATCCTTCTGAGAGGGTCAGGGGAGTTCCTCTGGTTCCTTCTCTTTGGGGCATGCAAAAGAAAAGAGAGGTATATAATTATAGTTTTGGTGCGGTTGCCCTGAAATAAAAAGACTTTTCTTGGCAATTATGGGAAAAGATTGTACCTTTGTACCTTGATTGGATTGTATCGTGCCTGCGTGTGGCGGTGGCAGATGGTTTGCTCTGCAAGGCAGTGGCGGCAACGATGTCAAAACAATTATATATAACGAACTGAACAAAACAATAAGAATATGGGATTTGTAGAAGTCTTGAGCAAATTGTTTGGCAATAAATCACAACGCGACCTGCGCGAGATTATGCCCTATGTGGATAAAGTCAAAGCCGTATATCCGGAGATCCGGTCCCTCGATAATGATGCTCTGCGGGAAAGAACGGAACAACTCAAAAAGCGCCTTGCCGATGCGGTGGCTGCCGACAAGCAGCGTATTGCCGAACTTAAAGCAAGTGTCGAACAGATAGAGATTGAGAAGCGCGAGAAAGTCTATCGCGAGGTGGACAAGTTGGAGAAAGATATTGCCGACACCTACGAAAAAGTTCTCTTGGAAATCCTTCCCGAAGCCTTTGCTATCGTCAAGGATACGGCACGCCGTTTTGCGGAAAACGAAACAATAGAGGTGACCGCAACCGACTTCGACCGCAACCTTGCCGCAACCCGCGATTTCGTGCATATCGATGGCGACAAGGCTGTCTATCAGAACCATTGGATGGCGGGTGGTAATGAGATTACGTGGGATATGGTGCATTATGACGTGCAACTCATCGGAGGCGTCGTGCTGCATCAGGGTAAGATAGCGGAGATGGCGACGGGTGAAGGAAAAACATTGGTCGCAACCCTGCCCGTATTTCTCAATGCGCTCACCCACGAGGGCGTGCATGTCGTTACCGTGAACGACTATCTGGCGCGCCGTGACTCCGAATGGATGGGGCCGCTTTATATGTTCCACGGGCTGTCGGTTGATTGCATCGACAAGTACCGTCCCAACTCCGACGAACGCCGCAAAGCCTATGCCTGTGACATCACTTTCGGTACCAACAACGAGTTCGGTTTCGACTATCTGCGCGACAATATGGCTACCTCGCCCCTCGATCTGGTGCAGCGAAAGCATAATTATGCCATCGTCGATGAGGTGGACTCCGTCTTGATTGACGATGCCCGTACGCCTTTGATTATCAGCGGACCTGTTCCCAAAGGCGAAGAACAACTCTTCGATGAGTACAAACACCGTGTGGAGTTGTTGGTGCGTACCCAGCAGACGCTTACGACCAAACTTCTGGCAGAGGCGCGCCAGAAGATGGCGTCAGAAGATAAAGCCGTAGCAGAGGAGGGGGAATTGGCTCTGTTCCGTTCCTATAAGGGAATGCCTAAGAACAAAGCCCTTATCAAATTCCTCTCCGAACCGGGCAACAAAGTGCGTCTGCAGAAGACGGAAGAGTTCTATATGCAGGAAAACAACAAGAATATGCATATAGCAACCGACGAACTCTATTTTGTTATCGACGAGAAAAATAAAACCATTGAACTCACCGACAAAGGTATTGATACCCTCACCGGCTCCACCGATGACCCCACGTTCTTCGTTCTTCCCGATGTCGGGTCCGAGGTCGCAGAAATAGAAAAGGCTGCTCTCTCTGCCGAAGAGAAACAACAGAAAAAAGACGAAGTCCTGGAACAGTATGCCATCAAGGCGGAACGCGTGCATACCGTCAACCAGTTGCTCAAAGCCTATACCCTCTTCGAAAAAGATGTGGACTACGTCATTATGGACGGCGAAGTGAAGATTGTCGATGAACAGACGGGGCGTATCATGGAAGGTCGCCGCTGGTCGGATGGACTGCATCAGGCTGTCGAGGCGAAAGAAAATGTCAAAGTGGAGGCGGCTACGCAGACCTTTGCCACCATCACGCTGCAAAACTACTTCCGTATGTACCACAAGTTGGCGGGTATGACGGGTACTGCTGAAACCGAGGCGGGCGAGTTCTGGAATATATACAAACTCGATGTGGTGGTTATACCCACCAACCGCCCCATCGCACGTATCGACCTCAACGACCGTGTTTACCGTACCAAACGCGAGAAATACAATGCCGTCATCGAAGAAATTGTGCGTCTCCACAACGAAGGACGCCCCGTCTTGGTGGGTACCACCTCGGTCGAGATAAGCGAATTGCTCTCCCGTATGCTCAACATACGCAAAATTACCCACAATGTCCTCAATGCCAAGTTGCACCAGCGCGAAGCGGACATCGTGGCGGAAGCGGGACGTACAGGTACCGTCACTATCGCCACCAACATGGCGGGACGTGGTACCGACATCAAACTCACGCCCGAAGTCAAGGCAGCGGGCGGTCTCGCTATCATCGGTACGGAACGGCACGAGAGCCGCCGTGTGGATCGTCAGTTGCGCGGTCGTGCAGGACGACAGGGTGACCCGGGATCTTCCGTCTTCTATGTGTCGTTGGAAGACGACCTTATGCGTATGTTCGGTTCCGAACGTATTGCCGCACTCATGGACAGAATGGGCTTCGAAGAAGGCGAGATGATTGAGCATAAAATGATATCCAACTCTATCGAACGCGCGCAGAAGAAGGTGGAAGAAAACAACTTCGGTATTCGCAAACGCTTGCTGGAGTACGACGATGTCATGAACCAGCAGCGTAACGTCATATACGCAAAGCGGCACCATGCCCTCATGGGCGAGCGTTTGGGCGTGGACATCGCCAATATGATCTACGATACGGCGGAGTCTGTACTAGGCAACAATTACGATTCCCTCGACTATGAAGGACTGCAAATGGAAGTCATGCAGGTCTTTGCAATGGAAGTACCATTCACGGAAGAGGAATTCCGTGGTAAGAAAATGAACGAGTTGGTGGAATGCCTTGCCGAGGCTGCCCTGGAGATATTCAAACGTAAAATGGACAAGTTGGCCGCTGTGGCATATCCCGTTATCAGGAATATCTACGAAACCAAGGGATCTCAATACGAAAACGTGCTGATTCCTGTCACCGATGGCAAGAAAGTTTATAATGTGGCAACCAACCTCAAAGCCGCCTATGAGACCGAGTGCAAGGAAGTGGTTCGGGAGTTTGAGAAGCGGACATTGCTCTATGTCATTGACGACGAGTGGAAAGAACATCTCCGCCAGTTGGACGACCTCAAGCAGTCCGTACAGAATGCGTCCTACGAACAGAAAGACCCGTTGCTCATCTATAAACTGGAGTCCTTCAACTTGTTCTCCGCTATGCTCAACAATTTCAACCGTCGCGCGATTGCCATTCTCCTGCGGGGGCAGATACCTGTACGCGAACCCGAGCAGGTGCGTCAGGCGCAAGCGCAGCAGCGTCAGGATTATAGCAAGTATCGTACGCAGAAAGATGCTGCGGGGCAGCGTCCTATGGGAAATGCTGCACAGCGTGATACGCGGGAGATTCAGAAACCAGAACCACTCCGTGTCGAGAAGAAAATCGGACGCAATGACCCCTGTCCCTGTGGCAGCGGCAAGAAGTATAAGAATTGTCACGGACGCGATCTCTGATGGTGCCGCTCCGTTCTCCTGTTTGCACAAAGTCTGTATAAATAAGGTATAAAGAGATATGATTCTTGACTATATTACGTGGACGGTCAATCCTGTGGCTTTCTCCTTGGGAGCGTTGCAGGTGCGTTGGTATGGTATTCTGTGGGCGTTGGGAATTTGGTTCTGCTTGCTCATACAGCAACGGCTCTATAAGAATGAACACTGCCCGGAAGATTGGGTGGACAAGTTGTTTATATATATGGTCTTGGGGGTCATCATCGGCGCACGCTTGGGACATTGCTTCTTCTATGAATGGCACGAAGCCTCACTTCTTGGACTACAACCCCTGCATTTCTTGGGAATGACATTCAACTACCGCAACCCCTATATCGAACATCCGCTCGAACTGCTCAAAATTTGGGAAGGAGGTCTTTCTTCTCATGGCGGAGCAGTCGGACTCATTATAGCCGCTTTCCTGCTTGATAGAAAACATTTTCATAAAGGTATCATCTGGATTTTCGACCGCCTTGTCATCGGGGTCTGCATCACGGGAGCCTGCATCCGCCTGGGCAATCTCATGAACTCGGAGATATATGGCAATCCAACCACCATGCCGTGGGGCTTCCTTTTCCTCAACAATGGCGACCAATATCCTTGCCATCCTACGCAGATCTACGAAATGCTTTACTGTCTTGTCGGGTTTGTCGTCACGTGGCTGATGTATTGGAAAGGACGTCTCTACCGCCGCAACGGCTTGATTTTCGGAGTCTTCCTCGAGATTGTTTTCTTCACTCGCTTCGTGCTGGAGTTCATCAAGTTAGACCAGGAAGCCTTCGAATCGGGCATGTGGTTGAATATGGGACAATGGTTGAGTATTCCTTTCATTGTATGGGGTGTCTTCCTTATCGTGCGTGCTTTCCGCCGTCCGCTTGATGCCGATGCGGCACTTGCGCCCGCACCCGCTGAAAGTAACACTGCAAAAACAAGTCCGTCTGCCAAGAGAACGAAGAAACCAACCTCCGGTAAATAGGAATGTCTGCTTTGCATAGATGGTTGTTGTGTCTGTCTCTCCTTTGTGTCGCTTTGTGTATAAAGGCGCAAGACTCTGTCCGTGTCTATCCCGATACGCTGCATGCCGCCGACCTTCTTCATACGGCAACCGAAGATGACATCCTTTTCGGGCTGCTTGCCGAACAGGGCAAACGGCTCGCCCGACAGCAGGACTCCCTCTGGCAGGCACGCCTTCTGAATGATACAACGACCATCTCGCCCGCCGCTTTCCACATCGGTTTCCGTGATTCTCTGATGATCGACCGGCGCATAAAACAAATGGGAGGAGTCTATCCTTTGGCGCGACCGCTCTATTATCGAAGCAAACAGTGGCGATCACTTGCCGATACAACCAAAACCGCCGTTTCTGTCTATTCCATTCGGGAAGACGCGCTCCGCTATCTTACGCGCGAACATGCCGACCTTTACGCAGGTATGCTCGATTCTATCGACTATGTTGCACCGGAAGTCCTGCACAATCAGGAAAAGTGGACGATCTGGGTTCCCGAAAAATCCATCGTCAAAGATGCAGAGGAGGACAGGTTGGAAAAACTGCGTGCTATGAAAGACCGGTTCTCCCATTGGCGGAAAGAACTGACGACCATGGTGCAACTTACGCAGAACTATGTCTCGCAGAATTGGTATGCCGGAGGCAATTCCAACTTCGCAGTGCTTTCTATCGTGCAGGGAACTGTTCGCTACGATAACCATAAGAACCTCACATGGGACAACTCCTTGGAGTGGCGGATGGGTTTCAATACGGTCACGGGCGATTCGCTGCGCAAGGTGAATACCAACGACGACCTCTTCCGTCTCTATACCAAGTTGGGTGTGAAAGCCTTTGGAAAGTTCTCCTATTCCTTGTCCGCAGAGTTTCAGACGCAGTTCTTCAATACATGGAAAGAAAATCAACTGACCTTGAAGACTGGACCTTTCACTCCTGTCCGCCTCAATGTCTCGCTGGGTCTCGATTATAAGCCGGTCAAGGGACTCTCTATCGTCTTCGCACCGCTCACCTATAAGTTGATTTATGCCAACGATACTTCCCACGTGGCATCAACTGTTTTCGGTATCGATAATGGTAAGAATGTGTTAAACGATTTGGGTAGTTCCGTCCGTATGGATTGGACTTGGAAACCGGTGCGGGAAATTGCATTGGATAGCAAACTCTATTTCTATACCAACTATCAGCGTGTGGAAATCGATTGGGAAATTGTCTGCAACTTCATTATCAACCGCTTCTTCTCTGCTCGCTTGATGTTGCACCCCCGCTACGACAATACGGCGATACCTGAGGACGGTAAGCGGGCTAAAATACAGTTCAAGGAGATGCTTTCTGTCGGCTTTGCCCACAAATTCCATTGATGTGGTTTCTGTGCAACTCCCTGTAACCTGCTCATTGCGACCCCTCAACGAGACCTCAAGCATCCCTCATCGAGATCTGAATGGGAGAATGACAAAATTGAATAATGGAAACATTAGCCCCTCCTTTGGAGGGGTTGGGGAGGTCTTAATGGTTCTTTATGACGGAGTCCTCTCTGTGTTATATGGAATCATCGGATCGGCACCACGATATTCCGCGTGGCCGGCGAGAACTTCGAATCGGTTACTGCCGTAAATGTCAGGGTGGGGGAACCGGTCTGCAAGGCTCTGAACTCTATGGGCAGACTCATGTAATAATAGCCGACAGGCAGGTTGATCACGCCGTTCAGCGTATCTGATGTGGCAAGCATGGTGCTGCGCAGATCATCGTATAACTTTATCTCAAGGTCCAGAAAAGCCTTGTCCCACGCCACTTCGCCCGAAAGAAGATTGTTTCCCACGGAAGTGTATGCCACTACGAAGTTTACCGTATCACCCCTCTCTATTGTGTCAAGCATAATCTGCTGGCTCGCTTCGTTGATGTGAAGCAGCAATGTATCCTGATGATTTCTTATGAATACGCTGTTCCCGATGCGGGGAGTGTAGTGCGATTCCGATTTGTCCAGGCAACCAGACATAAGAACCGGCAAAGAAATGAGAAACAAATACATCAACTTTTTCATGAGGATTACTTGTAAACTGTAGGTGAAACTTGAATCATTGTATAAGCAAGGAAAATATCGTACCTTTGCGCCCGTTCGTTTTCCTTTGCAGGTACTCTCTGAATGGCTTCGTTCGGGAGTGCGGCATATAGGACTCGAACCTACACGACTTGCGTCACCAGATCCTAAGTCTGGCGCGGCTACCAATTACGCCAATGCCGCAATACTCCGCAAAGGTACGAACAAAATTCAATCTGCACAACCAAACAAAGAAAAATGTCAGAAGACTCAACATATTATTGTCAACTTGACAACGGCATCCGTCTGGTACACCGTCAGACAATTTCCCCGGTATCCTGTCTCGGACTGATGGTTGGCGCAGGTACGCGTGACGAAAATCCGAAAGAAAATGGTATCGCACATTTCGTGGAGCATGCCGTCTTCAAAGGAACAACATCGCTCACATCAAGGCAGATCATCAATCGGATTGAAAATGTAGGGTGCGACCTCAATGCCTATACCACTAAAGAGGAAACCACCTTCTATGCTTCCACGCTTACTACCTACTATGAACGCGCTTTGCGGTTGATAACCGATATGGTCTTCCGCCCCTCTTTCCCTGCGGAAGAATTGCGAAAAGAACGTCTGGTTATCTACGATGAAATAGAGTCTTACAACGATTCTCCGTCCGAACTGATTTACGACGATTTCGAAAACTTGATATTTCGGGAGCATCCTTTGCACAGCCCCGTATTGGGAGAACCGAAAACGTTGCGATGGCTTACGGGAGAAAAATTGCATCGTTTCATGTGCGATGCCTACAATACCGATGCAATGGTCTTCTTTTCATTGTCTTCACTTCCTTTTTCCAAGGTGAAGCGGTTGGCGGAAAAACATCTCGGCGATAGTCCTTACCATTGCCGCACTTTCCAGCGCCAACCCCCAACCGGCTATCGTCCCGCCGAAGCGGTCTTCCACAAACATACCCACCAGACGCACTGTATGCTGGGCGGACTTGCCTATCCCGTCGGGCATACCGACCAACTCGGATTGTATCTTCTCAATAATATCCTTGGGGGGGCAGGCATGAATTCTCTGCTCAACTTGGCGGTACGGGAAAAAAACGGACTGGTCTATACGATAGAGTCCAACTATACACCATTGTCCGACACGGGATATTGGTCAGTCTATTTCGCTTCGGAGGAAAACAACAAAGAACGTTGCCTGGCATTGGTCAACAAGCAACTGCAACGGCTCATCGACAAACCGATGAGCCCCGTGACGCTGCGTAAGTATCAGCGGCAATTGCTCGGACAAATGGCGATTATGGCGGAAAACGGAGAAAATAACGCTCTTTCTATGGCAAAACAGGTGTTGTATCAGAATGTCGCCCCCGTGTGGCAAACTGCTTACAGAAAGATAGAACAACTCACCCCTGCCGACCTTTTCCGTATCGCCAACGAGTGCTATCGCCCATCTTCCCTCTCTCTGCTGCAATACTGCTGATTATCTGGCGGACATTTTTCTCTTTCTTTTTCGTGTTTGCATTTCATCAACTATAAACTGAAAGCCCCTCCTTTGGAGGGGGAGGGGAGGTCTCCCTTCTCTCTCAAATAATGTGCCAATCGGCGATATTCTCTTCTTGTGACGGTATAAACGTATAAAATCGGACATTTTGAAACAAAAAAAGCGAATTTTCTTTCCAAGTGCTTGGAATCTTTGGAAAGAAATTATATCTTTGCAAGCAATTTTCCTTACAATGATAACTATGACCTGTTGAAAGGGCATAGAGAAAAGGGAAAAGTCCGCAAAACGAAAGTAAGTATAGATTGATATAATAAATGTTGTTTTTATGAAGAAATTGTTTACGTTGTTCACTCTTTGTGCTTTGAGTCTGAGTCTGTTTGCTCAAAGCAGAAAGGTTAGTGGTATTGTCGTGGACGAAGGAGGTGAACCTGTGATAGGTGCCAGTATTTTGGTGACAGGGTCAAGCCTGGGTACAATCTCCGACTACGATGGAAATTTTGAGTTGACGGTGCCGGAATCGGCGAAAACGCTTACGGTCTCTTATATGGGTATGGCTACTCAGGAGGTCGCTGTCCGTGAGAATATGCGTATCGTGATGCACGAATCCACGGAGCAACTCCAAGAGGTGATTGCCATCGCCTATGGCAATGCGCCCAAGGGAAGTTTTGCGGGTTCGGCACAAGCCGTAAGTGCAGAGAATATAGAAAAGAAAAACCCTTCCGAAATATCCAAGGCTTTGGCGGGTGAGGTTGCCGGCGTGCAAGTGATTAACACATCCGGACAGCCGGGTACCAATGCCACGCTCCGTATTCGTGGTTTGGGGTCTATCAACGCAAGTTCCGCACCGCTCTACGTGGTGGATGGTGTGCCTTATGATGGCGACATCTCGTCCATTGACCCGGGTGACATCGCTTCCACTACCATCCTGAAGGATGCAACGGCTACCTCTCTTTATGGCTCGCGTGGTGCCAATGGTGTCGTGCTTATCACAACCAAGAAAGGTACTTCTGGTGAAGAGGCGAAGATCGATGTGGACGTAAAGTATGGTGCCAATATGCGCTTGCTTCCGCTCTATGACGTCATCACAAGCCCCGAGGAGTATATGGTGTTGGGTTGGACGGGTTTGTACAATCAGAACCGCGCAAAAGGAGGAAACGAAGAGGGGGCTGTCAAGTATGCTAACAACAATTTGGTTGGGGAAAATGGTATTCCTGCCTACTATAACCTCTGGTCGCAGGATGGCTCAAGTACGCCTGCCAATGGGAATACGCTCATCAATCCGTATGCTGCCAATGGATCGGTGAATCCTACATTCTCTGATCTTCCGCGGCGGAAGGGCTACACCAATCTGGAATCATGGGAAGATGCTATCTTCCGCGTGGGACAGAAAGCGGAGGCCACGGTGAAAATCCGTGGTGGTAACGAGAAAACCACCTACTACACTTCGTTTGGTTATTTGAAGGACGAGGGCTACTACCAGTCTTCCGACTTCAACCGTTTCTCGGTGCGCTCCAATATCGAATATGATGCCAAGAAGTGGCTGAAAGGAAAACTTAATATGGCGTACGCTTATTCCGAGATGAATAATCCTACGCAGGAGGAAGGGTCCGGCAGCGGCGTAACTATGAACAATGGTTTCTACTATGTGAACGTAATTCCCCCCATCTACCCCGTCTATTTGCGTAATGCGGACGGTACATTGGCTACTTCGCCCTATCATGCGGGTTATGCCTATGACTATACCACCGATGTGAATGGACAAACTACAAACCGTCTCTTCGGTCTCGGCATCAACCCTGCAGGTGCTTTGCGCTTGGATAAACAGCAGACAAAACAGCATCAGGTGGCTACAACGGGTTCCTTGGAGTTCAAACTCTACAAAGGCTTGAAGTTTACGGCTAACGTGGGTATGCAGTATTTGGGATCGCGTGGAAACGAACTGACCAACAAGTATTATGGTGATGGTGCTGGCACGGGATATATCTCCACAACGCAGTATAACTATTTGAGTTTGACGGCAAACCAACTTCTGGAGTACAACAATACCTTTGCAGAACACTCCATCCGTGCATTGGCTGGTCACGAGACCAACTTCTACACCGTGAACTACCTGTATGGTGCGCAGAAAGGTATTGCCGACAACAATGTACCGGAACTGAACAACGCCATCGTGATGAATGGGGTCGCGGGTGGCGCGCAAACGGCAACGCTGGAAAGTTATCTCGCAACCGTTAGTTATGGTTATGATGAACGCTATATGCTCACGGCGAACTATCGTGCCGATGGTTCCAGCAAGTTTGCAAAAGGTCACCGATGGGGACACTTCGGTTCCGTGGGAGCCGCATGGAACTTTACCAACGAATCTTTCTTGCAGGAAGCCGATTGGTTGAAGAATGGTAAACTGCGTGCAAGTTGGGGTGTCTTGGGTAACCAGGAAGTGGGCGACTATCTCTATAGCGACCACTATTCCATAGTCAATATCGAAGGTAGCACGGGCTATCTCTGGGGATTCCGTGGTAATCCAGATCTGACGTGGGAACGGGCACAGATGGTGGACATCGGTTTGGAATTTGATATATCCAAGTATCTGACCGCCGAGATAGACTACTTCTACAAGATGACCGACAACATGATATTCAGCCGCTATGTGGCTTCTTCGCAAGGCTATTCCGGCTACTATACCAACGATGCCAAGATGGCAAACCAGGGTGTTGAATTCCAGTTCAATGTACATGCGGTGGACACACGTAATGTGAAACTTGATATACGATTGAACGGTGCTCACTATACCAACAAGATGTTGGAAATGCCTGTCAACCGCATCCTCGAAGACGGAACGCCCGAACGTATGGTCATGAGCGGCGGTATGAGTGTCGGGCATTCCCTATATGATTGGTATATGCCGCACTATGCGGGAATCGATGAGAAAGGTAATGCGCTCTATGATGTTTACTACGATGCAAGCAAGGGCGAGTTCAATCCTGAAGACTCCAACTTCCAGGAGGCTACCATCGCTACGGGTGCCAACTATATCGCTTCTCTGCATGAGTATCAACTGAAAAACCCGAATGCGGATATCCGCAAAGTGTCGGTTAGCGGAGAAGAGGCTGTCTATGCAACAAGTCTCTATGTAACGGACAAACGCGGTAAAATCAAGTCGGCTATACCCGACTTGAGCGGTGGTTTCGGATTCGATCTGGAAGTGTATGGCGTAACGCTATCGGCTTCCTGCTCCTATGGCATCGGTGGCTGGGGCTACGATAATGTCTATCAGACCTTGATGACACCCGACCAGGTGGGTAAGTACAACTGGCACGTGGATATGAGAAATGCTTGGACAGAATGGGGAGGGGGTACGCTTCCAAAGTTGGATAACAACAACGACCAATATGCTGCCATGTCTTCCGACCGCTTCCTCACCAGCAATTCCTATCTCTCGCTCAACAACGTGAGCATAGGCTACCGCTTCCCGAAGAAACTGATTGAGAAGATCAAGTTGGAGAGCCTGCAGTTATGGGTGGCAGGAGACAATCTTTGCATCGCTACGGCACGCCATGGCTACAACCCGATGGTCAGCGGAGATGGTTCGTCCAGTACCCACCAATATACACCGCTCTCCACCATAATGGGCGGCATCCGCTTGACATTCTAAGTTAACAACCCTGTAAATAAGTGAAGATTATGAAACTGAGAAATATAGTATATATAGTTGGTAGTGTGTTCCTGTTGGCATCATGCTCCGAGAGTTTCTTGAGCCATGACCCGCAAAACGGAACATTGTTGGAAGACCAGTTTGCCGGTATGGACGATGCATTGGAAGGAAGTGCCCGTTCGCTCTACTCGGTTCTATATGAGTATGGAGGTGACCACGACAGTTTCGGACAACGTTCCCTCGATATGTATGGCGACCTCACAAGTGGTGATATGGCTATGACCTCTGCAGGATACGGCTGGTTCGAAGCAGATGAACGAGGCAGATCGTATGCCTATCGCGCTTCCGGAACTTGGTACTACTACTATCGGATCATCCGTCTGTGCAACACGGTGATTAGTGCAATCGACAAGATCGGCGTACCCGCACTCCCTGCCGACAACAACCTGAGCAATGGTTTCTACTATGGCGAGATGTTGGCAATGCGCGGTTGGGCGTATGCAGGCTTGATGCGCTATTTCGCACCACCTTCCGATCTTATCGCCAATATGGAAACGGAACCCGCTGTTCCGCTCTATACGGAAGTGGAGTTCTCCCAAAAGGATCTCCTCGGTGCGCCTCGTGCTACGGTGGCTGCCGTTTATGCACGGATCGAAGAAGACCTTAAGTTGGCAATCGACTACTTGGATGCCTACCATGAAGCAGGTTTCGACCGCAATTCCAAACTCGAAGTCAATGCCGACGTGGCTCGCTTGATTCTTGCGTATGCCTATATCAACAAGGGAGGCAAAGAATCCTACGACAAAGCCTACAATCTGGCAGACTCTGTGATAAAGGAAAACAATTTCACAATCCTGCCTAATGCCAAACTGCTGACCACAGGGTTCTCCGATGTATCCGAGTCTTCCTGGATGTGGGGACAGGATGTGACGGTGGAAAACACGACGGCACTCGCTTCTTTCTTCGGACAGGTGGATGTCCATACCTATTCCTATGCCGCTGCCGGCGACATCAAGGGTATTGACGAAGCCCTCTTCAACCAGATAAAGAAAATGGGTTGGGACGGTCGTGTCAATTGGTTCAATGAGAAACGCAAGTACGCACCCGAAGGAAAGTTCTACAATGTCTCTACCAAGAATACCACCAACCTCAACGAGGTGGACAGAAACTGGCTCTGCGATAATGTCTTCATGCGTATTGAGTTGGCATATCTCATCGCTGCTGAAGCGGCGTTGAATAAAACTACCCCCGACCTCGCTGCGGCGCGCGACTATCTGGATGCTATCATGTCGCAGCGTTTGCTGGAGGATGCCGATGCGCAAGACTTGTATGATGACTACAAAGCATCGCTCACAACAGCGGATGCACTCACCGATGCCTTGATCTACAACTGGCGTGTGGAGTTGTGGGGCGAAGGCTATGCCATGCAGACCGTACGCCGACTGAACCATACACCTGCTCTCGGCACGAACCACTTGGGCGGTAGCAAGCAGATAAATTACGCTACAACCCAGTTCACATGGCGTATCCCCTCGTCAGAGACACGCTACAATCCCTACATCGCCGACGACGAATTGGCAGAAGATACTAAATAACAGCCCGGTGCGATACTGCGAAAGCAACTCGCTAAAGATGTAACAACGAATAGGCTGGAGATGCCTGATAACAACTGAACTGAAAAATAAGAAGAAGTTACAGGCAAACTACAAACAAATTACAGGCAAACTATAAGTTAAACGGGGGATACCCCTCAAAATTTTAAGTGTATGAAAAAGAGTTTATTTCTTGGTGCTGTTGTCGCGCTGACGGCAGCATTGGTAGGATGCAACCCGAGTCAGAAACCGGATGACGCATCCTACACGTCGATTAGTTTGAAACCCAATGAATTGGTTATGGTCGCAGGAGACACAACCCGTGTCAATCTGTTGTACGAACCGACAACGGCTGCTGCGCCTGCCGCTGAGTGGTCGTCCTCTGATACTGCTATCGTCAAGGTTGCTAATGGTATCGTCATCGCAAAAGACACTTTCGGTACGGCCACCGTTACCGCAAAGGTGGGTGAACTCACCGCTACTTGCGAAGTGACTGTGGATTACTATGAGAACTTGTTCGCACCGAGTGCAATCTATTATTTTCCTGATACGAAGGTTCCTGTTGGTGAGGTAATCGACACTGTAATGCCGTCAGGTAAATCTTATAAGATACAATTGCAGAGATTGACAATGTTAGTTCTTAACTCTTTGGATTTTGATGGAGAGGCAGGTCTGGGTGAAGGTCAGGCTATATTTGCTGATGCGGCACTCTATTTTGTTACTGAAGGTGAATACAAAGACAAGATGTTCTCCGATCGTCGTATAGAGTTTGTCAACGACTCTGCTTTGCTCAATAAAGAGTATGCCGCTATGGCCGGTAGTTTCGATCCGAATATCGTAGCACCTGTTTTGGAAGACTTTATAAAGTCAGAGTACTCAGACATAGATGTGGATACCTATATGAAAGGCGCAAAGGGTGCATACATAGGCGATGCTGAAATGACAGATGAAGGTGTACGTTATTGGCCGTTCTTCAATGGTATCATCACGGATGGTTACATTGGCTATGCTTATGATAATGAAGGCAAAGTCACAGGTATGGACTATGACTTCCATGCAAAGTGGGCTTACGTTTTCTATGGTATTGAAGTGGATTGGGATACAAGTTATGAGGAGGGTACCTATGTCTTTGTGAAACCTTACGAGGCAGCCTTCAGCGAAGAGTACCACTATACAACCAAGGGAACAAAGCAGGCTCCTCGCTTTGCCGGTGCTAACAAGAACCTGAACAAAAAGGCCGGCAAGAAAGTCTTTATGGGCAAACCCGAGAAACTCCGTGCCGTCCCCATGAGCGCAATGCGCTGACATAATCTCTCTGCAATAAGCAGATACGGTAAACATGAAAGGCTGATGACTTTTTGTCGTCAGTCTTTTTTTTTCTTCTTTGCTTGCTACCTGCCTGTTCTCTTGGTATTCTTTGGGCGGGCCTTTACTTGTCGTCCGTCAACAAAAAAGGCTCTATTCTTGCAATACTTCTACTTTTTTAATGTACCTTTGCATTGTTGTTTTGTATCGTCGGTTTATGAATCAATAGAGCGCATAGATGAAGAAATCAGTTGTCATTTCGGTTATTGTGTTACTCGTTTCGGGTATTGCGGTGTTAGTGTATCTCAACCTCCGTCAGCATCAGGAGATGGGAGAGATGGTGGAGCAGATGGAGTTCGAGAAAGAGCAACTCGAGGACGAGTACGAGGATCTTGCCTTTCAATTCGATGGTTATGGAGCGGAGATCCATAACGATTCGTTGGCAGACCTCCTTTCCAAAGAGCAGCAGCGTGTACAGGATTTGCTTGAAGAACTACGTATCACGAAAGTTACCAATGCCCGTCGCATTGCCGAATTGAAGAAAGAATTGGCAACCGTTCGTGCCGTCATGATAGATTATGTTCACCGGATTGATTCGCTTGATCAAACAAACCAACGTCTTGTCAGTGAGAACCGGCAGGTTCGGCAGCAGTATGAGGCGGTCTCACAGAAAGCAACGCAGTTGGAGCAGGAACGACAGCAACTCACTGAGGTTGTCAATCGTGCTTCCATGATGGAAGTTGATAATTTCCGTATGACTACGCTCAATAAAAACGGCCGCAAGACTTCTCTCTATTCCAAAATACAGAAATTGCAGTTTACTTTCGAGGTGCTGAAGAATATCACGGTGCAAGCCGGAGAGAAAACGCTCTATCTGCGTATTGTCCGCCCCGATGGCGAGGTGATGCAGAAGCAGGCTGACGATTTGTTCTCTTATGAGAATAAACAAATCCCTTACTCCTTGTCAAAAACGATAGAATACACGGGAGAAACCATGCAGGAGACGCTCTATTGGAATGTCGAAGAGATCCTGCAGGCGGGTACCTATAATGCCGATTTCTTTATTGATGGCAACTTGATCGGCAGTTTTCCTTTCAGTATTCGCAAATAGTAGAAACCGGATTGATAGAGAGAACATACAACGAGCCGCCAATGTTATACTTGACATTGGCGGCTCGTGGTTTCATTAAAAAAGATATATCGGACACGATGGTTTTCCGCTAATTGGTCAAATTAATCAAGCGGGACGGACAGGGCGGGCAACCATATCCGCCCGATAAGAGACAATATATAGGGCAATATACGGGTTGATGATTTGATATTTTAGACTTTCCAATCTCCTAAGGGATGGGTCAATAACGCCAATAGGTTTTCTTGACCTCATACCAAAGTCTTCCTGATTTTTCGTTAAGGGATATTATAGGGGTGCTTCAGGGTTCGATGAGGTCGGCTTGAGGGGTCGTAGAAAAACGCACAGACCTTCCAGAACCCTACAATAGCACCTCGCTACCCCCTATTCGGGTTTGTGGAGCCCCTGCAACGGAAGAGGCTAAGATAACGCCATCACCATGTGATATCCATAAGTAAATTATACAAATAAAAATCTCAACAGTTCTTGCATATATAAAATCAAAAGTGGGACTTTGCAGCAATCCATCCAACCAACAAATGTAATACTATGAAAAAGGTATCTTGTCCTTTTCTTTCCCTTTATTGCTTTATCGGCACAATAAAGGGGGTGTTTGCAGTTCCTGCATCGCCAACGCCTTTTACAGTAACCCAGCCGGATGGTACGCCATTGACCCTACATTCAGTGGGAGATGAATGCTATCATTGGGTTGAAACAGAAGACAACTTTTCGGGTACAGTTTTTTGGGATGTGATGGCTATGGGCAGTTGGAATGGTAGCAAGTATAATAGTAGATGTCCTGCACAACACAATCCTTATACAAAAGCCTATATCTACAAGTGGATTATTCCAGTCGCAATAATCTCATCCGTTAAGAATACATTATATGAGATGACACCATCTCACAACAGCACATCGTTTTACCGCATAAACACAAGTACATCCAATGAGTTTTTCTTGTTGGAGGACAGAACAAAATATGCTTTACGCAGAACATTACCAGATATACCGGTTCTGGAAGAGTTGACTTTACGCTATATCCAAAGAAACAGGCAAACAGAGTTATAAGGGTTATCATACGCGGGAGTCGGGACTATATCCGAGACACTCCTTGTGGAAGATGAGAAGAAGAACACCGCTCTCAGACAGACTTTTAATGGTGTTTAATGGAGTGCGAATGAGAACCTTGCCGGTGTTTTTTTGATTTGTCAGTGAGGATCAACGGCTCATTGTCGGCAATTGGCGGAGACCCATAGCACCCGATAACGGGTTTAATGGCATTTTATTCTGTCTCATTGTTGTGAGATAAACAAAAAGATTGTACCTTTGCACGCATTTTGGACGTAGTCTCTGGCAAAATAAAGAAATAGCGAATACTGCGTCTGTTAACCCATTAAATGAAAAGACAATGGATTTGATTAAAATTGCTGAGCAAGCATTTGCCGGTGAGAAGAAAGAGTTCCCTGCATTCAAGGCAGGCGATACGGTTACGGTGGCATACCGTATCAAGGAAGGTAACAAGGAACGTGTACAGGAGTTCCGTGGCGATGTGATTCGTATCTCGGGTAGCGAGGACAAAAAACGCTTCACGGTTCGCAAGATGTCAGGAAACGTAGGCGTTGAGCGTATCTTCCCTATGGATTCTCCTTTCATCGAGAACATCACTGTCAATAAGTATGGTAAAGTGCGCCGTGCCCGTCTCTTCTATCTGCGTAACCTCACGGGTAAGAAAGCACGTATTCCCGAGCGCCGCGTAAAGTAAACTACTTATTGTTGCTCAATCGCTGTGTCCGTACAGGCACGGCGATTTTTTTTGTTGTCATAATGCTATGCCGCAGAAAACCAATGCCGCCCGTCTCTTGGATGCGGCAAAAATAGAATACAGGCTCATTTCTTATCCCGTTGATGAGAACGACTTGAGTGCAGTCCATGTTGCTGAAGCCTTGGGGGAAGATGTCTCCTGTGTCTTCAAAACATTGGTTTTGCGTGGAGACAAAACGGGTGTCTTTGTCTGTGTCATTCCCGGAGACAAAGAGGTCAATCTCAAGAAAGCCGCAAAAGCAAGCGGCAACAAGGCGTGTGCCATGGTTCCTATGAAGGAACTGCTTGCCTTGACGGGCTATATCCGTGGCGGTTGCAGTCCCATTGGTATGCGGCGTCCGTATCCTGCTTATATCCATGAGAGTTGCTTGCAGCACGAACGAATCTACATCAGTGCGGGGTGCCGTGGTATGCAACTCTTGCTTTCTGTCTCCGACTTGATCCGCTTCGCTTCTTTGCAAGTAGCCGACCTGGTCTGACGGGTCAAAGAATAGGGGCAAACAGACGGGTAATTCCTTGCAACAGACGCAGTAACCATGGTTGTTCTTCCATTTGTTGCAACGTTATTTCTCTGCACTGCTCCATGTCGCGGAAGAATATCTCCTTGTTCTTTTGGGCAAAAGCCGTGTCATAAATGTAGGCATTCACCTCGTAGTCAATGCAGAAACTTCTGTAGTCAAGGTTCGCACTGCCTATGCTTGTCAGATAGTCGTCGCAAACAAATGTCTTGCTGTGCATAAAGTTCCCTCCCCGTTCATATACGCGTACGCCGGCTTCCAGTATCTCCCTGTAATACGACCTGTTTACGGGGCGGAGGATTGGCGTGTCGGGTCTTGCTGGCAGCATAAGGCGTACGTCAACGCCGGATAGGGCGGCGGTCTTCATGGCGGAAAGCAGCGATTCGGGAGGGGCGAAATAAGGACTCTGCAGATATACATACTCTTTGGCGTGCAAAAGAGTCCATTCATAACCCATCTGCAGAATAGGCCAGCGGGAGTCCGGACCGTCGGGAACAATCTGAATCAGAGTGTCACCTGTTGTGGGATCGGTTTCCGGTTGCGTGAAAATATCTTGCAGATCTTCTCCTTTTGCGCTTTGCCACGAATCCATAAACAGGTACTCCAAACTCCTTACGGCTTCGCCTGTCAGACGCAAATGCGTGTCGCGCCATTGGTAGAAGTAATGGTTGTTTATGTTCATTCCGCCCACATAACCGGTCTCTCCGTCTATAATCACAATCTTGCGGTGGTCACGGTAGTTGATATGGGTAATCCAGTCCAGAAAATGGTAGCGCAGGTCTGTGAAGTTCACCACTTTTACTCCCGCTGTCTTCATGGCGGTGTAATAAAACGTCGGAATGGGAAGGTTGGCGAAATTCTCGTTGATAAAGCGTACGTCCAATCCCTCGCGTGCTTTTTCCATCAGCAACTCGCGGATACGCCGGCTGTTGTCGTCTATGCCGAAGTGAAAATACTCCATATATATGGATTTCTTGGCATTCTGCAAGTCTTGCAGTAGCAATTCCAACTTCCTCCCGCCTTCGGTAATCACCTCAATCTCACAGGCTGTACTTACGCTGGGACGCTGGTTTTGGCTCAGCAGATGTGTTAGTGGGCGGTAATATCTGTCCACTTGGGCAATCTTCCTTTCTCCGAACAGGACCTCGTCCAGACTCGGGTTGCTCCCTTCGGGAAATGTCTCTCTGTATTTGCGGTAAGTGCGGTCAAAATGGTGTTTGTGCCGGTGGTTGATGCCGAAGAGTAGATAGAGAAGCAAGCCCACAACAGGGAGCAGTGCAATAATGAAGAGCCAGGCAAACTTGCGCGATGGCTCTCCCGTGTCCACCAAAATCACCAGAACAACGCCTGTCAGTAATAGCAGAAAGAGAACCGACAGAATCGAACTTGCCGGTGAAACTTGAAAGGCGAGTAGTAAGGGGCTCATTTCTTGTTGTCGGTTTGGGTCTGTTTGTCCAAGAGGTCTTGCATGCGCAGCATCTCGTCCCGCAGTTGGGCGGCTTCAATGAAACGCAAGTCTCTGGCGCAAGCCAGCATTTCCTTCTTGGTCTTTTCTATGGTTTTCTGCAACTGCTTGGGCGTCATCTTCTCCACAATCGGCAAGGTCACGGCTTCATACACACGTGTGACCGTGTATTGTTTTTCTTGCTCTGGGGAACCTATAAGTGATAGCGGATTGTCCAATGCTTTGCGGATGGCTGTCGGAGTGATGTGGTGCTCTTTGTTGTAGGCCGTTTGCTTGGCGCGCCGCCGCTCGGTCTCCTGGATGGTGAGTTGCATGCTGTCCGTAATCTTGTCGGCATACATAATAACCTTGCCGTTCACGTTGCGTGCGGCTCTGCCGGCTGTCTGTGTGAGGCTGCGGTGATTCCGCAGGAAACCTTCCTTGTCCGCGTCCAATATCGCAACCAGACTTACTTCCGGCAGGTCGAGCCCCTCTCGGAGCAGATTGACACCCACTAATACATCATATATGCCTTTGCGCAAGTCCTCCATGATCTGCACCCTGTCCAGAGTGTCCACATCGCTGTGGATATAGGCGCAGCGTATGCCCGCTTTTCTCAGATAATCGTCCAACTCTTCCGCCATGCGTTTGGTAAGAGTGGTCACCAAGGTGCGCTCGTTCTTTTCCACACGTTGCGTGATTTCCTCCATCAGATCGTCCACTTGGTGTTCCGAAGGTCTTACCTCAATCTCTGGATCCAACAAGCCTGTCGGACGGATCACTTGGTCCACTACGATGCCTTCCGATTTCCTGAGTTCATAGTCTGCCGGTGTGGCACTCACATACACCGTTTGGGGTGTCATGGTTTCAAACTCTTCAAACGTGAGAGGACGGTTGTCCCTGCAGGCTGGAAGACGAAACCCGTATTCCACAAGGTTCTTCTTGCGTGCAGCGTCTCCTCCGTACATGGCGTGTATCTGGGGAACGGTAACGTGGCTCTCGTCCACAACAAGGAGAAGGTCTTTCGGGAAGTAGTCTAACAGACAGTATGGGCGTGAACCCGGCGGGCGGGCGTCAAAATAACGGGAGTAGTTCTCCACGCCGGAACAATAACCCAGTTCTTGGATCATCTCGATGTCGTAATTGACACGTTGTTCCAGACGCTTTGCCTCAACATCCTTCCCCGTTTCTCGGAAATACTTCACCTGCTCCTGCAAATCCTTGCGTATCTCCCCGATAGCGCGCTCTATACGCTCTTTGGTTGTCGTGAAAATCGAAGCGGGATATATGTTGAATTCGTCGTAGTCGTCAATCACGTGTTGGTCTGTGGGTTCGTAGGTGTAAATTTCATCAACTACGTTTCCCCAGAATACTACGCGAACCACATAGTTCGCATAGGCAAGAAAGATGTCCACCGTATCTCCTTTCACGCGGAAGTTGCCGCGGTTCAAGTCCAACTCGTTGCGCGTGTATTGTATGGCTACCAACTGCAATAGAAAGTCGTCACGTACGATTTGTTGCCCCTTCCGTATATGGATGGCGTTCTGCGAAAAATCTTGCGGGTTGCCTATTCCGTACAGACAACTGACCGAAGATACCACAATCACGTCCCTCCGTCCCGAAAGCAGCGATGCTACGGCACTGAGTCGTAGTTTGTCTATCTCGGCGTTGATACTCAGATCTTTCTCTATGTACGTGTCCGTTGAGGGAATATATGCTTCCGGTTGGTAGTAGTCATAGTAACTCACAAAGTACTCGACGGCATTCTCAGGGAAGAAACCCTTCATCTCGCTGTAGAGTTGTGCCGCAAGCGTTTTGTTGTGGGAGAGAATAAGAGTGGGACGTCCTGTCTGCTCTATCACATTGGCAATGGTGAATGTCTTGCCCGAACCGGTAACCCCGAGCAATGTTTGTGCAGGAGCACCGGCACGCAGACCTTCCACCAACTGTCGGATGGCTTCGGGTTGGTCACCTGTCGGCTTGTAGGAAGAAACAAGATGAAAAGAATGTTTCGGCATCTGATGTCTGCTGTAGTGATGTTATCCAGCCCAATTTTCCCTGTCTAAATTACGATAACTGATGGCCTCGGCAATATGCTGTGCCTCAATGTTCTCCGAACCTTCCAGGTCTGCAATGGTTCTCGCCACTTTCAGTATTCGGTCGTATGCTCGTGCCGACAATCCCAAACGCTCCATTGCATTCTGCAACAAGGCGTTGCAAGCATCGTCTATACGGCAGAAGCGGCGTATCTGCTTACCCGACATCTGTGCGTTGCAGTAAACCCCGTCCGTGCCTGTAAAACGTTTTGCCTGTCTCTCCCGCGCTTTCAGTACCCGTTCCCTTATTTGCTCGCTGTGTTCCTCTTCTTTGTGACTGGTGAGTTTGTCGAATGGCACGGGAACGATCTCCACCTGTATGTCAATGCGGTCAAGCAAGGGCCCCGATATTCTGCTCAGATACCTGTGTACCATGCCCGGGTTGCAGGTGCAGGCGTGGGTAGGGTCATTGTAGTGCCCGCAGGGGCACGGATTCATTGCGGCAACAAGCATGAAACTTGCCGGATACTCCACCGACATCTTTGCTCGGGAAATGCAGATCTTTCTGTCCTCCAATGGTTGGCGCATCACCTCCAAAGCACTGCGCTTGTATTCCGGCAATTCGTCCAGAAAAAGCACACCGTTGTGGGCTAACGAGATCTCGCCGGGCATCGGATTCGTCCCTCCCCCCACCAAAGCAACGTCACTCACCGTATGGTGCGGGCTGCGGAATGGACGTTGTGTTATCAGCGATATGTTCTTTCCCGTAACTCCTGCTACCGAGTGTATCTTGGTCGTTTCCAATGCTTCCTGCAATGTGAGGGGCGGAAGAATGCTCGGCAGACGTTTTGCCATCATGCTCTTCCCTGCACCTGGAGGACCTACCATCAGCAGATTATGTCCCCCTGCCGCCGCCACTTCCAGAGCGCGCTTCACATTCTCCTGACCTCTCACGTCCGCAAAGTCTAATTCTGAATGTAGGGCTTGCGTGTCAAAAGCCTGTCGCATATCTATGGTCGTGGGGACAAACTCTCTTTTTCGGTTCAGAAATTGCTCCACGTCACGGAGATTCTCCATGCCGTACACCTCTATCCCGTCCACCACTGCCGCCTCTTCGGCATTGGCTGCAGGGAGAATAAAGCCTCTGTACCCCATCTCTTTTGCCATTACTGCAATGGGAAGAACGCCTCGGATAGGCTGTAACGTGCCGTCCAATGACAACTCTCCCATGATGATGTACTCATGCAGTCGTTCCGATAGCACCTGCTCATCGGCTGCCATAATACCTATTGCTAACGGAAGATCGTAGGCTGCACCCTCTTTCTTGATGTCTGCGGGCGCCATATTGATGGTGATCTGCTTGAAAGGCATCTTATATCCGTTCACTTTCAATGCGGAGCAAATCCGCTCATGACTTTCTTTCACGGCGTTATCGGGTAATCCTACCAGGCAGAAGTTCGTCCCCTGGGTCAGATATACTTCTATTGTCACCAATACGGCATCTATTCCATATACTGCCGCACCAAAGGTCTTTACTAACATATTCCCTATCTTTTTGGCGGAATACTGTCGTTTGCCACAGCCTTTTTTCTGTGTTTGCGACCTTGCCCGCCGAAATCATATTTGAACATCAAACCGACACCCTGCACCGTATGTGCCTCCTTCAGTGAGTATTTGTCCACCGTGTGCGTGTAGGCTTTCGCACGCCAATGACCCGACGGACTGAGCATATATTCCACATCCAGGTTCCCGAACAAGGGTTGGTTGCTGATGTCGTTATAACGGTATCCGAAGTTGCCGTTGATGAGAAGCCGGTTGTTGGGCTGGTATTGGAACTGGGTTTCATATTCCTGGCTCGCATCATCACCGCTGCCACCGGTTCTTACGTTGAACCCTACTGTGAAATCTTTGGTCAGTTTGCCCAACCAGTTGTTGATCTGACCCGTAATCGTTGAACTCAACAACGAGTAAGTCTCGCTCACTCCTATGTTCTCCGTGGTCGTTTGCAGGTATTCCGGAGTGTAGAATTTATTGAATACAAGCAGATACAGTATCTGTCTCATCAGCATCTCGTCCGTATTGATAATCGATTTCACCTGGCTTGACACGCTCTCGTCAGATTGTGGCAACTCTATTCCGAAAGAGATTACGGGGTTCATCAAGTTCCCTTTGAGATAAAGTATACAGTTCACCGGTACGGACGTGCGGTTCGTTGAAACCTGCGATATGTCCGAACCGAACAAATCCCGCAACGATGCGGTCGTGGAATAATGCGCACTTGCGTCCACCTGGGGGTTTTCCGGATCTCCGCTGAAGATGACCTTGCTGTTTGGTCGTATGGTAAACTCCTTGCGGATGACGTTTTGGAATGTGAAGAAGAATGAACCTTGTTGAAGGGTATAGGTGCCGAATATCTTGATGTCGTCGGCAGCCATATCATAACTTACCTTCAAGTTACCCTCTCCACGTCCTTCCAGCCGGTCACCTGTCTTCGGGTCTATGATGATATCCACCTTCGCTTCAGGGGTCGCTTCTATTTGCAGATCAAGATATACTTTCGTATTGCTTTCCGGCTCGGACTGATGTGGCTCTTTTTTCGCAATGGGGGCATTGTGATCCACAAAGGTGATGAACGAATTGTCATGCGCATTGCTTGCCCCTCCGATAGACAGACTGAACTCTGTCTTGTTGGCTGTCATTGCATTGGCAGATATGCGGCATTCATGTTCGTCACCGCGGATGAATGCCTCTCCTGTTCCGTACACCTTTCCGTAGAACATGTCATTCCGCGAGGGAGGCAGGTTCATCACGAGAGCCTTCTGACAGCCGATGTCAATGCTGTAGCGGAAATCTTGAAAACTGCCGTCATGCTCAAGCGCACCGTTCACCGACAAAGTGTTGCCCTCAGCGTCACGCAGATGGATGCCGGAGAAGTCTATTTTGCCGTAATCCATGGTGATGGAGTCCGTGAAGTGGTAATATGTTCCGAGCATACCTATTCCCAAACCCGCATCTTTTGCCAATGCTTTACCCGTTACGTGGGTCTTTTTGTTTTGTCCGAACACATGCACATCTCCGAATCCTCGGCCCTGTATGTTTTCCAATATGTTCTTTGTCCAGAAGTTGATGAATCCGAGATTGACGGAATCAGCCTTTATAAACAAGTCCCAACGCTTGTTGTCCGATGGAGCCACCACACCCGTTATATCCGCCACTGTATCCCCTTTCTCCACAACCGCACCGGCTATGTCTATCGTCTTCTTTTCCCTGTTCAGACGGGCGGTCGCAGTGGCGTCACCCACAAACTGACCATTAATGCAGGCACTGTCCATGCGGGCCTCTGCCTGAAGCATCGGGGTGCTGAACAGACTGAAAACCGTTCCCCTTGCTGTAAGTCTTCCTCCGAAGGAAATAACATCTTTCGCCTCGGTGAAACTGAGAATATAATCCAAAGGAAAATCACCTATGTCGAAATGGATGGAATCATTGCTGCGTTTGCTGGCCATACCGTGGGCATATACGAAGCGGCGGCTGTTCCCGAAACGGAAATTATCCAACTGCAGTGAAGTGTCCGCCACGGCATAGCGAAGATGACCGTCCGCAAGAGTCCATACAGAATCCGACAACAGGAATCGCGACGGAAGCAGATGGAGGTCAATGAGAGGCTCACCGGCGTACTGCATAAATCGCGTGATGGTGCGTATCGAACCTGCGTTGCGTCGCTCCTTCGGATTGGCAAAGTCAAAGTTCAATACAACGGAGTCTCTTCGGGCCACCGATTTCAGATAACATTGCAAATCGCCTATCTTCTCTCCTGCCGGCGTGTTTCCTGCATATTTCAGCATCTGGGCGGAGAGATTGATCTGGTTGGAGTGGTTGTCTATGTTTAAGGCGATATTGTCTATCTTCAGATCTCCTTTCTTGAAGGTGGGAACAAGCACCTGCAACGCAAACTGCTCGTCAGGTTCCGATATAAAACCTTTTATGGTGGGGAGATCGGAGAACGACATCGGGAGTTCCAATACCTCGCTGATGAGATCCAGATTCTTGAAATAGGCATAGAACTGCACATCGTTCGTGGCAGATGTTTGCATCACTGCCTTTCTGTCCTTCTCCGACAGCAAACGGGGTACGTATCTTGCCAACAGTCGTTTCACGATGAGCGGCAACTGGCTGTATCGGTATTGTCCAGATATGTTGGCATTCAGGTAGTCCGATTGTATTTTGAAATTTGTCGGTCGCTTGTCACCGGTCTCGGCCAGCAGACGCATCTTCTGCATAAGCAGGGTCTTGCCGTTGTTTTCAAACGACAATGTGTCTATTGCCAAACTGCCGTTGATGTTGTCCAATTGGTTCCCTGTGATATTCAGGGATATGCTGCCCCGCAGGTCGGAATGGCTGTAACGTTTCGAAAATCCCAACTCGCCCAAGCGCAGGCGGTGTATGTCCAAGCCGAAGTCAAAAACGGGCAACTGCTTGTTCAGGTCTATCAAACCGTCAAACCGGAAACCTATGTTCGGATCGTCAATGTAAACCAACCCGTCATATTTGTTCTGGGTATATGTACCGTCTATATGTGCATTCTTGTAGGTGTATCCGTTGAACCCGATGGAAGTGATATGGGCACACAGATTGGCACGCAAAGGCTGGCCTGCGCCGCTGTAGGCATCCACTTGCGCACGCATGGCAATGTTCCCGAACCGTTTGTCTCCTGTCAATGGCGACAGACGGAAACGCTTGGTCTGTACAATGCCCTTGAAATGCGGATCCTGAAAATGTCCGGTGGTGCGCAGCGACCCCTGTGTGGATATTGATCCTAATCGGGAACTGAATGTCCCTTGCAGGTTCAGGCTGTCGCTGCGACCGCTCAGCACGCCTTTGTAGTGTACAACGCCCAACTGGGCTATCGACTTGGGCAATTGATACGGACGGTCTTGCATATCCGAAATGAAATCCTGTACAAGCGCATGGTGCAAAGTCAGGTCTTGGAAATTGGCATATAGGTAGGCGGTGTCAATCCGAGGCAGACCTGCAATGGATATATCGCCCCTCAGTAAGGCATACTGCTGGTAGTTGACGGCTAAGTTCTCCGCCCGCAGATTGCCGATGCTGCCGTCTATGTTGCCGGAAAGTGAAATCTCACCCTCTATCTTGTCCAAGGCAGGGACAAACAAACCGATATCATGAGGCGAAAGCACGGCTTTGTCTATCTCCAAGTGTACTTTTGCATCGGCTATGCCATCCTTGTTGATACCTCCTTCCGGAAATCCTATCTCCACCGTCTTCGTCGAAAATTCCGAATGGGGCAGAACTATCTGCATACACGGCATGCTGATACCGCGCGGCGTCAGCAATAGGCGGGCATGCAAAGTGTTCAGACGGAAAGAGTCTGCTTTTTGCACAAAGTCTGTATGCTGCCGTCGCAAGGTTCCTTCCAATTGTCCTATCTCGGCATCCAGCGAATCTCGGCTGTAGTGGTTGAGCGATAATTCTGCCTGCAAACCGTCTGTTCGCCAGTCATTGTAACGTAATCGTATGTTGTGCAATCCCACATTCTTTATTTCCATAACGGGCAACGTGTCAGTATGAGTCGAAGGCAACAGCCTTTCAAGAAATGTATAGTTCTTGGTTATGGAATCCAGGGAATAGATGTTGATGAATGCATCTCGCAACAAGGCTTTCCGGAAGATAATGCGGTGCCGGAAAAATCCTCTGAAATCAAACTCGGCATCAATGCCTTTTGTATAGAACAAGGTATCTCCCTGCTGGTCGCCTATATAGATGTTTTCAAAACTGACCTTGTTGAACAACCGGTAATCCGCTTTGCCGATTCGCACCTCCGCTTGCAGCCCTCTTGATATTTCCTGTGCCGCTACATTCAGCATGGCGGTCTGCACCTTGCTGCTACGGATAAGCAGAAGAAGCATTCCTGACACCAAAACAGTGCAAGCGACAACAATCGAAAGTATGTAAGCGAAGCGTTTCATTTTGCAATGGGTACAACTGCCGCAAAGTAATATCTGCAAAGATAAGGTATATTTGTCGTATCTGCAAGTCATTCAGCAGGAAAGATGATGGAATGTTTTATTTCTCAAATACAATCTGCCTGTGAAATGGAACCGGTGGTATCCGTTTTCCGCTTGTATCTGCATTCTGCTTGTTTGCCCCATTCATCCTATTCGTCCAATCCGTTCAATAATCTTCTCTGCGGTTGCCCGATTGTCAATCATCAACTTGTTTCTTTCTACGACCCCTCGTCGAGACCTCAAGCACCCCTCATCGCAAGGATTATGAAACAATGCAATGCTATTAAAGCCCCTTCTTTGGAGGGGTTGGGGGAGGTCTTCCTCTCCATAGAATTTCTCGATTAACTGGAATGTCTATAATAACTCCCATCTCAGGCTCCCTGTTGGACTAATCTGTCCAATCCGCCCGATCCGTCCCGTTCTCCTGTAGTCCAAGATCCCGCATCTTCAGGCTTCTTGAATATCTATCATAAACTAACATAAAGTTTACCTCCCCCTATAAAGCAAAATTGTTGGTCATGAATTTGTCAGTCTATAAAAGAATGTATATCTTTGCAGTGTGAAGTTCACGCAGAGGTGAGCGGGTGGGTATCGTTTCTTGCTTCGTGCAGGAAACAAATGTCACCGAAGTCTCTGAATGGGCTTCGCAGTACATAATAAAGGCGTTTATTGACGCTCTGTTCTGACGGATTGAAATGTCGCAGTTTCACGTAGAAATCAGACTTAGCAACGGTAGATGTCCTCGGAGTATAAGTATATTCCGCCTGTCGGGAAGCGATGTATATTACGTCGTCTCGTGTGCCATGGTTGCATGGCACGGTTACAGGTGTTGGTTGTCTTATATTGGCGTGGGCTTCGCGTTGTCGGTTCTATTTCTACAGGCAATGCGACAGCCTCAATTCGTGGAACGGCAACGGCCGAAATCCACGTTTTTTTTTATGTCTGTACAACGACGCTAAAAACCGATATAAGCAATGTTTTGTCCTGAATGTGGTACCAAGTTAGACAAAGAGGCACTTTTCTGCCCTGAATGTGGCACGAAAGTAACTCCGCTGCAAGCCGTAGAAACGGCAGCAAACGGCACTCCCTGTGTAGATAATGCGGAGACTGTCTCCGATGAACCGGACATTGTCGCACGTGGATTCATCCTGACGAATATACAATCGCTGTCAAGGCGTTTGCATGTCCGCAAAGAAATGGTACAAGATGTATTCAACGGATATATCCGGGGAATGAGGCAATGGGGCGTCCGCTATGTCTTGTTGGATGCAAGTGATTATACGTACCGGGTTCGCGGTTTCTTGGGAGGACGTAAACATGTGTCACTGGGTAGCGCTGATACTTGGGCTGATTATGCGGCGATTCTCAAAGATGCACACGATGCAGAGGTGCGTTCGGGAGAACCCGAATCGGATTACCTGTTTATTATTGGTGGCGATGATGATGTCCCCATGCCTTGTCTTCCGCACTTTTTCGACAATGACAACGATCGCGACTTTGATACCGATCTTCTCTACGCCTATCCCTATGGAGACGAAATGGCGGCAAAATTGCTGTCGCAGGAACTCTTTTCTTATGATGCCCTCTTCTACGTGGGACGTCTCCCCGTTGCTGACGACGGGAGTTTTTCCGACCTGACGGATTATCTCTCACGTGTATTGGAGCAGGGGGCTGCGGTTCCCGTTGATACAGCCTATTCGCAGTGCGACCCGCATTGGAAGCAAGTGACCTTGTCCATTACGGAGGATTTGAATCGGGCAGGACTCTATCCTGACTATGGTGATAATCTGCCTGCTGAGATAATCGCACAAAAGCGGGTGTTCTTGACTCCTCATGTGGCTCTCGACTCTCAAACGGGCAAGCAGAATCCGCATGCTTTCAATGAACAGGCTAACTACTATTTCTTCAATATGCACGGCAGTAATGCTATGCATAGCGAAGGTTTCTTTGGAGAGGGTTTGCACGGAGAAGGTTGGGCGGAAGGAATGTCCCCTCTGTTGATAGCAAGAGCGGAAAGACCCAATATATTCTTTACGCAGGCTTGTTACGGAGGACGCTTTATCCGCTATCCCAAACGCAAAAGTACCTTGCTCTCCGCATTGACGGGCAAAACGCTCACCTATGTGGGTTCGTCCCGTGTGGCTTATGGTGCTGTCGACCCTTCTGATGGCCAGTGCAGGCTTTCCACATCAGACATCTTGGCACAGGCTTTCAATTGCGCCATGCTCAACGGCTATACGGCAGGTGCCGCATTCTTTGCTGCACGTGTGGAGACTTGGCAGACCGCACCGGGAGATGTGGTTCATGCACTTACGATCAGTGAATTCAACCTCTATGGCGACCCGCTTGTGCATATAGGAGGTTATCAAGCCACCAACTATACGGCGGACAAGTCCGCACTGCTCAAGCCCGGAGAAAAAGTGGGTGTGGTTCGCGAAGAGGTAATCTCCCGAAAGTCTGCCCCGGGAAAACAAAGTCTGTTGGTGCAGGTGCGGAGTGCTGTCGATAAAAACATTATGGATATCTCGGCATCTATAGCCGCAAGTCTTTACCGGCAGTATGGTATCCCGGCCCGTGAACCTTCCATCATTAGTCGTTGCACCTATGCGGACGGACGGCGTGAACTGTGTTTCACGTTCTCGCAGCCGGGTACCAACGGATTGTGTAACGAAACACGTGTATCGGCATCCGAAGACGGAACAATTAAAACAGTAGCATCAACAAAACTATTTACCAACTAATACACTATCAATTATGGAATGTCCTAAATGTGGAATGCCTCTCAAGGAAGGCGCTAAGTTCTGTATATATTGCGGAGAAAAAGTCGCACAAGAATCTGCTGCCCCTGTAACGGAAGAGAATAATAGTGTTCGGCAGGAATCACCTGCCGAAGAACAGTTGGGGGACTTGGCGCAGACTACCAACCGGCGTATATACTGGGATATACAACCCGGACAGGTGGCACGGGTCATTAAGTCACAGGACTTGGCGCAATTCAAGGACGTACGCGGAGTTATTATTTCCGAGGGCACGACAGCATACATCCGTGTCAATGGAAAGACGGTACTGACCCTGAATGGCGGTACCTATGATTTCAAGCAGGCCAAGTCGGATAAGGACGAAGCACCTATCAAACGGGCATGGAATATCGTCAAAGGATTGTTCAGCAAGAAAGAACTGACCGATGCCGAAGAGAAATCCCTGTTGGAGCACGTGCAGAAAGGCTCTTCTTTCAGTATTGCCATATTGGTGGACAAGGCTTTCCCGTTGCTGATAGGTGCCAAGCAAGCCTCTCTGGACGACTACAAGACGTTCCGTCCGATGGAACTCAAGACCCGTTACCTGACGGTGCAGGTAGGGGTGAATGCCTATTTCCAGATAGCGGACAAAGAGCGTTTCTTGCAGCATTGGCTGACGGACAAAGCGGAACTGACTACCACGCAGATTGTGGACGAATTGAGTGACATTGTTCGTGCACGTCTGCAAGGCTGTATGGAGGATACGGAGTGGGACGGCAATAAAGTACCCGATGACCTGCGCAGAAAACTGAAAGAAGAACTGAACGCGGACGCAGTGAACCAATACTTTGGCTTGTCCATTGCACGTATAGTGGAAATATCTGCTGTCAGCGAGGACTTGGAGCGTTTCCGTCAGTTGAGCAGCGAGATGTACCTGAGCGAGCAGGAGATGGACTACCTGCGGCGTACCAATGATTTCAAGAACCGCTTGGCGGAAGTGCAGAACGCACAGCAGTTGCACGAGGCGCGTACAAGCGTAGAGTTGCAGCGTGAGTTGGACAAGATAAACAAGGACGACCTGTTGCGCCAGGATGAGTTGGATAAGTTCAAACTGCTGTTGGAGAGCGAACGGCGTCTGCGTGAAGCGCGTACACAGGAGGAGGAAGATGCTGCTATGGCAGAGATTCGCAAGACAGGACTGATGCGTGAGATAGACTACAGACGCATCGAACAGGATGCCGACTTGGAACGCCGCCGCAAAGAAGCAGACTTTGCCTTTGAGCAGCAACAGCGTGAGGAAGATGCCAAGGCGCAACGCCGCCAACAACAGTTCGAGCAGTTTATGGCAATGGAGAGTGCCGCTAATCAGCACGAACTGGAAATGGCACGCACCAAGAATGAGACCGAGCGTGAGTGGTCGGAACGCTTGCGCCAACAGCAGCAGGTGCAGAACGACCAGATGATGAGTCTGTTGCAGACCATGGCTGGTGCACGTGCCCCCAAACCGCCTGCAGCACAACCTGCACCCGCTCCGCGTACTCCGATGAAGTACTGCAATCAATGCGGTGCGCACATACCCGCAGATAGTAAACATTGCCCTGAATGTGGCACAAAACAAAGTTGACATGGAAGAACTGACTGGAAGGGTGCATATCCGGCGTATGGCAGTAGGTAGCAAGTCGGAAGGCGATTATGCCCGCTTCGTAATGTCTGCGGGCGAGGAATATACGCTCTATCGTGAAGGTATATACCCTGCAAATGACGATTACTTCAAGCAATTCGATGGCAAAGAGGTAGTCATTGTCGGGAATATAGAAGAACGTACACACTATATATGTGTACAATCCATTGTATGTAAAGATAACTTGTAACTATAATTAAACAGAATAAATATGTCTGACTACAAGTGCCCTGAATGTGGCGCACCGATGAAGATGGGTGAACGCCATTGTGCAAATTGTGATTACGAACTGACAGATGCGGAATATACTGCTATGATGGCAAAGAATATACCCGCTCAGGCACCTGATACACCGACCTTCGCAACTGGTAACACTCCTGCCTCCAAGCAACCTGCTGCCGCACCGGAGTCTGTTATGGCGCATGGTAATGTAGATGTATCACAGCACCATAGCGAGGATAAGTCAACGCACAATATCGACAACTCGCAGACGGTGAACAATACCAACCAGACTGTCACCAACACCTTTATTATCATGGGTGGAGGTGCTCCTCTGCCACCGAATGTGGACCCTCAGACAGTTGCCGCCTTGGAGCAAGCACAGCGTGCACAGCAGCAGATGCAACCAACGCCTCACGTAGCGGAACCTCAGTCTGTACAAGAAACCTATACTCCATCCTCTGATGAGAAAAAGGGCGTTGGTGCTATCAATGGCAGCCGTCGTCCGATAACGGTGGAACCGCCTCGTAAGGGTTTACCCAAATGGACATGGTTTGCTTTGGTGCTAGCAGGTGTCGCATTGTTCCTTGTGTTCCGGCCTGCAGGGAAAACCGACAAACCGATAGTGGAAGAAGTAAAAGTGGAAACTGCACAGCCGGTCAAACAGGAGATGAATCATGTGAAAACACAACCGGTTAAGACCGCCCGCAAAACGAAACCTGCCCGACCTGCAGAACAAACCGTTGCAAAACAGGAAACAGAGACTGTACAACCGGTGCAGCCGCCGAAAGCGAATCCGTTTACGGAATATAAGAATGCAGCGGATGCAGGTGATGCCGCTGCCATGTTCAAAGTGGCGAAATGTTATCAGTCTGGTGATGGTGTGTCGAAAAACATCAATTCGGCGTTCCTCTATATGAAAGCCGCTGCAGAAGCGGGTTACACGAAAGCCTATCGGGAACTTGCCGAAATGTATCGGGGAGGAAGAGGAATCGAAAAAGATCGCGACCTTGCCGAGACGTGGTATCGCAAAGCCGCTGCAGCAGGCGACCGCAAAGCCCAACAGGCATTGGATAATATGTAAAACAAACCATTCAAAACAACAGAAGATGAAGAAAGTATTTCTCCTGACAGCCATGTCGCTGTTCTGCCTTTTGGCAACTGCCCAAGTAAAAATCACAAATCCATATCCCGATATGCACTTTGCTTTTAAGCGTTGCATCGTAACAGGTTCCACAGGGTATATAGATTTGTTAATCACTAATAAGACAAACAGTGATATAAAATGTGGCGCAAATCCGAATAGTGGTGGTGTCAAATTGTATGATGACGAGGGGAACAGTTACTCGGATTGGAATATAGTTTCGGTGGTATTCGGAAACAATACTGAATATAGTACGGACATTTCTGCAGAGGCATCCACGAAATGCCGTATCAATTTCAGGGGCTTGGACGAATATGCTTCTATGTTTACCAATGCTACTATCTATGCTTATCACAACGGAAAACGTGAGCCTGTAAAAATTACTAACATACCTATCACCCGCCGCGATGAGTGATAGAGAATTCTGTAGCAATCATCTTAAAACTTAAATAAACAAACTATTATGAAGAAAGTATTTTTCCTGACAGCCATGTCGCTGTTCTGCCTTTTGGCTAACGCCCAAGTAAAAGTAACGTATTCTTCTCAAAATACCGCTATCGCTTTCAAACGCTGTGTAGCAACAGGCACTTCTGGTTATATAGATTTGCTAATCTCGAATTTATCAAATGCGGAAATAGTATACACTATCTATCATGACGATACTCGAGTTAGTCTTTATGATGACGAGGGCAATTGTTATACAACTTATCGATATATTGCACCGGTTGTTTTTGGTGGTACTACCCAAAAATGTTGTAGTGTTCCCGCTGGAACTTCAGTTAAATGCCGTATTTCTTTCAACGGATTAGATGAATATGCAACACAATTCACGAATGCTACCATCAAGATATATGAACTTTGTAGAGGATCTCAACAGGAGAAAACACTGACTATTACTAACATTCCCATCAACCGCCGTGACTGAAATAGGGGTTACTCGTCGGTGTGAAAGGGCAGTGCGTATTTAGTTCAGTTATGAGTTGTACTGAAAATAAATTATACTTGTATTATGCTTAAAACAATTTTGTGGATTGTAGGAATTATTGTTGGTGGAGGTCTTTTGCTTGGTCTGATGAAGGCGTTATTCAATGCCTTTTCATGGCTTAAATGGATTCTCTGTATTGCTGCGGGAGTAGGTTCTTATTTTGCGTGGCATCATTGGTGGTTGTCGCTTATTGTGGCTTTTTTTGCTTTGGGTTTAGGTGGATATCTCAGTGAAACAACAGACCGAAGTGGTAAGGCGTTGCGTTGTAAAGAATGTGGTAGTGGTAATATTGACATTATCCAAGACGATGAAGAAGCACTAATCTATAAGTGTAAGAATTGCGGTTCGATGGCTTATAGGATGCGTAGATGATTTAAGTCTTGTTCGTTTCGTGTATAATGGAAACAAATAGTTGCTGTGCAATTATGTAAGTCAAGGCGGAATCCGAAAAGCCCTAATAGAGTAGGAAGAATCATTTAACTCCTAAGACTATGTTGACCGAAGTTTTTGAAGTTAATCAGGAGAGTTATAAGTATCCTGTAGCATGCTGCGACTGCTTCTCGAAGTAAGTAGCGGTGTGTGATTCTGAGTTAAGGCTCTACGGAGTCTTAACTCTATGTTGAAGTTAATACAATGAGGCGGAATCCGAAAAGCCGGTAAGAAAGTAGGAGTAATAAAATATAATTGATATTATGCTAACAGATTTGTTTGAGGTCAGCCAGGAGAGTTACAAAAATCCAGTGGCTTGCTGTGATTGCTTTTTTAAGTAACGACAAGGATAACATAGCCAAAGTATACACAACTTTGGCTATGTTATGCATACCAATTGTTCAAAAGATAAAACATATATGATTTCTATAAAGACATCCCAACAGATAGGGGAATTGTATCTGTTTGAAACACATTCACCCTACAGGTTACGATTAGAAGAATCTAACTTATTTAGAAATAATGATGCGATATGTTTCTTCCGCGACAGATTCCGAATTGATATACCCCAAGAGAAATTGAAGAATGCACATACCAACTACGAAGCACTGAAACTAATTGCTTCTTATATCACGGAAAGCGATGAAGATATACTGATATACATCATTGAGCAATATAAAAGAGCCTACTATGATTGTAAATCATCTGCAAGCACTTCATCCTTTACGGACAGTATGTTCTCTAATTTGCCGTGGTAAGCAGCGAAGTAATAATCATTTAATTTTATAGGCAATACTATGTTATATCCTGAATTAAGAACCCGCAACATCTATGCGATACCTGTAGGTGACTATTTTGATAAACCGGCGGAGAATTGCCTGTTGCTTTATTCCCCGCTGGCAAACCGGTTTACTTTGGCAACCCCCGATGAGGTGGATAAGTTGGAGCAATTGGCGGAGAAGGGAGACATACACGGGAGCAAGGTGCTGCTGAGTATGTTGCAGCAGACTCTTACTCCGAAGGCAACCGCGTACAACAAGACCGAGAGTTTGCAAACGGCGTATCTGCTCTTGAATGAGAAGTGCAATATGCACTGCTCTTATTGTTATTCAGCAGGCGGCAGGAGCAAGGCCGAATTGAGTATGAAAGATATTGCTCCGTTATTGGAGTTCCTGTTGCAGAAACGCGAGGGGCAACAGGATGAGCGTGTGGTCATGTTTATAGGCGGCGGTGAACCCACGTTGAGTTGGGCGTTACTGAAAGAGACTACTGCTTATGCAGAACAATTGGCACAGCGGAACGGGGTAAAGGTTCAGTTCCGTATCACAACCAACGGGTTGCTGGTAACCGACGAAATGGTCGCATGGTACAAAGCGCACAATTTTGCTGTTCAGTTCTCGTTTGAGGTGCTGGAAGACATACAGAATGCGCAACGCGGGCAGTTCCAGACCGTTAGTTACAACTTGAAACGCCTGTTAGCGGCGGGTGTGGAATGTAAGATTCGCTCAACGATAACGGCAGACAATGTGGATAGAATGTGTGAGATGGTGGAAATCTGTCATCGTGAATACCCTGGAGTGTATATGCTGGATTTGGAAGATGTGGTGGATTGTGGCTATTTCACCACTCCTGCCGTTGTAGATGCATTCTATGACCGCTATTTCCATTCGTACGACAAAGCCAAAGGTTTGGCAGAACAATACGGTATAAACATCCAATCGGCAACCTACAAGACCATTCATACCATTCGCGAGAAGTTCTGTTCGCATCTGGTATGCCTCACGCCGTATAGGACTATGACAACATGTGCTTTCGTCTCCACTCCGAATGAGGATGGATATGACGAAGCGGTGATTGGAGTAGTGGAAGAGGGTGAGGTCCGGTTCGATATGTCTGCGTATGACCGCTTGACGAAGCAGACTATTCACAATGTACCCGAATGTAAAGATTGCTGGGCGAAATGGAACTGTGGTAGTGGCTGCCCCAACCAACGGCGCGTTTATAGTGCCGATATATATGCAGGAATATGTCGGTTTGCCAAGCGTACATTGCGCCATAACCTGATGGAAGAAATGCAAAAGCGGTATGCACTGCAGACAGGCAAAGACCTGTTTGTCGATTTGAAAGATAAGATAGCCGACTGAAATGGAGACTCCTGTTTACTATATCCCCATAGGAGATTATTGGCACGCTCCTGCCGATACTGTTGAGATTGTCTATGCTCCGTTTTCGGGCAGGTATATCTTGCGTACCGCCGGCACGGCTTTGCCCCAAACGGTTATGGACAAGTTGCAGGAGCCTTTGCGGGAACCGGCAACCGCTGCCACCGACGTTGACGAATTGACACAGGTGGATATATTGTTGAACTATTCGTGTAATTTCCATTGCGTATATTGCTATTCTGCGCAAGGGCGTAATAACACGGAAGTGCCTTGGGATACACTGCAGACCTTTATCGACCGTGTCTTTGCCCGTCCTGTTAAGGATAACACTCCAAAAGTGCAGTTCAGTTTCAGCGGGGGCGGCGAACCGCTGATGTCATATCCGCTGTTGCAGCAGGCGATAGAATATATAGAACGCAAATCGAAAGAGTGTCCGCAATTGGCATATTCGATGGCGGTGGTTACCAACGGAAGCCTCCTGACGAAAGAGAAAATTGAATACTTGGACGGACATAAAGTGCGCATTGTGGTTTCGTATGAGATATTGAAGTCCTATCAGGACAAAGAGCGCGGATGCTACAATGCGGTAACCGATAATATCCGTTTGTTGAGTGCAATGCAGGCTGATTTTGGTATTCGGTGCAATATCACCAAAGAGGCGGTGGAAGCAATGCCCGATATGGTTCGGGAGATAGCAGAGAATTTCCCGAGTATTAAGTCTGTTACTTTCGACACTATACTGGCACCCGACCTATTCCGCACGCCGACGGAGTTGGAGAAGTACTACAACGCCTTTCTTGAGATGTACTATACGGCGAAAGATTGGGCGGCGGCAAAAGGGATCGATGTGGCATGTATGAGCGTGGAACTGAAAGATGTGTTGCGCAGTCGTGGCTGTGAAGCGAAGTTCTGCCTTACTCCGCGGGGTACACTCTCCGCATGCTCGCGTGTGTCTTCTCCCGATGAGGCGTTGTATCCGTATTTCCAATATGGCAATGTGGCGCACATTGATGAGCGGAAAATCATACAACTGATGTCGCAAAACACCGCCTATGCAGCCCGTTGCAAGGATTGTTTCGCACGATGGAATTGCGGGGGCGGGTGTACATTGTTCTTTGAGTCGTTCCCTGAAGAGTTCCACAGTACCTATTGTGCCTTTCGCCGCAATGCCTTGCGAAAAGAGTTGTACTACGATATGTGCCGGCGGATACCCGGACTTTATCGCCAAATAGCAGCAACAATCCGCCATGAGTAAGAATATATTGCTTGTTATCCCCCGCTATCTGATTTACGGCACGCATTATGTGATGCCGTTGGGCATCTTGTATGTGTCTGCTTTTCTGAAACGTGCAGGTATGGAGGTCCATACGCTCAATCTCAATCACCATAAGGGTGATGAACGGGAGATTGTGCGGCAACATATTCGTGCCAACCATATCCGATACGTTGGTATTGGAGGACTTTCGGGCGAATATAGCGACCTCCGCCGCATCACCGCATGGGTGCGGGAAGACTTCCCAAATGTTCGGATTATTGTCGGTGGGGGAATTATGACTGGCGACCCTGTGAATACCATGAAAGCCTTCCCCGAAGCGGACTATGGAGTGGTGGGCGAAGGCGAGCAGACTATGCTGGAATTGCTGCAAATGGAGCAGCCGTCTGATATACAGCACATTCATGGTTTAATCTACAGAAATGGCGAAGAACTGATTCAAACCTGCTGGCGAAAAGAAATTGCAGACTTGGATTCTCTGCCGATTCCTGACTACGAAGGGTTTGACTATGGCGAATATCTGGTGGAAAACCCCGATTTGAGCGACGAAAACAAGAAGTACTCGCAGGTCAGCGTCATTGGAGGTCGCTCCTGCAAGTACAATTGCACTTTCTGTTTCCACCCGTCCGGCTCTACGTATCGCCAGCGTTCTTTGGACTCTGTCTTTGCTGAAATTGACTGGTTGGTTGCTCATTATCCTATCTCGTATATAGCCCTGCGTGAGGAGTTGTTCGCCACCGACAACGGGCGGGTGCGTGAGTTCTGCAAAAGGGTGAAGCAATACGACTTTGACTGGTCTATCCAACTGCGCATTGATAATGTGAACGATGAACTGATTGCTATGTTGTGCGGAACGCGGTGCCGCTATATTTTTGTGGGAGTGGAGAGTGCATGCAACGAGGTATTGAAAAGTATGCACAAAGGCATCACTATTGAGCAGGTGGAACTGGCATTATACAAACTGAAACAGGCAAACCTCAATTTCAGAACAGGTATCATACTCGGCGATACGGAAGATAACTGGGATACGGTACACCGCTCATTGCAATGGTTTCACGACCACCCGCATTATCGGATGTATGTGGATATGATTATTGCTTTCCCGGGGTCAAGGCTCTACAAACGGGCTGTGGCTGCGGGAGTGATTGACAATCCCGTGCGCTTCTTGCAGCAGAATTGTCCGATAGTCAACGTGTCGAAACTGACAGACGGGGAATATCGCCAAGTGGTGCAAGAGGTGGAACAGATAAATCACAGACACTACCATGTCTATACTCCTGATAACCATTGACCCCGGAAGCGCAGTCGCACAAATGCTGAAGATGCACTACGACACTACAGTCATCAGCCCTGCCTTGGCAAAGCAGTGTACCTCTTGGACAGTGTACCAGTATATTGTTACCTACCGTTGCCCGTGGATTGTTCCGAAAAGCCTTCTTGCAGAATGGGAACAAGCGGGTATCCAAGCCATGAATATCCATCCCTCTTTGCTCCCGAAATATGCAGGTTTGAATCCTTGGCAAGAGATGTTTTCCTGTGAAGAACGCACAGGTGGAGTAACTATTCACAGACTGTCCGAAGTGGTGGATGCGGGTGAAATTATTATGCAACAATCTATGCCCATACTGTCGAATGACAGCATTGGTGCTGCACGTAACAGAGCAGATAAGTTGGCAGCAAAAATGATACAGACCGTAATATCGAAATATGCGATAGAGTAGAATCCGCCCGCTGGCAGGATTTATAGCCACATCTTTTTTGGGGTTATTGCTTTGCAATAAACTGTTATATTCTGTAACTTCTGTATGGATTCGGTCTGCATAATTCTTATCAGTCCCATTCGCCCGATCAACCCGCTCCGTCCTATTGTCTTCCTTGCCAAATCGTACATTGTACATTGCCAAATCGTAAATAATACGACCCCTCAAGCCGACCTCATCGACCCCTCAAGCACCTCTGGACGAGATGTGAAAATCAAACCGGTGAAGCAAAATCGTACATTGTACATTGTAAAATCGTAAATAGTATGACCCCTCATCGGCAGCACGTCGTAAACGTTTAAGCACAATGGTAAAACAAAAGAAAGCCTGTTTCTCGCAAAACTTTACTACCTTTGTGCTTGTTTTTCTATCTAATGGAATCTGCTATGACCGAACGGGAAAAAATGCTGGCAGGGCAAATCTACAACGCTTGCGATGACGAACTGATTGCCTTGTTGAATAACTGCAAGGATCAACTCCGCCGCTATAACAACCTTCTTCCCTCGCAGTTGGACGAACGGAGGAAGATGCTCTTTCATATATTGGGGCAATGTGATGAACAGGTCTTTGTCAACCAGCCTTTCTATTGTGATTATGGTAAGCATATCAGGGTCGGAAAACGGTTCTTTGCCAATTTCCATCTGACAATTTTGGACGAAGCCCCTGTCACCATAGGAGACGATGCGTTTATCGGTCCCAATGTCTCCATTTACACCGCTTGTCATAGTACCGACCCCGTGGAACGTAATACCCGCCAGGAATGGGCAAAACCTGTGACGATCGGCAATAATTGCTGGATAGCAGGCTCGGTAACCATCCTGCCTGGCGTTACCATTGGCGACAATTGTACCATCGGCGCTGGCTCGGTGGTCGTACACGACATTCCCTCTAACTCCATTGCCGTGGGAAATCCTTGCAAGGTCATCAAAACTCTGTAACGAATGATTCCTCTCTTTGTCTGACGGAGAGAGGAAACCTGTATCAGCATATCGTAAAAACGCAAAAAAGTTGTACCTTTGTAGCCTGCTTGATAAGTTGATCTACGAAGCCGGAATCTTCCATATCAAAATTCTCCTCCTGGATTGAAATCACAGGAGACAGAGTCAATAATCTGCGCAATATCAATGTGCGCATTCCTCGCTATGCCCTCACGGTCATCACGGGGCTTTCCGGTAGTGGTAAATCCAGTCTTGCTTTTGATACCCTCTTTGCAGAGGGACAACGTCGGTATATTGATACGTTCTCTTCCTATGCACGGGGCTTTTTGGGGAATCGGGCGCGACCCGATGTCGATAAGATAACGGGACTTAGTCCTGTCATTGCTATCAACCAGCATACCACCAACCGCAATCCGCGTTCCACGGTAGGGACCACCACCGAAATCTACGACTATCTCCGACTGCTTTTTGCACGTTCTGCAGTGGCGTATAGTTACCTCACAGGGGAAAAAATGGTGCATTACACCGACGAGCAGATACTCAGCCTCATTGTGCAGGAGTACGCAGGCAAACGTATTCTTCTTCTCTCCCCGTTGGTCAAGAACAGAAAAGGACACTACAAGGAGTTGTTCGAGCGATTGCGTAAAAAGGGTTTTATGCACATCCGTGTGGATGGCGAAGTGCAGGAGATCGTCCCGGGGTTACGCTTGGATCGTTACAAGAACCACAGCATTGAGTTGGTTGTGGACCGGCTCAAGATACCTCCCTCGGAGGGTGGCAGACAGGCGGAGGTGGATACGCAGCGGATACGTGCATCGGTCGAGAAAGCGATGCAGCAGGGCGAGGGTATCATCATGATTGTGGATTACGATTCGCCCGACGCCGATGCCAAACCGCGTTACTATTCCCGGACGCTGATGTGTCCGACAACGGGTATTTCCTATGCCGACCCCGCCCCGCACACATTCTCTTTCAATTCGCCGCAGGGGGCGTGTCCTGTATGCAAAGGGTTAGGGGTCATCAATAGGATAGATATAGATAAAATTGTTCCTGATCGCTCGCTCTCTATTGCCGATGGGGCTGTCGAACCGTTGGGGAAAGCACGCAAGTCCGCCATCTTCGAACAGATAGAAACAATTGTGGGCAAATACGGAGACTATACGCTGCAGACTCCATTTGCTCAATTGCCCGAAGAAGCCGTCAGCGAGATTATGAACGGTTCCGAGGATAACTTCTCTTTCTCGGTGGCGGGAGTTACTGCGGCAAATAGTCATTACGAGGGTATTCTTCGCTATTTGGAGATGCAGCAGGAAAATGCCGTAACGGAGGAAGAACAGCGTTGGGTGAACAAGTATTCCGTGGAGGTGGAGTGCCCCGAGTGTCATGGAGCTCGGCTTTCCAAGGAAGCGTTGAGCTATAAGTTCGGCGATAAGAACATTGCCGAGTTGGCGGATATGGACATAACCGACCTTATGGCTTATCTCGATAAAGTGGAACCTTTGCTGACGGAGAAGCAAAAGGTTATCGCTCACGAGATTCTGCGCGAGATACATGGTCGTTTGCAGTTCATGGTGGATGTCGGGTTGCAGTACCTTTCTCTGTCGCGTTCGTCCGATAGCCTTTCGGGCGGTGAGAATCAGCGTATCCGCCTGGCTACGCAAATCGGGTCTCGCTTGGTCAATGTATTGTACATCTTGGACGAACCGAGTATCGGTCTCCATCAGCGGGACAACGAACGGCTTATTGCGTCATTGCGCAGGTTGCGTGATCTTGGCAATACGGTGGTTGTGGTGGAACACGACGATCAGATGATGCGCGAAGCCGACTATATTGTGGATATTGGTCCCAAAGCGGGACGCCTTGGAGGACAGGTCGTTTTCGAGGGGACGCCTGAACAGATGCTGGAGGCGGATACGCTCACGGCGAAGTATCTCAATGGTACGCTCTCTATCCCGCAGGCGGAACAC
Source organism: Bacteroidales bacterium UBA7569 (assembly GCA_002477945.1). Taxonomy (GTDB): domain Bacteria; phylum Bacteroidota; class Bacteroidia; order Bacteroidales; family Paludibacteraceae; genus Colicola. The sequence continues at coordinate 78,156 of DLLF01000006.1, forward strand.
TCCTCTCTTGCCGGTGTCGATTGGCTGCGGCTCTATGGTTGTTCAGGGAATAATCTCAAACACATAGATGTTGCTTTTCCTCTGCGCCGTATGATATGCGTCACGGGTGTTTCCGGCTCGGGAAAGTCAACACTGATAAACCAAACGCTCTATCCGTTACTTAGTCAGCATTTCTACCGTTCATTGCAGCCGCCTTTGTCTTATGATCGTGTGGAGGGGCTGGAGTTCGTGGATAAGGTGATATGTGTGGATCAAAGTCCCATCGGGCGCTCGCCGAGAAGCAATCCTGCTACCTACACGGGCGTCTTCTCCGATATCAGGCAACTCTATGTACAACTGCCCGAGTCGCAAATACGGGGATGGAAAGCCGGACGTTTCTCGTTCAATACCCCTGGCGGACGTTGCGAAGCATGCTCGGGAAATGGATACAAAGTGTTGCAGATGAACTTCCTTCCTGATGTCTATGTACCTTGCGAAGTCTGCGGCGGAAAACGTTATAACAAAGAGACGCTCGAGGTACGGTTCAAAGGGAAGAGTATAGCCGATGTGCTGGATATGACGGTCAATCAGGCGGTGGAGTTCTTTGCTGCGCAACCTGCCATTCTTGCCAAGATACAGACACTTCAGGATGTTGGATTGGGGTACATCCGGTTGGGGCAGAGTAGTACAACGCTATCGGGCGGGGAAAGTCAGCGGATGAAGTTGGCGACCGAACTTGCTCGGCGTGATACGGGGAATACGGTGTATATATTGGATGAACCCACCACGGGACTCCACTTCGAAGATATCCGTGTCCTTCTCTCCGTTTTGCGCAAACTTACCGATCGCGGTAACACGGTGATAATTATCGAACACAACCTTGATGTCATACGTGCGTGCGACTATCTCATCGACATGGGACCCGAGGGCGGTCGCGCAGGCGGGCAAATCGTGGCGGTCGGAACGGCTGACGACCTGAGAAACAACCCGGATAGCCTTACAGGAAAGTATATATAGTGGCGCACGACGATGGCTTATTGGAATAACAGGCTTCCGTGACAAACGGGAACAAACAGTATATTTGACCTTGTTCTAACATCTTTTCAACGATATATGGCTGCATTTTTATCACGCTTGGCACATACGTTCTACCATGAATTGGGAGAACAGATAGTGGATACTTGTTTCGTTTTCCCGAATCGTCGTGCAGGTTTGCTCTTTAAGCATTACCTCGTGCAGGAGATTTCGGCACCTCTTTTTGCGCCCGACATCATTACGATAGACCGGCTTTTTCAGGATATGAGCCCCTTGCGCATTGCCGATCCAATCGATCTACAACTGCGCTTGTACTCTCTTTACGCGAAACACTACCTCTTGCCGTTCAGAAAAGAAGAGACTTTCGATGACTTCCTTTTCTGGGGCAAGATGATAATGAGCGACTTCAACGAAATCGATCGTCAGTTGGTCAATGCCGATGCCATCCTCACGAATCTTTCCGCTCTCAAAGAAATCGACCGCAAGTTCTCAACCGCTGAAGATAATAAAAATAATACCGTGAAAGAGGCTGCACAGGCTTTCCAGACCTGCCTGCTGCCCATATATAATGATCTCAAGAACCAACTCTCGGCAGATGGATTGGCTTACATGGGCATGCTGCAACGTAAATTGGTTGAGGATTTGCAGACGGGAATAGTCTCTCTGCCGTCGGATCACCGCCAGTGCTACGTCTTTGTGGGATTCAATGTGCTGACTGCTGTGGAACGCTCTCTTATGCTTCATCTGCAGTCCTTGGGATTGGCGGATTTCTATTTCGATTACGAGTCCCCGTGGCTTCGCGATCCCGCCAATAGAGCCTCCCTCGTCGCAGAACAAAATCTCGCCACATTCAAATCACGTTTTTCCCTTCCTGCCGAAAAAACGTCAGTACCCGAAATCCATTGGGTAAAATGCCCGTCCTCTGTGAATGAGGCAGAAGAAATCGCACGGATAGTCGGACGTGAAGGAAATGTCTCACAATTAGGCGATTTGGGTATCGTCTTGCCAAACGAACATCTTCTGCACCCCGTCCTTTACGCCTTGCCTGATTCCGTTGGTGATATTAATATCACGATGGGACTCCCACTTTCCGATACACCGCTCTACACATTGGTTCAGCATCTCAGCGAATTGCAGATTCTCACAACCCGTCAAGCCGACGAAACTTTGTTTTACTATAAACCCGTGATGGGTATTCTCAGTCACCCCTATGTAGCGGACATTCTCCCCGACTTGGTAAGAGACATAAAGGACAGGATCTACAAAAACAATATGGTGTACATACCCTCGTCTGTTTTTGATTCTCATCCTCTCCTTTCTTCAATTATGCGTCCCTTCCCCGATACGCTCTCCTTGTTGCAGTCTTTGGCTGATATGCTGCACATCCTGGCAAATACTGCTGATGATACCGAGACGGCAGGGGAGAGTATCTTCCGTGAGAAGCAGGAATATATCTACCGGACTTTGCTCATTGTCAACCGTCTGATCACACTTGTCCGCAACTGTCCCGATGTTATAGTCCAAACAAAAACAGCCTACCGCCTTCTCCTGCAACTGATGCAGGCAACCACTGTCCCCTTTGAGGGAGAACCTTTGCAAGGCTTGCAAATAATGGGCGTATTGGAAGCGCGTGGTATGGATTTCCGGACAGTGATAATACCCGATATGAACGAAGATACCTACCCCGGCGACGGGCATCAAAATAGTTTCATTCCATACGAACTTCGTCTGGCATACCGGCTGGCAACGCCAGAAAGACAGGATGCCATTGCGTCCTATAACTTTTATCGTCTTCTTTCTCATGCAAAGACGGTTTATCTTCTGCAAACAACCTCCGAGGACGGGCGTTCTCCCGATGCATCACGCTATATCTACCAACTACTCTATCAGTATGGCGCGCCGATGCGGGAAGAAAATGCCCGTATGGGAAAGACCTCTTTTCGCAAATCGGATGACGTGGTGTCTCTTCCAAAAGATGAGCGGGTTATGAACCAACTTGTTGCCCGCCTTTGCAGTCCAGGCGGAACAAGTAAAGTAAAAGGACTTTCTCCATCAGCCCTTAACAGGTATGTAGTATGCCCTTTGCGCTTCTATTTGGAGTGGGTATGCAGACTTAAAGAACCTCAGTCTATGGAAGAGAATGTGCAAAACAATAAACTGGGGACGATTTTCCACCATACGATGCAGCAACTCTATGCACCCTATGCCCATAATGATAATACACGCACAAGGATAACGGAAGAAATGGTCAGGGATATGCAGGAGAAATTCAGGAGAGAATGTCTCGTGGAACATTTCTATGCACAGGAGTTTCTCTTTACGGACGATTTGTCCCTGCTTCATGGACGTGACTATCTTCCTGTCCGTGTCTTGCAACGATATGTGGACAATGTGTTGCGCCATGATCTTCATCTGGCACAAACCGGCAGATTCTTCTACCTGTCATCCGAACAGAATATCCATTCCGAACTGATCCTTCCCGATGGGAAGACGGTTGCCTTTCAGGGAATTGCCGACCGTGTGGACGAAGTGAACGGACAACTGCGTATCGTGGACTACAAAACAGGTAAAGAACATTCCGGTTTCCCCGCTTGGGAATACCTGTTTTCACCCGATAAGAAGAACGAACCAGACCATGCTCGGCAAACGCTCATCTATAGTATGTGTTATAGTGATACATACCATATTGCTGACATCATCCCATGCGTCTATTATGTCCGCAATAAACCTGACAAGGTGGAGAAGGTGATAGCGCAAGATACCAAAAATCCCGTTCCGTATTCTGCCATGAAGACCGACTTTCTGTCAGCCCTTTCGTCAGTATTGGAGGAAATCCTCTGTCCTGATATCCCGCTTATGGCGCGCCCCGATTCTTCCGACAAAGGAACATGCACTAATTGTCCGTTTCAAGCGGTGTGCTTTTAGGTCGCCCGATTCTCTCTGTCCACCATACCCACAGCATGAAAAGCATAAAGTAAAACAGATATTTGAAGATGTAGGAGTGGAAGAGTTCAAACAACTCGTGATGGTGTTCCATCACCATGGCGATGGCTGTCACACGGAGCAGGTTGAATAGGTATATACAAACAAACCCTAATGGAATAAACCATAATTTCCTCTTCCAATCTCCTCGTGCCGTCAGCATAATAACGAGCCAGATGAAACTCTGTTTCAGTCCCGTGCAACTCCACACTATAATCACGGCATACCCTGTGTCGAACCGTAGAGTATAGGGCTCTATGTAGTGTATGGTGTCCTTGCTCAGATGAATCAGTTGATATGCCACGGAGGCTATATGTGCCGACAATACGTCAAAAGGCTTGGAAATATCCATTCCGAACCAAAAAACGGGACCTCCGTGTTCATCGGCTATAACGGTGAATTTCCAGAAGAAATGGGCGCATAGCAAGGCAACAACAAAAAGAATAACATCTTTGTATGGGGCTGTTGCCTCTCCAATCTTATGTTTCTTTTCCTCACTCATTCTGTATCGTAGTGCGGGCAAAAGGAACGGCGTCTATCGGGCAGAACTCCCCTGCCAGATACTTGTAATATCCTGCCTGGGCAATCATGGCGGCATTGTCTGTCGTGTAGGAGAAGGGCGGAATAAACACTTCCCGATGATAACGCTTTCCATAATCAATGAAGGCTTGTCGCAAACCGCTGTTTGCACTCACACCGCCTGCCACAGCCACCTGTTTCATATCTAAGTCTTTGGCTGCCAATCGTAGTTTCTTCATCAGAATATCTATCACTGTCTTTTGCAGACTGGCACACAGGTCATTCTTCCTCTCCTCTATGAATTGCGGGTTCTCGGCAAGTCGGTCACGCAGGAAATATAAGAACGAAGTCTTCAATCCCGAAAAACTGTAGTCATAACCTGCAATCTGGGGTTTGGCAAATTGAAATGCATCGGCATTTCCCTCTTTCGCCAACTTGTCTATCCATGGACCGCCTGGATAGGGCAGACCCATCACCTTGGCGCATTTGTCAAAAGCCTCACCTGCCGCATCGTCAATGGTCTGCCCTACGATCTCCATGTCGTTAAAGGCTTTCACTACAATAATCTGGCTGTTGCCGCCGCTCACCAGAAGGCACAGAAACGGATAACTCGGATGATGCTCGTCTTCTTTCCCTTCGCTCACAAAGTGAGCCATCACGTGTCCTTGCAGGTGGTTGACATCCACCAACGGGATACCAAGACTGATTGCTAAACCTTTGGCAAAACTGGTTCCTACAAGCAAACTGCCCAGCAGACCGGGACCTCTTGTGAAGGCAATGGCACTCAGATCCTCTTTCTGTACACCGGCACGCTTCAGTGCTGTGTCCACCACGGGTACAATGTTCTGTTGGTGTGCGCGGCTGGCCAACTCGGGGACAACGCCTCCGTATTCTTCATGGACACGCTGGCTGGCTGTCACGTTCGATAACAGTATCCCGTCCTGCAATACGGCGGCACTTGTGTCGTCGCACGATGACTCTATGGCTAAAATCGTAGTTTTCTTCATCTTGGTTTCTCTTTGCTTGTCCGCTATCATGCCGCAAAGATAGCATTTTTATACCAATGTGGCAATTGGAATAGTCTGTCGTATTATCAATGAATGTAGGAAAAATTCTGTAATCATATCTGTGAAATTTGGTAAAGAATAGATTTTTATTATCTTTGCGCTCAAAATATAACACCTTGAAGGTTATGAGAAAAGACCTGTTATCATTTGCCTTGTTAATGTGTCTTGCAACGACCTTTGTTGGTTGCAACGATACGATAGAAACAGCAGAAGAATGTCCGCAACAGCCGAAACGGTACATCAGGAACCTTTCTACAAAAGAGTACCTGGCATCATTACCGACCCTGTCCGTTAAAGAATTGGATGCATTGTCTGCAGATTCAACCGTGTTGAATTTCCGTACGGCTCGGCAGTATGCGTACACAGAGTTGTTTTCATGTTTGCATTTGTTTCTGAATGAGAGACGGCAAACTACAGTAAAACAACAGATAGAACATGGTGAATATCCGCAAATATCACTTACCATGGGAGATTTGCCTGTCGTAGTGTATGACTATGATAATCGCCCCTACTATTATGAATTCCCGGTGCTGTTTAATGATACTGTGGTAAGAACCATTACAGTTTGTGCGCAGCCGATTGATGATGAGGTGATCGATTTTATATTTCATCCATTGCAATATACCTCCTTGAGTAGAACATACAAAAGATATGTGGGCGAATATCCGAATGTGTACTATGGAGATGGTACGCAAACACTTTATATGCAGGGGCAGAGTGAAAATGGAGCCTTTTGTTTGCAGCCCATAGAGAAAGACTCCTTGATAAGTTTGATTCCGGATAAGCAACTCGCACAATGTCTCTCCCAAATGCAGTATGAAGACGTCGAATTGTTGGATGCCAATCTGAGAGATGGAGGGCATGAAATTTCGGATGTGGACGTTGGCATATTTGATGCCTGCCAAAGTGTCAAAGACTTTCCGTCTGAGATCCATAACTTTATGCAGGCATCTTATTCCCTACCGCAGATAATTAGTGCTTATCCTCCTGTTACTCTCAAAGATACCTTTGTATTAACCTATGAACAATTCAAGATGATTTATGATAACTTGCACCGGATACAAACTACACGCAGGTTTTCTTTGCCGCAATACAATAGAGCCCCGCTCATTATGACTTTTTGGTGGGGAGCATGTGGCCCCTCTGCTATGGCATGGCTATATAGAGGTATATTCGATTCCTACAAGGGTAAGTATCTTCCGCTCTTTGAACAAGTTGGAGCATCTTATGTCATAGATTACGAAAAAGAATTCTATCGTAATGAGCAGAATTATGCTTATTATAGTTTTACCTATAAATTCCCCTTCCCGAAAATTCCATATTCTTTATATCCGAGAGTAAAAGAACGTAGTGAAAAATGGGATAATGGTTTGTATTATGTCTGGTTCAAAAGGACAATCCCTAACAAAGGAGGAAATGCTTTGTTTCCTGTAGGTATGAACAAGGGAATGAAAGAGGCGACAAAAAATAAATACTGCACGGAACTCACAACGCATCCTTTCCGTGAATTGGAAAGCAACCTGTACCCGTTGGCAATTGCAGGGCAGCAACATATTTTTGCGGCTATCGGAACGGGATATACAAAGAAGGGAAAGGACCTGTATAAAAACAAGTATTTCCTGATATATGACAATGGCTATTGGTCTGAAGAATTTAACCACTATCCTTTTTGGAGAAAGTATAAACCTATGAATCTCCATTATGTTGTTAAACCTGCAAATCGTTAAGTCATGAAAAGAATTTTCTATTTACTATCGGTTGCCTTGTTTTGTGCTGCTTGTGGAGAACCGCATATTGGGGCTCTGTCGGAAGATATTCATTTATATGGAGAAAATGTGGAGATTAAGGTGTCTGTATTAACCTTTGATAAATTTTTGCGACCTTATAGCAAGGGCAAAATGGCATATAAAACGCAAACTGTAACAGAACTTTTAGATGGATCCGTTCATAATTTTATGCGTCATAGTATGTTCTTTGAAGAAGATTCTGCAGAATGTGTTGAAAAAGGAACTTTTCACATTTACACGGGTAGCACGAATGACACCATTTATTCTGTCGGATTGGCATATCCATGTATCCAGGCAATGAAAGGATTCTCGGTCTATGTAAATGACGAACCCTTTGAGTGTAAAGCAGGCAACACGGTTACAATTGACGGAAAAGTATATACCGTCAAAGATATTCTGCGTATAGCAAGCCGGCAGAATACAGGTATCTATATGCTGACAGGAAAAACTTCCTATGAATTGTTAGGAGAGCAAACTGTACTCAATCTTGGCTTGCAACCTCACAATGTACAGAAGATTGCAATCCCTTCGGATTAAGAAAACTTATCTCTCAATAAATGTGGGTGTTTTATAAGATACTTTCTTTTCCCAAAAACTTAAGGTGGTGGTAGTGAAACAGAAATCGTCTGTTATTCTGCCGTTTGGAACTTTGCAGAACATCGCCTTGAAGAACAGGAAACGTTTACAACGATTTCCTGTTCTTTGCTTTTAGTGTAATATGATTCTTTGGAACTCATAGCGACCACTTACGACCCCTCAAGCCGACCTCAAGCACCCCTCATCGGGAGATTGAGAACAAATAAACTGAATTATCGAACGTCTATAATGATTTCCCTGTTAGTCTCATTAGTCCCGTCCGTCTTATTTCCTTACAGCCAAATGTCTTTGGAGGGGTAGGACAGGGCTCCGTTTGGTCATACAAAAGAAAAGAAGGGTATATGGAATTGTATCTCTTGCAGTTTTGGTGCGGTTGTTCTGGGGTCTCTCCCATCGGCTTGTAAGGTTTTCGGAAAAATACTACTTTTGCACCGGTTGCAGAACGTGTCTGCACCACCACTTTGTTAAAGCAAAAACGTAGAATATGAACAACGGTTTGAAGAATATCATATACAGCAGTGGCGCACTCGATTTTGTGCAGGTAGCCGCTCAAACCTGTCTCCTCTTGGAACATTCGGCGGAAGAAGAACAATTCGGTTTCGTGGAAAAATTGTGCCGTCTTCTTCCATTGCTGTACCTTAAGGCACATCTTCTTCCTTTGCCCGAGCAGCAAGCCGATGAATACTTGCAAGACTTCGTTACGGAAGAAGACTACAACTTTGTGGCAAACGGAGTCAAAGAACAACTCGGAACCGACGACTCCTATCTCGAAGTCTTTGTCGAGGATATGCGCTATTCCGACGAACCGCTTACGGCATACATATCCGAGAATATAGCCGATATTTATCAGGAGTTGAAGAACTTGGCAGCCAATTATAAGACGGAGAATGAAACCGTGATGAACGATGCACTTTTGGCATGTTTGGAAGGTTTTCGCGAACATTGGGGACTGAAACTATTGAACGCAATGCGGGCTTTGCACGTGCTATGGTTGGATTATGGGTCAAAACAGCAGGATGATGCAGATAGCCGCAACTGATATGAAAAAAACGAATCATTTCCAATCGCGTATATCCAAAGAAGATGTCAATGCTTTGCCGTTGGCGGCTTTTAAGGGACGTGTACTGGTCGTGAACAATGCAGCCGGCGCAGAAGATGCATTGGACTACTTGGAACAGCAGGAACTCGTTGGGGTGGATACGGAGACACGTCCGGCTTTCAATCGTGGCGAGCGCCATCCTACGGCACTTCTTCAGATAGCCACGCGCGAGCGATGTTACCTTTTCCAACTTCTTCAAGTCGGTTTCACGCCTCGGATGGCGGCACTCTTTGCCAATCCCGACATCTGCAAAGTGGGGCTTGCGTTCAAGGACGACTTGGCTGGGTTGAAACGGTTGTCACCGTTCGTACCGGGTAATTGCGTGGACTTGCAGCGTATTGTTCTTGCCTATGGAATCCTCGATCTCGGCTTGCAGAAAATGTTCGCGATCGTCTTTGGGCGGAGAATATCCAAGGCACAGCAACTCACCAATTGGGAACTGCCTGTTCTTTCACCCGAACAGGCGGCGTATGCCGCTACCGATGCGTGGGCGACACTGCTCATCTATCAGGAACTACAGAAAACAAAAAAACTGCCGAAGAAAGAATATACTGCCCTGCGGGAAGCCGATTTGCGCTTGCAGCAGCAACACCAGCAGGAAGTACAGGAACAACGTTTACTCGCTATCGCACAGAACAACCCGCAATGAATACTGTCTATCTCAAACCGCATAAAGAAGAATCGCTCCTCCGCTTTCACCCTTGGGTCTTCTCGGGGGCAATCGCACATATTGATGGTCAGCCGCAGGAAGGCGAACTGGTATTGGTCAAGGACTCCTATGGACACAAAATGGGAGTCGGACACTTCCAAGTGGGCAGCATTGCTGTACGTATCTTGGAGTTTATGACCGACACGCTTCCCGAAAACTTCCTGGAGATCCGCTTGCGTCAGGCACTTGCTGGCCGTCAGTCGTTGGGACTCATTTCTCCTGCGAACTCCACATTTCGTCTCGTACATGGGGAAGGCGATTTTCTTCCAGGCTTGGTCATTGATGTGTATAACGATACGGCGGTGCTGCAGGCACACTCGGTCGGTATGCACCTGTGGCGGAAAGAAATAGCCCGAACGGTGGTGAATATACTGCCGTCAGTCCGCAACGTGTACTACAAGTCGGAAGGAACCCTTCCTTTCAAAGCGGACTTGCAGGAACGCGAAGACGGTTATCTCATTGGCGGGGTCTCATCGTGTGAGGCTATGGAGAATGGCTTGATATTTGGTATTGATTGGCTCAAAGGGCAGAAAACGGGATTCTTTGTTGACCAACGCGAAAATCGTGCTTTGGTGGAGCGCTATGCAGCGGGAAAAGATGTCCTGAATATGTTCTGTTATACGGGAGGTTTTTCCGTCTATGCCATCAGGGGAGGTGCCAAACGAGTTCATTCGGTTGATAGTTCTTCGCTTGCCATTGAGCAGGTCAACCGCAATGTGCAACGCAATTTTCCCGACTGCAACCGGCACTCTTCCTTTGTGGAAGACGCCTTCAAGTATTTGGACACTGCTCCTGATACCTACGATCTCATTATTCTCGACCCTCCTGCTTTTGCCAAACATCGGGGGGCTGTCCGCAATGCCTTGCAAGGCTATAAGCGTCTCAACGCAAAAGCCATCGAACGTATTCGCAAAGGTGGTTTGTTGTTCACTTTCTCTTGTTCGCAAGTCGTTGATAAGGAAATGTTCCGTCTTGCCGTCTTCAGCGCGGCTGCAATGACGGGGCGTCGTGTCCGTATCTTGCACCAACTTACCCAACCGCAAGACCACCCCGTCAATATCTACCATCCCGAAGGTGAATATCTCAAAGGACTTGTCCTGTATGTAGAGTGAAATCTTATATATGTAGAGACTGGTTGGTATCTTCGCTTGGGTCTCTGCATGATTTCATCTGGCGAAAATTTGGAACGATTGGGGATTGTTTCTTATCTTTGCAATTTGATTACGGGAGTGTGTCCGTATGTTGCAAGATACATTCCGTTGTCACTATGATAGAAATAAATTTACATACTGATATGAAAAAGACCTTGTTTATCCTGTCTGCGTTTGTCTTTACAGCGTTGACTGCTTTTGCTGCGGAAAATACCGAAGACAACCGCGTGTTGCTTACTATTGACGGCGAACCGGCAACGGTTGGCGAGTTCATGTATATCTACCAAAAGAACAATAGTGCCTCGCAGGCGGAGGATCAACGCTCCCTGCAGGACTATTTGGACTTGTTTGTCAACTATCGCCTCAAAGTCAAAGCCGCTCAGGAGGCGGGCATCGATACAACGGAAGCCTTCCGCAAAGAGTTGGCAGGCTATCGCAGTCAGACAACACCGCAATACATGGTAAATAAGCAAGCCGAAGAAGCAATCGTTCAAAAGGCCTACGGACGTATGCTTAACGATCGTTTGGTGCGCCATATAGCTGTTCAGTGTACTTCTCACGCAACCCCTGAAGAAGAGGCGGAGGCATTGGCTAAAATCCAAAATGCTTATCAGCGTGTCACTACGGGGCTTCCTGTCAAGGTGAAAGGGAAAATCAAACCGGGCAAAGTGGAAGATTTTGCCAAAGTGGCGGCTGATGTCTCCGAAGATCCGTCCGTAGCGGAAAACGATGGTCTTGTAGGATGGGTGACTCCTTTCCGCTTTGTCTATCCTTTTGAAGAGGCTGCCTACACCACGGAAGTGGGAGCCGTTAGCAATGTCTTCCGTACACCGTTTGGCTACCATATTCTCAAAGTGGAGGACGAGAAACCGCACGTGGAAATACATGCGGAACATATCATGAAGATGACACCCCGTGGCGATGATTCGCTTTCCCTTGTGGCAAAGCAGCAGATCGATTCTCTCTACCAATTGGCATTGTCCGGTGCGGATTTCGAAGAATTGGCTCGTCTCAATTCCGAAGACCGAGGTTCTGCTCAGCGGGGTGGTGATTTGGGATGGTTCGGAAAAGGACGTATGGTACCTGAGTTCGAGAAAGCCGCTTTTGCGCTGCAGGACGAAGGTGATATAAGTACCCCCGTGCAGTCGCCTTATGGTTGGCATATCATCAAACTGTTGGGACGTCGTGGAACACCCGACTTGGCAGAGATTCGCGCGGATGTCCTCAAGCAGATACGCCGTTCCGAGTATCAGAAACAGATCGACGAGGCTTTTATCCAAGGTCTCAAAGAGACCTATTCGTTCTCGGAGAATCCCGATGCGCTTGCACCATTCTATGCATTGGCTGAAAAGTACAACGTGCGCGACTCCGCATTCCTGGCGGAGGCTGCTGCCTTCGATGGCGTGTTGTTTGCTTATGCTGACAAACAGCGTACGGCTTCCGATTTTGCGGCTTTCCTTGCACAGAACACATTCTCGCAGCAAACCGCACCGGAAGCAATCCTTGCGGAAAAATACAATCAGTTTGTGGAGAAATGCCTCCGTGAACAGGAAGATTCCCAGTTGGAAAACAAGTATCCCGATTTCCGTAATCTGATGTGCGAGTACCATGATGGTACGCTCCTCTTCGAAATATCATTGCGCGAAGTGTGGCAGAAAGCAGGGCAGGATACGGTCGGACTCAATGCCTTCTTCTCGCAGCATAAGCAAGACTATATGTGGGATGAACCCCGCTTCAAGGGTTATGTGGTTTACTGCAAGGATAAAAACACGGCCAAGGTGGCAAAACGTATCCTGCAAAGTGCTAACCCCGACTCTGTCGCATCCTATTTGAATACCCGTCTCAATCTGGATAGTGTCACGTATGTACATTTCGACAAGGGACTCTTCAAATTAGGCGATAATGCTGCGGTGGATAAGTATGTGTTCAAAAAAGGTGATTATAAACCCGACCAAGAATATCCGGTCGTCTTTGTGTCGGGTAAGCAACTCAAGGGAGCGGAAGAACCTGCCGATGAGCGTGGCAAGGTAATTGCTGCGTATCAAGACTATCTGGAAAAACAATGGTTGGAACGCTTGCATAAAGAGCATGAGGTAAAGATCAATGAAGAGGTCTTCCAATCCTTGTTGAAATGATGAGATGAGAAAGTATTCATCTTGGATACTGCTTTTTTGCCTTGTGTCAGCCAATCTTCTGGCACATTGGTTCTTCTTTCGTATCGATCTCACCGATGATAAACGCTATTCGTTGGGAGAGGAAACGAAGACGCTCCTGCGCAATGCAGGTCGGGTGGAGGTGGATTTGTTCTTGGATGGGAAACTTAATTCAGGCTTCCTGCGTCTCAAAAATGCCGCTGTGCAAATGCTTCGTGAGTTCGATGCCTATGGTGATGTCAGCCTTTCGGTCTGCAACCCCGTGAGGATGACAGAGACGGAACAACAGTCTTTGACGGAGGAACTGGCGCGATATGGCTATATTCCTACCGCTGTGTACGAACGCGACCGGTCTGGTAAAACCTCCGAAACGATTGTCTATCCCTATGCCCGCCTTCGGTGTGGCGGAAATTCAATGATTCTGTGCTTGCTGCAAAATAATCGTGGATTGTCCGGTGCCGAAAACTTGAACCATTCCATGGAGTCCTTGGAGTATTTGTTTGCTGAATCCATTGAGTCCTTGTCTTCCTCGGAACGCACCAAAATCGCTTTCTTGGAGGGACATGGAGAATTGGGCGAACGTGCCACAATGGATGTTCAGCGTATGGTCTCCTCCTGTTTTGACATCTATCGGGGAACGTTGACTTCGGAAGTGGGCTGTCTCAACCCGTTCAAGGTAGTGGTGATAGCAGACCCTCAATTGCCCTTCACGGAGCAGGATAAGTATATCCTCGACCAATATATCATGCAGGGAGGGCGTGTCCTCTGGGCTCTGAATGGAGTTCGTTTGTCGGAAGATGTGCTGTCGAAAAATGGTTTCACTCCAATCCTGCCGATGGAACTGAATGTGCAAGATATGCTTTTTCGCTATGGTGTGCGGGTTAACCCGCGTTTGGTGGCTGATTTGCAGTGTTTGTCTGTTCCCGTGGATGTCTCTCCAAATCCCGCTCAACCGCAATATGAGCCTATCCCTTGGTGTTATGCTCCGCTTTTGCTGACCTCCTCGGAAAGCCCTATTACGCACAACTTGATGCAATTGTCGTCTGCCTTTGTCTCCGATATAGACTTCGTAGGCGACTCAACGGCACAGAAACGGGTGGTCCTGTTGGCGACAAGCAATGCCTCTCGTCTTGTCGGAACACCCGCTGAAATAGATCTTGCAGACTTGACCATCAACCCGCAAGCCTTTACGAAAGCCTATATCCCCGTGGCCGTTAGTCTCGAAGGGAAGTTCTCGTCGCTTTTTGCACATCGTATGATGCCGCAGGGATTGATTACCGATACTGTCAAATTGAATGAAACGGCATATTCCAAACAAGTGATTGTGGCTTCCGGAACGGTCTTTCAAAACGATTGGCAGAACAACCAACCGTTACCTTGTGGCTATGATCGCTATTCAAAGATGCAGTTTGGTAATAGGGACTTCTTCCTCAATGCATTGTTCTGGCTCGCCGATGATACGGGTTTGATTAACCTCAGACAAAAGACGATCCCTCTCCGGCTGTTGAATACAACGCTTGTTAACGAAAAAAAGAATATATATACAGTATATGCCCTTGGCTTGCCATTGACCTTTTTGGCACTGACGGCGGTGGCGGTCTTCCTGCTTCGGCGTATGCGGTATGAACATTGACTGTGATAATCTAAAGATTTTATCTATGCGCGAAACGCTTATACTGCTCGTCTTTTCCGTGTGCCTCGCTTTTCCTGGCACTGCTTTGGCGCAAGCCCAAACCTGTCCTGTTGATACCGTCAAAGGCAAAGTGTACTACAGGTACGCAGCGCAGAAGGGAGAAGGTCTGTTCCGTATCAGCCAGAACTTTGGAGTATCGCAAGAGGACATAATACAGTGTAATCCGACCTTGAAGAGCGAAGGTATCAAGTTGGGGCAGATTATTCTCATACCCTGCGTGCAGAAAACCGATTCTTCCTTGTATATTGTCCATGAGATACAGCCGAAAGAAACTCTTTACAGCTTGGGCAAACGCTATGGAGTGACAATAAATGAAATAGTCGCTCTTAATCCCGAGACGACCAAGCGTATGGCAATTGGCAGTCGCCTGCTCATACCGCGTAAGCAAATGGTGGCAGCCGCATCGCAACAAAAAACATCGCAGCAGGAAACCGGAACTCAAGTGGTTCGTGGGAAGGAGGAGGTGAAAACGCGAAATCCGCAGGAGGAGAAAACGACAATAAAACCTGAAACAGAGAAATCAAAGAAAAAACGGCAACCGGTGGGAGAAAGTACGGAGGTGGTGAAAACGGAAGGAACCGCCATGGTCAACGATACGGTTTTGGATGACGCAACTCCCACGCCGACGCCTCTGCGAATTGCCTATTTGCTTCCCTTGATGACGGATGTGGCACCCCGTGACCCGTCCATCGACCGGTTCCTGGAGTTTTATGAAGGTGCCCTTCTTGCGCTGAATAGCGCAAAAGACAGTGGACAGCGGTTCGAAGTATATGTCTATGATACGGAGAAGAGTACGTCAAAATTGTCTGGTATCCTTGCTAAACCCGAATGGCTGAACATGGACGCCATAATAGGACCCGCTTATCCCTCCCAAGTGAGTGTGATCTCGCAGTTTGCCTATGAACATCAGATACCTGTGATCATACCGTTCACCAACAAGGTGTCCGACTTGGAACGCAATCCGTACCTGATACAGTTCAATCCATCCAATGAAACCGAGAACGATGTGCTGATTAAGTACCTCTCAGAGAACAAAAAACAGCCGAACTGCATCTTTGTCAATTGGGACGAAGCGACCGCTAAAATCAAACAACTGCATGCGCAGTTGCACAAGGCGGGGCTGCAATGTATTATGGCGGAAAGCCGGTGTGTCGGGAATGACTCGCTGTCCTGTTTTTTGCAGGCGGATGTGGATAATGTGCTAATCCTTCCCTCTGAGAAGTATTCCGATGTACAGAGCCTTTTCCGCTATGTCGAGTCTTTGGGTAATAATGCTTCGGTGAGCCTGTTGGCTTTCTATGCATGGAAAGAGCAGCCGCTTCCGTTGCCTGCTTTCTATTCCACCATCTTCCATGGTACAAAGGGGCTGTCGTTGGAGAAAATATCCTATTCTATGAACTTCAGGCGGTATTTCGGCAATGAGTTGGAAAACGAAACCCCGCGTTATGACTACCTGGGATACGACATCACTCGTTATACCATTCAGTTGCTTCAGCAGAAGCAGACGGGCTCTCGTCTTCTTCCTGTCGAACAACTCCGCTATCGGGGCTTGCAATCGGACATAGAGTGTGTACGGGTAGGGGAACATGGAGGCTTTGAGAACCGTTCTATTCAGATACAGACACGATGAAGCGGTTTCTGCTCGGCATATTCTCTCTTTGCTGTGCTCTCTCTCTGATGGCGCAACCGCGTCTTGCGGAGAAGGAATACTATGTAGGAGCGCAGGCCGGTGTTTTGGCATCCATGGTTCGTTTCTCTCCTTCGGTGGCGCAATCTGCCCTCAATCCCTATTTGGGCACAACGGCAGGACTGGTCTTTCGGTATAGTGGGCATAAGTGCTGCGGATTGCAAGTGGAAGTCAACTATATGCAGCGGGGGTGGCATGAAACCGATACGGATTATCGAAGGGAACTCAATTATCTCGAATTGCCTTTTCTGACGCATATCTATTTCGGACGCAAGTTCAGGGGATTTGTCAATCTGGGACCGCAAATAGGCATATTGGTCAACGAACAGCATCAGGGTATGCCTGCCGATAAGAAAACGCAGCACTATGCTGCCGACACACGTTTCGATTGGGGAGTCGCTGGGGGCTTGGGAGCGATGTATCGGAGTGTTGCCGGTGTATGGCAGTTGGAGGTCAGGTTCAACTATAGTTTCGGTGACATCTTTAGTAATCATAAGACCGACTATTTTGCCAATTCCAATCCCATGAACCTCTCTCTCAATCTGGCGTGGATGTGGCAAATTCGGAAAGACGGACACTCCAAGAAGTAACTTCAGCAATAATTCTGCCAAATAAAGGTGTTTCGCGGGGGAAAACTTTCGGGGATTTGTTGTATCTTTGCATACGCTAAACATATATATAACTACACAGATGAAAACAAATTACGAAGTGCGTTATGCCGCCCATCCGTTGGATGCAAAACAGTATGATACAGCGCGTTTGCGTCATGACTTCCTTATTGAGACTTTGTTCGTTCCCGACGAGGTGAATATGGTTTACTCCATGTACGACCGTATGATAGTAGGCGGGGCAATGCCGGTAAAGGAAAACCTTCTCCTGGAAGCAATCGACCCTCTGAAAGCACCCAACTTTCTTACCCGCAGGGAAATCGGAATCTTCAATATCGGAAAAGGGGAAGGGCGTGTTCATGTGGGCGATGAGGTTTTCACCTTGTCCTATAAGGAGGCTCTCTATTTGGGTCGGGGCGACCGTGAGGTGCGTTTTGAGAGCGTCAACGCGGACGAACCTGCTCTGTTCTATTTCAATTCCACAACGGCGCACACAACCTATCCCGACAAGAAGGTGACGAAGGCTG
This sequence comes from Bacteroidales bacterium UBA7569, assembly GCA_002477945.1. Taxonomy (GTDB): domain Bacteria; phylum Bacteroidota; class Bacteroidia; order Bacteroidales; family Paludibacteraceae; genus Colicola. The sequence goes on from DLLF01000006.1 coordinate 95,749, forward strand.
ATGCCGTAGTGGCGCACATGGGGTCATTGGATGGATCAAACGAACGGAACATCAATAAAATGATAGTCAATCAGGTCTTGCCTACGTGCCAACTGCAGATGGGGATGACTGAATTGGCACTGGGTAGTGTATGGAATACAATGCCTGCCCATGTACACAGCCGCCGTATGGAGGCATACTTCTATTTCGATCTGCCCGAAGATCAGGCTGTCTGCCACTTCATGGGAGAGGTCAACGAAACCCGCCACATCTGGATGCATAATAATCAGGCTGTGCTTTCTCCGGAGTGGTCAATCCATTCTGCGGCTGCTACCCACAACTATACTTTCATCTGGGGAATGGGAGGTGAGAACCTTGACTATGGCGATCAGGACTTTGCTTTGATAACTGACTTAAAATAACAACATACTATGAACCAGTATCTCAATTTCTCTCTTCAAGGGCGTGTGGCTCTTGTTACGGGTGCCTCTTATGGCATAGGTTTTGCCATCGCATCGGCTTTTGCTGAGCAGGGTGCCACTATTTGTTTCAACGACATCAACCAGGAACTGGTAAACAAAGGCCTTGCTGCCTACAAGGAAAAAGGAATACCCGTCCACGGCTATGTCTGCGATGTAACCGATGAACCCGCTGTGCAGGCAATGGTCAAAGAAATCACCGAAACAGTCGGTCCTATCGATATTTTGGTAAACAATGCAGGCATAATCCGCCGCGTACCTATGCACGAGATGGAAGCGTCCGATTTCCGTCGTGTGATTGATATCGACCTTACCGCTCCTTTTATTGTTGCCAAGGCTGTACTACCGGGTATGATGGAACGCAGGCACGGAAAAATTATCAATATCTGCTCCATGATGTCCGAGTTGGGCAGGGAAACCGTCAGTGCCTACGCGGCTGCAAAAGGAGGTCTGAAGATGCTTACACGAAATATCTGTTCCGAGTATGGACAATATAACATCCAATGCAATGGCATCGGACCCGGTTATATTGCAACACCTCAGACTGCACCGCTGCGCGAAATCCAACCCGATGGATCAAGACACCCGTTTGATGCTTTCATCTGTGCAAAGACACCTGCAGGAAGATGGCTCGACCCGCAAGAACTCACAGGACCTGCCGTATTCCTCGCTTCTGAAGCAAGTAATGCTGTCAATGGGCATATCTTGTACGTGGATGGTGGTATTTTGGCATATATAGGCAAACAACCGAAATGAAAAGGATAGTTCTTTGGATCTCGCTCGTTGCTTTGCTCGCAAGTTGCAACAGAGAGGTGCAATATATCATCGTGTCCAACCCTTCTTTGGAAGAACGCTTCGATGAACTGGTGGAAGTGGCGGCTGCGGATCTGCAACTGACTCGCCAAAACGTCGGAAAATATGCGCTGTATGATGAGAACGGAGACCAAGTTCCTTTCGAAGTGGTTTGCCGCGATAGCGTACCTGTTTCCGTCTTGTTCCAAGTCTCTGTTCGCGGTGGTATGCAGAATACCTACGAATGGAAAAAAGGAAAACCGCTGTCTCCGGAAACTAAGGTCTTTGCACGCTTCGTGCCGGAACGGAAAGATGACTTCGCTTGGGAAAACGAGTATGCTGCTTACCGTATGTACGGACCTGCGTTAGCCAATGAATATCCGAGCAACGGAGTGGACTTGTGGCTGAAATGCACCGACGAATTGATTGTCGACTCCTTCTATTACAGAGAGTTGCAGCAAGGCTACTCCTATCATGTCAACTGGGGAAAAGGATTGGATTGCTATAAAGTGGGGCATACGCTCGGCTGCGGAGGTACTGCTCCTTTTGTCGGCGATTCGCTGTATGTGGGTGACCATTTCAATACTTGGAAAATCTTGGAGAGTGGTGCTTTGCGCACTGTCTTCAGTTTGTCTTACGATAACATGGAGCAAATCATTACGGTGCAGGCGGGTACGCCTTTCTGCCGCTCGCAAGTGGTGTATAAACCGTTTGCAATGCCGGATGGCGCCCTGCAGGATACTTTCAGGGTAGCGGCAGGTATCTATTTGCATGACGTGATGGATAATGTTTCCTATTCGGCGCAAGGCAATTGGATTGCCTATGCAGAGAATGCTGTGAGCGATGCGGGAGTACCGCAGGGACGCAACTATGCCGCTGTGATTATGCCGTCTGCAACGGGTGTTCTCGTGCAGGATAACACGCTTCTTTCGTTGGCGCCGTATGTCGCTGGAGATACGCTTACCTACTATTTTGCAGGGGGATGGAGTCAATGGCAGTTCCATGAAGATTCCGATTGGTTCTCGGAAACGGTTCGCAGAACCAACCTGCTTCGCTACCCGCTCAAAGTCACCGTCAATACTAAACGGTAATCGGACAATCATATCATGCTATTCCCGTGCTCGTCAAACCGAGTGCGGGAATACTTGTTTTTTATGCATTTCCTTACACCCTTTCTCTCGCAGATTCTTTCATAGAAGGATTGGATGTCTGTTTCATCTGATAATATATATGCTTGCTGCTTTTGTTTTCTTAGCCGACCTCGTCGAGACCTCAACGACCTCTCAACGACCCCTCATCAAGTTCTCGGCATAATTCTCTTTGTATAGCAGGCTACCCTTAAAATTTGTTGCATCTGGTTCCGAATGGATTATATGATGAATATCTGTCGATTGCAATGAATAGTCGCTGTCAAGTATTTTGATCTGAATACCAGATTCTATGACAGCGACGTGTTCCGCTATGAGATCGCAAATGATATTACCTGCAATCCTTTCCTACATCCACTACACAAATAAAAAAGGGCGAGACAAACGTCCCTCCCTGAATGTTTACACAACGGAATAATCCTTATTGTGTATATCACTCAAATATGTGCCGCAAAGATAATGTATATTTCTAATACTTGCAAATGGTATAATGAAAACATTGTAATACTATTGTAATTTTGTATATTTGCCACATCAAACAGATGAACCTTATATATAACTAACATACCATGGCAACAAAGAAAATCCTCGGCTTGGATTTAGGCACCAACAGCATCGGCTGGGCACTCATTGAAACAGAAGATAGTAACCCCAAATCCATTCTGGCGATGGGCAGTCGCATTGTGCCCCTAAGTACAGACGATAGTACGCAATTTGCAAAGGGACAGGCAATTACCAAGAATGCAGACCGCACTCAAAAGCGAACCGCCCGCAAAGGGCTCAATCGCTATCAGATGCGCCGTGCCATGCTGACTGAAGAATTGAGACGCCATGGTATGTTGCCCGAAAGAACAGATGAGAATATCATGGACCTTTGGCGTTTGCGTAGTGATGCAGCCACGGATGGTAAACAACTTTCTTTGCCGCAGATAGGTCGTGTCTTGTACCATATCAACCAAAAACGGGGCTACAAACATTCCAAGGCGGATAATTCTGCTAATACCAAGCAAACGAAATATGTAGAGGCGGTTAATCAACGCTACCGTGATATACAAGCCTGTCATCAGACCATTGGGCAATACTTTTATGAGCAGTTGTTGTCAAGTGCGGTTCAAACACCTTCGGGATCGTACTATACGTATCGTATCAAAGACAAAGTACTTCCACGCGAAGCATACATCGCTGAGTTTGACCAAATTATGAAAGTGCAGCGGGTATTCTATCCCGATGTGCTGACAGACGAGTTGGTTGATACGTTGCGCAATCATATTATATTCTACCAACGTCCGCTGAAGTCTTGCAAGCATCTGGTCAGTCTGTGTGAGTTCGAAAAGCGTCCGTTCAAGCGGGAGGATGGGCAGATTGTCTATAGTGGTCCAAAATGTGCACCGCGCACTTCCCCCTTGGCACAATTTTGCACCGTATGGGAGGCGGTCAACAATATCACTCTCACCAATCGTCAAAACGAAACGTTTGAAATCACGCAGGAACAACGTGTCGCGATGGCGGATTTCCTCAATCAGCATGACAAAATGGGGGTAAAGGACTTGCAGAAGATATTGGGTATCTCGCCCAAAGACGGTTGGTGGGCAGGCAAAGCCATCGGCAAGGGACTGAAAGGCAACACCACATTTACGCAACTGCGCGAGGCGTTGGGCAATCTGCCTAATGCCGAACACTTGTTGAAGATGAAGTTGTCTATGGTGGATGCCGCCGTGGATACCACCACGGGTGAACTCATCCGACAGGTCTCGCCGCAAGTGGAGGAAGAGCCGTTATTCCGCTTGTGGCATCTGGTCTATTCGTTACAGAATGAGGATGAACTGCGCAAGGCTTTGCGTAAGCAGTTTGGTATCGACGATGAAGAGGTTCTTGACAAGTTGTGTAAGATAGACTTTGTGAAACCCGGCTATGCAAACAAATCCCATAAGTTTATTCGCAAACTGTTGCCCTACCTTATGGAGGGATACCAATACCATGAAGCGTGTGCGCATATCGGTGTCAATCACTCGGATAGCCTTACTGCAGAGCAAAATGCGGCACGACCGCTATTAGACAAAATACCTCTCTTGGAGAAGAACGAACTGCGCCAACCTGTCATCGAAAAGATACTCAATCAGATGATTAACGTGGTTAATGCCCTCAAAGCGGAGTATGGTGACATTGATGATGTGCGCATTGAGTTGGCTCGCGAACTGAAATCCTCCAAAGACGAGCGCGAGGCGGCATTCAAACGCAACAATGAGAATGAGCGGCAAAACAAAATATATGAGAATAGAATACGTGAGTATGGCATACAACCGTCCCGCTCGCGTATTCAGAAATACAAGATGTGGGAGGAAAGCAATCACCTGTGTTTCTATTGTGGTAAGCCTGTGAATGTCACGGATTTCCTCGCAGGCGCAGAGGTGGAAATCGAGCATATTATCCCGCAAAGCGTGCTGTTCGATGATAGTTACAGCAACAAAGTCTGTGCCTGCCGTGCTTGCAATCAAGCCAAAGGAAACTTGACCGCGCGTGAGTTTATGGAGAAACACTCCAAAGAGGAATATGATTCTTATCTCCGGCGTGTGGATGATGCTTTCAATGCACACCGCATCAGCAAAACCAAACGCGACCATCTCTTGTGGCGCAAGGAGGATATTCCGCAAGATTTCATCGACCGCCAACTCCTTCAGAGTCAATATATTGCCAAGAAAGCGGCAGAGATTCTTCGTCAAGGCTATCGCAATGTGTACGCCACCAGCGGCAGTGTGACGGATTTCCTGCGACACCAATGGGGATACGATGAAATCCTGCATCGTCTTAATTTGCCCCGTTACCAACAGGTGGAGGGGCTGACAGAAGATGTTACCTACGACCACTGCGGGCAAGAACACCAACAGGAGCGCATAAAAGGTTGGACGAAACGCCTCGACCACCGTCATCATGCCATTGATGCGCTGACTATCGCACTCACGCAACAAAGTGTCATTCAGCGACTGAATACGCTCAACAACTCACGTGAGCAAATGTTTGACGAGTTAGGAAAACGTACTGATACTCCCGAATATACGGAGAAACGGTCTTTGCTGGAGAAATGGGTAGACGCTCAGCCGCATTTCTCCGTACAGGAAGTTACGGACAAAGTGGATGGTATCTTGGTCTCATTCCGTGCAGGGAAACGTGCTGCTACGCCCGCTAAACGTGCTGTCTATCAGAATGGTAAGCGGCATATCGTGCAAACAGGGTTGCAGGTGCCGCGTGGTGCGCTCTCCGAAGAAACCGTGTATGGCAAATTGGGCAATAAGTATGTGGTGAAATATCCGCTTGGTCATCAGAGTATGAAGATGGATGACATTGTCGATCCCACCATTCGGGAGATAGTACGCACACGCCTCAATGCCTTTGGGGGCAAGGCGAAAGACGCTTTTGCCGAACCGCTCTATTCGGATGCGGCGCATCAAATGCAAATCAAGACGGTACGTTGCTATACGGGACTGCAAGACAAGGCTGTCGTGCCGGTACGTTTCAATGCGCAAGGTGAACCTGTCGGCTTTGTCAAGATGGGAAACAACCACCACATCGCCATATATCGTGATGCCAAAGGGCAATACCAAGAATCGGTGGTCTCGTTTTGGCAGGCGGTGGAGCGCAAGCGTTATGGCATACCCGTGGTGATAGAGCAACCGCACGAAGTCTGGGATAAACTGATAAACAGCGACAATATCCCGCAAGATTTTCTTGAAACGTTGCCGCATGATGATTGGCAGTTTGTCGTGTCGTTGCAGCAAAATGAGATGTTTATCCTCGGTATGGATGACGCTGATTTTGAGGCGGCTATGGAGCAAAAAGACTATCGCACACTCAACAAGTACCTGTATCGTGTGCAGAAAATATCCTCCAAAGAGTACTGTTTCCGTTATCATACAGAGACAAGCGTGGATGACAAATACGATGGTGTTATTAATAAAAGTATTAGTATGGAATTACAAAAATTGAAACGCCTAACTAGTATAAGTGCCTTCTTCTCCCAACATCCCCACAAAGTCCGTGTTAACCTTTTAGGCGAAGTCTCTGCATTATGATCAAGCGCGTCCTCTGTTTCACCAACCCCGCCTACTTGAGCCTCCGCCTCAAGCAGATGGTCATCGAAATCCCAGAAGTGGTCTATGGCAAGGGTTTGCTCGACTCGCTCCGCCAACAGGGGGTGCGCACCGTTCCAATCGAGGACATCGGTGTGGTGGTGCTTGACAACAAGCAAATCACTGTCACACAAGCCCTTATAGCGGAACTCCTTGACAACAACGTCGCCATCGTCACCTGCGACGACCGTCATCATCCCGTCGGGCTCTTCCTTCCCTTGGACGGTCACAACCTCCAAAACGAGCGTTTCCGCGAGCAACTCAACGCCTCCGAACCCCTCCGCAAGCAGATGTGGCAGCAGACCGTCACCTCCAAAATCCTCGGACAAGCCTTCGTTCTGCGCACGCAACACATTGAGAACCAGAACCTCCTCGCATGGTCGAAGTCTGTCCGCTCTGATGACGCCGACAATCTTGAAGGGCGTGCGGCGGCATACTATTGGCGCAACATCTTCGGCGACACCTCTTTCGTCCGCGGGCAGGAGGGCGACCCGCCCAACAACCTCCTCAACTACGGCTACGCCATTGTTCGTGCCATGGTGGCACGCGCATTGGTCGCCGCAGGACTGCTCCCCACGCTCGGCATTCACCACCACAACCGCTACAACGCCTACTGTCTCGCCGACGACATCATGGAGCCCTACCGCCCCTACGTGGACTTGCTCGTGCTGGAACTCCGCCAACGTTACCCCGACATCTCCCAACTCACCACCGACATCAAACGCGACTTGCTGGGTATCAGCACGATAGACGTTCTCATCGAAGGCAAGCGCAGCCCGATGATGATTGCCGTTCAGACTACGGCAAACAGCGTCCAACGTTGTTTCTCCGGCGAGTCCCGCAAAATCATTTACCCCGATTGGTAAATGAAGAAACCGTTACACCACCATAACCATATTATTATGCGCCCCATATTATATCGTATCTTCTTCGGGTTAATTACGGCAACGACACGGCAACGACACGGCAACGACAGCCGAGTATCACGAGGGCTTGCCGCGACCATGACGAATGAATTTTGTGAACAATGTGTGATAATACGGCGCAGCCGTCCGTTTTATAAAAATTCCTAACTATATATTTTTCAACATCTTAAATCAACAATTCTATGGCAAAAGCAGATTTGGAAGTCCCCTTTGCGGGCATTCACGGCAGAATCGGTCACGACAGTGAAATCTACTACACCCAACGTTACGGCAAGACTGTCGTCTCCAACTATCCCAAGCACCGCAACCCCAAGACCATTTCCGACCACCAAAAGGCACTGAACACCAATTTCCAAACTGCAGTCAAGCGTGCGGCTGCCGAACTCGCCGACTCTGTCCGCCGTGCCTATTGGCAGAATTTGTTCGACCACCAGCCCGCCCCGCCCAAATACAAAGTCCTCCGCAACTTCATCATCGCCCAACTCACCAAGAATCCCGAATGATATTCCTTCCGGTTCTTCTAAAGAGAACTTGTAGGAGTGACAATGCAAATAGTAAAATGGCTATAAATCTTCAAATAAATCGTACATCGTAAATTTGCAAATCGTACATATTTGATGAGTCGTTTTAGTGAATATAGAATTATGTGGGTATTGGTGTTTTTCGATTTGCCGACGGATACGAAGAAGGAGCGTAAGGCGGCAGCCAAGTTCCGCAAGCAGTTGCTGGAGGATGGCTTCACGATGTTTCAGTTCTCTATTTACCTGCGCCATTGCCCGAGCGCAGAGAATGCCGACGTGCATATACGGCGTGTGAAGGGCACCTTGCCCGAATATGGAAAGGTTGGCATCATGCGCATTACGGACAAGCAGTTCGCCGACATGCTCTTGTTCGACTGCCAACATGCCGCCCCCTTGAACCAACCCGTCCAACAACTTGAACTTTTCTGATAGTAAACAAAGTGCAACTTAGTAGTAAGCCAGAAACGGCTTATAGGAATAGAAAATGCGGTCATTTTGACCGCATTTTCTATTCCTAAAGTGACGTGTAAGTAACTGTTCTACTTCGCGTTGAACATATTCTGTTGTGTTCAGTGGGCGAAGTTACAAAATTTGAGTGATATACACAACGACGGGCTTTTTATAGTTATGAAAATTATGGTTGTGTTCAGTGGGCGAAGTTACAAAATTTGAGTGATATACACAACGCTATTATTCTACATATCTGCAATGCCGGGGTTGTGTTCAGTGGGCGAAGT
>DLLF01000006.1:104489-104638 GCA_002477945.1 Bacteroidales bacterium UBA7569
AATTTGAGTGATATACACAACCGTTGTCCGTTGATAAGGTTATTTTATTTGTTGTGTTCAGTGGGCGAAGTTACAAAATTTGAGTGATATACACAACCAAAGTAATAATTATTCATTTGGCAAATACGTTGTGTTCAGTGGGCGAAGTT
>DLLF01000006.1:104694-105737 GCA_002477945.1 Bacteroidales bacterium UBA7569
AATTTGAGTGATATACACAACGTAAGTTATGTAAGAGTTTTGTAGGGAAAGGTTGTGTTCAGTGGGCGAAGTTACAAAATTTGAGTGATATACACAACTGCAGCGTGGGGCATTTATTGCAGCAATACACGCACATCATACGCTCCCCCATCTTGCGGGGGCGTCATCTGACATCTTGCGCGTGTAAGTATGCTGCGATGATTGTTGCGCACGATTGCATCAGCGTGAGCGGGGTGGAATAGTCCCCGCAATAGAATCAAAGATGAGATGAGGCGCACAAACTCTATATGAAAAACGCACCCACGATGGGGCGCGTGCCGATGCACCACGGCGGATGGTGCAAAGTATTAACAGAAAAACCGAAAAAGCAATGAAAAAAGCAATTTTTGTATTTGTTTTTCGTTTGTTTGAAATACGTATAACTATTAAACGTATCAAGTAAACGACCCGGGGGCGGGTGAAAAAATGCAGAACCGCCCGCCTCCGCTTTCGGTTTTTCAACGACAAAGGTACTGCAAGTTTGCGAAACGTGCAAACACTTTGCACAAAAAAAAGCAGACAAAAGGGCGTGCGAGGCTTGCTGCTGTTGCCATAGGGTAAAGTATTCGTTGTTTGTCTATTAGGCTACAAAGGTAGTGTCAAAAAGCGGGATTTGCAAGGGGGAACGGAATTTTTCCGTGATTTTATGCCCATACAAAGCGTGTGGATTGCGGAGACTACCGACCAGAGTTTGCTGTGTTTCTCCACCCCATAGTAGGTGGACGGGGTACTGCCAAACTGGCGGTAACTATTGGCAATACCCGGGTTCATACTACCTTCAAAATCAAATATCAGACCTTTATCTTTTGCTATTTGTATGGATTGCAGTGTCAGCCATGCCATTGCGCCTGAGTGTGCGTAATCCGCATTGTATGTGGGCAGCAAGTAGTAGCAGACATCAGTATCCCATACCAAGAAGATTGCCGCCAAGATACACCCTTGAGGGCTGCGCGCTGCGATAATACGCCCCTGTTTGCGGGATAAGGTCTGCTCTGCAAGTGCGG
>DLLF01000015.1 GCA_002477945.1 Bacteroidales bacterium UBA7569
GCATATACATAAGATAGCGTTTATTACGCTTTGTGTTTGGCAAACAGAAAACTTCGCAACTTTTCCGAGAACAGTCAAAAGCAAAGTAGCAATAGATGCCTGTGGATATGATTGTGTCCATGCTGCACACTGTGTGCGGCGTGCCGTCATATCGGCGTAGGCTTCCTGTTGTTTATTTGACTGTTCGGGCAATGCGAAGGCCTCTGTTTGCGGATAGGCAATGCGGGGTCTGCGCTTTCTTTACGTCTGTATATATCCAAGGAAGCCACGGGCAGGTATTCCTTTTTTGTCAACATTGTGCATTGCCCGATGCACGCAACAGTTGCGCCCGACACATATTCAGGGAAGACATTATGAAAAAGACATTTTATGTCACACTGGCAGCCATCGGCATGCTGGCTGTCGGTTGCGGACCGCAGAACCCGCCCGAACAAAAGCCGAATCCCAACGACACGACAGTTGTAAACCCGCCCGACACAACAGTCGTCACTCCGCCTGACACTATTCCCGAAGAACCCAAAGTGCCTTTCCCGTCCGAAGGGTACCTCTCCGCCAAGTTCCAAGTGGCAGATGGCAAATACGTCTATTTCTCCAAAGGCAACTTGCAGTTCAATGCCGCCCAAGGTGAGCACGCTTGTGCCGACACTACCACACAGAAAGGCACGTGGCGTTTCGCAGAGCACCAATACGATTGTGTTTATCCTTCCGGCAACTCCAATGCCTCGGAGACCTACGATGGCTGGATTGATAACTTCGCATGGGGCACCAGTGGTTGGAACAGCGGCGCAGTATGCTATCAGCCGTGGAGCACATCGGGCAACAAAGAGGACTACAATGTCGGCAACAACCCGAACAGCGACCTTACCGGCGACCTTGCTTTTGCCGACTGGGGCGTGTACAATGCCATATCCAACGGCGGTAACCTGCCTTGCCAATGGCGCACGCTGACCATGCCTGAATGGCAGTATCTGTTCCGCAACACCCATTGGGCTTTTGCCCGTATCATCGTCTCCGAGGAACTGTATGTAAACGGTATGATGTTTATTCCCGACGGATTTACCAAACCTGCGGACATCAATATCGTGGAAGTAGGTACGGGTAACCTTGAAAAGAACGACGCTTCGGATATGAAGAAAGCACTTCCCATCAACAAATACACTTTGGAGCAGTTCGATTTGCTGGAAGCACAGGGTTGTGTCCTGCTACCCTTCGCCGACGAAACGAAAGATCAATACTCGAAAGGATACTACTGGTCAGCCTCCACGGACGGAGAGATGCGCGCACGCAAGTGGCACGTTGTATTCAATTATCCGTACATAGACGAAGACTTCCCCGTGTTCAGTTCCGAAGGCTACACGGTGGTAAACTTCAATGATGCCAACTGTGCCGACAGGCACAACCGCCTTGCAGTACGTCTTGTAGTGGATGTAAGGACGCTTAAGTAACTTCCTATTGCTTTAATCGTCTTGACGTGAGCAGTATAGGAGAACTTGTCAAAGTAGTGGCAAACCGCCAGCATAAGGACATTTACGGCTTATGCTGCTCACGTCATTCTTCTCAAATACATACAAATGTAGAATATGAAAAAACTCTTTACCCTTATTGTGGCGCTCCTCGCCACAACCTCCATCTTTGCCGAAGAATACTTTTCTTCCGGCAAACTTGCGTATTATACTGTTAGTGATACGACCGTTGCAGTTTTTTATGCCGAAAATGGGTATGGGACCATAGAGATCCCGTCCGTGGTTTCCAATAATGGTATAAATTATAAGGTAACACATATTGCAGACTATGCGTTCAAGAATCACACTTTTCAAGAAGTCGTTATCCCTGAAAGTGTAACCTGCATAGGTGAAAAAGCCTTCTTTGGCTGTAAGAATCTGACCTCCGTTACAATCCCTGAAAATGTAGCAACTGTCGGCTCTTGTGCTTTTGCTGCTTGCACGTCGCTCACGTCCGTTGTCTGGAATGCAAGGAGATGCGAGGACTTTGCAGATTATAATTCCACCCCCTTTGGCAGCGAACGCTATGAAAACAATGGTAGTAACGCTCAGATTACCTCCTTTACATTCGGAGAAAACGTGGAATATGTTCCGGCATATTTGTGCTCCGAGATGTTCAAACTGTCATCCGTAGCACTGCCTGAAACCGTTACGGGTATAGGTGAAAAGGCCTTCTATGATGTATTAAACGTAGTGTATTACGGCACTGCCACAGGCTCACCCTGGGGAGCAAGAAGCGTGAATGGCTATGTGGACGGAAATCTTGTGTATGAAGATGCAACCAAAACGAGTCTGTTAGGCTGTAATGCCGCGGTTACAGGCGAAATCGTTCTTCCTGAAAGTGTAACAAGCATTGGGAACCATGCTTTCCGTGATTGTACTGGGCTCACCTCTATCACTATTCCCAACAATGTAACAAGCATCGGAGAGTTCGCTTTCTATTATTGCACTGGTCTCACCTCTTTCACTATTCCTAATAGTGTAACAAGTATTGGACGAGCCGCTTTTTATTACTGTGAAAGTCTTACCGCTATTGCAATCCCGAATGGTGTAACAAGCATTGAAGAGTGGACTTTCGCTTGTTGCGATAGTCTTACTTCTGTCACCATCCCTGATGGCGTAACAACGATTGGTGACTATGCTTTCTATATCACGGGTCTTACCTCTGTTACTATCCCTGATGGCGTAACAACGATTGGTGACTGTGCTTTCTGCTACACGAGTCTTACTTCTGTTACTATCCCGAATAGTGTAACAAGCATCGGAGATACCGCTTTCGGGCTTTGCACGGGTCTCACCTCTGTTACCATCCCTGATGGTGTAACGAATATCGGAGATAATGCTTTCTATGGTGTCTCAAACATTGTTTACGATGGTACTGCCACAGGGTCACCTTGGGGTGCAAAAAGCGTAAATGGTTATGTGGACGGTTTCTTTGTTTATGCGGACGAGACTAAAACCAACTTGTTGGGGTGCAGTGCTGCTGCAACGGGTGACATCATAATTCCTGAAAGTGTAACAAGTATCGGTGAGCGGGCATTCTTCTTTTGCCCCATAACCTCAATCACAATCCCTGAGAATGTTACAAGAGTGGGAACGTCTGCTTTGGCATATACAAATATCACTTCTGTCGTTTGGAACGCAATAGCATGTGAAACGAATGGTAGTCCTTTTCATTGTTATGATGATGATTATAATTACGATTGGGCTTCTCAAATAACGTCTTTTTCACTTGGTGATAAAGTCGAGATAATCCCTGATGGCCTTTGTAACGGTATGAGTATAAAATCTATTACTATTCCCAATAGTGTAACAGATATTGAATGGGCGGCTTTCAGAAATTGCACGGGTCTTACCTCTGTCACTATCCCTCATAGTGTAACAAGTATAGGAGATATGGTTTTCTATGGTTGCACCGGTCTCACTTCCAT
>DLLF01000038.1:0-45756 GCA_002477945.1 Bacteroidales bacterium UBA7569
AACGTTTGGTGGACAAGCGACGCTTACAAGAACGACAACCACCCGATGTCGGAGAAAGTTTGGGGCGAAGTAAAGGCTTTGGCACAGAAAGAGTTGAGCAACAAACGTTTGTTCGTTGTAGATGCATTCTGCGGTGCCAACAAAGAGACCCGTCTGGCTGTCCGCTTCATCGTAGAGGTAGCATGGCAGGCACACTTCGTTACCAATATGTTTATCCGTCCGACTGCAGAAGAGTTGGAGAACTTTGAGCCTAACTTTGTGATTTACAACGCATCGAAGGCTAAAGTGGAGAATTACAAAGAACTCGGTCTGAACAGCGAGACCTGCGTGGCTTTCAACACCACCAGCCACGAGCAGGTAATCATCAACACCTGGTACGGCGGCGAGATGAAGAAAGGTATGTTCTCGATGCAGAACTACTACCTGCCCTTGAAGGGTATCGCTTCGATGCACTGCTCGGCCAATACCGATATGGATGGCAAGAACACCGCTATCTTCTTCGGTCTGTCGGGTACGGGTAAGACCACCCTTTCGACCGACCCGAAACGTCTGCTTATCGGCGACGACGAGCACGGATGGGACGACAAGGGCGTATTCAACCTCGAAGGCGGTTGCTATGCCAAGGTTATCAACCTTGACAAGGAGAGCGAGCCGGACATCTACAACGCAATCCGCCGCGATGCCCTTCTCGAGAACGTTACCGTTGACGCCAACGGCAAGATTGATTTCGCAGACAAGAGCGTTACCGAGAACACCCGTGTTTCGTATCCTATCTATCACATCAACAATATCGTTAAACCGATTTCTGCAGGTCCTGCAGCCAAGAACGTTATCTTCCTGTCGGCTGATGCATTCGGCGTACTGCCGCCTGTATCCATCCTGACTCCCGAGCAGACCAAGTACTACTTCCTGAGCGGCTTCACAGCCAAACTGGCAGGTACCGAGCGCGGTATCACCGAGCCTACTCCTACTTTCTCGGCTTGTTTCGGACAGGCGTTCCTCGAACTCCACCCGACCAAATACGCAGAGGAACTGGTTAAGAAAATGGAGAAATCCGGTGCGAAAGCATACCTCGTCAACACCGGCTGGAACGGTACGGGCAAACGTATCTCCATCCGCGATACACGTGGCATCATCGACGCTATCCTCGGTGGCGACATCCTGAATGCGCCGACCAAGAAAATCCCGTATTTCAACTTCGAAGTTCCGACCGCTCTGCCGGGCGTAGATCCTGCTATCCTCGATCCTCGCGACACCTACAAAGATGCTGCTGAGTGGGATGTTAAGGCTAAGGATTTGGCTGGTCGTTTCATCAAGAACTTTGTTAAGTACGAGACTAACGAGGCAGGTAAAGCACTCGTTGCTGCCGGTCCGCAATTGTAATTCTCCGATTGCCCATAGGGGCAGTAGAAGGTCTATTTACAAGAGTCATCCGATAAGATTGTCGGGTGGCTCTTGTTGCGTTTACAGGTGTGTTTGCGCAAGCAAAAAAAATGCGTAACTTTGCAGAAGCATAAGTACTATATCATAATGGAGACGACCAATACCAACAAACACAAAATCGCTGTCATAGCGGGTGCAGGTCCTGCGGGACTCACTGCCGCTTACGAACTGTTGAAAAATACCGACATCCACCCCGTCATCCTCGAGTCCACCGATGCCATCGGCGGTATCTCGCAGACTGTGCAGTACAAAGGCAACCGCATGGACATCGGCGGGCATCGCTTCTTCTCTAAGAGCGAAGAAATTATGAACTGGTGGCAAAGCGTGATGCCCACACAGGGTGCGCCATCCAAAGACGACCTCCTGCTCCATACTGCCGACAAACAACTTTCCCCGGATGGCCCCGACCCGGAGCGTACCGACCGCGTCATGCTCCTACGCAACCGCGTCAGCCGTATCTTCTTCCTGCGCAAGTTCTTTGATTACCCCATCTCCATGAAGAAGGAGACCTTCTTTAATATGGGTTTCGCCAACACAATGCGTGCGGGCTTCGGATACATCTGGTCGTGCGTGCATAAGTTGCCCGAAACATCATTGGAGAACTTCTATATCAACCGCTTCGGGCGACCGCTCTACGAGATGTTCTTCGAGGGATACACTGAGAAAGTATGGAGCGTACACCCCTCCAAGTTGGGTGCCGACTGGGGTAGCCAGCGTGTCAAAGGTTTGAGTATCAGGTCTGTGCTGAAAGATATGTTCCGCCGTGCTCTCGGGCTGCATAGCAAGCATGTCGAGACATCACTCATCGAGCAGTTTATCTACCCGAAATATGGTCCGGGGCAACTCTGGGAAACCGTGGCAGACGACATCCGCCAACTCGGCGGAGAGATACACATGCAGCACGAGGTCATTGGCGTGAATATGGAGCAGGGTAGGGTAGTGTCCGTCGTTGCCCGTACGGCGGACGGACAGGAGCAGACTTTCCCCTGCGATTATTTCCTTTCCACCATGCCGATCAAAGATCTCGTTCCCGCCCTCCGCGGTATCGAGGTGCCGCAACCCGTTTCGGACATCGCCTCCCGTCTGCCCTACCGCGATTTCATCACGGTAGGTCTGTGTGTCAAACAGATGCGCATCAAGAACCAAACGCATATCCCTACTTTCGAACATCGTGTCCCCGATACGTGGATTTACATTCAGGAACGCGATGTGCATATCGGGCGCCTGCAGGTGTTCAACAACTGGTCGCCCTATCTTGTCAACGACTACGAACACACCATGTGGATTGGTCTCGAGTATTTCTGCACCGAGGGCGACACCTTTTGGAATATGCCCAAAGAGGATTTTATCAATATGGCTATCGATGAACTCGTCAAAATAGACATCATCAACCGTGAGGATGTCCTCGATGCTTGCCATGTGCGCATCAAGAAAGCCTACCCCGCCTACTATGGCTCTTATTATCAGTTGGATACCGTCAAGGCGTTCCTCGACACTATCCCGAACCTCTACTGCCTCGGGCGCAACGGACAGCACCGCTACAACAATATGGACCACTCTATGATGACCGCTATTGAGTGCGTGCGCAATATCCGCAATGGCGTGGCGGACAAAACCAATATCTGGAATGTTAACACTGAAAAAGAATATCATGAGCAAAAGTAATATCTTCCGTTATATCGTCTTCCCGCTGACCATTGTCGTAGCGTGGTTGTGTGTCGTACTCTATACGTTCAATAGCAAACCAGACCTCAACGGCGATAACTTCAACTACTATATCTATGCCACCTCACTTGCGGAGGGCAACGGCTATTGCGACTTGTCCTCACCGGGCAGTCCCGCCACTTCTACCTTTCCGCCCGGCTATCCCCTTCTGATGACCCCGCTGCGTGCTATCATGGACAGCATTGTGGCGCAGAAATGGCTCAACGAGGTCTTTGTTCTGGCGAGCATCCTCCTGCTCTATTTTGCCCTGTTGGCACTCTCATTGCCTATGGATATGGCCTTCACAGCCTCCATAGCGGGACTCTTCTGCCCGCGCCTGCTCCATTTCTCCACGATGATGATGTCCGAATCAAGTTTCCTCTTTATGAGTATGCTTGTCTTCTTTGCGCTCATTCAGATGAGCAAAAAGGAAGAAAAGTGGTGGAGCGAACTCACATCGCCTTGGTTCTATGTCATGCTTGTGGCACTGGTCTTTACCTACCATATCCGTACCCAGGGCGTAGCCCTTGTGGCGGCGGTTGCCTTGGTTTTGTTGGTGCGCCGCCGTTGGGCGGCACTGCCCGCTACACTCGTCGGTTTTGCCATCGGATGCCTGCCGTGGATGCTCCGCAACCGTGCTTTGGGCTTGAACGGCAATCGCTATCTCGACTCAATTATGGTGGCTAATCCATGGCGACCCGAGATGGGTTCTCTCGGCTTCGGTGAGGTGGTTTCACGCTTCTTCGATACGCTTCGTATGCTCATCTTCCAGGCTTTCCCGAGTACTATTCTCCCCTTTGCCAAATTGAATTGCGATGAGCCTGTTTACACGTGGTATATCTACCTCCTCGGTGCCGTACTCTTGGCGGTGATGCTCCTCGGTGCATGGCGTCTCGGTAAGCAACGCTGGTTCGCTATTGGCTATATCGCTGCCACACTCGGTGTCATCTCTATTTTTAGTACTCCGAGCGGCAACCGCTATATAACCTCTGTTTTGCCTTTTCTTACGGCTTTTCTGCTTATCGGACTGTGGGCTATTCTTACGTGGCTTTTGCAGTGCAAATGGAAAGAAAAGAGGCTTCCTGCCTATTTTCTGCTGCTCTTGCTCTTTTTCTCCAAGGCGGGTTTGCAGGAGGAGCACCAACTTGCGCAGCAGAAATACCCCGTCAACTACCAGCAGTTCTTCTCTATTGGCAAGTTGCTCAAGAAAAATACCCCCGCAGGCACGGTTGTCTGCTCCCGCAAGCCCCAAATGCTCTATATGTATGCCGAGCGTCCGGGCGTGAACTATCTCTATACCGACGATGCACGTGTGCTGATAGCCGACTTGGTAAAGAAGAACGTCGATTTGGTGCTTGTGGACGCCCTTGGCTATAGTTCCACCTACCGTTATCTTATTCCTGCCATTCAGCAGTACCCGCAGTTCTTCCCCCGTGTTCTTGCCCACTACGACAATACCGGTACCTATTTATTGGCTTTTGACAAAGTGCGTGCTGCAATGGAGTTGCAGTTATCTGAGTAATACTGAGTGTGTATGAGTTTGCAAAAATGGATAGATATCCTGTTTCGCAAGGATACCGACAATATCTGGCTCCAATGGTTCCGCTACTGCTTTGTGGCAGTAGGGGCATTTGCCGTGGATTACGGCAGTTATTTCTTGGCATCGTATGTCATCGGCATTCCCTATCTGGTAGCCGCGGTCATAGGTTTCGTTCTCGGTACGCTGACCAACTATGCCATTTCCAAGTTCCTCGTCTTCCGTGGCGAACCCAAGTCACGTGCAGGCGAGATTGCCATGGTATTCCTAATCGGCGGTATCGGGCTGATATTTTTGGAATTAGGTATATGGTTCTTTACGGAGAAAGTGGGTGTCCATTACCTTGTTTCCAAATTGATTATGACCGTCATCGTCTTTGCGTGGAATTTCCTCGCCCGCAAGTTCTTCATGTATTCCAAGCGTTTCAACGTACTTAAAGACAGATAATTCTCTTTGTTGTTTTATTGAAATTTTGTGGATGTTCCGTTCAGGGGTGCTTCAGGGGTCGTTGAGGGGTCGTCAAGGTAGGCTACTACAGAGCAACTTATATGGAGCCTTCCAAGCAGCAGGAAGCAGGTTGCATTATTTTTGCGGGTTGTTGATTTGCCAAGTTTGCAATAAGATGATTGCAAAATATGAGAAGGTGGGAAATTAACTATTCCAACTTATTATAAAACAGTTGGATAGGTGAATGGCGGATGGTTATTTGCAATTCGGAAGATATGTTTTCGGTGCAGGTCTTGCACGGGCAAAAAAAAAGATGTACCTTTGCAGCCCATTCTTTGGATAATAGTAACATATTAAGAAATAATCTCTTCGAGAGAAGAGGAAAGGAATAGATTATGAAAAGAACATTTCAACCGTCACAACGTAAGAGACGTAACAAACACGGTTTCCGTGAGAGAATGGCGACAGCAAACGGTCGCCGCGTATTGGCTGCTCGCCGTGCAAAGGGTCGTGCCAAACTGACCGTGGCAGACGAAGGACGTCATAAGTATTAAACAGCCAAGAGGGGGCGAGGCGAAGGAGAGTGCTTGAGACCTCCCTTTGTGTATCTTTTTTGAAAGAATGGGAAAAGAGAGCAATCTCCTTTCCCTTGTTTTGCTTGATAATAATATGTAAAAACTATGGAAACAACTCGTCAGCAGAAGATAGCACGTTTGTTGCAAAAGGATTTGGGCGATATATTTCTCAGGTATGCCCATAAGTTCAAGGGTGTATTGATTTCAGTGAGTGAAGTGAGGATTTCCTCGGACTTGAGTGTCGCTCATGTGTATTTGAGTATATTTCCTTCTCGGTTGCAGGGCGACGTGATGAAACAGATAGAGGAAGACAGGCGTCAGATTCGTGGAGAAATGGGCAATTTGGAGCGGCATCAGTTGCGTATTATTCCGGAACTATCGTTTCATGTGGACGAAACTATAGATAAGATGTCGCATATAGATGATTTGTTGAAGCAATAACAACATGTCAATTTCTCTGCGCATAGCATGGAGATATTTGTTTGCCAAGAAGCGGCATAATGCCATTAATATCATATCTGGTATCAGCACGGCAGGTGTCTGTGTGGTATCTGCGGCTTTGGTGTGCGTATTGTCGGTGATGAATGGCTTCGGCAGTTTGGTGGAACAGATGTTCTCTGCTTTTGATGCAGAACTGAGAATAGTTCCGAAAGCGGGTAAGACGTTTCAGACTGATACCGGGGACTTTGCGAGGGTGAAAGAATTACCCTTTGTAGAAGTATTCGGCGAAACAATAGAGGAGACTGCATTGGTTGATTTCTCGCAGAAACAATTGCCTGTGCAATTGAAGGGCGTGGATGATAATTTTCAGCAACTTACCGATATTGATTCCATAATAACGGATGGCTACTTCTCTGTTTGCGATTACTATGACGATGGTATAAACCGTACCCGCAGTTTCGAACGGTGTGTGTTGGGCAGAGGATTGGCAGCGCAATTGGGTGCGAATGCCCATTTCGTATCGGGGCTTAAGATTTATGCGCCCAAACGGACAGGGAAAATAAACTTGCTACGTCCTGACAAGAGTTTGAACCGGACAGGGGCGTTTATTGCAGGCGTGTTCTCTGTAAATCAGACGAAGTATGACGACAATGTGATGATAGTATCTTTGCCGCTTGCAAGGGAATTGTTTGAGTACGGTGAGCATGAAGTTTCGGCCGTTGAACTTAAGTTGACGGAAGGGACTCCGGTTCGTGCTGCCAAGCGGGAGATAAGTGAGATTTTGGGAGGTTCGTACAGGGTGCTTGACCGGTATGAGCAGCAAGAGGATTTCTTCCATATTTTCAAAGTAGAGCGTGCATTGACAATACTGTTACTGGTTTTTATCCTGTTGATCGCGTGCTTTAATGTAATAGGCTCGTTATCCATGTTGATGATAGACAAACAGGCGGATGCACGGATCTTGCATAATCTGGGAGCCACATTGGATGAAATACGGCATATATTCCTCTATGAGGGATGGCTGATATCGTTGCTTGGTGCAGTGATCGGCATTGTTTTGGGCGTGCTTTTGTGTCTTCTGCAGCAAGAGTTAGGTCTGATAAAGTTGGGCGACGGAACAAACTATGTGATTAGTGCCTATCCCGTTCAGGTGCAGGTGCTTGACCTTCTGTTGGTATTCGGAATAGTATTGCTTTTGGGATTTCTTGCCGCGTGGTATCCGAGTAAACAAATAAATAAAACCTTATGAGACGCATGAAGAATACTATTCGGTGTGTGTTGCTGCTGGTGTCGTTGTGTTTTATGCAGTGCAGGGAACCCGCTACAACGACTACAGCGCAGCGGGAGTCGCATTACGACAAAGGGCAAGTGATGTTCTATGGGGCTTATTATGCAGAGGAGGGTGTGGAACAGAATGTGGTAGCGTTGGATATGTACAGCAAAGGGCTTTCGTTGGATTCTGCCGGCTATATGGTGGGTACAGGCGTAAATTTATATATCTCGGATATATTTCTGCCTAAGCAGGATACATTTCTGGTGGAGACTACGTATGTGGCAGATACTACGGGTAATGAATTTACTTTTCTTCCCGGAGTAAACTATGAAGGTCAGATTAGCGGTGTGTATGTCTTGCAAGTGACGGATGGTGCATTGAGCAGTGCAGAGTTGTTTTCTGAAGGCAGTTTCAAGGTTGTCTCAAAAGAGGATAGTGTCTTTATAGAGTTTTTGTTGCAGAACGAGGCGGGAAAGAAATATGCCGCCGATTTCAAGGGGAAACTCCCTTATTTCGACGGGAGGTGAGAAATGACGGAGACGAACGTACAAGATGCGGGATTGTACAAGGCATATCACACCTATCTGAAGTTGGAGAAAGCGCTTTCGGAGAATACGGTGCTTGCCTACGAACAAGATTTGGACAAGTTGAGGGCTTACTTTGATAAGGCAAGGAAATCACCGTGTGACGCCACGTTTGATGATTTGCAGGAGTTCGTTTACGAGCAGATGAAAGATGTGAAGAGCGTCCGTTCGCAGGCGCGTATCATATCAGGTGTGCATTCGTTCTATCGGTTTTTGGTGTATTCCAAACGTATAGAGGACGACCCCTCGGTTTTATTGGCATTGCCTAAGTTGGAGATGCGTCTTCCGAATGTGCTTACTGTGGAGGAGATTGACCGGATGATCGACTGTATTGACCTTAGTCTGAAGGAAGGACATCGCAATCGTGCCATTATTGAGATGCTTTACGGTTCGGGATTACGGGTCTCTGAGTTGGTCAACTTGAAACTATCAAACATCTATCTGAAAGAAGAATATATGCTGGTGGAGGGCAAGGGAAGCAAACAACGTTTGGTACCTCTCTCCAAGGAATCAATCAAGCAGTTCTTGTTTTGGTTGGAGGATCGGAATAGATGGGATGTCAAGCCCGAGTATAGCGATTGCGCTTTTGTGAATCGTTACGGACGGCAACTAACACGCAATATGATATTTACCATTATCCGCCGACTTGCCTCCGAGGCAGGTATTCAGAAGGTTATTTCTCCGCATACACTTCGCCATAGTTTTGCTACGCATCTGTTGCAAAATGGGGCAGACTTGCGTATCATCCAGCAGTTGCTTGGGCATGAGAATATCATCACCACTGAGATTTATACCCATATAGACATACAAGACCTGCGTCAAGCCATCTTGAAGTATCATCCTGCAAATCAAAAACATTGAATTGTTACCGCTTGCTATATGCTTTTCTTTTCCTGTTGCTTTTTGCAATGGGTGCTAAGGCTGAGACTATTGTCGTGGGGGAGGTAGTTGATGCCTTGTCAGGTCTTCCTGTACCCAATGTGAATATCTATTATCGGGGTACAAACATCGGATGTACCAGCAATCAGGAAGGGCTTTTTATGTTGCGTACTCAGTTGGAACGGAAACGTACACTTGTAGTGTCGGCAGTCGGATATAAGACCCAACGTTATGCTATAGAACCCGAACAATATGTGGGCGTGACGGTTGCTTTGGAGGAGGCCGATACTCGGTTGGAAGATGTTTTTGTTATCCCGAAAAGCAATCCTGCTTTGCCGCTTATGGAAAGGGTTCGTTTGGCACGTGCAACCAATGATGTGGCGAGGTATAAGGAAATTGCGTACGATGTCAATGAACATAAACGATTGTATATTAGCCATATTAGTCAACGCCACTTGCACCGCCGTCTTTGGAAGAGTCTGCAAATAGGCATGATTCCTGCATTGGATTCTACATTTATTCTTCCTCTCTATTCTTCGCAGCAAAAGTGGAGAAAGCAGGGCAATAACATTTTGCCACTGACCGGTCCTGAAGAACAATATGCCATGCTTACCTCCTCCGACTATTCTTTATTGCTTACTCCGCAAGAAATACCATATAATTTTTATAATAACACAGTGGATGTCTTCGGAAAGAGTTTCCTCAGCCCGCTTGCCTCTTCCGGAAATCAATACTATAACTTCTATTTGGCAGATAGTATCGAATCGGAGCAGGGTAAACTCTATTGCTTGCATTTTCGCAGTAAGAATGCTTTTATGCCCGCTTTCAATGGAGAGATGGTCATCGACTCTGCTTGTTGCGCACTGCAATCCATTTATGTGACGGTTCCTCGCGAGGCAAATATGAACTACCTTTCTTCTTTGCAACTCTCCCAAACTTATGCCCCAAATCATGTCTTGCAGAACGAAACATTCTCTCTTGCTTTGGATTTTGCAGTCAAATCGGATAGTTCTCATATCTTCCCGTCAGTGCTTGTCTTGCGGAATCTTTCCGTGGAGGACACTTTGAAAGTAATGCCGGCGGAGGCTCTGCAAACAGACGGGTATATATCGGACAGCCTGCGGTCTTCGGCTATGGACTCTCTGCGCAATACGCCCCTGATGCGTATCGCCGGCTTTGCGGCTCAGGTGATAAATACGGGCTATATCCCCACTGGAACACCCATTGATATTGGCGACATTGCCGAAATTGTCCGGTATCGGCGCAACGAGGGGTTGCATTTGGGACTCCCCTTGCGAACCAACGAAAAACTATGGAAGAATGTTTCCCTTGGTGGCTATCTGGCTTATGGATTCCGTGACCGTGCTTGGAAGGGTGGAGGGAAAGTGCAGATTGCTCTTCCAACCGAACGTCGCAATACGCTCAGTGGCAGTTACGATGATCATTACGTGTGGGGGGAAGTCGACTATACCGACCAATGGCTTCGTGAGAACTATATCGGTTTTCGTGCCATGGGATTCACTACGGCTCTTTTCAATTCTCTTTATACCAATGCTTCTGCCGTCAACACTTCTCTCAGGCAGCGGGAGTGGCATTTCTGGACGGAAAACGATTGGACGGACAATCTGGAGACTTGCTTTGACGTCCGTTTTGGTCGTATGGGGTATGGTGCTGCTTCTGTGGATTATTACCAAATGTCTTTCTATCGCTATTCCTCTTTTTCGGCAACTTTCCGCCTTGGTTGGGACGAACGTAAGGTCGATTACTATTTCAAACGCTTTCACGTGCATAGCCGCTATCCTGTCCTCTATTTGGCAGGAGAGTTGGGAAGTTTCCGAACCTCGGCAATGGAGCAGTATGACGTCTATGCCAAGTTCGCTCTGTCTGTCTCGCAGCATATCAGTCTTGGGCTGTGGGGGGAAGTGAATTATGCCGTTCAGGCGGGCATAATAGGAGGTAAAGTCCCTTATCCTATGCTCAAAGCCTTCAATGGCAATCAGACATACACCTACGACCCCTATCGTTTCACTCTGATGAACCAGTGGCAATATGCCGCCGACAAGTATATTCTTTTGCATGCAGGTTGGGATATGAATGGTATTCTTTTCAATCGTATCCCTGGCTTCCGCTATCTTCGCTTGCATGAGTTGTTGGAGTTGAAAGTGGCTTATGGAGGCATGGGGCGTAAGCATAATGAAGTTCTCTCTTTGCCCGTTGGTATGCAGAGTCTCAATATCCCTTATGTCGAAGTAGGAGTCGGTATAGGTAATATCCTGCGGGTGGCGGAAGTGTATTCCGTGTGGAGACTTACCCATTGGAACGACTCCGATAGTCCCCTGTGGGGAATTCGCTTCCGGCTGCATCTTGGTATGTAATTCGTTGGAGGGTTGGATAAAACTTGCTACCTTTGCACTCTCTTTCAGGAAAGTGCCTATTCCTATGAAGCAGACAATTCAGTTATATTGGAAACTCTTTTGGACATTCCTTAAAATAGGGACATTTACGTTGGGGGGAGGCTATGCTATGATACCTCTCATACAGCGCGAAGTGGTCGAGAAAGAACATTGGATCGAAGAGGAGGAATTTCTCAATATGCTTGCCCTCGCCCAATCGGCACCGGGGGTGATGGCTGTGAATACGGCGATTTTCATAGGCTACAAAATTCGGGGGTGGAAGGGTATTGTTTTCACCACCTTGGGTAGTATCTTGCCCTCATTCACTATCATTCTTCTGATTGCTACCGTCTTTGTCCGTTTCAAAGAATACCCCGCCGTGGAGGCTGTCTTCAAGGGAATCCGTCCCGCTGTGGTGGCACTTATTGCGGCTCCTCTCTACAAGATGGCAAAATCGGCAAAGATATCATGGTCAACGGCGGTTATACCTGTCGCTACAGCACTCATCCTGTGGCTTCTGCCAATCTCTCCCGTATGGATTATTATGCTGGCAATAGCCGCTTCTGTACTATACGTATGGCTGAAAGAAAAGCGTCAAAATAACAAGTGAAATGGTATATCTTCAGTTGTTCATATCATTCTTCAAGATTGGCTTGTTTGGCTTCGGGGGAGGCTATGCTATATTGAGTCTTATTCAGCACGAAATAGATGCTTATGGGTGGATGACCCAGGAGGATTTCGTGGACATGGTGGCTATCAGCCAGATGACACCGGGACCTATCGGAATCAATGCGGCAACCTATGTCGGCTACACGGTCACGGACAGCGTCTGGGGAAGTGCGTTGGCTACCTTCGCCATCATCCTGCCATCGCTGATTATCATGCTCACACTCTGCCATTTGTATTTCCGCTTGAAAGATAATCCGTATATCGCAACGGTTCTCTACTATCTCCGGTTTGTCGTTATCGGTCTTATTGCCGCTGCGGCTCTCTCTCTGATGAATTCTTCCACTTTCATCGACTATTGGAGTTATCTGCTCTTTGCCGTGGTCTTTTTGCTTACGCTGCTCACTAAGATAAATCCGATTCTCCTGATTTGTATGTGTGGCGTAGCGGGCTTTTTTATCTATTCATAGGTTCGTTTACTCTTCTTTGATAAGTCACATGGAGATAGGCAAGCCCTACGACCCCTCGACGAGACCTCATCGACCCCTGAAGCACACCTGAACGGAACACCAGTAAAAAACAAATAAGACTCGTTGGCGGAATTAAATCAAACGATACGTGACTGTGGGTCAGTAACTTCCGGCATTGTGTCGGGTGTCAAAAATGGAGCGAGAATTTCGATAAGCGGAGATACTGTCTGAGCGTAGCGAGTTGTGTCTCCGCCGAAATTCGAGTGACTTATATTTTTGGCAACGCCCGACACAAATAGACCAATGGATAGAGGTTACTTACAGCCCCCTCTTTGAGGGGGTTGGAGGAGTCTTTTTGGTTTCTTTTCTTTTGGTCAGGCAAAAGAAAAGAAAGGTATATGCATAAGACTCATATATTTCAAGTAATGAATGAACTTAATTCCGCCAACGGATAAATAAGACAAAATCGCACATCGTAAACCACCGAATCGTAAATAATCTATCCCCTCTATGGGAGAAAAAGAGGATAATTTCACTTCAATAACCGTCGAAACACCTGTATCTGCAATTCTTCGTTATGGCGTATGCTTGCATTAAACGAAAAAAATACCTATCTTTGCCGCCAATAAGACACATTTCGTATATTATGACACGGACGAAAATCTTTATGACACTCGCATTTCTTTTGAGTGTCCGATTTTGTATGGCGTTGCATGTTACCCCTCTTTCGGTGGAACTTGTTTCTTTCGATTTGGATTCTTTGCGGCTTCAATGTGAAACAACACAAGAGTATATCACACAGTTGGAGGTGTTGCAGAGCCGTGTCAAGTCGGATAAAGAACGGTTGAATGCCGAGGCGGAGCAGATAAAATTGGAGAACCAACGCTATAAATCCGAAATGAAGTTGCTCAAGGAAAGAGAAAAACAACTGAAAGCACAGGAAAAAGTGTATGAGTCCGAACTGAAGTTGCATAAGGCTGACCAAAAAGCCCTTGACAAAGAACGGAAAGTGCTTCTCAAAAATAAAACTCTCGACCCTCGGTCCCAACAGTTGCAATTGCAGGATTTGTCGCGGCGTGAGAACCGTCTGACGCAAGACATCAATACGTGCAACAAGAAAATTCTCGATTTGAAAACGCAACGGGAAACTTTGAAGAATGATTTGATTGCCTTGGCTGAATTTAATTATGAGATTCAAACAAAAACATCTGAACTCAAACAGTTGGAGACAACCAACGTATATCAAACTAAGAGCCTTAAGAGCCGGATTGCTGTCGAAAAGAAGATACTCAAAAATGCAGGGAAGCATTAAAGATACAAACTATGAAAACTATCAACCTCTCAGCGGACAAATCGCTGCTTAATCAATTCTTGAAAGAACTGCGTAGTAAAGATATCCAAGGAGATTCAATGCGCTTTCGTCGCAATATCGAACGAATCGGGGAACTGACCGCCTATGAACTCAGCAAGCAGTTGGCGTATAGAGAGGAGACAATACACACTCCTCTCGCTCCTATGCAGATTTCAGTCGTAGATGAACCTGTAGTTCTGGCTACTATCTTGCGGGCAGGACTGCCCTTCCACCAAGGCTTCCTGAACTATTTTGATCATGCGGAGAATGCCTTTGTCTCGGCATATCGTCAGTATAGCAGCGAAACGGAGTTTACCATTCATACCGAGTATATCGCTTCGCCGGACCTTACGGGAAAAACCTTGATTATCTGCGACCCGATGCTGGCTACCGGGAGTTCTATGGAAACGGCATATCACACCCTCTTGCAAAAAGGAAAACCTGCCAAGGTGTTCCTCGCTTCCGTGATTGCTACGGAACACGCCATCCGCTTTTTGGACAAGGTGATGCCGCAGGAAACCGTTCTCTATACAGCGGCGGTTGATCCTATACTCAACGAACATGCCTACATCGTCCCCGGATTGGGAGATGCAGGTGATTTGGCTTTCGGGGAGAAACTCTGACAAATAAAAGAATGTGTAATATAAAAATCATACTGCAATGAAAACATTTCTCAAATACTTGGGCGCAATCTTGGTGCTTTGCGGTGTCTTGTGTTTGGCGTACTACTACTTTTTTACGCAATCCAACGGACTCCTTATCGCAAGTCTTGCCCTCGAAGTGGTAGGTTTGATAAGTTATATCGTGATCAATAAATTTATTGAATAGCGGTTCTGCTGAACCTATGCCACGTTTTGTGGCTATGGTCGGTGGCGGGGGATAGATACAAACCATAAGGTAACAGCATCTTCATGAGTCAGGACGAAATACATACAGTCAATACCGATAATTCTGAACAGGATACCGATAATGCTTTCTCTTCTATGGAGTCGCAGGAGGATAATGCCGTAGAGTCTGCTTCTGTCGAAGACGTGGATTCCGTCGCTGTGGAGAATGGCGATGGCGCAAACAGCACAAGCATCTCTTCCGGACACTTTAACGATAGCATCAAGTACCACCTCACGGGAATGTATCGGGATTGGTTCTTGGACTATGCCTCGTATGTTATCTTGGAGCGTGCCGTCCCTAATATCTGCGATGGGTTGAAACCCGTGCAACGCCGTATTCTTCATGCTATGAAGTGTGTGGACGACGGACGCTACAACAAGGTGGCAAACATCGTCGGACAAACCATGCAGTACCACCCGCACGGCGACCAGTCTATCGGAGATGCCCTGGTGCAACTGGGGCAGAAGAACCTGCTGATTGATTGTCAGGGTAACTGGGGAAATATCCTGACGGGGGATGGTGCCGCTGCTCCGCGTTACATTGAGGCAAGGCTGAGTAAATTCGCACTGGAGACAGTCTTCAATCCCAAGACAACGCATTGGATGCTGTCCTATGACGGACGGAAAAAAGAGCCGATTACGCTCCCCGTCAAATTCCCTTTGCTGTTGGCGCAAGGGGTCGAAGGTATTGCTGTCGGGCTAAACTCCAAAATTCTTCCGCACAACTTCAACGAGTTGTGCGATGCCGCATTGGCATATCTTCACAACGAACCTTTCAGTCTCTTCCCCGATTTCCCGACGGGAGGGACGATTGATGTCAGCCGTTATAACGACGGAGAAAGAGGAGGCGTCATAAAGATACGCTCTCGGATTACACGCTCTGCCGACAATAAGACGCTTGTCATTACGGAGATACCTTACGGAACCACCTCCACGGGTATTATAGAAACAATCCTCCGTGCAAACCAGAAAGGGAAAATCAAAGTTCGCAAAGTGGACGACGCAACGGCGGAAAATGCCGAAATCGTGGTACAACTGCAACCCGGTAGTTCCTCCGATAAGACCATAGATGCGCTCTATGCTTTCACCGATTGTGAGGTTAGTATCTCACCGAATTGCTGTGTCATAGAAGGCAAAAAGCCTGTCTTCACGAATGTAAGCACCTTGCTCAAAAAGTCTGTGGACAACACTCAAGCCTTGCTTCGGTGGGAATTGGAAATTGCCAAACATGAGTTGGAGGAGCAGTACTTCTACACATCTCTGGAGAAAATCTTCATTGAGAACGGAATCTATAAGGAGGAAGGCTACGAGAAAGCAGCCTCCAAAGACAAGGCTGTCGCTTTCGTGGATAAAGCGCTTGCACCTTGGAAACCGAAACTCCTGCGCGAAGTACGGCGCGAGGACATTGAGAAGTTACTGGAAATTCGGATGATCCGCATCATTCGCTTTGAAGTGAAAAAAGCGGATGAACTGATGAAAGAACTGGCGCAAAAAATCAAGGAGACGGAATACAACCTTACGCATCTCACCGACTACACCATCTCATGGTTCCAATTGCTTAAACAGAAGTACGGAGCCAACCATCCGCGCCGTACGGAGGTACGGAACTTTGCCAATATCAACATCACGGCAGTGGTGGAAGCAAACGAAAAACTCTATATCAACCGGCAGGACGGTTTCGTCGGCACCTCGCTCAAACACGATGAATACTTGTGTCCATGCTCCAATATAGATGACCTCATCATCTTCTACAAAGATGGTAAATACAAAGTCATCAAGGTGGCGGATAAGGTTTTTGTCGGTACCAACATTCTGCACATTGCCGTATTCCGAAAACAGGACGAACGGACAATTTACAATGTTGTCTATCGCGACGGCAAGTCGGGAGCATATTATATGAAACGCTTTGCGGCTACGGGACTGGTACGCGATAAGGAATACGACCTGACAATGGGGACTCCTGGCTCAAAGGTGATTTACTTCACCGCCAATCCTAATGGCGAGGCGGAAGTAATAAGGGTACAACTCAAGCCAGCCCTCCATCTGAAGAAAATTGAAGTACTCAAAGATTTGAGCGAATTGGCGGTGCGCGGACGGGCCAGCCGCGGCAACCTGCTCACTAAGTATGAGATTCAGAAGATCACGCTCAAACAGCGTGGAGGCAGTACCTTGGGCGGACGACAGGTCTGGTTCGACAGGGATGTCCTTCGTATCAACTATGACAAGCAGGGACTCTATCTGGGAGAGTTCCAAAGCGAAGACCAAGTACTCGTAATAACCGCATCAGGCGATTATTACACCACCTCTTTCGATCTGACCGCCCATTTCGAAGATAACATCCTCCGCATCGAAAAATATGACGCAGAGAAGGTCTGGTCACTCGTTCTGTGGGATGCCGAGCAGCATTACTATTATGGCAAACGGTTTACATTGGATGCCGCTGCCAAGCCGCAAAATTTTGTAGGCGAAAACAAGGACTCCAAGATTATAGTGCTGTCCGATGCCGCCGATGCCACGTTCCTCGTGCATTTCGAGGACGGCAACCGCCCGGACTTGACGGTGGCTATGGAGGACTTTATCGGAATAAAGAGCGCACGGGCAAAAGGAAAACGCATCACCACATATCCCGTCGCTTCCGTGGAAGACATCACCCCTGTGAAAGAAAAAATTGCCGCCGTCTCGTCTTCTGAAAGTGACGATGCGGACACATCGCCCGAAACTTCTGCCGCCGATGAGATTGAGATGGAAATCAACGCTTCCGTCCCCGAAAGTTCGTTGCCCGTTGATGAGGAGGAACAACTCTCGCTCTTTTGACAGGAACAAGAACAAGTGATAATTACAGTCAAAGTAAAATAAGTGTATATGAAGACGAAATTTAGTATTTTAATTGCATTAGTGCTTATGTCAATAGGATGTAAAAAACAACAGACGATTGGACTCGATTTGACCAACCTGGATACTACCGTTGTGGCGCAAAACGATTTCTATCAGTATGCTTGCGGTGGATGGATGGAAAAAAATCCTCTTACGGCGGAGTACAGCCGCTTTGGATCATTTGATAAGTTGGCGGAAAACAACCGAGAACAACTGAACGGTTTGATCTCGGAAATTGCAGCCAAACAACACATTCACGGCTCAATAGAACAAAAAATAGGAGATCTCTACAACCTCGCATTGGATACTGCACGTCGTAACGAGGAGGGAATTCTGCCTCTTCGTGCTTCTTTGGATGCGATTGCCGCTATCAGCGATCGTGCCGAACTCTCCGCAGCATTGGGAAACAGCATGGAGTACGCCTTGTGGGCAATGTATGTCGATGCCGACGAGATGAATAGTTCAATGAATATCCTAAAAACCTATCAAGCAGGATTTGCTTTGGGAGAAAAGGAATATTACTTCGATGCCGATGAGCATACCACGATGGTTCGTGACGAATATCGTAAGCATATCGCCAAGATGTTCACCTTGTTTGGCTATGCCGATTCCGAAGAACGTGCGGCTACGGTTCTGCGTCTGGAAACCCGCTTGGCGGGTGCTGCCAAAAACAATGTCGAGTTGCGTGACCCGCAAGCCAACTACAATAAGATGAGTGTTGCCGACCTGAAGGCATTGGTGCCGCAGGTTGATTGGGATGCCTTCTTCTCTGCGTTGGGAATTGCAACCGACAGCCTGTCTGTCGGGCAGATAGAACATCTGCAGGAAGCCGGCAAAATGTTGGCGGAAGAACCACTGGAAGATCTCAAAACTCTGTTCGTTTGGCAAACCATTGACGGCGCAGCGTCTTATCTTAATGATGAAATCTACAACGAAAACTTTGCTTTCTACGGAAAGATTCTTTCTGGTCGCGAAGAACCGAGCCCCCTGTGGAAACGTGCCGTAAGTATTGTCAATGGCACATTGGGTGAGGCTGTGGGGCAGATGTATGTGCAGAAGTATTTCCCGCCCGAAGCAAAAGAGCGCATGCTCAAGTTGGTGTCGAATCTGCAATCGGCTTTCTCAGAGCGTATCAACAATCTCACTTGGATGAGTGGGGAGACTAAGTTGAAAGCGCAAGAAAAACTTGCAGCGTTCTATGTGAAAGTGGGCTATCCCGACAAGTGGCGCGACTATTCGGCGCTGGATATTGATAACAAATTGTCTTACTATGCCAACCTGCAGAAAGCGGCTAAGTTCGAGCAGGATTATAGCCTCAGTTTCTTGAACCAACCTGTTGACCGCGACAAGTGGTATATGACTCCCCAGACGGTGAATGCTTACTACAATCCATCAACCAACGAGATCTGCTTCCCGGCCGGAATACTTCAGTATCCTTTCTTCGATATGAATGCCGACGATGCATTCAACTATGGGGCTATCGGTGTCGTTATTGGTCATGAGATGACGCATGGGTTCGACGACCAAGGAAGTCAGTTTGATAAAGATGGTAACTTGGCAAACTGGTGGACGGAAGATGATCGTAAGAACTTTGAAGAACGTACCAAGGTGATGGCTGAATACTTCAACTCTATTGAGGTCGCACCGGGTGTCCATGCAAACGGTTATTTCACGCTTGGTGAGAACATCGCAGACCATGGCGGCCTGCAAATATCATTTCAGGCATTGCAGAAGGCCATGCAAACCTGCCCGCTGGCAGAACGTGACGGATTCACGCCCGAACAGCGGTTCTTCCTTGCCTATGCCAATGTATGGGCAGGAAATATACGTCCGGAGGAGATCCTGCAACGCACCAAATCCGACCCTCACTCTCTGGGACGGTGGCGTGTCAATGGTGCCCTTCCGCACATTGGGGCATGGTACGATGCATGGAACGTAACGGAAGCATCGCCCCTTTACCTCGCTCCTGAAAAGCGTGTCAGCATCTGGTAAATGAAAGCCGTTGTTCTACATAGTGTTGTTCCGGTTCGTCGGGAGCCTTCGGAGGAATCGGAACAACTTACGCAACTCCTGTTTGCAGAGACCTGCGAAGTGTTGCAGGAGATCCCGCGTTGGAAATATATCCGCAACGATGCTGATGGAGAAGAGGGTTGGGTGGATTTCAAGATGATTAGTCCTCTGACTGAACAGGAAACGGAGGAGTATTTGAAGAGCGATTTTGAAACGTTGGTCTTCATGCCGGTGGCGTTTGCTGTCAGTGAGAATAATGGACAGACCATTCCGCTTACGGCAGGAACTCGTCTCCCGAATTACTCCGACGGAGAGTTTCGTTTGCTCGGAGTCAGCTTCAGAATAGATCCCGCTATGGTCAGCCGTCCGATAGAACTGACGGAAGATAGTTTCAAGCAGGTTACCCGTTTTTTTATCAATGTGCCGTACCTGTGGGGCGGAAAGAATGCCTTGGGGATGGATTGTTCCGGTTTCTCCTCTGTCGTAATGAGTTTCTTTGGGCAACGTCTTCCCCGCAATGCGCGCCAGCAGGTGTCGTGTGGCAAAGATGTCCCTTTCCTGCAGGAGGCAAAGTGCGGAGATTTGGCATTCTTTGACCACCAGAGTCGGGACGCTGCCGCTACCAATATATCCCATGTCGGCATTCTTCTCAGTCCGGAATATATAATCCATGCTTCTGGAAGAGTAAAGGTGGAACGTATCGATTCTGTGGGCATCATTTCGGCGGAGACAGGCGAACATACGCACGATCTGAGGGTGATACGGCGACTGATATAGCGATTATACAAAACCCGAAACAGAGGTTCGTAGGAACAGACTTGGAAGCATTTGTCAATTCACTGGGAGGTGGTATGCAATAAATTCACTCTCTCAGGGAATTTGGTGTCTTGCTGCATGATAGTTCCTGAAGTACTCCCTAAGGAGATATATGGAAGTCCGCTTCTGTTGTCGCATGGCAAGCACCCCTCAACGAGACCTCATCGACCCCTAAACGAGAGATCAAAAACAGAATAATACAATCTGCTAAAACCTATCGACTAACCCAAAAGTCTATAGTGAATTGTTCCATGGCGGACATAACAAAGGGCTACTCTTCTCAAAAAGAGTAGCCCTCCTGCTAAATTCAATACAGTCTAGTAAGCAATGGAGAATATCACCCGTTGCTTGCTTGGTTTGCCTGTTACCATACATTTGCCTGGCGTGTGGTCGCCGTCAAAAGGAATGCAGCGGATGGTCGCCTTCGTGTCAGCCTTGATTTTTTCTTCGGTCTCGGGTGTTCCGTCCCAGTGGCAAAGAAGAAAACCGCCTTTCTTGATTTCTTCCTTGAACTCTTCGTAGGTATCCACCTCACGTGTGTTCGCAATGCGGAAGTCCAATGCCTTCTGGAAGATGTTGTTCTGAATCTCTTCCAACAGGTTCTGTATGGTAGTCTCAATGTTTTCGATAGATATAGTCTCTTTGGTCAGCGTGTCACGACGGGCTATCTCCACCGTGCCATTCTCCAAATCACGACTGCCTATGGCCAAACGGACGGGTACGCCCTTCAGTTCATAGTCCGCAAACTTGAAGCCGGGAGTGGCTTTGTCGTTGGAGTCCACTTTCACACGGACGCCCGAACGCTTGAGGTTGTCGGCAATAGGATTAACTTTCGCCAGGATAGCGTCCAATTGCTCTTGCGTCTTGAAGATGGGGACAATGACCACCTGGATAGGTGCCAGATGCGGCGGAAGTACCAAACCGTTATCATCGGAGTGGGTCATGATAAGAGCACCCATCAGACGGGTGGAAGTACCGAAAGAAGTAGCCCATGCATATTCGTATTTGTTCTCCTTGTTGAGGAACTGTACATCGAAGGATTTTGCAAAGTTCTGCCCTAAGAAGTGGCTCGTACCGGCTTGCAGAGCCTTGCCGTCCTGCATCATCGCCTCCATGCAGTAAGTCTCCACGGCACCCGCAAAACGCTCGTTGGGTGATTTGATTCCTTTCACGACAGGCAGTGCCAGTACATTCTCGGCTACGTCCACATAAACATCCAGCATCTTGTGTGCAAAGGCATCTGCTTCTTCCGCTGTGGTGTGTGCCGTGTGTCCTTCTTGCCACAGGAACTCTGCTGTACGGAGAAACAAACGGGTGCGCATTTCCCAACGCATCACATTGCACCATTGGTTGCAGAGGATAGGGAGGTCGCGGTAACTGGAAATCCAATTCTTGTACGTGGACCAGATAATGGTTTCCGAGGTGGGACGGATGATGAGTTCTTCTTCCAACTTGGCATTCGGGTCAACCACCACGCCCCTTCCGTTCGGATCGTTCATCAAACGGTGGTGGGTCACCACAGCACACTCTTTGGCAAACCCTTCTACGTGTTCCGCCTCACGGCTGAAAAACGATTTGGGAATAAGAAGAGGAAAATAGGCATTCTGCACACCGTTCTCTTTGAAACGGCTGTCCATGGCTGCCTGTATGCGCTCCCATATAGCGTAGCCGTAAGGCTTGATTACCATACAGCCTCTCACGGCTGACTGTTCCGCCAAGTCTGCTTTTACTACTAATTCATTGTACCACCTGGAGTAATCGACGGCTCGAGGGGTAAGTTTTTGGAAATTTGCCATTATCTCAGTTTGTATTGTTTACGTAATTGTTCAAATTGGTCGGGATACTGTTTCAGTTCCGTGCTTATCCGCTCCAGCCAGCAGGGGCGGGTGTCGCCCGAACCTTGTTGCAAAGATACTGCTTTTTCATCGACTGCCAAAGGCGGCGTGCCGAAATACTCCGACAAGGCATCCAGGCATTGCTGCGTGGCATTGATTTTCCCTTGCAGGGAATATCCTGCTATATGGAACGAAGCGCGGAAAGCGTTATGCAGCACTTCCATGTCAAGTTGCGGCTCGCCCTCCCATGTGTCAATGATGTAGGGAAGATGAGAACGCAGGAGAGCCTTCTCGTCAACGATCCCTCCTCGGGCGGCATTGATGATAAGTGTACCGGGGCGGCATAAAGAAAAGAACTCTTCATTTCCTAAGTGGAATGTGTCGTCTTGGAGGGGAGTGTGGAATGTAATGATGTCGGCCTGTTTGGCAATAGTTCGCAAGGGGGTACTCAATCCCTTGGGTGGATCATTGAGCAAAATGCGCAATCCTTTGCGCCGAGCCATTTCCTTTACAAGACTTCCTACGTGCCCGACCCCTATGATGCCGATGGTGGGCGATGTCTTGCCTGTAGTGGGCAGCCACTCGTCAAGTGCCTCTTCGGTGTAGTCGCAGACGGCTTGGGCATTGCAACCTGGTGAGGAATACCATTTGATGCCTGCTCCGTCCAGGTAAGTCGTATCAAGATGGTCTGTTCCGATGGTGGCGGTAGCAACAAACTGAACACGTGAATGCTCCAGTAACTGCCTGCCAACCAATGTACGTGTCCTGACTATCAAAGCGTCTGCATCACGGACGGTAGTGGCATTGATATCTTCAGGAGAAAGAGCCGTTACATCGTAACCCGAAAGACTTTCTTGCAAGAAAGGGATATATTTGTCGATAACAATCTTCACTGCTATCAATAGTGTATGTTGTCAATTAGTCTGACCTGACCGCAGTACACGGTCACACAACCGACAGCATGGGAGAAGTCTCTGGCAGGCTGTAGTGTGTCCTCGTCAACGATTTCATAGTATTCAACAGTCAGCCCTTCAATGGCGTTGATATGGGAAATTACCCAATCTTCCACCTCTTTGACACTATGATTACGGGTGAGTTCCTTGCTTGCAAAGAGAATTTTTGAGATGCTGACGGCTGTCGCTTTTTCTGCTTCCGACAATCTC
The DNA here is from genome assembly GCA_002477945.1 of Bacteroidales bacterium UBA7569. Lineage (GTDB taxonomy): Bacteria > Bacteroidota > Bacteroidia > Bacteroidales > Paludibacteraceae > Colicola. The sequence continues at coordinate 23,349 of DLLF01000038.1, forward strand.
TCGTTGCGGCTGGACAATGCTAATCCCGACTCCTCGCGTACAATAGGGCAACCGACAATCTCTATGTCATAGTGCATTTGTTTCACCAGATGACGGATGATGGCGAGTTGCTGGAAATCTTTCTCTCCGAAGTAAGCACGTGTCGGCTTCACCAAGTCGAAAAGACGGGATACTATCTGTACAACACCGTTGAAATGTCCGGGACGCATTTTTCCCTCCATCACTTTGTCCAATCCTGCGAAATCGAACTGGAAAGTGGAGTTCAGTTCTTCTGGGGTGTACATTTCTTCAGGAGCCGGTGCGAATAGATAGTCAACATGAAGGCTGCGCAGTAATTCGCTGTCCCGTTCCATAGTACGGGGATAATGAAGGAGATCCTCCTTGTTGTTGAATTGTGTCGGATTAACGAAGACAGATACAAATGTGGTGTCGTTCTCCTCAACGGAACGGCGGATTAAGGAAGCATGTCCGGCATGCAATGCTCCCATGGTCGGTACCAAACCGATTGACTTGTTTGCAGCCCGGCTGGCGGCGGAAACTTCTGCAAGTCCCTTCTTTGTTGTAATGATTTGCATATCAGCATAAATTGTATAACTGCTTCCCTCAGTATTATATGCTGCGGAAAAACGGCGCAAAGTTACGTCTTTTTCCTTAAATAACCATATCCGTCTGTGGAAGTGAATTCGGAGTATGTAGGCCGTGTTATCATAGGTATGCAATGGGGTGCATTTTGCACTCTCGTAGGATTTGTGTATATTTGCAGGCTAAAGCGGCTATCGGAATTATGCAGTTCAAGGACATTATAGGGCAGGAAGATGTGAAGTCACGTCTGCGCCGGTCGGTGCGGGAGGGGCGTATTCCGCATGCCCAGTTGCTGTGGGGACCTTCAGGGGTCGGAAAACTGCAACTGGCTATTGCATACGCACAGTATATTGCTTGTCCGCATAGAACCGATGAAGATTCATGCGGGGAGTGTCCTACGTGCAGACAGTTCCAGCGTTTGGAACATCCCGACCTGCACTTTGTATTTCCTATATTCAAGGCCGACAGTGGCAGAGACTCGGTATGTGATGACTTCATTGATAAGTTTCGGAATATGGTGCTGTCGTGCGGCTATTTTGATAGTGCCGATTGGTATGCGGCTATCGGGGCGGAAACAAAGCAGTGCATCATATATGCCGCAGAGAGTGGGGAGATAATGAGGAAGTTGAGCCTGAAAGCCTATACGGGTGGTTACAAGGTGATGATTATATGGTTACCCGAGAAAATGCACCCGGTGTGTGCCAATAAGTTGCTCAAACTGTTGGAAGAACCCCCTGAACAAACTCTGTTCCTGCTTGTCAGCGAAGAACCGGATGCTCTCCTGCCGACCATTCTTTCCCGTACACAGCAGATCAAAGTGCCTCGGTTGCAAGAGCAGGAAATAGCAGAGGCTTTGGTTCAGAAGAAAGGCGTGGAGGTGGCGTTGGCAACCGATTATGCCCATATTGCCAACGGCAGTTACCTGCAGGCTTTGAAGTTGCTCTCATCAAGGGAGGAAAATCGTGCCGACTTCTCATCGTTTGTGGAAATAATGCGTTTGGCGTACAGAGTGGCTCACAGGAGCGACTATAGTGCCTTGGTGGAAATCCGGCAGTGGTGCGACACAATGGCGGCAAAGACGGGACGTGAACGGCAGAAACGGTTCCTGCAGTATATGCAGCAGGAGGTGAGAGAGAACTTTGTCCGCAACTTCGGTGTCGCGGAAGCAAACTATCAAACAAGCGAGGAGCGGACCTTTTCCGAGCGTTTTGCTCCTTTTATCAACGAAAGGAATGTAGAAAATATAGTGAAAGAAATACAGTTGGCACAGCAGCAAATAGAGCAGAACGGCAATGCGAAGATTATTCTTTTTGACCTGTGTCTGCAACTGATGGTATTACTAAAGAAATAGATATGGAGAAAGATAAGTTGACGTTAAATAACGGAGGTTGCCAATTGGGCGTGTCAAGTTTCCGGCGAAACTCCGCTCTGAAACTGAGTGTTACGGATTGGCTGGCTGATTTGCCGGGCAACATGAATGTTTCAGACTTGGTGGAAGTGCAGTTCAAGAATACCCGCAAAGGGTACTACCGGAATGTGGACGGGCTGCCCTTGAAGAAAGGCTCGGTAGTGGCTGTGGAGGCAAACCCGGGACATGATGTGGGAGAGGTCACTCTTACGGGCGAATTGGTGGCTGCACAGATGAAGAAGAACCGCATAGACTTGAGTCGGTATGAGATCAGGAAAGTCTATCGGTCGGCTTCAGAGAACGATCTGAAACGTGCGGAAGAGGCTCATTCGAAGGAACAGGAAACAATGATACAGGCTCGGCAACTCGCCAAGGGATTGGGTCTGCAGATGAAGATAGGCGATGTGGAGTATCAGGGCGACGGCTCAAAGGCTATATTCTATTATATTGCCGACGAGAGAGTGGACTTCCGGCAACTGATCAAGGTCTTTGCGGAAACATTCCGGGTACGCATTGAGATGAAGCAGATAGGTGCCCGACAGGAGGCTGGGCGTATCGGCGGAACGGGGCCGTGCGGAAGAGAACTCTGTTGCGCAACGTGGATGAGCCAGTTCTGTTCGGTCGGTACAAGTGCGGCAAGATTGCAAAACATCTCGCCCAACCCGCAGAAACTGGCGGGACAATGTGCCAAACTGAAGTGCTGTCTGAACTTTGAAGTGGACGTTTATAAGGACGCAATGAAGAATCTTCCGGACAGAAATGTGCCGTTGGAGACGAAAGAGGGTACCTACTATTACTTTAGTGCGGATATTCTGAAACAGGAAATAACCTACTCCTCGGCATCTAATATGCCTGCCAATCTGCAGACGCTCACGGCTGAAGAAGCACAGCAGATTATAGCCATGAACCGACGAGGTGAGAAACCTTACACGTTGGGAGGAAAGGAAAAGTCGGTGGAGTCGGCAGAGAGTATGCCTGACTATCAGAACGTAGTGGGACAGGACGATGTAACACGGTTCGATAAAAAACGTTCCACAGGTTCCCGACCGAGAAAGGATGGGAAGAGAGGTCAGAGACCACAACCGCAGAGACCGTCGGACAACCGGAACAGGCGTGGCAATCAGCCAAAAGGAAACAATCATAGGGGGGACGTGAAGAATGAGAAATAGACTGGCAATAGGGATAGCAGGGTGTTTTCTGGCAGTGCTGTTTTTCTCGTGCAAGGGCAGAGTGGTTTATTCCGAAGCGTCAACATTGCCGCGCTCTGGTTGGCATGCGGATTCGGTATTAACCTATCGTTTTGATATCCAAGACACGACGGCGTATTATGATGTTCTTTTATACGTCAGGCATACACAGCAGTATCCGTATCAGAATATGTGGCTGTTTGTCGATTCGGACACCATTGAGTTTTATCTTGCCGACCAGAGGGGACGATGGTTGGGTAACGGTTGGGGCGAGTTGAGAGAAATGCCGGTTATTTATCAGCACAACATTCAGTTCCCACGATCGGGAGAATATGTCTATACTATTCGGCAAGCCATGCGTGATACGGTATTGACGGGAGTGAGTGATGTGGGGATTACAATAGAGAAGAACGATGGGCAAGAATAAGTTGCGGAAGTTTGCCGAGATGGAAAACCTCCCGAACGTTTTCCAATGCGGTGCAAGGGATGAGAAATCGGTTGCCCGAGTGGCTGCCATGTCTGGGCATTGGGGAGACCTGTACTTCGGTAACGACCACCCGATCGTGTTGGAGTTGGGTTGCGGGAGAGGTGAATATACGGTGGCACTGGCAAGGTTGTTCCCAGAAAAGAATTTCATCGGGGTGGATATAAAAGGTGCGCGTATGTGGGCAGGCGCTACGGAGGCAAACCGAGACAATCTCAAGAATGCAGGGTTCCTCCGTACCAACATTGAACTGCTGCCCCGTTTCTTTGCTCCCGACGAGGTGGACGAAATCTGGATAACGTTCCCTGATCCTCAGATGAAGAAGGCTACCAAGAGGTTGACGTCATCTTATTTCCTGCAGCGGTACCAGTCGTGTATGTGTGACGAAGGTATTATTCACTTGAAGACGGACAGTCCGTTCCTGTATCAATACACGCGCGAGGTGGTGCGATTGAATGGGTACGAGGTTCTGGCGGACACGGCAGATTTGTATTCCTCGGAGAGCGTGGATCCTATTCGTTCCGTAAAGACTCACTATGAGAAACAATGGACAGAACGCGGAATGTCTATCAAGTACATCCAGTTCCGATTGCACAAGAAAGAGACGATAGCAGAACCAACCATTGAGATAGAACACGATACGTACAGAAGTTACGGGCGGAGCCAGCGTCCGAGCCCTCAAGGGCAGAAGCAATAACATTATAGCAGAAGTTTATGTATCCACAACAGGTAATAGATGCTTTGCGGCATGTCCGCTATCCCGGTAACGGCAAGGATTTGATAGAAAGCGGTATGCTTGAGGACGACATCCGCATCTCCGGTTTGTCGGTCTCTTTTTCGCTGATCTTTGAGAAACAGAATGATCCCTTTATGCGGTCGGTGTTGAAGGCTGCTGAGACTGCCATCAAGACGTACGTAGATGCCAATGCCACTGTTTCCATACACACCAAGTTCGTAAAGCAAACGCAGTCCACATCGGGCAATCCTGATCAGCAGGTCGAGAGCGGGTCGGCAAACCATATAAAGCATATCATAGCCGTTTCTTCTGGAAAAGGCGGGGTGGGCAAGTCCACCATAGCAGCCAACCTGGCAGTGGCATTGGCAGAAAAGGGCTATCGTGTCGGTCTGCTTGATGCGGACATATTCGGTCCGTCGCAACCCCACATGTTTCATTGCGAGGGTAAACGTCCCATTGCGGAAGAGGTGGAAGGAAGGGACTTGATAGTGCCCATAGAGCGTTATGGCGTGAAGATGCTGAGTATAGGTTTCTTTGTTGATACGGACAGTGCGGTGGTATGGCGTGGCGGTCTTGCAAGCAATGCGGTGAAGCAACTTCTGAATGACGCCTATTGGGGGGAGTTGGACTATATGCTCATTGATTTGCCGCCCGGAACAAGTGATATCCATCTGACCATTGTGCAGGTGACACAACTGAGCGGTGCGATTGTGGTGACGACTCCCCAGCCCATCGCCCTGCTTGATGCGAGGAAAGGAATTGACATGTTCCGCAACGAGAAGATAGGTGTACCCATTGCCGGTATTGTAGAGAATATGGCATGGTTTACTCCGATGGAATTGCCGCAGAACCGGTATTATATATTCGGCAAGGGGGGAGGAAGAGCCTTGGCAGAAGAACTTGGTGTCCCGTTGTTAGCAGAGATTCCTTTGGTGCAATCCATTCGGGAAGGTGCAGATGCCGGCTTGCCGATTGTTCTGCAAGAAGGGCATCCTGCTGCACAGATTTTCTTTGATTTGGCACAGAAGGTGACAGAGAACATAACGAAATAAGCAGAGAATGTCTTCTTCGCTATCCAATGAATCCGTCACATACGAGTTGGCCACGCAACCCATCAGCAAGTTGTTGCGTCAGTATGCCATGCCTGCCATCATCGCGATGACAGCATCATCGCTGTATAACTTGGTGGACAGTATTTTCGTGGGACGCGGCTGCGGTGCGTTGGCCTTTTCGGGTTTGGCTGTAACGTTTCCGCTGATTAACATACTTGCCGCTTTCGGTTCGCTGGTAGGCGTGGGCGGGAGTGCTCTTATTTCCATCCGTCTCGGTCAGAAAGACTACAAGACAGCGGGACTTGTATTGGGCAATGTGGTGCTTCTTAACTTGATATTGGGTGCAGCAGCAGGCGTGGCAGGATTGCTGTTTCTTGACCCTATTCTGCGTTGTTTCGGGGCGAGCGATGATACATTGGTGTATGCCCGCAGTTATATGGTAGTGATACTGTGTACCAATGTGTTCACTCACATATACTACGGACTAAACGGTGTTCTCCGTTCTGCCGGCCACCCGAAGGCTGCCATGTATGCCACCATTGTTGCCGTGGTATTGAATATTCTGCTGGATCCTCTTTTCATCTTCGTTTTTCATCGCGGTGTCCAAGGTGCCGCCATCGCTACGGTTCTTTCCCAGTTGGTTGCGATACTGTGGCAGGTGTTTGTTCTTTGCCGTCCGAAGGAAGTACTTCATTTTCACCGCGGAATCTTTCGTTTGAACAGACGTATCGCAACCGATATGCTGGCGATAGGTCTGTCGCCTTGTCTGATGAATCTGGCAGGTTGCGTAATAGTGGTTATCATTAACAACCAACTTCGCCGGTATGGCGGTGATTTAGCCATAGGGGCATACGGAGTCATCAACCGGATTACGTTTATATTCTGTATGATTGTGATGGGGTTGAACCAAGGAATGCAGCCTATTGTGGGCTACAACTACGGGGCAAAGCATTATGACCGGATGTTGTCGGTTTTCAGGCAAACCGCTCTGTGGGCGACTTTAGTAACAACAATTCTGTTTGTGTGTGCCGAGTTTGCTCCGGAAGCGATGATCCGTATATTCTCCACGGATGAAGGTCTGACATCCATAGCCATACCAGGGATACGCATGGTGTGTGCCGTTTTTCTGCTGAACGGTTACCAAATGGTGGCGGGTAATTTCTTTACGAGTATAGGGATGGCGCGAATGTCGATATTTCTCAGTCTGACACGACAAGTGCTATACTTGATACCTCTTTTGCTGGTGCTTCCTATGTATTGGGGAATAAACGGTGTGTGGTGGAGTATGTCCATTTCCGATTTGCTTTCCTGTATAACTGCGGCGGTAGTATTGCTTATTTACATACGCCGTTTTCGTGAGATGCACCGTCAGCACTCCTTGAACGGTGAGACTACTGTTCCTCCAGTTGGTGAACCTTACGAAGCATAGTGGGGAGTTCTTTTATCAGACGAATACGATCGTTTTCCAGTTGCAGTAGTTCTTTGCGCAGGACGGCTTGTTCATCCGATGTTGCATCATGATAGATTGCCCGTTTTTGTCCGATGTTTCTGTTTAGGGTTTGTAATTGTTCTTCCGTTTGGAGATATTCTTCGTAAAGGACACGTGCATCCGGGGATCGGAAATCAGCAGGAAGAGTATAGACTGTTGTGTCGTTTACAACGAATGGTTTCATGGTGACAGGTTCCTTCTTGTTATCCGAAATTGCCGGAGTGGTTGTTGCGGGGATTTTTTTCGTTGCAGGTTGCAAAATGAGTCCTTGTGCAAATTGTCGTATAAAAATATCGGTTGTATCGCGAAGAATCCGTTTCTCTTCATTAGGAATGAACGTATAGACACAGACTTGGTCGTTTGCCGTGTGCCGGTCGGTAGCAAAATACCCGATACCTTTGGCATCATCAATGGCAAGCATATAGTCGTTCGCCGGTGAGTTGTAGGGCATACCGATGTTCTCGGGAACGAGATAGGAGTTGGTGTTGGTGTTATATTGTGTGATATAAATATCGTATCCTCCCAACCCTGTTGCATCGTCGGATGCGAAATAGAGTGTTACTCCGTCGGAGAGCATATAGGGGAAATTGCAGTGTGCTTCCGGTGTAACGGGGATATTTAACGTGTCACAAATCCATTCTCCTTCCAAAAGACGCTGGCAACTCATCAGCCTTCGTTCGGAGGCAGCAATTTTTCTGTCCCTGATTTCGTTTATATAATATCCGAGACCATTCTCAATGCCGATACTTCCTGCATTACGAGAGAGAGAGTAGGCTTTCAGAAATTCTTTTTTGCTGACAATGACGCTGTCGATAATTCGTATATCGTCCACGCGCTTGAGGTAACGTTCTCCTTTTTCCGCCTGTTCGATCTTGGCAAGTACTAACGGATAGCGTTCGTTGATAGTATCGGTTTTGTCGAGGTATTTTTGGTACGCCTCAATAGCATCGGAGAAACGATAGTCCTCCAAATAGAGTTCTCCCAGATAGAAATTGCGCAGCGGATAGCGTTCTCCCGCCTTTTCAAAATAGCGAATTGCTTCCGCAGAGTTTCCTTTTTCCTGCAGACAACGGGCATAGCGATAGAGATACAGCGGATTGTCGGGTTGCCGTTTGAGCAGTTGTGCATAGACAAACTCCGCCTTTCCATATTGCTGCTGTTCAAAGAATCGTTGCGCTTGCGCAGGTGAAGGCACGGCACCCCAAACGAAGCGGGCAAACAGACAGATGAGTATGGTTAATGAAAATCTCTTCATAAGCGAGTACAAAGGTAGGGATTTGTATGCGTTTATGCAACAAGGAGACCTCATCAGCAGGGCAACTGCACCAAAATGAACATACCGAATGGTTGTCGTTCTCTTGATACAAAGACTATGCAGAGAGCAAATTAAACTATGCATGTCAGAAACTTCCGACACAATGCCGACGTTACGAATCCGCTAACCCTCGTATTTTAGTCTGATGTTGCCGAGAGGTAATCATTTATAGACGTTATAGTTTTTCGAGACGTTCGAGGAATTTAGTTTATTTGTTCTCAATCTCCCGATGAGGGGTGCTTCAGGGGTCGTTGAGGGGTCGTAGGTGTTTTCTGCAAGATTCACGGAACCATGGAAAGGAAAAGGTGGATAAATGGATGATAAAAGCCAACGACAAGAAAGCATTTATTTTATAAGGAACTTACAATCATCTTACTTGGGAACAATGATATGCCCATTTTTCAGATTTTTGTGGCATATATTTTGTGTCGTCTAAGTTTTGGAAAGAAGTTGATTCCGCACCAGGAAACAAGGAGAATGCTATTTCATGTGATTTTGCAATTATGTTGCGAAAGATATGTACTAACTTTGCCAACTGAAATGAAAACAACGGATATTCGGATATATATAAAACGATTGGTATCTTGCGGAGTGCTGTTGCTTTCGGCATGGATCGGGACAATGAACGTGTCGGCACGGACCATTGCAGGAATTGTATTGGACGAGACCGGTGAGGCATTGGCAGGTGCCAACGTATATTGGGCAGGAACAACCATAGGTTGCAGCACGGATGCTGACGGCAAGTTTTCACTTGAGACGACAAAGGGAACCAAAAAACTGGTTGCAAGTTATCTGGGCTATCATAATGATACTACGGAAGTGGAGTCCTCATCGAGATTGACCATAGTGTTGGTTTCGGATTTGTTTCTGGATGAAGTGAGCATAACGGAACGCCGTATGTCGGTTTTGCGTTCCCGCAGTTCCGCCATTGCCACGGAGACACTTACAGGCGATGAGTTGGTAAAGGCGGCTTGTTGCAATCTGAGCGAGAGTTTTGAGACAAGTGCGTCTGTTGATGTGTCGTACTCTGATGCCGCTACAGGAGCGAAGCAGATACGGTTGTTGGGTTTGTCGGGAACCTATATTCAATTGCTGACAGAAAACACGCCAAGCATCAGAGGTCTGTCTCAGTCGTTCGGGCTGGAGTATATTCCCGGTTCATGGATGGAATCGATACAGATCAGCAAGGGTACCTCTTCCGTTATCAACGGCTACGAGGCAATAGCAGGTCAGATCAACGTGGAATACTTGAAACCGCAAAAACAAGACCCGATAGCCGTGAACTTGTATTTAAGTTCGGAATTGATGACGGAACTGAACGTTACGGGCGGTTGGAAGGTTAATGACAAGGTCTCTACGGGTGTGTTGCTGAATGTACGTGACATGGAGATGGCTATGGACCGGAACAAGGATGGCTTTGCGGATGCACCGAAGACGCGTCACGCCAATGTACTGAATCGTTGGTTTGTTCAGTCCGGCGGCTACACGGGTCAAGTGCTGGTGAGAGCACTATACGACCAGCGATTGGGAGGACAGTTGCACGGAAAGCATGAAGATCCTTATACAATAGATTTGCGTACGCGACGGATAGACGGTTTCATGAAAAACGGATACGTGTTCGATAAAGACCAGAACCGTTCCATAGGCGTTATTGCCGCCGCTTCGTATCACAACCAGTCAAACAAGTATGGTGAAAGGCTGTGGAATGCCGGTCAGGCCAATGCTTATCTGAATGCCATTTTTCAGACATCGTTTGATGATTCACGGCGAGATACGTCGGACAGACATGAACATAAGTTATCCGCCGGTGTTTCGGTGAATTATGACCGGTATGATGAGGAATACAGACACATTTTTGCGTCTCCCACGGAAGTAAACAGCCGTTTGCAAAATGAAGTGACACCAGGGGTATTTGCGGAATATACTTATACCTACAAGGACAAACTGACTCTCTTGCTGGGATTGAGAGAGGATTATTCGAGTCGTTACGGATGGTTTACGACTCCTCGTATGAATGTGCGATATGAACCTTTTAAGTGTTGGACATTGCGTGGTTCGGCAGGCTTGGGCTATCGTTCTCCGAATGCAATAGCAGACTATGCTTCGTATCTGCCATCGAACAGAGGATATGCAGTGTCTAAACGTTTGGAGCAGGAACGTTCGTTGAATGCAGGCATCACGAGTACATTCTATATCCCGATAGGAAACAGAGAACTGACATTTTCTGCGGAGTATTATTACATCCGATTCTTTGATGGTGTGATAGCGGATTTGGATGCCGATGTACATGGTATACGTTTAGTTAATATCTCTGAAACGGCGGGTGCGAAATCGTATTCACACAGTTGGCAAGCAGAGGCAAGTATGGAAATACTTCGGGGCTGGACGGCAACTTTGGCTTTCCGATATATGGACGTGAAGCAAACCACGACGGATCCGACAGCGGGAGAGTTGGTACTACGTGACAAGGTGCTGCAAAACAAGTTCAAAGGTTTGATAACCACAAGTTACCAGACTCCGCTAAAGACCTGGCAGTTTGATCTGACAGCGCAATTCAACGGGCAGGGGCGAATGCCTACAGGCTTTTGTATTCCCGACAAGAGCAAGCAATACTATCAAGCAGGGGATGCGATTTATCACAAATGGTATCCGCAGTTGCTGGGACAGGTGACCAAATACTGGCGGACCTGTTCGCTGTATGCAGGCGCGGAGAATATGACGGATTTCCGACAGGATTCGCCTATTGTGGGTGCAGACAATCCGAAGCAAGACGGTTTTGACGCCTCTATGGTATGGGCACCCATACAAGGCTGGAAAGTATATTTGGGTTTCCGTTGGAATTTGGAGAAACGAGATAATTGATGTAATTTCCATAAATTTTATGCAAGACAGGACAATGAAGAAAGTATTATTATTTTTTGTGGCATTATGCACAATTTTGTCTATTCAAGCCAAACAGAACAGGGAGGCAGTGACATTGTATTGCGAAATACATTGTCAGGCATGTTGCGACAAGATAATGAAGAATATCGCCTTTGAAAAGGGAGTGAAGGACATTCAGTTTGACATGAAAGAACAATCGGTTCGCGTGACATACGATGCAAACAAAACCGATGTGCCGACTTTGCAAAAGGCGTTTGCCAGGATTGGCAAACCTGCAACGACTACAAAACCTACAACTTCAGGCAACGATACAAAGAAACCTGCAGAGAAGTGTCCTACGGGAAGTAGGTAGCAAAGAGGGGGGTTACTTGCTTTGTGCCAAAATGATTTGATTGAGCGGGGTATCGAACCGGTCGTGGGGCAGTTGTTCTATGAATTGGAACCGATAGCCGACACCAATTTTGGGCGTACGGGAATAGTGCCGCAAGAATCGGTCGTAGTATCCGCCTCCCCGTCCCATACGGTTTCCTGCGGCATCGAAAGCAACTCCCGGAACGATGATGAGGTCGATCTCTCCTGTGAAGGAAGGTGCAGTCGGCACCGGAATACCATATTTGCCGCGTATAAGACAGTCTTCTCCCTGATACCGGCGTATTTCCAAAGAGTGCTTGTGGGCTACAGGAAGAAGAAATGTCTTCTCCGGCGACAGGGATGTGAGACCAAGCAGATTTATCTCATTATGAACGGGATAGTAGATCATCACAGTGGTTGCATATTGATAGTCGGGTAAGGACAGGATTTGTCTTACCACTTCCTCGGAACAAACCGCTACTTCGTCTTGTACGAGAATCCGTCGTTTTTGTGCCAACACAGCACGAAGTTTGTCTTTTCTGCGCTTTTGCGAGCGAAAAAAGATATTACAGAGCAAAGAATATAACGCCATAGTGTATGTTGTTAGATATGCGAAATTACGGCTTTATTTGCGTATTTCCAAAAATGGCACTACTTTTGCAGAACACACTGTGAATTATGAAAATAAGAACACTTATATTCGTAGGTATTGCTGCTATTTTGTGTGCTTGCAATTCCTCTTCCAGCAATACCCCTGCAACGGTTTCAAGCGATGCTACCGTGAGGTCTCTTACTTTTGTGGCGAACAATGACTATCCTACACTTTCGAAGACGGTGTTTGCCGTGGAAGACCGTATTGATACGGGGCTTATATATAACGTTGATTCCATAGCATACGGCATACCTATTGACAGCGTAGTTCCTTCGTTCCGATTTAATGCGACTCCCGGTGCCGCCGTTATATACACCCCGACTGATACTATTGCATTAACCGGTTCCGACACTGTTGATTTCTCGGTAAGGCCTGTTTTACTTCATGTGATTGCTTCGGATTATGTGTCGGACAAGTGGTATAAAGTGGAGGTGAATGTGCATCAGGTGGATCCTGAATTGTATGTATGGGAGGAGGTGAACCAATCTGTTTATGACGCAGCAGGAACCGAACAGAAGATGATTTATCACGAAGGACAACTGAAATGGTTTGTTAACGACGGCATACAGAACAGGTTGTTTGTATCTTCAAACAATGGAAAAGGCTGGACGGAGAATGGCATAACGGGGCTTCCAAAGAATTGCCGTGTACGGAATATATTGGAGGCTAAAGGGAATCTGTATTATTGTCAGGAGAATAGCCTGTTCGTTTCCAATAACGGGTTGATATGGACGGAGAGTAATCATAGTGCTGACAAGTTCCAATTTGTGAATATGTTGTGCGTTTTCAATGATAGTGTTTGGTCCATTGTCCGGCGTGAACAGGATGGTGTTTATTGCTTTGCCTCATCTTACGAAGGGGAGGCTTGGAACTTAAGGGGATCTATTCCGGATGATTTCCCTATCAGTGACTATGCTTTGGTGTGCTTTGAATCCGTGACAGGCAGAGAACGCGTGATGTTGGTTGGCGGCTATACAGTCACAGGTGAGGCACTGAACACACGGTGGAACATAGAGCGCAGCCCTGAGGATGAATACCATTGGGTTAATTTCTCCATAGAGCAACCTTCGTTTGGTGTACTTACAGGCGTCTCTATTATTTGGTACAACAATCGTTTCTTTATGTTCGGAGGTGCGAATGCCGACAATGAGTTGAATGTATATCCTATGTTGGAATCGGTTGACGAGGGTATGCATTGGTCAGTGCCAGATTCTGCACATAATTGTTTGCCGGATTCTTACAGAGCAAGGACAAAGCAGTCGGTTGTAGTGGACGATGATAATAGGATTTTCATTGGAGGCGGCCAATCAAGAACCGATATTTTTTCAGACGTGTACTCAGGTAGGTTGAATAGCATAGATTGGTAATGCTACCAACAAATGTTGCACCGGATAGGATAATGATCGGAGTAGGGAACGGACTCTACTCTGAAGTTCTCTGATTGTATGTTCCTGCTGTGCAGAATATAGTCGATACGAAGTCCAAATTTTTTCCGGTGGAAAGTGTGTCCTAAACCGACGTTTCCGCTTTGTAGGAAAGCATCGTTTAGGTGTCGGGAAATATGCCGGTAGACATACGATACAGGAACATCGTTAAAGTCACCGCACATAATGACAGGGTATGGAGACTGTTCCAACTCTTTATAGATAAAGTCGGCTTGCTGCGTACGATATGTGTATGCCGATGTGAGTTTCTGCTTGATTTTGTTTGCTGATTTCTTTACATCATCATTGCTATCGGCGAAATTATTCAGTATAGTTAAGTCTTTCTCAGTAAGTCTGTTTGATTGAAGGTGATTGTTTAAGAGTCGGAGAGTGTCGTTGCCTATGACGATGTCACATCGGTCTGATATATTGGTTGTTGATTCGTATCGAAGCGTTTGCTTGTGTATAAGGGGATAGCGTGAGAATACCGCCAATCCATATTGTCGTTGCCCTTTGTATTGTTTGAAATCAATATAGGAATAGGCATAGTCTAAGTACTCTTTCACTTCCTGTAAAGTAAGATATTGTGAGTTTTTGTAGGTCTCAAACTCTTGGAGACATACAACATCCGCACCGGATTCCTTGATATACTGCAGTATTCTGTTTTCTGACGGTTTCGCAAACATATCTAACCGTTTTGTATTGTAGGATAGAATATCAAGTGAATGGGTATATATATGCTTCCCTGAGATTTGCGTAATACTTTGGTGGGCTATGGTGTGTGAAATGGGAACGATAGAGCAAAGCAAGCAGATAAGAGAAATAAGACTTCTTGACTTATGATGAGAAAACAACCACGCAATTGCGAAACAGATGTTGAGCAGTAGCAACCATTCATAAATCAAACCCGATAGGGAAGGCAATACCCATGTGGTAGGGTTGATAAATTGTCCTAAATTGGCAAACAACAAAATACCGCCCGCTAACAGGTTAAGAACTAACCATGCGGTTCTAAGCAAAAACCCAATGACTTTCATTTTCGTTCAAACAAAGTCTTCTTTTCCTCGTCTGTCAGGCTGCTGTAGCCGGAAGTTTTTATCTTGTCAAGAATGTGGTCAATCTCCTTATCTTTCGTTTCATCTTGGGTATTGGTGTGGATCGGATCCTGGTAATGAAACTTTTTCCTGCTCTTTTTCTTCGGTTTTTTTTCTCTCAGCCATTCGCAAAAGTCCTTCCACCATTGCTTCAGTCGGGATTGATAGTAAGTTCGTCCGAAGCCGTCCACGCCTCTGTGTTTCCACCAGAGTATAAGCAACCAGCCGAACAGCATGCCGCCCAAGTGGGCAAAGTGAGCAACATTGTCCCCCGTGGGAGTATGCACGCCTAACCATAGTTCGCAGAGAGCATACAACGCCACAAACACACGTGAACGAATCGGAATGGGTACGAACAGTAAAAACATCCTCTCGTCGGGAAACAGCCATGCAAATGCCAATAAAATGCCGAACACTGCCCCGCTCGCCCCTATGGTCACCAATGGAGCATTTATCGCCCCATACATACAGAACCATACCAATTCCTGTATGATACCGGCTCCGATGCCTGTAACCAGGTAGTAGGTAAGAAACCGTTTGCTCCCCCATCTTTGTTCCAAAGGTATGCCAAACATCAGGAGGGCGAACATATTGAAAAAAATATGGTCAAACCCTGCATGCATGAACATATAAGTCAATGGCTGCCATACATGAAATGCCGAAGAGAAGATATAGTTCAATCCGAAGATATGACCCATATTCACTCCCCAGGTCATTCCCAATACTTTGTCTGCCAACCAACAGATAAAATTGATGATAATCAGATTTTTTGTAATGGGCGGTAATGCCGACCAAAAACTATTACGACTCCTGTTATATTCCATGTCTGATAAAATTTTGCCTTTTCCTCTCTGTTTGGATAGTCCACATATATACACACGGCCCACAGAGCAAGATTACGGCGACAAAAGTAATCTTATTTGTGCAAAAATTGTTAAGCAAAAACCTTGCCAACCGATTTTTTGCAGTATTGAAACACATTCAATGTATTTTTTTATATAAATACTTTGTCGAATAGAAATGAAATACTACATTTGCAGACAGTTTGCGGTGTGTGTATGCTGCGGCAGACTATAAGATTAAACGTTTAATTTATCTTTTTATTATGAACAAAGTAGAATTGGTTGCTGCAATTGCAGCAGAGGCAGGACTGACCAAGGTGGATGCTCAAAAGGCTTTGGAAGCAGGTGTTAAGGCCATTTCCGAGGCTCTCGTGAAAGGCGAAAATGTACAGTTGATTGGTTTCGGTACTTTCGCTGTGGTTGAACGCGCTGAGCGCAATGGAGTTAATCCTGCAACAGGTAAGGCCATCAAGATTGCTGCTAAGAAAGTCGTTAAGTTCAAGGCTGGTAAGGCGCTTGCTGAAAAACTCTAATCAATTTGGAGCCCAGAAAGAGAGATTGCCATCATAGTGGCAGTCTCTCTTTGTTAATCCGAAAAGTAACGTGTAATAAAACAACCTGTTATGGCTAATATACCTGCAAATTTGCGTTATACTCAAGAACACGAATGGATCCGCCTTGAGGGAGAGGTCGCTTTCGTCGGAATCACCGATTATGCACAGTCCGAGTTGGGCGAAATCGTTTTTGTTGATGTGCCTACGCTCGGAGAAACTGTTGCCCAAGGTGAAGTCTTTGGGTCTGTCGAAGCGGTCAAGACAGTGTCTGACCTCAATATGCCTGCTACTGGAGAAGTTCTCGAACTGAATGAAAAACTCAATGATCAACCTGAGTTGGTTAATAACGATCCTTACGGAGAAGGATGGATGATTAAAATGAAACCGGTTGATTTGGCTGAATTGGATAGTTTGCTTACTGCAGAAGACTATAAAAAACTCATCGGATAAGGCTTTTCTGCAGTATAAATTCATATAATAACTAACTAAAAACCTGTAAAACTATGCAAAAGAAATGGATGTGTAGCGTGTGCGGATACGTACACGAAGGACCGACTCCTCCCGAGTTCTGTCCGCAATGTCACCAACCTGCTTCTAAGTTCGTAGAAGTGAAAACCGATAAATTGGCGTTCGCTACCGAACACGTAATAGGAGTCGCTAAAGGATGTGACGAAGAAATGATTAACGACCTCAATGCCCATTTCATGGGTGAAGCCACAGAGGTGGGTATGTATTTGGCTATGAGTCGCCAAGCCGATCGGGAGGGCTATCCGGAGATTGCAGAGGCTTTCAAGCGTTATGCGTTTGAAGAGGCTGAGCATTGTGCCAAGTTTGCCGAACTGCTCGGTGACGTCGTTTGGGATACTAAAACCAATCTTGAAAAACGTATGATGGCGGAGAACGGAGCCTGCGAAGACAAGTTCCGTATCGCTAAACGTGCTAAAGAATTGGATTTGGATGCCATTCATGATACGGTACACGAGATGGCAAAAGACGAAGCACGTCATGGACATGGCTTCGAAGGACTCTATAATCGCTATTTCGGAAAGAAATAACAGATAAAACGGGTCGCTCTCGTATAAAATGTGGCACGGGGAACAATATCTGTATTGTTCCCCGTGCTTGTTTTATGTTTCTTGTCTCAAAATATCATTTATACTCGTTGGCGGAATTAAGCCAAATACGCAGGTCAGCGGGTCTGCAACTTTCGGCATTGTGCCCATGCGTCTTGTTTGCACCTCTATCGCAATACCTTTCGTGACGAGTTCCCTGTCCGTATCACATAAACGCCATGAGGCTGTCTTTGCAGCAGTTCCTCACTGTATTCTCCCAAACAACTACCCAGACAATTGTACAGAAATCCTTCTGAATTACCTGTCTCGCACGATGTAATTCCTATGCCGGTCTCTTCGTTCCAGAGTACTGCCTCTTTCCAACTGCTTGCCACGCGTACACCGTCCACTATCAACCAACCATTGCTGTCATATCCGCGAAGAACTATATTTGCGGGGTTGATATCTTTCTTCGCACTGTCGTACAATGGACCTATGGTCGGGGAGGCAGGTTCTTCCTTTGCCGTTTCTTTCAGCAGGTATAGCGAAACGCAGTCATTGTTCTTGCCTTCCAGGATGGAGTACTTCACAACAACTAAACAGGGAGCCGCATAGTCCAATACTTCTTCCGAGAAAACGGCTTTCTTGTTGTCGGCAAAAGTTAACCCGATGTGATAGTCTGCGTCAATGAATACACGGGCGTTGAAGTTGTATTCCGTACTTGTATTCTTGTCTCTCAGAGTGAAAAAGTAACCTTTCTTGTTGTTGATAGAGGGCAATAACATAAAGGCTGTATAGACATCGCCTTCCGTCACTTCCTTAAATGCTTTGTGCGCTTGAACGCCTGACGATTCGCAGTCTATCAAGGCGGCATTCCCCATGTTCGACGGTGCATAGTGTGGTATGGATAGTCCGTTCGTTACGCCTATCTCGGAAGCAACACCGTACTCTGTGTACCAACCGTGTTCTGTTATCTTGTCGCCGATGGGATAATCAAAATTTTCTTCCAGAAAGACTTCGGCAAAGGCAAAGTTCGCAGCCAATGCTATGCAAACAAGTGTAAAAATTTTTCTCATAGACCTGTAAGTTTCATATCACCGCAAATATACATCTTTTTCTTTGTCTTACCAAACTCGTTCATTTTTCTTTATACCATTGTCATTCTCAGTATTCTGTTCTTCTAAAGTGAACTTATGGAAAGCAGTATTTTCTCATGGTTTCCGCAATGGGGTTGTATTCAATTGTATTGCCGCTTCCTGTGGGCTGTTTTGCTCTCTGCTGTGTTTTCCGGGTTTTGCAGGAGAAGCCTACGACCCCTCAACGGGACCTCATCGACCCCTGGACGAGAGATGACCTTATTTGTCTCATTCGGCTCATTTGTCTGATTCGTCCAATCAGTCTTATGGCTCCAATCTGCTCAATACTCTCATAGAATGTCTCGAACAACTCGAACGCCTATAATTATGAATGTATCTGAGTAAAATACGAAGACCGGCGTATCTGCTCCGTTCGGCATTGTGTCTGTGCGCCAAAATAAAAACGAACGGCAATTGGCGGAACCACACTGGGGATGCAGACGCCTCGTCCGCGGTTTTAATATCTCTTCAACGGGCATTGATGGAGGAAATTAATGGTCAATTATACGGCAATTGGCGGAGAATAAGGAGTTCTGATATGCTTTAGTCGTCTAGTTGGCGGCAATTGCGGAGTCATGAAAATACGCCTTGCGTAGTCCTGCAAAAAGCATTACCTTTGCACCGTTTCTTTTATGGGGGTGCCTGACGGCTGAGATTATACCCTACGAACCTGGGCAGGTAATGCTGCCAAGGGAATGATAGACAGTTTCTGCCTGGCTTTTTCCCCATCGAAGAGTTCATAAATGCACAAAAATTACCTTCTTTTGCTTGTCTGCTTCCTGCTTGCTTTGCAGGGAATGGCACAAAGTCAGGACACGCTCACTGTCTTGAAAACGATAGATGAGATTCAGGTCGTGGCACAGCGAGTTCAACAAACCACTACCAATCACGAGATTGTCTCTCATGAGACCCTTAATCGGAAGAACACGGGGCAAAATCTGCCCTATCTGCTCTCCACGGTACCGGCGTTGCAGGTAACGAGCGACGATGGTCTCGGAGTGGGCTACACCTATTTCCGTGTGCGCGGTACCGACCATACGCGCATCAACATGACCGTCAACGATGTGCCGCTCAACGATCAGGAGAGCCAGACCGTTTTCTGGGTGAATATGACGGATATGGCAGCCTCTATGTCGAGTATCGATGTGCAGCGCGGTGTAGGTACGTCCACCAATGGCTCGGCTTCCTTTGGCGCATCGCTCAATATGCAGACAGGTGATAATGATACTGTTAGCCACTACACGCTGAGTTTCAACGGCGGTATGTACAATACGTTCCGCGAGATGGCATCGGCACACGTAGTGTTGCCCAACAACTGGCGTGCCAATGCGCGTTTCAGCAAGGTCAACTCTGACGGTTTTCTTTATCGTGCAAGTTCCGACCTATACTCTTATTACAGCGACCTCGGCTGGTATGGCAAGCAGACACAGGTCATCGGGCGTTTCTTCGGCGGTAAGGAAAAGACAGGTATGGGCTGGGACGGCGTTACCAAAGATGTGGCGTACGGTCTCAATGGCGCTGACCGCCGCTACAACCCCGCAGGCGAATATACCGACGACAACGGCGAGACCAAATACTATGACAATCAGACCGACAACTATGCACAACAGCATGCGCAGTTGTCTATCAATCATCGCTTTAATCCGAATTGGAGTTTGAATACCACATTGCACTACACTCACGGCGGCGGTTACTACGAGCAGATGAAGAATAAGAAATTCTCCTACTTCGGTTTGTCTCCTTATAATGTGTATATGTACAATGAAGAAACTGGTATGACAGACACCGTGGCTGTGAAGAAAGCGAATACTATATATCGTAAGTTCTTGGATAACCATTTCGCAGGCGTAGTATTCTCTACCAAATATGTGTCGGAAGATGTCGATGCGCAGATGGGAGTAGCGGCTAATGATTACATCGGAAACCACTTCGGCACCATTATCTATATGCACGACTCGGTCTATGCACCCAAGTTGGATCCGAACTATGAATACTATCGCTCCAAGAGCAACAAAGTGGATGCTAATGTGTATGCCAAGGCTAACTGGCGTGTCATCAACCGTGCACAGGAGAAACTGAGTCTCTATGCCGACCTGCAATACCGTTATATTCACTATACGATGAGCGGTATCAATTCCGAGGATATGCAGGAACTGCCCCTGACGGTTGATTATCATTTCTTCAACCCGAAGGCAGGACTTACCTACCAGAACGGCGGACATTTGCTCTATGGCTCTTTTGCAATGGCTAACCGCGAGCCGAGCCGCAATAATTATACCGAGAATGTTTGGTATGATGCTGCCACACAAACCCTGAAAGGCGATATGCCCAAGCCCGAGCGTCTGTATGACTATGAGGTGGGCTACACCTACTCGCACCCGCGTTTCACTGTCGGTGCCAACCTCTATTTTATGGACTACGACAACCAACTGGTACTCACAGGGCGTATTAACGATGTGGGTGCACAATCCACCAAGAACGTGAAGGACTCCTACCGTATGGGTGCGGAGATTACTGCGGGGGTGAAGATTCTCGACTGGTTCCGTTGGGATGGCAACTTTGTCCTCTCGCGCAACAAGATTCTCAACTACACCGATGTCATTACCGAGTATGATGCAGACTACAACTGGGTAGGCGAAAAAGAAATCGAACTCAAAGAGACTACCATCGCTTTCTCGCCGATGATTACCGCCATGTCGCTCTTTACTTTTGATGTGGCAGGTTTCCTGGCAACCATCCAGACCAACGTAACGAGCAAGCAGTATCTCGACAATATGCAGAACGAGACGGCTGCCCTCAAGGCGTTCACCACTACCAATGTGAACCTCCAGTACCAACTGCCGATGAACAAATGGTGTGGTAAAAATAATGTACCGCAGATCCGTTTGCTCTGCCAACTCAATAACATCTTCGATGCCAAGTATGCCAGCAATGGCGGTAGCGACTATTCCTACACCACCGACGGCACGGCTTGCTGGCCTTGGTACTATGCCCAGGCAGGCATCAATGTCCACGCAGGATTCGTAATCAACTGGTAAAAGAAATGAGAAGAGAAAATTGCCGATATATTTCCGTAATCAAAAAACTTGCTGTACCTTTGCGCATGTAAAGGTGAACACAATTAAATCTTAAAACAGATATCTTATGTCAAAAGTAACTGTAGTAGGTGCAGGTAACGTAGGTGCTACATGCGCTAATGTATTGGCAGTAAATGAGGTTGCCAACGAAGTATGTCTTATCGACATCAAGGAAGGTCTTGCCGAAGGTAAGGCGATGGATATTATGCAGACGGCTCAATTGATGGGCTTCGATACCGTGGTAAAAGGCGTAACCAACGACTATGAGCAAACTGCAGGCAGTGATGTGGTTGTTGTTACAAGCGGTCTCCCTCGCAAACCGGGTATGACGCGTGAGGAACTCATTGGTGTAAACGCAGGTATCGTCAAGAGCGTAGTTTCGTCTGTTCTGAAATACTCACCCGATGCAATCCTTGTTATCGTTAGTAACCCTATGGATACCATGGCATATCTCACATTGCACGCTCTTGGGTTGCCCCGCAACCGCGTTATCGGTATGGGTGGTGCTTTGGATAGTTCTCGCCTGAAGTATTTCCTCAGCCTGGCTCTCCACTGCAATGCAAACGATGTGGACGGTTTCGTTATTGGCGGACACGGCGACACGACAATGATTCCTCTCATGGGTTATGCCACCTACAAAGGTGTACCCGTAACAGAACTCCTATCGCAGGAAGAGATCGACAATGTGGTTAAATCCACGATGGTCGGTGGTGCTACTCTCACAGGTCTCCTCGGAACATCGGCATGGATGGCTCCGGGTGCTGCGGCTTCTTCGGTGGTTGAGGCTATCATCAAAGACCAGAAGAAGATGATTCCTTGCTCTGCGGCCTTGGACGGCGAGTATGGTATGAAGGATATCACGATAGGCGTGCCTTGTATCATCGGTAAGAATGGTATCGAGAAGATTGTGGAGTTCAAACTGTCACCTGCCGACAAGCAAAAGTTGGCAGACTCGGAGGTTGCTGTCCGCAAAACGACTTCTGTCCTCAAAGAACTCAACGTCCTCTAATCCGTTGATAGTATAACCGAGGAGATGGAGTCCTGTCCGGAACTCCGCTCCGTTCTGAGATAAGATAAAAGAGAAACCCTG
>DLLF01000038.1:45799-66218 GCA_002477945.1 Bacteroidales bacterium UBA7569
CAGGGTTTCTCTTTTATCTTATGAGCGAGTGACTTCCGCTAAATACTATTGCCGCCTGAATAAGCGGTCGAAGATGGTTAGGCGACGAGATTGCAAGGAAATGGTACTTTGTGTTTTTACGCCCTTGTTTGTGGCGATCAGCCGTATCTTACAGCCCCCTGCAGGCATAAAAAACCGAAGGTTACCATACATACCATATCCCAGTTCGCGGTGATTATGGAAATGAATAACGATTTTCTGAGCATTTTCTACACGCCAACGCACACAGACTTCGGAACCGGTCTTATGCTTATATCCGCCTTCTACACGAAAATCAACTATGATGGGTTTCAATGCAGCACGTGCCGGGTCTATCATACGACGGCTTCTGCTACCACCCTGTATTTGGCACTCCGTAAGGTGGGCTGTGATATTGGTTTTGCTCTCAAACAGCCCGGTCTCGGGATTAAAAACAATGTCATTCAAATCATTCATTTCACTTCCATCTTTCCTATATTTCCAATTCTATAGAAGTCGAACATACTGCACAATGCTCTTTCTTAGAGATTTGTGCTCCATACCATCGAAGAATTGTGGGCAAACTGCCACTTTCACCGAACGCAGCCCAGTTCTTATGACGCCGTTCCCGCCGATTGGCCCACATATAATAGTTGAACCGCAATTCTTTCTCCAACTCCTGCAAACCGGATTCGAGTCCTCTGGATAGTTCAATCAGTGCCAACTTGACCATCATATTGCAGATAGGCATAATGTCCGATGACAACCCCACTTGTACCATTACATCGGCATCTTCTGCCGATGCGTATGCTGGAATACGTCCATCTCTACGCGCAGAGTTTTCATCACTAATCTCCTCGTCTGCAGCATCAAACCAATCATTGCCCACCAAGCAGCAGTAGCAGGCTTCTCCTGGACGTTGTATAAAAACATCTCCTCCCTCTGCCCGCGTGATAGCACGCCCATAGATACAAGGTACATTATACTCACTTGCCAGTTGGGCTAAGATGTACCGGCTGGGGTTGTTGTCGGTGGCACAGATAATAAGGTCTAAGGCTTGAGCGCACAGTAGAGATGTTAAAGGTTCCTGATTGAGATGAATATCTATCGGATACAAATGCACAGTTGCGTATGGATTCTTACCCAGGATAGTCTCTTTCATTACATCTGTTTTCAGCCGCCCGATGTCATAGATGGAAGCCGTATGACGAGCCAGATTATGCACCTCTATCGTATCAAAATCAAACAGGTAGAATGTTTCCACACCTGCTTTTACCAACTCCACCGAGATATGCGAGCCAAAACTACCCAAACCGACGATAGCCACACGCTTATTTTGCAAAATATCTACCTCAAGGATACCCTTTGCGCGAGAATAGAACTCCTCGCGCGAAGGATATTTCTTTTCTGTTAGTTCCGGCATGCGAATCCTCCTTTAGTAATTTCAGTAACAGGCAGACCTTCTGTAGCGGTTCCAGCCGTTGTTTCCGAGAATACGCCTGTTTCAGGGTTGTAAACCAAATCAATTGTAGAACGGGGGCATTGTACCTCCTGAACGGCTTGTGCCAGTGGTGACATTTTCTTTTCCATTGTCTTATTCTTTTAGGATAATAAAATTAGTTTTGATGAGGTAGGAATTTATCTATCGGAGCACCGGTTCGCAGATGTTCCTCATACATCTCGAACCATAGACGGCATTTCATATAAACCTTGAATAATGATACATTGGGTGTCCATGAACAAGCACCATAGTGACAGATCTGTGTATGTCCGTCACGATACCCCAACACATGCATACTTCCGTCAGGTTTATTCAGTAAATGTCCTTGTTTATCCCGAATTGGGGTGAGCACTTGAACCGAAGGCACACTATTAGGAAATTCGCTTAGCATAATCCTGATAGTATAGACGTTCCCCGAATTGGTCATAACAGCCATAACTATATATGGTTTTCGGGTATTCATATCCATAAACCGGTATGTATTCGGTTTCAAGTATTTTTCAAGCACGGCCTGCTCGGCTTGTAATCGTTGCTTTGTCATCATAATTGCAAATCAGTATAAGCACGTAGTAAATAGTTGTTATCCTTGTTTGTAGCCAATGTAATACCACTAATCCGCATCTTCTTTAGTCTCGGTGTAGCAGTATTGGGGTGAACGATAGAGTGGCTCAAACGTTCATCTGCAATCTTGCGATATGGGCTCTCTTGTGCTTTTATCACCCAGTTTACTTGCGGATAATTATTTGTTCCATCACTATATAGAAAGCCGTTCAAGGTGGCACCTTCTGCATCGCATACCCCTATACAGAGGAGCATTTTCCCCAGATGATGTGCATTGATAGCGGATATCATCGTGTGTGAATCATGACTACTTGGGTGATCCAATCCCAGACAATGATGCGAGTGCCATTCTCCAATATGCTGCAAGGCAAACTCTTTAGCCAATATCGTTCCGTTATACTGAAGATAGGGGATATCCTGATTGAAGAATGTAATCTGATGATTGGCATTCGGACCCGGACCGAGCGCGTAGCATACCACTGGAGTTCCTTTCATTGTGTAGAAACCGAATAATTGTCCACCGGTTTCTATCTGAGGGCGATCCAGTATGCAGCGCGAGATATAATCCAATTCACTTTGATATATTATGGCGGTAACTGGCTCTTGTACACTGGTACCGATTGGAATAACCTGACTTTTTCTATGAGGTGCAGGCGATTGGTGGTGTTTTCTCCTGTTTCTCGTAAATTTCTTTTTTCTCTTCATATTTCTGTATCTGTCTGTATCCTTTCTGCAATGCAACGGACGGGAATGCCGCAATCGGCACCTGCTTCGTAATAGCCGTAATGCTTGGGATTGTTGAGAATAACCAGGCACGTGTACTGCGGATTGTCTTCGGGGAAATACCCCACAAACGACAACCGATGATGGCGCGTATCATATTGCCCATCGATGCAGATTCGTGCTGCCCCAGTCTTGCCTGCAATCCGCACCTTGTCGCTTTGCGCCTTCTGCATATTCCACGGATTGATGCTCGCTGTACCAAGATTGTTATCCCACACCACTCGGTGTAACCCCAATCGGACAGAATCCAATCCGTTGGCAGGAACGCGCAAGTGCTGCCCCGTAGCCACACACGAATACAGATAGGCGAGTTGCACAGGGGTGACGGTGCAATTGCCCATGGCGTACTCCAATGCCTCGAGCATAACATCATCGCACGCACTATCCTGCACCGCACATTCAATGCCCCACTTGGCGAGTATCTCGGGTAACAATGCCGGTTGCTGCTCAAACACACGAAGCATATACTGAATGACTGCCACTTTGCTGCTCGTTGCAATGGCATCGGACAGCGAATAAACCGTGTCACGCGGGTGTCCGTCCCAAAACGTATGCCCTGCATATTCAAAACCGCTGCAGCACACCGTAACAGCAGTGTCCCAGCCTTGCGGATCTACGGAGTACGCCGCCAGGAGAGCCAAGGGCGAGATGATACTCCCCAACTCCCAAGCGGACTGCGCATGAATGAGTGTGGAATCGGTGTCATACATCGCCACCACAGTCCCGCTGTGTGCGTCCATCAAGATGCCGACGCCCCACTCGGCTTCGGTGCGACAGAAACGTGCCTGCACCTCTTCCGCCACTATCTGCTGCAATGAATCAACGATGGCAACAGGGTGCTCCGTGGTAATTCGCTCCTGCTGTGTGCAGGCACTCATGCCCGCCAAAATGATTGCCCCAAGGGCAATGTGAATAGTAGAAACTCTCATTTTGCAGAAAATATTATCAATAGCATAACAACTAAAGCAATAGTAACAAATCCAAATATGACTGATGGCAATATATTCATAAATTTTGATAGCCTATATTGTTGATACCACGTTACACCCGCACCAAACACATAAGCCTCAAAATCTACAGCATCAAGATTATCGTCTGGATCCACTACCATATTACGACCATATTGATTAGCCATCTCTTTGATTTCTTCAGATGTGGCATTTTTATGTAGTCGGTAGTAATCCGCTCCTGCACAAAAAGTTGAAGTGTAGCAATCAATTATAAATTCATATTCAGACTCTTGGAAATCCTTAGGACTAAACAAACCTTCAACATATTCTATTGCTGCATTTATTATCTCGGTTTCTGTTGGACAAACTCCATTCCACTTATATCCATGCCGCTTATATTCCTGTTTTTGAACCTTTTTCCAGTCTTGTTCAAAGTTCGGGCATGAGCCTTCAAAGTCTGCGAACTCATTCGTAAGTCCGCACAACAGCCCTTTGTGCATATCCATACAGCGATGTGTACAGATAGTGCACGATTTCAATTGTTCTTCTCGTGTCATGGTTTTCTTATTTCTTATTGTTGGTTATTATTTTCTCTTGTCAGTTCTATATTCTTCAGTTGCTTCACTGCGATACAAGCATTTCCGTATTATTTACCATCTATGTTTATGATGCAAATATAACCCTGTAAAGTTACATTTTGCAGTAGGTTTTTTCCACATGTATGAAATCATATCCTTATTGTATGAAATGTTGCAAGAATAAGGATTTTATATCGGAGTTGCAGAATCAAAATCAAGTAACGGACCTGTCATCCTATTCATCCACATAGATAAGAAACACCTTTTTGCTCGGATATTTACCTCTTCCATTTGTATTATCTTTGCACCGCTTTCTGTGGTACACAACTTTGTGGACCACAAAACAGTGAACTAATAGTAATCAAGTATGGTACAAGGAATTAATCGCTCATTTATCTATGGCGTTTCGGTGTCCGGCGACAACTTTACGATTACACCTCATTTACTCTTTCGCTTTCGTATGCCCCACCACGTGGATACTCACCTCATACAGCATATACAGCGGCACTGTAACCAGCAGCAGTGTGAACACATCTGCCGTAGGTGTAATCACCGCCGCCAGGATACACAGCACCACAAACGCATGCTTCCTGTATTGCCGAAGTAGCGGAGCGTCTATCAGCCCGAGTTTCGCAAGGAAATACGCCACTATCGGTATCTCGAACAGTATCCCCATCAGCAGCGACAGCACTAATAGCGTGGACATATACGACTTCAGCGCAATCTGGTTCACCACCGCCTCCTGCACCTGATACGTACTCAGGAAGCGGAACGCAAACGGAAATATCACAAAGTAGTTGAGCAGCACCCCAAGCGCAAACAACACCACGCCGAAGCCAATCAGCATCACCGAGTACCGCCGCTCCTGCTTGTACAATGCGGGCGCAATGAACCCGTACAGTTGGATAATCAGATACGGGCACGCCACCACGCACCCGAACACCAACGCCGCCTCCAGATGCACCATAAACTGCGATGCCAACTCGGTATTGATAAACTGTGTCTCAAAGTCGCCCAAGCACAGCGACTGCCAGCCCGTCAGTTCCGCCAACCGGCACAGTCCCCGATACAGCGAAAAGTCCGACCGCGAGGGCGCAAACAGTACATCAAACAGCGTGTCCTTGAAGCAGAACGCACCCACGGCGCACACCGCCCACACAATCAGGCAACGGACAATCACCTTTCGGAGCACGTCCACATGCTCCCAAAAGGTCATCTTTCCGTCATTGCTTGGGCTGCTCATCGCCTTTGTCTTTGGGCTGTTCCGCCTTGTGCGGCTCGTTGTCAAGCGGCTTCTTTATCTCCTCTTCCACATCGCTCATACCCTCTTTGAACGACCGCACGCCTTTGCCGAGACCGCGCATCAGTTCGGGTATCTTCTTGCCGCCGAACAGCAGCAACACAATCAGCACGATGAAGATAATCTCCGGTGCTCCAATCATAAGTAATGTCATAATCAGTTGAATTTTAGACCTCCCCAACCCCTCCACAGGAGGGGCTTAAAAGGCTCAAGTTAATTTATTCGGGGCTGTTCAGGAATATCTCGCACGTGTCGAAATTGATTTCCCAGTTGCCGCCCTCGCAGGACTCCCAATGGTATTTCTGTGCCATCGTGTCCCACCAATGCTGGAATTTTGTACCTGTCTCGCCCATATCGCGGACGAGTTTCTCGTACAGTTCGCCGTTGTCGGCAGTCAGTATCTTTGCCAACTCGTTGAGTCCGTTCCTGCGCTCAAACAGCGTCTGAATCTCATTCTTTTCTTCAGGTGTTACCTGACCTACTAATTTCTTCATTGTTTTTATTTTTCTTCTTGTTTTTAATCCCTAACCCCTAAATCTCTAATCCCTCTCTCCCCTCCTTTGAAGGAGGGGCTGGGGGAGGTCTCATTCCTCCCGCACATCAAACGGGTCGAGGTAATCTATCTCAGGTATCTCGTTGCCGGTATGCAATCCCTGTGCTGCCAGCGTCTGTTGCAACTCGCGGCTCGCATTGCGCTCCAGGTGGGCAAGCACACACTGCTGGTGCGAGGGCGTGTTGGCGTCCATCGTCAGGCGGTCGTTGAGCCATATACAGCGGTGGCAGTGATAGGCGTCGCACTTGCGGCACAGCGGTGCGTGGTCTATTTGCAGGAGTTGCCGATTGGGTATGTTCAGCCCGCTGTCCACATCGCCCACCGACCGCGAAGCGTCTTTCGTCGTGTGGTTCATACGGTTTGAAATCCCCATCCGCTCATCGTAGTAGAACGCAGGACAGAGATAGAATTTCCCGTTGGGTGCCACCGTGATATTGCCGATGCCCGCCTCGCAGTTGTGCATCTCCGTCAGCACAAGGCGGTCAGTCAAGAGGTTAAGCGACACGCCGGCACCGACTCCCCCTGCCCCCTCAAAGAGGGGGTGCTCGGTATCGGATACTTGCTTGGTAAGCAGGTTTGCCACCACCTTGCCTATCGTCCCCAACGCCTTTTTGTAATCTTCAGTCTGTTCGTCGCGGAAAGCCGCTATATCCGTCAGGCAGATATTCAGCCGTTCCACCTGCGGCAGCAGGGCGGCTATGTCGTACTGTCGTGCGATGAACTCGCCCGTCGTCAGACGCAGCACCACATTCTTCCCCGCCACAGCAGCAGGCACACCGTTATACACCCGCACATCACGCCCAATCTTCACGTGGTCGATACTCTCTATCAACTCATTGTATTCCTCGGGCAGGTCGTAGTCAGGATAGACGTATTGTATCATCAGGTTCTGCTTCATGCCGAAGCGTATCGCTTTGCGCAGCGTCTCTATCGGCATCAGTCGCCGCTCCGTGAGCGGGTTATCGGCATGGCAGTATGCCACGCTCGTGTCGTCCAAAAGGATAACCAAGTATTGTAAGTACGGTTTCATGGCTTAGCAAATTACATCGTTGTTGTGTTTGGCGGCTTGTTGTGCCTCAAACTCCTCGCGCTTGCCTTCGAGTTCCAACTTGCGGTAGAGTTTGTTCCAGTAATAGTTGTTCGCACGCACACGCGCTTTGTGCATCAGGCATATCGCCGTGGCACGCTCATAGACGGTGTGTGTCTTGGCGGCATCGTAGTTCTCGCCCTGGCACCATGCGCACCCTTCTGCCACCTCGCAGTCCACGCACTCGGGCTTCGACTGCGTACAGCGGTCGAGCGTCAGGAACGGGCGCAACTTGTTGTTGTCTATGCCGTCATGGATATTGCCGATGATCCACGCTTCTTTGTCGCGCAGCGAGTACTGCGCAAAGCGGGTGCATGGGTAGAAATTACCCGCCGCATCTATCGCCAGCATCTTACCCGCACCGCACCAGTTCTGGTTCTGCAGCGTACAGTCCAGCGGCTTGCCCATATTCTCCGAGAAGAACGAACAGGCATACTGCTCATATAGTCCGCGGTCGATAATCTCGTCCGCAAGGTCGGTCAGTTGCTCCTCAAACAAGGCGTCGTCTCCCTCGTGCCATACGTCCTCGAACACGCAGTTGATGTTCACCTGATGGATACCCAAATCGTACAGGTGCAGCACACTCTCTTTGATGTACGGAATATCCGCCGACGAGATGGTTACTTTCGTGCCGTCGCCGGGGAACTGGCTCTGCCACAGCGGGATATTGCGCACCACGTCGTTGTATGACCCGCGCTCCGAGTTCTTATATACGCGGTTCAGGTCATGCTTGCGCCGTGTGCCGTCGATGGTGATACCGATACTCAGGTGCTGTTTGTTCTTTTCGATAAACCGCTGCACCTTTTCGCTGTCGTAGTTGAGCCCGTTGGTTGTAAAATTGAAACGATAGGAATTAAACCAATGATGGTTTAGACGATACATTTCTGTTTTTATGTAGTCACAAATCTTATCAATCAAATCTATCTCTAAAAATGGTTCCCCACCGATAAAGTCCCATACCACACTTTCGTATGTAAAATTCACATCATGCTCATGTTGCAATATGTAGTCAATAGTTGCTTTGGCTACTTCAAAAGACATCCTCTCTTTTTCGTTCTTCCCAACTAAATAACAATATTTACATGCTAATTGGCAATCTTTTGTGACTATAAAAGTAATGTTTTTAGCCTCACCATGCCCCCATGCTTCAAGATTATCTTTAACGTATCCCATACTATTTTGTATTAAGTGAGTACGCCATCAGTGTGACGTACCCACAAGTAAAATTAGTAGTAACCTCTACATCCACCAGAGCACCCACCTGAACAACTTCTTGCACAAGCACCAGTGCATGCACCGGTGCAAGAACCTGTACAACCACTACAATAATTTGTGCAGCCTCCGTACGTGCATCCAGTTGCTGCCAAAGTTTGTTCAATTGGTAACGACGAAAGCACTACTGCGCCTACGACAGGCAGGGCGGCTTTGGCTGCCTTCTTGAAGAACTCGCGACGCGACTGGAGTTCTTCGCTTGAATTTTTGTTAGACATAAAACAAAACGTTTTGTGCATAGGAACTCCCGACTATGCGATAATAAATTGGATTAGACAGGTATATAACAAAAAACGTGGAGTTCGACCGTCGTCGTTCCACGTTTTGAGGCCTTCGCATTGCCCTGAATGAATAGAACAGACAACGCGAAGCCCACGCCAATACAAGAATACACCCTTCGTGATAGAAACATTGCACTTGCAAAAACAAGTGTCCGAATCCCTGTTTGCCACGATGCAAAACACATCATGCCAAAGAGTGCCATATACTCATATTCCGTAAGCGTCCATCGTTGCTAAGCCCTGACTCATTCAATTGAAAGTTGCGAAGTTTCAAAACATCAGAACGAAGCGCAAATAACGCCTTTTATTATGTATGTCTGTGGAGTCCGAAACATCAGTGTCCGGTGATTCCATTGCTATTCATATCTACCGCATTTCCCCTTGTTGCAAGGGACGCAGGCAGCCGAATGTAAATCCATAATACCCACCCGCTTACCTCAGCGCGGACTTCACGTCTGCAAATGTATGAATTCTTTTGCAGACAGACAAAAGTTTTGAGCCAAAATCAGGGTTGTCACATCAAAATGACGCGTACTTAATGCAGGACAACCGCATCAAAATGAGTCTACTGAGTGGTTGTAGTTTTCTTATACAAAAACTATGTAAAGAGCAAATTAATAAACTATGCGTGTCAGTTCCGTCGGCATTCATATCCGGTTCATTCCATTAATCCTATCCGTCTTATCCGTCCCATTCGCCTAATTTGTCCCACCTTCCTCGAACTTCTCGATCAAATAGAACGTCTATTATCATCTCGTTGGCGGATTCTTTGCCCTCTTTGTCATCTCCCCTGCAATTGCCAAATCGTCAATCGCCAAATAGTAAATGTCCACGACCCCTCAACGAGACCTGAAGCCGCCCTCAACGAGAGATGACCTTATTTGTCTCATTCGACTAATCTGTCCAATTCGTACAATCAGTCTTATAACTCCAATCTGCCAAAACCCTCTTATAGCATAGGGTTCCCCTTCTATAGAACGTCTCGATAAAATAGAACGTCTATCATAATTTATCCGCTGAAGAAATCAACGGCTCATTGGCGACAATGGGTGGAGTCCTCCGGGGATGCGGACGCCTCACCTGCGTTTTTTTATGGCTCTTTCATGGACTTTAATGGAGATAAAAGAAGTTCCTGGCGTAGGAAATTAATGGTCAATTATACGGTAATTAACGGAGAACAAGGAGTGATTAACGGAGTCCACAGGTCTCTGATAACGGCGTTTGACGGGGTCTTTTCCATTCAGTGAATGGTATGTCTTGCTTGGTTTTATGGTCATTAACGGAAAAACCGGAGAAATTGTCAAGGCGGTGATTCACAGAATCTGTGAATGGGATAGAATGGCGTATCCTATGGATACCCGCATAAAAAACAAGAAGAGCCGGGCATCTTCTGCCCGACTCCTCTCATACAAAACTTATCTCGTACTGGAGTTATTTGCTTTCTATGTACGGATCAATCTGGTTACCAACCGTTGACATCGCACAACGGAAACCAATAGTACTTGACGATTTGTCCTGATCCATATAGCGGCGGGTTGATGGATTCAGCCAATAGATTCGGTCTCTCCACGAACCGCCTTTGTAAACGCGCGTATTCTTTGTGATCTTTGGTGCCAAAACATCGGTCGGATCATGCTTGATCTCGGTCAGGTTCTCCACGGCTGTTGTATCCAACGGATAGTCAGTGTTGAGCAACGAAGCGAAATCTCCGTCCTTGTAGTCACGCTTGTCATCAGTCCCTGCGTATTCGGTCGCTACCGCACCCACGGAGTCTATCACATACTCGTTGCGTATGCTTCCGTCTTCCATCACAATTTGGGTCTTCTTCGGACGTGTGTAGATGTTTCCGCGGAAAGAGTTATACTCGCTCGTCTCCTGGTTCGTGGTCTCGCGATATACGTCCATTACCCATTCGTTCACGTTTCCTGCCATATTATACAAGCCGAAATCATTGGGCATAAACTCATCCACTGGTGCGGTGATTACATAGCGGTCGTTCAATGCACCGCTTACACCCATCATGTCGCCTCGTCCTCTCACGAAATTGGCTTGCAACTGACCGCGTTGCTTGTTTGTCAGGTTCCTCGGATGATAGCCAGACCATGGGTAAATCTTGCCCTCCACTGTCAAACCGTCTTCGCCGGCAATCGGTGCATAAGCGGCAAACTCCCATTCTGCCTCGGTCGGAAGACGATAGCCTACCACCAATATACCATCGGCACGGTTGACTTTCCTCTCGTTACCGTAACTGTCTAATTTCGGTTTCTTGCCCATTTCCGGTGAATAGTCGGCTATGGTCAGGTATTTCTGTGTGTTGAATACAAACTTGTCGCGGATATATTCATAAGAAGGACGGTACATCGTGATAACGTTCTCTGGATCATCCGGATCGGGTATGTCATACGCTTCCATCTCATAACCCGTCATCATCTCCCACTCATCCTTGTACGCTTCGTCGTCGGTGGGTTGCAAGTCTGCAAATGGAGGAGGCACGATAGCACCTGCTTGTATCAAAGCCAACTCGTTTACACGATCCGTACGCCATTGGCTGTACGCCATAGCCTGCTCCCACGAAACACCTACCACAGGGTAGAAACTGAAAGCGGGATGGCGATAATAGTTGTCCAAGTAGGGTTCATTGTAAGCCATCTCTTCGCGCCATACAGTGGTATCCGGCAATACTTTTTTTACCAATGTGGGCGAAACGGCACCGAACACCATCTTCATCCAATGTTCATATTCACGCCAGTTCAGGTTGGTCACCTCATACTTGTCCATATAGAATGATGTAACGGTTATGCTACGCTGTTGGTTGTTACGCGGGGCGGTAACGAACTCATCTTTTTCGCCCAACATAAACGTACCACCCTGAATGGGTACCATTCCCGTCGGGGTGAGATTCGTTACTCCTGCCAATGCCTCGAAATTGGTAGTGTTTTTGTCATAGTAATTCCATCCTGTGGTATTCGAGACCTTGGTGTTCAAATCACGATTATTCGAGCAGCAGGCGAAAAATACCACTGCTGAGAGCGACGCTGCTTTCAGAACTATCCCCAGCACAGAAAGCAATGCAAACTTCGTCCGATTCTTCATATATACTTCCATTGTAATACTATTCAGTCCGCAAAGTTACGTTATTTTCTCCACTGCACCAACATAATGAGACGAAAAACTTCCAAAAAAGAACCTTTTTGCAGGTTTATTCCCATACTTTCCGTTGTTTTTTACACATTTTTGGGGGCGTTTCAGTGAAAAATACTACCTTTGCATACTCCAATATGAGATGATGCTGATATGTTTGTCTTTAACTTGCAAGGTAAAGCGGTGACATTCAATGAACCTGCCGTAATGGCAATCATCAATAGCACACCCGACAGTTTCTACGCCTCCTCCCGCCTTTCCGAAGAGTCGCAGTTCCTCTCGCGTGCTGTTTGCGCCTTGGAACAAGGGGCTGCTATTCTTGACATAGGAGGCTGTTCGTCCCGCCCCGATGCTGCCGATGTTCCCGAAGAAGAAGAGTGGCAACGGTTGCAAAAAGCCCTCGCTTGTATCCGGCGCGAGTTCCCGCAAGCCATCCTGTCGGTTGATACGTTCCGCGCCTCGGTGGCTCGGAGGGCTGTTGAAGAGTATGGGGTGCAGATAATCAACGATATATCGGGTGGGGAATTGGACATGGATATGTTTCGGACGGTGGCGGATGTTCATGCTGCTTATGTGCTTATGCACATGCAAGGCACACCGAAAACGATGCAAAGCCTTGCTCGTTACGACAATCTCTTTTCCGAAATGGTACACTATTTCGAACAACGCATCAACAGACTGCACGC
The DNA here is from genome assembly GCA_002477945.1 of Bacteroidales bacterium UBA7569. Taxonomy (GTDB): domain Bacteria; phylum Bacteroidota; class Bacteroidia; order Bacteroidales; family Paludibacteraceae; genus Colicola. Next base: position 58,490 of record DLLF01000038.1, read on the forward strand.
TCTCGGAGTCTCCGACATCATTCTCGACCCGGGTTTTGGCTTTGCCAAGACGGTGGAACAAAACTACGAACTCCTGCGCAAGATGTCCTCGCTCAGGCTTTTTGAACTTCCTTTGTTGGCTGGATTGTCACGTAAATCAATGATATATAAACCGCTTGGCTGCACGCCTGCCGAAGCACTCAACGGAACCACGGCACTCAATATGCTGGCTTTGGAGCAGGGGGCTGCTTTCCTGCGTGTGCATGACGTGCAACCAGCCATGGAGGCAATACGTCTCTATCAGTTGTACAAGGGACAACAAAAGGATTAAAGAAATAGAATATGGGATTTCAGATAGGATTCAAAGATATTGTGGACATCTTCTTCGTGGCGGTTATCTTCTACGAGGCGTTCCGCATTCTGAAACGTTCAGGGGCGGTCAACCTTTTTTGGGGAATACTTGCTTTCGTCGTGGTGTGGTTTATTACTTCCTATGTCTTTGCGCTGGAACTCACGGGGGCTATCTTCGATCGTATCATCAACGTAGGGGCGTTGGCTCTTATAGTGATTTTCCAGGACGAGATCCGTTCTTTCTTCTCGCACATCGGTGCCCGTTTCAATGCACGCACATTCCACAAAACATTGCACACAGGACGTGATCAGGCGCAACTGCAGGAGAACGTAAGCCAGATAATGGAAGCCTGCAAGAGTATGTCGCAGACAAAAACAGGTGCTTTGCTGGTCATCACCCGAAGTCAGGATATGATTGAATACACATCGACAGGGGAAAAAATAGATGCCCGTATCAGTGCGCGGATGATAGAAAACATCTTTTTCAAGAACTCTCCCCTTCACGATGGTGCGCTTTTCATCACGCATGGCAAAATTGATAGTGCTGCCTGCATTCTGCCTGTGTCGAACAATAGCCAGTTGCCCACGCAGTATGGACTCCGCCATAGAGCCGCTTTGGGCTTGACCGAAAAAACGGACACGGTGGCTGTCGTGGTTTCCGAAGAAACAGGGCATCTCGCGGTCGCCATGGGAGACAAGATCCGTCGTGTCAAGGTGGACGAACTCGAACAAATCCTTACTCTCGCCCTTAAAGCCAATTGATGCCCGATTGACGCAATCCGTGATTCCCGATTGTGCGCCGGACAGACCGGACTTTGGGACACTTCCTGCTTTCCTTTTTCATCTTCCGAAAAAATATCGTACCTTTGTGCCAAATGTCTTTGCGAAAATATATAGGGATATTGGGGTGCTGCTTTGTGCTTACCATAGTGGCGAATGCCAAAGAAAAAGCGGTTCCCACGGTCATGCATAGTTGGCGTCTGGTGGATGGCTTTATCACCGATTCCGCCTCTGTGGACACTTCTTATATCAACTATCCAATGCATGATGCCGTCAACGACTATTCCATTGCCAATACCTACAATGGCAATCTGGTCTCGCCGATAGAGTCCAAAATTTATTTCAAGCGGCAGGAGAAAACCGATCTCCTCTTTGCAAGGGCTTATCAACCCTATCTGCTGACTTCGCAAGACATACAGTTTTACAATTCCACAACGCCTTATAGCCGTGTCGCCTACAAGAAAGGCTTTAAGACCTACCGCGAAGAAAACGATCTTGACTTTATGTTTACGGGCAATGTAACACCTCGGTTCAACTTGGGAATTACGCTTAATTACCTCAATGCCGTCGGACACTATGAGTCGCAGGCAGGCAAACGCTTCAATGGTTCTGCTTTTGCTTCTTACACAGGCACACACTATTCGTGCCAAGGTGCTGTTATGTTCAATTCTCTCAGCAACTTCGAGAATGGCGGCTTGGCATCGGGGGCTAACCTGAGCGGAAATCTGGAGCCGGAAGATCAGCCCGTGAACATCAATGCCATGTCCGGACTTCGGCATATTTCAGGTTTCTTCAACCAGCGTTATAGCATCTGCGTGGAGCGCGAACGGAAAGTCTCCGACGATTCTGTGGCGATCGACTATATTCCCGTCACCACTTTTTTGCATACCGTAGAGGTTAACCAAACGACCAAACGCTATATCGAGGAGAGCGCGTTGCAGGATTTCTATGCCAATACGTATTTCAACCGTCAGCATACGCGCGATACCGCCGACATCCTCAATATACGCAATACGCTTTCTGTTACGTTTGAAGAAGAATTCAATAAATGGCTTCGCTTTGGTGCAACGGTCTATGCTGTCAATGAGTGCCAGCGCTATGGCTACACCGTCCCTGCGGTGAAAGCACCTTTCGTTGGAGATTACAATCTTTCTGTTGCCGATCTTTCCTCCGATCCGCTCCGCTTGCAAACCGATACGAACATGTCCCACTGTTGGTTTAACAATACATGGATAGGTGGTTCGCTCTATAAGAAACGGGGAAAATATGTGCATTATGCTTTTCTCGGCGATGTCTGCCTGGCGGGCTATAAGTTGGGCGAGTTTCGTGTCCAAGGAAATGTGGATGGCTCTTTCCGGCTCGGGAAAGATACCATGCGGATTGAAGCGGATGCATATATCAGAAATCAGCAGCCATCTTGGTTCTTACAGCATTATCGTTCCAACCATTTCTGCTGGGACAACGACTTTCAAAAGGTCTATCGTATGTACATCGGTGGCAGAGTGGCATATCCGACGAAATATGTGCAGCCTGCTGTCAACTTTGGCTTTGAGGACGTGATGCGCTATATCTGGTTCGATGAAACCGGGCTTCCCGTGCAACATCAAGGACATATTCAGATATTGTCGGCAGATGTGGCACTAAATTTGCGTACTAAATATGTAGCGATGGATAACAACGTAGTTTGGCAGATGTCCTCTTCTGTTGCACTCCCCCTGCCTGCCGTTTGTCTCTATCATAACCTCTATTACTATGGATGCTGGTTCAGAGCATTGGACGTGCAAATGGGAGTGGATATGCGGTATAATACGGCCTATTATGCACCGCTACTCAATCCGGCCACGGGGCAGTTTATGACGCAGAGCAAAACAAAGGTGGGAAACTACCCCGTGCTGAATGTGTATGCCAATTTCTACGTGCGGTCCATACGGTTGAAGTTGTTTGCGCACTTTACGCACTTCAACCAGTATTTTATGAAAGAGAAAAACTACTATACGATGCCTGGCTATCCGCTCAATCCGCCCGTCTTCCGTGCGGGTTTGGCGTGGCATTTCTATAGATAATATGTAAAACCGACTATGAACTATACTTCAAATCTTTATAAGGTACTGCAGTTCAGCCGCCAGGAGGCGGAACGCTTGGGTAGTGCCAATATATCCTCAGAACATCTTTTCTTGGGGATTCTGCGTCTGGGTGAAGGACGGGCTTGCGAAATGCTAAAGGAAACAATAGGAGATTTCGTGGATCTTCGGAAACGGATAGAAAATTCGCTCCTGTCGGACACGACAACCGCCGAAGAGAACCTTTCCTATAATCCGCAGGCACAGCGTGTTCTCCGTCTCCTTGATCTGGAGGCGATGGCAACAAAGGCGGAGCGTGCCGGAACCGCCCACTTGCTCTTGGCTATTCTGAGGGAGAAAACCAATCTGGCGGCATCTGTTCTTGTACGTGACTACCATGTATCTTACGACACCATGGCGCAATGGTATGTTCGTACCTCGCAGCCGAAGATGGGATTGGGATTCGCAGCGGATGAAGACGATGACGGACCTGTCTCGAATGGACGTGCCACCACCGCAAAAACGCAAAATGCAGGAAAACCTTCCGATACGCCCGCATTGGATAGTTTCGGAAATGACTTGACTGAATCAGCTTCCGAAGGAAACCTGGACCCTGTGATTGGAAGAGAAAATGAAATAGAACGTATTGTACAGATTCTCTCTCGGCGAAAGAAAAACAATCCGATCCTTATTGGTGAACCGGGGGTGGGCAAGTCGGCGATTGTAGAAGGACTTGCACAGCGCATTGTGTCAGGAAAGGTCGCTCCCGTCTTGCTTGGCAAACGGATCTATACATTGGATTTGGGAGCCATGGTCGCAGGCACCAAATACCGCGGGCAGTTCGAGGAACGCATGAAAACTGTTATATCTGAATTGCAAGCCCATCCTGAGATCATTCTCTTTATCGATGAGATACATACAATCATCGGTGCCGGCAATCAGGCAGGACAGTTGGATGTGGCAGGTATGCTCAAACCTGCACTCGCTCGGGGCGAAGTGCAGTGTATCGGGGCAACAACATTGAACGAATATCGCACATCCATTGAGAAAGACGGCGCATTGGAACGGCGTTTCCAGAAGATTCTGGTGGAACCGACCTCTCCCGACGATACCTTCCTTATTTTGCAGCAGTTGGCGCCTTCCTATGAGAAGCACCATCACGTCTCCTATTCCGATGAGGTGCTTCGTATGTGCGTCAATCTCTCGCAAAGGTATATATCCGACCGCGTCTTCCCCGATAAGGCTATCGATGTGATGGACGAAGTGGGGGCTAAGGGACAAATTCATGCGCCCGAACAACCGCAGTCTCTCAAGCAGTTGGAACGACAACTCTCCGAAATATCCGAGCAAAAGGATAAAGTGTTGAGTGAACAGAACTATGAGATGGCTGTCGCACTTCGTGATCAGGAGAAGCAACTTTCCGCACAGCGAGATGAAGAAATCCGACGTTGGAAATCATTGCAGCAGGATAGCCCCTACCAGGTACAGCCGGATGATGTGGCGGCAGTCATGTCTCTTATGTCGGGAGTACCGCTGCAGCGGATAGCAAAGGCGGAGAATATCCGTTTGCGTTCGCTGGCGGATGTGCTCATGGCAAAAGTTATCGGGCAGGACGAGGCTGTCAGGACGGTTGTACGCTCCATTCAGCGTAGTCGGGTAGGATTGAAGGATCCTAATCATCCTATTGGCACTTTTCTCTTTCTCGGACCAACGGGCGTCGGAAAAACCTATCTCGCACAATGTCTTGCCGAAGAAGTCTTCGGGCAGAAAGATGCACTCATACGTATTGATATGTCTGAGTATATGGAGAAGCATACGGTCTCTCTGCTCGTGGGTGCGCCTCCGGGATATGTCGGACACGAAGATGCAGGTAAACTCACGGAAGCCGTGCGCCGCAAACCGTATTCCATAGTTCTCTTCGATGAAATTGAGAAAGCACATCCTGATGTCTTCAATCTGCTTCTTCAACTCCTGGACGAGGGACGGCTTACCGACCGGCAGGGTAGGGTCGTCGATTTCAAAAACACTATCATCATTATGACCTCGAATGTCGGCAGTCGCCAACTCAAAGATTTCGGACGCGGAATAGGTTTCTCTATGAGTGGCACACCTTCCGCGGAGGAAACCAAATCCGTCCTGCAGAAAGCGCTTAATAAGACTTTCTCACCCGAATTCCTCAACCGTATTGACAGCGTGGTCAGTTTCGAGGGTTTGTCTTCCGACTCGTTGCGCAACATACTTAAGTTGGAATTGCAGCATTTGAGTCTCCGCTTGCAACGTATGGGCTATCGGCTCCAACTGGCTCAGGAAGTGGAAGATATGCTTGTCACTAAAGGATATGACCCGCAGTTCGGTGCGCGACCTCTCAAGCGCGTCATTATGCAGGAAATAGAAGAACCCCTCACCGACTATCTGCTGGCGCAAGACGGTCTGGCACTTGAAGGAGACGCACGGAGAATGGACAAAACGTTGTTCCTGTCGTTGGAAAACGGTAAGGTCGCTATCCGTGAAGAGAAGGATTCGGAATAAATCATTAACACATTAAATATATATACGTATGGTAAGAGAAATTACAGATGCAAACTTTGCTGAGGTTTTGGCAGAAGGGAAACCTGTTGTGGTCGATTTTTGGGCACCATGGTGCGGACCCTGCAAGATGATGTTGCCTGTTGTGGAGGAACTCTCCAACGAATTCGACGGAAAAGTTATCGTGGGCAAACTCAATGTGGATGAAAATGATGCATTGTGCGCACAGTATGGTATCATGAATATACCTACCATGCTTTTCTTTAAGAATGGAGAACTTGTCAATCGTCACGTTGGAGCCTGTCGCAAACCTGAATTGCAGCAACTGATCCAATCTATGCTTTGATTGGGATAATAAGTAACAGGAACATTTGAATCCCGTTTCCCGTAAGGAGAGAAAGTGCAGTTTTGCAGACTGTGTTTTCTCTCTTTTGTTTGTCTGTATAGATATGCTTATATAATAAGGTGCGAATAAAGAAAGTATATCGTTCGACGGCGTGTTCGCTTTTTAGGCAATTCCTTTTTGTCGTGTTGTAGAATATCAGCAGACAATGAGGTGTTTCTTATGCCGGCTTTTATGTTCTTCGGTATATACTCTTTCTTTGTCTTTTCTTCCAAGTCTGTGCCGTTAAGGGGAAACCTATTCCGTGGTTTCTAAATCGTATCGTCTCTTTTACGACCCCTCAAGCCGACCTAAAGCACCCCTCCACGAGAGATAACCTTATTTGTCTCATTCGTACTACCTGTCCAATTCGCTCCATTCTTCTATACCCAAAAGTCTCTTTCCCTATAAGTTCCCGAACCGCTAGGACGCCTGTAATAAATCACTCTTGTATTCTTTGTTAGTCTCATTTGCCCTATTTGTCCTATTCGCCCGCCCCTAATCCCTATTCTCTAACTATTTGCGCAATCCGCTTAAAAGCAGTATCTTTGCACCCGAAAGGCTGCGTCTGTTCGGCAGACGACCTTTCAAATGTATTTATTAACAGCGTTTATTGACGCTCTGTTCTGACAATCTGAAATCTCGCAAGTTTCATTTATCCTGTCGGACTTAGCAACGATGAACGTCTGCGTGGTATGAGTTATATATAGCACCTGATTATCCATCGGGTGTGATGTATGTATATACGCTTATATCGTTGCGGACTTCGCGTTGTCAGTTTTGTAGGATAAAGGCAATGCGAGAGCCCCAGATTGCGGAATTGGCAGACGTCAAGTCCGCATTTTTTATGCAGGTACAGCAAACTGCATAAAAACCAACACATCCGCCCTATGGCACGAAGTATAGAAGAACAAGTGGAAGACTGGTGCAAACGCCAACTGGAAGGCAACTACTACACCAAGACCCAGGCTATCAACCCCGAGATAGAGAAGGCTCTGCGCGAAGCCCCGAGCAAACAGGGCGGCACGGGAGCCAACTACCCCGACATCAAATGTCTGATAGAGACACCCGACCTGCGCCATATACCCGTGATGATAGAGGTGAAAGGCACACGCGGCGCATTGCAACGGCTGGACGCACAAGGCAATATCGAGAATACCAAGAAAGACAGCACCGCCCACTACCAGAACATTGCCAAATATGCGGTCAATGGCGCCGTTCATTATGCGGATGCCATTCTCCGCAATGCCGATGCGTATAGAGAGGTGGTGGCAATAGGCGTAAACGGCTACGAGGAAAGCGACGGGCAACTGCACTACGAGGTAGGCGTTTACTATGTATCGAAAGACAACCTGTTTGTGCCGAAACGGGTGGGAGATTTCAGCGATTTATCGTTTCTGCAAGCCGAACACCAGTCCGCTTTTATCCGGCAGATAGACGCACTCTCTTTGTCCGCCACCGAGATTGAGCAGCAAAAACAGCAGTTGGAGGACGACATTGAGCGCAAACTGAAAGCCCTCAACCAGAAGATGCACGACGAGATGAAAATCGTTGTCGGGCAGCGTGTACAACTGGTAGCGGGACTGATTATGGCAGGACTGGGCGTGGCGGGCTCCGTATCGCCTCTGCGCATAGAAGACCTGCGCGGGGA
>DLLF01000020.1 GCA_002477945.1 Bacteroidales bacterium UBA7569
TTCGTCCTCGGTTTTTTAATGGCTCTTTCATGGCTGTTAATGGAGCAAATTAACGGTCAATTACACGGCAATTAGCGGAGAACAAAGTGGTAGTAGGCGGTGTCTTCCGTGGATGCGGACGCTTCGTTCCCTGTTTTTTTATGGTTCTTTAATGGTCATTAGTGGAGAAATAGTACATCTTTGGGAACGGAATTAACGGCTCATTGACGGTGATTAACGGAGACCCGCATACCTCATAATGTCTTATATGGCTTTGACGGAGCCATGGTCAATCCGTCAATTGGGGAGTGTCAAGCGGCAATTACTGCCCGTATTCCGTCAGTATCTGCACAATCCCGTCTTCTGCCCGAAGTACTTTTGTAGCGTGTTAAAATATCTTCTTATGAATTGCTCTCGGATAATAAATCGGTTCGTTCTGTGTCTTGCAGTGTGGTGTGGTCATTTTTTGTGTACCATGGCGCAAGACTATTGTGCCGCTTCGGCATTTGGCTATGGCGCAGGGGCTACGGGAGGGGGCAATGCCTCGCCTGTTTTGGTCACCTCTGTTTCCGAATTGGAGGACGCCCTTTCTTCTTCCGGCAGCAAGGTGGTGATTGTCACGCAGAATCTTGTGTTTACTTCCTGCCTTAAGGTGAAAGCAGTCAACAAAACATTGCTTGCATTGCCGGGCGTGGTACTCAGTTCCTCGCAACAGAATCAAAAAAACTCAGGCATACTCTATTTTCAGAAAGGCTCAGAGAACTTGATTATACGGAATCTTACGTTCGTCGGCCCCGGTGCCTACGACTGCGATGGCTTGGACAACCTGTGTTTCGATGGGGTGAAACGGGCATGGGTCGATCACTGCGACTTCCAAGACGCGTGTGATGGCAATTTCGACAACAAAGGGAACACCGATAACATCACCGTCTCATGGTGCCGTTTTCGCTATCTCAAACAGCCGAAAGCGGGCGGACCCGGTGGAGCCGACGATCATCGGTTCACAAACCTCATTGGCGCAAGCAGTAGCGACCGACCCGCTGATGGTACCTATAACATGACATGGGCATATTGTTGGTGGGACGAAGGTTGTGTGGAGCGTATGACGCGTTGTCGCAATGCTTCGCTCCATTTCCTCAACTGCTATTGGAACTCGTCTGTGGCGCACTATTATGTCGGTCCCGAGAACGCCGATTGTCTCTTCGATGGATGTACCTTTGAGGGCGCACCTGCCAAGAGGAAGATATTCTACGAAAACTACGGAGGAACCAATGGAGCGAAATTCGTCAGTTGCTCCTCCTATAAGGGAGTGCCAAGCAATGTGACGAACCGCACGGTGGCTACTCCTGGCTATGTATATGAGACGCTTGCTGCTTCTGTTGCCAAAACGGCTGTGACCAATGTCTCTTGCGGAGCGGGCGCAACCTTGTCGGTCACGGAAACAGGTGACGTTTCTTCTGCATGTACGGGAGAAACTCCCGATCCTGTTGATCCCGATCCCATTGACCCCGTTGGAGAAAGTGTGTTCTGGAATATCTCCGACGACGACTTTGCTTCCTTGGGGACAATCAGTGAAGAGACCGTTGTTAGAGACCTTCATCTTATGGCAACGGCAGAGAAAACAATGGTGGTGGCAGAGAACAACGAACGGTGCGACGGAATAGTCTTTACCCATTGTCTCAAACTGAGCGGCAGTGGAGCGGTTACACATCGTAATGCCTCTTTCTCTGTAAATGGCAATTGCCGCATAGATGTCTATCTGAAATCAAGCAATCCATCCGAGGAACGCACTCTCAATGTGACTGATGGAGAATCAGGACAGGTGATAACCACAATCCCCGCTGCTACTCAGATAAGCAAAGTATCCTGTTCCTATAAGGGCGATGCGGCCACCTTGTTGCTGTACTCGGCAAAGAGTGGTATCAATATCTTTGGTATCCGGCTTACTTACGACTCCAAGGAAACTGCCGAACCGGTTGTTCTGCAGGAGCGGACGGGACAAAGGTACAATATATTGGGACTGCCTGTCGGAGAAGACTACCGGGGTTGGGTCATTATAGACGGTGAGAAACACTGGCAACCTTGATAGATTATTCTGCAAGGTGTTTTTGATTCCCTCTTTGTGCCTCCTTCCTATAGGGCTAATGGGACTAATCCGTCCCATTAGCCCTATAACCTGAATTTTCCTCGATAGAACTTCTCGAACAACTGGACGTCTATAATATCATGATGTCGAGCGGTCGTATTTTTGTCAAATTGTCCCCTCTTTTATGGCAATAGATGCACAATTTCTTGCCGCTCTCTGCCTATTTTTGCAGCGTGAAATGCTACCCCTTGCGTGGGGCAAAATATAATATGAAAATGATGTCAACTCTAACAAAAAACGTAAAAACAACAAACACATAAACATTGATATAATACCATGAAACATTGCTACTCTTTCTTCAAGAGGGTCACTACTTTACCCTCTGCATTGCGCATTCTGTTTATCCTGTTATTTACTGCTACTGCAAATGCTATTTTCGCTGCAGATATAGTATTGTCATTGGTTGCTGCTACTAAAACAACAGATGCTACCAATGATATGTATGAATGGTCTGGCAGTTGGAAACAGAAGGATGGAATAACTTATGTGGAATTGCCTGCAAATGTGGTGAAAGGTACAATTGCATGGAAATGTGGAAGTGCTAAATCAAACCGATTCTTGTATATTTACACCAATGCTGGTAGCACAAAGGATGAAAGTCGTTCTATCGTTATGGCAAAAACTTATCAGACCATTTCGTTTACAAATGCTGATATTGTCACCTACAATAATGCACCACATCTTCATTTTGCTACTACAGACGACTTTAAGGGTTCGGGAGTGCTTTTAACTGTTCCTGCAGAGCAAAGTGTATCCGCTTATACTATCACCTACGAAACCAACGGCGGCAACACTATTCCCGATGTTACGGATGCAACCGCACTGATAGACCCGTTGCCGACTCCGACAAAGGAAGGATACGCCTTCGCAGGCTGGTTTACAGATGCCGCTCTGACAACCCCCGCTGTGGCAGGTGCCGCTATTGCGCAAAACACTACTCTCTATGCCAAGTGGAACGAGTCGGGCAGTGAAACCCCTTCTGCTTGCACCACGTCCGTTTGGTATTTTAGTGTTCCGTCTGGTGAAACAAACTCTGACCGGTTTGACTTTGGCACCAGTAATCCGACAGGCTCAAATAATATGACGAATACAATGACCATTGATGGAGTAACCTATACCTGTACAAAAAGAAGTAGTAGTTATAAGAAAAGCTTTTCTTTTACGGTGAATACTGGTAAGGAGGCTACTCTTTATTTATGTGTGTTGGGTGATGGTAGTGATAGAGTCCTGCATATAGAAAAAGGAACTGAGGTGAAGAAAATAACCATAAACAAAGAAAAGAATTCCGATGGAACATACAAGACTTTTTCTGTTGATGGCTTAACGTCAGGTACTTGGACTGTTACTTGTTGTAAAGCGGATGGCACATCTGGGCAAAGTTACTGCTTGTCCATGTTGGGTCTGCATGAGTGCCAGGCATGTACACCGCCAACTGCCGCGTTGCAAATAACCCCCTCAAGCGGTAGCATAAAGATAGGGGAGACAACAACTATCTCCGTCAACGAAAATACGGGCAATGGAGGTACTGTGACCTATACTGTCTCGCCTGCAACAGGTTCGGTAACCGCCGATGGAGTGTTCTCTGCAACGGTAGCAGGTACTTACACAATCACCGCTTCCCAAGAAACAAACAACGGTGTCTGTGGTGGCGAAGCCACTTCTACCATTGAAGTCAAAGATTCCGACCCTTGCGAAACGCCCAAAATCGCAACGCAACCGCAGGGAGCAACCTATTGCAGCGGTGAAACCATCACGCCATTGTCCGTCTCTGCTTCTGTGACCGATGGAGGAACGCTCTCCTACCAATGGTTTCTCAATGGTTCGCCTATTTCGGACGCAACTTCCGATTCCTACACCCCGACACAAGCGGGAAAATATCAATGCCAAGTAACCAACACAAAGCAAGGGTATAAGAGTGCAACGGTTATTTCTGCTGAGGCGCAAATCGTGATAAATACGGTTCCAACCAAAGTCACAATCAAGGGAGGAGTAAGCGAACTGAATGTGGGCGAGTCGGTAACGCTTACGGCATCAACAGATGGCGCAAACCCCGCATACCAATGGTATAAAGATAATGTCGCTCTGCAGGGAGAGACAAACGCTACCTACACCTACACGGCATCGGCGGAAGATGCCGGCAAAACCATTACCATCCGTTGCCAAGTCACCGGCTGCAACAATACACCGGTTGCTTCTGCTGCCGTAACCATATCAGTTGTCAACTCCGCGTGCAACTATGTTACCAAGAAGACAACGCTTTCCGCAACGGAAGGCTATGACTTTGGCGACAGGGTGCTGTATATTTCCAATAAAGATAACAAATACGGAACAAGTACAAGCGATATATGCACTCCCGCCAAATATCGTTACTATGCTTCCGTGGCGACGGTGCAACTGAAGACATTAGGCGTGAGTGCCATCCGTTTCCAAGGACAACAAGACTACAACGTCTCTGTGTCCAAAATGGAAGTATCCGACGCTCTGGACGGAACTTACACCGAACTGACAGGGTACACCAAGATTGACTATACAGGAACTTCCTGCGGTGAGGTCGGAGTAAGCGGGGTAAATATCCCTGCAGGTCAGTTCGTACGCTTCACTTTTGCAGGTGGTAGCGACCACGAGTTTCGCATCAGTGGTCTCTGTGTCGAGGCGCAGACGTGTACCACTCCCTCTCTCTCTTATAGCCAGTCGAGTGTAACTGTCAATTGGGCGGATGTTCAGTCAATAGCATTCCCTGAGTTGAACAACCCTGAAAACCTGGCGGTGGAATATAGTAGTAGCAACGAACAGGTGGCAACTGTTGACGAGGAGGGCAACGTAAGCGTTGTCGGCGCAGGAACGACCACCATCTCGGCAGACTTCGCAGGAGATGCCGATAAGGACTTTTGTAGCGCGTCCGCTGTTTATACGCTTACCGTCACGTGTTCCGATGATGTCCCCATGATTGTGCCTTCTACCGGCACCGTAAGTTGCACGACTGTTACGCTGTCCTTGGTCAAGTCCGATGGCACAACGTCTGTCTCGGAGGGCAAAGTCCAATGGTATAAAAACAATGCCGAGATCCTAGGCGCAACGCAATATACCTATAAGGCAAAAACACCTGGAACGTATTATGCTACGTTGGAAGTGAACTGTCTGCAACAGACATCCAATGAGGCAACCATTACTTCCGATGGAGGTGAATCACCCGAACTGAGCAGATTGGTTAACCGACATTTCTTCCAGATACAGAACCGTGAATTGCGTCCCTATAACTCCGAAACCCGCTATCCGCTGTTCCGTGTGAAACCTGTCGGGCAAACTGCCGATGGCAAAACCTACGAGTTGAAGGCTACAATCCACCGGAGCAATGGTGACATCTCGCCCGTTGTTACCCCTGTTGATTGGGTGCGCCGTGATGCTGGCAACAATGGAACGGACACATTGGGTGCCGATTATGTCAAGTTGGGAGCGTGGATTGCTGCCGAATCCGCTACCGCAACGGGCGAATTGCAAGTCGGTGATTCTGTCTTCATAACGGTGGCTCCTGCCGATGCCTGTGGCGAGATAGATGCCGATATACGTGACTCCGTCCCCGTCATTCTCACGGATAAATACAGTTTGGGTTACATCGTAACGGGTACCAAAGGAGGAAACATCATGGCAGTTGCAAGCGGAAACCTGACAGATAATCTCTACACAGGTTTGCAACTGGAATACAATGTCGTGCCGCTGAACGCCTATGCAACCTACGATTACATAAACTACGAACCCTACGACATTCTTCTCCTGACCGACTATCCCAAGGCTAAAGATAAAGACACCAAACCCTATGTCAATGCTTTGGCGGATTTGGTGGACAAGAAACCTGTCCTTTCCTTGAAAGCCCACATGGCTTCGTTGGATGCTTGGGAGAAGAAAGGCTTCGATGCAGACCCTGTCGTGCCGGGAAGTGGGAAAGAGAAAAACGCTCAGAAAACACTGACGGTACTCTGCTTTACGCACGACATCTTTGGAGGTGCCACATGGGATTCTGAAGAGGACAGAACAATTACCATCTTGGATAATGTCTATAAAGATGGTAAGAACTACAAAGGTATTCAGGGCTTCACGGCACTCTCAACAAGCAACCTGATGAATATCGCAATGGTGTACGACTCCACGGGCAACCGCAGTCTCGTGGCGTGCTGCGAACGGCAAGAAGTGGTCGAGGCGCGCTTTGCCATGCTTTCTGTGAACCAGGGAGCCACGAAGTATATCAACGCGGCGGGAATAAAGATGATCGACCTGCTGCTTGAGTACCTCTTGAAAACAGATGAAAACAGTGTCAGTGATTGCGCCTTGACTTTCGACAATGGTGATGCCGATGGCGATGGACAGGTGGATGCCGATCGTATCGGTGCCGGTGACCGTCAATGGGGCAACAAAGCCAACTGGAGCAGTAACTCCGTGCCGTCTCAACTGCACAATGTCCGCATTGAAGCCAACTGCGAAGTGAGCGGTAATATCTATGGTGTTGCCAATGTGCGCATCAATGAGAACTATAATCTCACCATCAAACCGGATGGAGGCTTGATATCAACAGGCAAGTTCTCAATGTACGAAAAAGGCAAACCTAAAAACATAACACCGATTTCTGATACACGCCATATCACGGTATGTGCAGATGCCGACCATACGGGTATGCTTATGCATAGCCATGCTGAGCAACTCTCGGCCACCGTGCAGATGTATTCGCCAGCGTACTATGATGGAACGTTGCCGTCTGGTAAGCCCAAACGCTTCTGGTCGTATGTGGGCATACCTGTCAGGAATATCTCTATACCGCAGTGCTTCAGAGGGGCTTACACCTATGTGTGGAATGAAAACAATGGCTGGACACGCAAGGGGAACGGCACAACTGCCCACGAATGGGAGGGAGTCGGATTGTCTCAGCCTGCGCCGCTTGTCTTTACCTTTGCGGGAGAACTTACAGCCGCTGAAGATAAAGTCCTCACGCTTACAAATACGGGTACCGACTACAAAGGTATGAACATCATCGGCAACTCATGGACAGCACCCATTCAGATAACAAAGATGAAAGCCTCGGATTTCGGGGCGGGACTCGAACCTACTGTCTATATCTACAACACGGGACGAGACCCCGAAAGCGGACCTGCAACAAGTGCCGATTTCACTACAGCAGGGCAATGGATGGTCATACCTGTTGAGTCGGCTAAGCAATCGGGTTGGCAGGGACCGAAGGTAATCCCCGCTATGCAGGCGTTTGATGTCAACTTCTTGGAGGGGGCTGCCCAAACAAGCGCAACGCTGACCTTGGACTATGACACGCTCGTACGTTCTGCGGCATCGGATTTGAACCTTTATACGCAGAAGTTGTATAAACCCCGACGGAATACAAACGGAGGTTGGGAGGAAAGTACGGCGGAAGTCCTGCGACCCTCCACCGAGGAAATGGTTGTTAATGAACCGCTGATGTTGCGTATCTGTTTGGACAATGGTACGAAGAAATCCGATGTCTATCTCTTGGAAGACGAACAGTTTGGTGCTGGTTTCGACCTCGGCTGGGATGGCTACTACCAAGCAGGCGATGATAGAGCCATCGGCATATATGCCATGACCCCGCAAGGCAATATGTCTGTCTCGGCGCAAGATGACTTGGTCGGAACAACAGTCGCCGTCTCCGCAAAACCCGAAGAGGACTACTTGATTACTTTTGCTTGGTCAGGTGGTGAGGGAGAAACACCTGCTCTCTACTTGAATGATATGCAACTGAGGCGTTCTGTCCTGATAGACAAGGATACATGGTACACTTGGCGTAGTGCAGAAAGTGACATGATTAACCGCTTTGTTATCTCTAAAACACCTCTGGAATCTACTGTCGGAACGGGAGTGGCTGAGATTGTGAACGATGGTGGCGCTTGGGCGATAAGCAACCCTGCAGGGGAACAAATAACGGCTTATGTCTATGATGCGGCTGGGCGTTTGTGTGAACGGATGCAAACCGCAGATGCTATCCTGCAACTCAATATACCGTCTTCACAAGGCGTTTATATGGTGCATCTGCACGGAACAAGCACCGACAAAGTGGTAAAAATCGTACGTTAAGGGAGGGGACAAGGTATGTGGAACTTCGCTAATATCTATAGATCGGGTGCTTTGATAGGGCTTGTGGTATTGCTCTCTTGCAGTGTGATGTCCCTGCAGGCATCAGTAACGTGTGTGGGAATGGTTGTAACGCCTCCTTCCGTCGTACTTCCGGCAGTAGATGTGGCTACCATAGAGCAAAATCTTTGTCTCCCCTATGCAGGACAAACAGATGATATGTGCCGGTTCGGTGCGTCTGCAACCTATCATGCGCGCACGATTGCTGTATCGAATGGTAATCGCTCTGTTTCGAAAACAAATGGTGCCGTCACGCCGCAGATGCTCCGCAATGCGCATCGGACAAGCGCAGGCAATGGAGTGGGATGTGGTGTGTCAACCTCTTTCCGCTCTTCCGTCAGCCGCTTGAATGAAGCGGGAATAGCCGTTATGCCGCAGACTGTCGGAAATCAGACGGCAATCCGGCGTGCCGGTGTACCCCCTAACCCTGATGAGGACGATGAAGATTTGAACAACGGAGACGTGGAGAATGGTCCCATAGGGGATGCACTCCTCCCGCTGCTGCTTATGGCGTGCTTGTTCGCTTGTTACAGAAAACGGCATCTGCGCATGTCTCACACCCCTGAAAACTGATATGACTAAGAAATACTACATACTCATGGCGGCTTTCCTCCTGTGCGGAAGTCTCGTCAATGCGCAATCCTATGTGCAGTTCAATCCCTCTGTGCGCTATTCTCGGTTGGTCATTGATAAGAACTTGTACAATTTCAAAGCCAATACAAAGTCGGGAGGTTTTGCCAAATTCAACGAGATGGGCGACTCGCTAAGTGCTAACGTAAGCAAGTTCGACTATGTACCCGGCTTGGTGGCGAAAGCCGTATTGGAAGCGGTGGATTTATATCAGGATTCTGCGTGGGCTAGACCTTGGTTCTATAGCATTCGGACGTATGGTAGTCTGAACGCCGGTACATCACGCAAAGGCGGAAGTTTGGACGACTTGAACGCCTGCAAAATGTATTTCGGACTTGCCGAATTGACCAAACAGGGGGCAGTGTTCGAGGATGCCGTGCGTTATGCTGCCTATCAAGGAGCCAAACAGAAGGCTTTGGCGGGACTGGAAGACCATAATAACAACTACTCCATTTCTCAAACTACATCCGAAGCATTCGAAGGAACGGATGAATATATCGGAGGATGGTGGCATAAGTCAAAATATAAAAACGAAATGTGGTGCGACGGGCAGTATATGGGACCCGCTTTGCTCGCAATGCTTTTGGCGGAAAACTACCAATATAAAGGACTTTCCTCTGCAGAAGCATGGAATGAAGTCGGACGCCAGTTCCAAATGACGTGGAATAAACTTTGGGATAGTGACCGGCAATTGTTGTGGCACGCTTTCACGGCAACACCGTCCGAAGCGCAGACCGTTGGTTGGGCGGATCAGGACGCATCTTCCCCGCATTATGGTGTGTCAAGCGAGTATTGGGGACGGGCTGCGGGATGGTACTTCTTGGCTTTGATTGATGTCTTGGAACTGATGCCGCAGGAGTGCCGATACTATCTGATATTGAGGGACTATGCTAATAATGTCGCAGAAGGGTTGGCAAAACGGATACAACCGCAAGGGGCATGGTGCCAACTGCTGGCTTATCCCGTGGGAACTGTTCCTGAGGGGTGTACCAAGGAAAACTATCTCGAGGCGTCCGCTTCGGCTATATTCACGGCGGCATATCTCAAAGGTATGCGATTGGGCTTGTTCGATAAAGATTATAGTACGCTGGCAAAGAAAGCCTACAAAGGATTGGTGGAAAATTTCCTGACAACCGATTATTTGCTCATCAATTCTTGCGCTTCTGCAGGGTTAAGTAAGGATAGAAACGGTAGTGCTAAGTACTATCTCGAAGGAAGTGACACAAAAAAGATAACCTCTTATACGGAAGGGAAAATTCTTGGGGCGTTCATCCTGGCTGCAACGGAATACGAACGGAGGTTCTTGCCGGAGAGCAATAGTGGCGAGTTGGCTGAGAGTTCGTGCCATTGCCTGCAGGTCACTATGAAAGAAAGATAAATATCGTTCTTGATATTTTATATGTTGTGTGTTTGTGAGGGAGTATCCGTGAGGATACTCCTTTTTTTGTTCTGCAAAAAAACGTCTCTGTTTCCTCGTTGCTGGAATCTTATTGAAATACGAAGGGCAGCGAATCTGCAATATCCGGCATTGTGACAGCGAGGAAAATGAAATAATGCAGTCGATAGAATGTCTTGAACATCTATAATTGGTGCTGTCCGTGTGTTTCCTGTTAGTCTGTGTCCAATCCGCCCAATTTGTCCAATTTGTCCAATTAACCGAATTTTTCTCATTCTCCCTATAACTTCTCGAACAACTATAACGTCTATTGTAGTCCCATTGGCGGATTCTTTGTCCTCCCTGTCATCTTTCTTGCAAAATCGTACATTGTACATCGTCCAATCGTAAATAATACGACCCCTCGTCGGGATCTCAAGCACCCCTCATCGAGAGATGACCTTATTGGTCTCATTCGTTCAATTCGTCCAATTGGACGAATCTTCGGCATGGGCTTCGAAAATTATGCTATCTTTTTTCTCCGAATGTTTGCGAGTGTCAGAAATAAAGTGTACTTTTGCACCGCTTTTTCCTGAAACGAAAAGTAGGGTACCTTGCCCGAGCGGTTAGGGATCGGTCTGCAAAACCGGGGACGGCGGTTCGAATCCGCCAGGTACCTCCAACTGAGAAAAAAGAGTTCTTACAGCAAAATGTAAGAACTCTTTCCTTTGCCTATATAACGGATTCGTTTATTCGTCCCATTTGTCCAGATTGTCTGATTCGTCCTATTAGTCTAATCCGCCCGATTCCTTAACAGCAGGATATATTCCTTCATAGAATTTCTCGGTTAACTCGAACGTCTATAATCAATATCCTTCGGTAACTCGTTGGCGGAATTAAATCAAACTATGCGTGTCAGTGTGTCAGCAACGCCCGACACAAATCACTCCGGAGGTTAAGGCTGCTTATAGCCCCCTCTTTGAGGGGGGTGGGGGAGTCCCATTGGTTTCTTTTCTTTTGGTCAGGCAAAAGAAAAGAAAGGTATATAGAATGATATCTCTTATAGTTTGGATGCGGTTGCCCGATACTCAAAGCCCTCTTTTGTACAAGTGAAAAAATAGATGTATCTTTGCAGACTGATAGAATGGAGAAACTCATAATGAAACCCTCAATACCCAAAGGAACGCGCGACTTTGCTCCTCAGGAAATGGAGCGACGCCAGTATATTTTCTCAACGGTGCGGGACGTTTTCCGCCTCTATGGTTTTCAGCAGATCGAAACGCCGGCGATGGAAAACCTCTCCACATTGATGGGGAAGTATGGCGAAGAAGGAGACAAACTGCTTTTCAAGATACTCAATTCCGGAAACTGGTTGCAGGGAATGGATGGTGAAGACATAACAGCGGAGAACCTACCCCGTCTCACGCGTTGCGTAACCGAGAAAGGATTGCGCTATGACCTTACGGTTCCCTTTGCCCGCTTTGTCGTGCAGAATCGGGATAAAATACAGTTTCCCTTCAAACGTTATCAGATTCAGCCCGTTTGGCGCGCCGACCGTCCGCAGAAGGGACGCTACAGGGAGTTCTACCAATGCGATGTGGATGTGATAGGTACTGGCTCGTTGGTGTGTGAGTTGGAACTGCTGCAGATCGTGCAGGAAGTGTACCGTCGTTTGGGAATCAGGGTCGCTGTGCATGTCAACGACCGCAAGATATTGGCGGGGATTGCCGAGGTGATAGGCGCACCGGACAAGATGATGGATATCACGGTGGCTATCGATAAGTTGGATAAGATAGGCTTGGAGAATGTCAATCGGGAACTGGCGGAAAAGGGGTTGGCTGAAGATACGGTTGCCGCTTTGCAGCCGATTCTGAATCTCTGTGGCACAACGGCGGAAAAGTTGGATAAATTGGCGGTTATCCTCTCCGGTAGTGAAGTGGGATTGCAAGGCGTGGAGGAGATGCGTACATTGTTCGGCTTGGCGGATGATAATAACGTTGCAACGGAGGATTGCACTTTGGAATTGGATCTGTGTCTGGCAAGAGGGCTTAACTATTATACGGGGGCTATCTTCGAAGTCAAAGCACGCGATGTGGAAATCGGCAGCATCACCGGTGGTGGACGCTACGATAATCTGACGGGCATTTTCGGAATGCCCGATGTGTCAGGCGTAGGGATCTCTTTCGGTGCCGATCGTATCTACGATGTCCTGAACCAACTGGATCTGTATCCCGAAACGCTGTCGCAAACCACACGGTTGCTCTTTGCCTGCTTTGGCGCGGAAGAGCAAAACTATGCGTTGCGCTGGGCTTCGTCTTTGCGCAGGCACGGCGTCGCCGTGGAAGTCTATCCCGATACGGTGAAGATGAAACGCCAGATGAACTATGCCGATCAGAAACATATCCCTTATGTGGCTGTGGTCGGAGGCGATGAGATGCAAAGCAACACCGTGATGCTCAAAAATATGCTCACAGGCGAACAGAAACCATGCTCGCAGGAGGAACTGTTGGAGATATTGCTTTAGAAAGAAATAAAATAATACTTGTATGAAAAAACACATCATTGCTTTAGCGGGGCTGTTGTTTGCGGCGTTCCCGTTGCTCGCACAACCTTCTGCCTCGCACTACTCTGCACTCAACGGAACGTCGGGTGCTTCTCTGTTTGAAGCCGTACATAGTGCCGCATGTAGCGGATACCATTCGTTAGGATACGACGGACTCTATAATGCTTACAAGAAAACCGACTCCAGGAACGGACAAATATGGGATATGTATTCCGATTGCTCGTTCCCTTACACAAAAAAGTGCGGGAACTATAGCAAGGAATGTGACTGCTACAACCGTGAACACTCTGTCCCGCAAAGTTGGTGGGGGAAAGGAACAAGTAACCAAGGGTGCGATATCTTCATCGTTGTCCCGACTGATGGCAAAGTCAATGGTATGCGAAGCAATTACCCCTTTGGAGAAGTAGGTTCGGCAACTTATACTTCCGCCAACGGAAGTAAGGTCGGAAGTTCTTCAATGAGCGGTTATTCCGGTAGGGTCTTTGAACCTATAGACGAATACAAAGGCGACTTTGCACGGGGTATATTGGGCGCAATGGCGAAATGGAAAGGCAAATGGACGCAGGCGGACGGCAGTAAGGTGTTTAATGGCAACTATACTGCTGCAGGCAACTTCGGTTTGGCACCCTATGGTATGGCGTTGCTCTTGAAATGGCATCGTCAGGATCCTGTTTCGCAGAAAGAGAGAGACCGCAACAACGCAATAGAGAATACACAGGGAAACCGTAATCCTTTTATTGACTACCCCTGTTTGGTAGAGTATATCTGGGGTACGCACAAGGGAGAACGTTTCGATTTGTCACAGGTGGTGTCTGCCTACGACCCTTCCTTCGATTCAAGCGACCAATCGGGTTGCTCTTGTTCCACGGAACCGCGTCTGACGCAACCCGCACAAGGGGAGACAGTGAACGTAGGTGGCGTTCTGTTGGGTAGCACGGCAACCGAAACAATAACGGTGCGTGGTGCCAATCTCACGCAGACACTCGCGCTCTCTTTGTCGGGTGCCGATAGCAGGTATTTCTCTGTATCTCCTGCTTCCGTAACAGCCTTGCAGGCAATGGAAGGGCAACCCGTTGCCATCATCTATACACCAACGGAAGAAGGTTCCCATTCTGCGCAACTGACAATCGCTTCTCCTGAATTCGCTTCAGTCGTGCTGACAGTGACGGCTAAGGCAACGGAAAAGTCGGAGACGCTAGACCCCGATGGCGACTATGTGAAACTGATGAAAGCCCCTGTCGATTATGCTGGAACCTACTTGATTGTATATGACGACGGAAATGTCTGTCTCGATGCAGCGGGCAATGTGACAAAAACACCAAACAGAAAATCGGTCAATATAACCGGCAATACCATTGCTTCTACAGAAGAGGTAGATGCTTCTGCTGTGGAGATTGTTGCTGTGAGTGGAGGATATGCTTTGAAATTGCCTGCGGGTGATTATTTGGGGTCAAGTGGCAGCAAGGGCAATATAACGCTGTATGATGAACCGCAAGTAAATACAATCTCCGTACTGAATGGCACGGCTACTGTTGCGGCGGCAAATGGTACGGTCCTGCGTTATAATACATCTGCCAACTGCTTCCGCTACTATCAGGATGGGCAGCAAGCCGTCAGTCTCTATAGGAAGGAAAGTGCTTCGGGAAGTTCTACAGAGAATACCTTTGACGAAGAAATGATATGTAGAATTGCCGCAGGAAAACTGACGGTGGAAAACAATAAGCCGATGTTGATTGCTCTATATGATGTTATGGGGCGGTTGCTGGAGCAAAAGAATGGTGTAACCTGTTACGAAAGAACATTGCCTCAAGGACTCTATCTGTTGAGAGTAAATGGTAATACACAACGTGTGCTTGTTCCGTAACGAACGGAGGGATGAAACATTTATAGAACGAAGAGATGAGCACTGCAGAACAATATGATGGCGTCATGGCGCGTTGCCGCGATATATTTGCCAAGAAGATAAAGGACTATGGTCCTTCGTGGCGGATTATGCGCCCGCAGACAGTTAATGACCAGTTGTTTATCAAGATTAAGCGTATCCGTGAATTGGAAACCACGGGCGTGAACCTTGTAGGTGACAGCATCGACGGGGAGTTGGTGGCGATAGTGAATTATTCCATTATTGGTCTGATTCAGTTGCAGTGTAATTATGCCGATCAGGTGGATATGTCAGCGTCAGAGGCTTTGCAGCACTATGATTCCTTTGCTGCTGAAGCAAAACGTTTGATGATGAGCAAGAATCATGATTACGGGGAGGCGTGGCGCGACATGATGCAGACGTCCATTACCGACATGATATATACGAAGATATTGCGCAACAAGTCCATTTTGGCAAACGATAATAAAACGCTTGTCTCCGAAGGAGCGGACGGAAACTATTTTGATATGGTCAACTATGCCGTCTTTAACCTCATCAAGCGAGCGGAGCAACTGAAAAACAAATAAGGATATGAATAGCAAACAAGCAGGACACATCATTGGTTCAACGGCAAGAACGTTGTTGGCGTTTGTCTTTATCTTTTCAGGCTTTGTTAAAGCCGTCGACCCGTTGGGTACTACTTATAAAATTGAAGATTATCTGACGGCGTTTGGCTCGTTTTTTGCAGTCTTTATTCCGATGGCGGAACCTTTGGCGTGGGTGTTGATTGCCTTTGAGTTCCTGTTGGGTATCAGCCTGCTGTTCAATATAAAGACTCAGATAACGGGTTGGTTGGCATTGTTGCTGATGTGTTTCATGACCCCGCTGACGTTGTACATTGCCCTCAAGAACCCCGTGTCGGATTGCGGTTGCTTCGGTGATGCTTTGGTGTTGTCCAATTGGGCAACCTTTTGGAAAAACATAGTCTTGCTCGCTTTGGTGGTGCTGTTGCTGCTGACGAAAAAACACATCTCGCAGACGTTTACGGGAAAAGCGGAGGCAGGTATTTTCGTCGTATTCACGGTCTTGCTGGTTGCCATGATGCTCTGGTGCAGATTGCGTCTGCCGCTCATTGATTTCCGCCCCTATAAAGTAGGGAACAATATCATCGAACTGATGGAAATACCCGAAGGGGCTGACCCCGATGTGTACGAAACAACGTTTGTGTATGAGAAAGACGGCGTGGAGCAGGAGTTTACACTGCAAAATTACCCGAAAAACGACTCCTCATGGGTGTTTGTGAGACAGAATACCAAGTTGCTGCACAAAGGTTACGAACCTCCTATACACGATTTTGCCATCACAAATGAAGATTTCGAGGACATCACGGACGATATTCTCTATGCAGAGGACACGGTGGTAATGGTTGTAATGTACGACTTGGAGAAAACATCCCGCAAACAGGCTGCCAAACTCAACCGGCTTTACGAGGATTCGCAGGCGGCCGGTCGTGTGTTTGTTGCCGTGACGGGTTCCGGTACCGACGAAATCGAAACCTTTGCAGAAGAAACGCAGGCACTCTATCCGTTCTGTACTGCCGACGGAACCATGCTGAAAACCGTTATCCGTGCAAATCCCGGCGTGGTAATCCTCTCGGATGGAACCGTGGTGGAGAAGTATAACTTGCGAGGTAAATAGTTTATTGTCAAACACACATATAGAGAATATGAGAAAGAAAATGGTTGCAGGCAACTGGAAAATGAACAAGACCCTGCAGGAAGGTGTAGCCTTGGCTACCGAGTTGAAAGAGGTATTGGCAAATGCCAATCCTGAGTGTGAAGTGGTAATCGGCACTCCGTTTATTCATCTTGCCACAGTGGCGGAGGTGATAAAAGGTTCATGTATCCGTCTGTCGGCGGAAAACTGCGCCGATAAAGAAAAAGGGGCTTACACGGGCGAAGTCAGTGCAGCAATGGTTCGTTCCACAGGTGCGGAGTATTGTATTTTGGGACACTCCGAACGTCGTGCCTACTATCACGAAACGTATGAAATCCTTCGCGAGAAGGTCCTCCTGGCGCTGAAGAACGATTTGAGGGTGATCTTCTGCATTGGTGAGGTAAAGGAAGAACGTGAGGCGAATAAGCAAAACGAGGTTGTAAAGGCGCAATTGGAAGGTTCCGTCTTCAATCTGTCGGCTGAAGAGTTCGGAAAAATAACGCTTGCTTATGAACCGGTATGGGCTATCGGGACAGGCTTGACGGCTACTCCCGCACAGGCGCAGGAGATGCACGCTTATCTGCGCGGATTGGTAGCCGGAAAATATGGCAAAGAGGTCGCTGGGAATACCACTATTCTCTATGGCGGCAGTTGCAATGCCAAGAACGCGGCAGAGTTGTTCGCCAACCCCGACGTGGACGGTGGTCTGATCGGCGGAGCATCACTCAAGGCCGAGGACTTCAAGGCTATCATTGATGCTCGCTGATTATGGCACTCATTAAGACTGTCCGTGGTTTTACACCTGTCATAGGCGACAACTGTTTCCTGGCAGAGAATGCAACCGTCATCGGTGACACGGTCATCGGTGAGGGTTGTTCCGTTTGGTTCAATGCTGTCTTGCGGGGCGATGTCAACGCCATACGTATCGGTAACCATGTGAATATCCAGGATGGTGCAGTTCTGCATACCCTCTATGAGAAAAGCACTATTGAGATAGGCGACTACGTGTCTGTAGGGCATAATGTAACTATCCATGGCGCAACGGTCCACGATTATGCGCTCATAGGTATGGGAGCCACATTGTTGGATCATGCCGAGGTCGGCGAAGGGGCTATTGTGGCTGCAGGTGCATTGGTGCTGGGCGGAACAAAAATCGGTGCCTACGAAGTATGGGGGGGAGTGCCTGCCAAGTTTATCAAGAAAGCCGACCCTGAACAAACCAATGAGATAAACAAGAAGATAGCACACAATTATGCCATGTACGCCTCGTGGTACACGGAGTAACCCGTTTCTAAGAGAATAATCTTTGTATATCTTGGAATCATTTTAATATAAGCAATTAAACTGTATTTCGTATGTATAAACGTGTCTTACTGAAACTGTCCGGCGAGTCCTTGATGGGGAGTCAGCAATACGGCATCGACCCCGTGCGTCTCTCGCAATATGCAGAGCAGATTAAAGAGATTGCAGGGGCAGGCGTGCAAGTTGCCATCGTCATTGGTGGGGGAAATATATTCCGAGGCTTGTCGGGGGCGCAAAAAGGTTTCGACCGTGTGAAAGGCGACCAGATGGGTATGCTTGCCACGGTTATTAACTCTTTGGCACTGTCCTCTGCCTTGCAAGCAATAGACCAACCCGTCAGAGTACTAACTTCCGTACGTATGGAACCCGTAGGTGAATTCTACTCCAAAGACAAAGCCTTGCGCCTTTTGCACAAGGGTAATGTCGTTATCGTGGCAGGAGGAACGGGCAATCCTTATTTTACCACCGATACGGGTTCTGCGCTTCGCGCTATTGAACTGGAAGCCGATTTGATGCTCAAGGGTACCCGTGTGGACGGAATCTATACGGCGGATCCCGAGAAAGACCCTGCAGCACGAAAGTTCACGGAGATAACCTACGACGAGATATATAACCGCAATCTGCGTATCATGGATCTTACGGCAACTACGCTTTGCAAGGAGAACAAGATGCCTATATATGTCTTTGATATGGATACCCCGGGTAATCTGTTCCGTGTGATACACGGAGAGCAGATAGGAACTTTGGTAAAACCTTAAATTGATAAGAATATGACAGAAGTAACAAAACGTATTCAGAGCGAGAGTGAAGAACTCATGCAATCTGCAGTAATGTTCCTTGAAGATGCTTTGGCACACATCAGGGCAGGAAAAGCAAGCACACGTCTCCTTGACCCTATCCGTGTGGAGTATTATGGGGCAATGACCCCCCTCGCCAATGTCGCTACAGTACTCACACCCGATGCGCGTACTATCACCATCCAACCGTGGGAAAAGAAACTGCTGTCGGATATTGAGCGGGCTATCATCAATTCCAATATCGGTCTGGCACCGTCCAATAATGGTGAGGTGATCCGCCTTTCAATGCCTCCTCTGACGGAGGAACGCCGCCGTGAATTGGTTAAGCAATGCCGCATGGAAGCAGAAAACGCTAAAGTGAGTGTGCGCAATGCCCGCCGTGATGCTATTGACAAACTCAAAAAACAAATCAAAGAGGGGCTTCCTGAAGATGCAGAGAAAGATGCTGAAAACGAGGTGCAGAAATTGCACGATAAGTATGTGAAGCAAATCGACGAACTCTTGTCTTCCAAAGAAAAGGAGATAATGACGGTGTAATCGAGTAGGGTAGTGTCTCTGAGGTCTCAGGACATACTGCCTTTCCTGTGTTGCCTGTGTATCTTATGCATAGGCAACGTGGGTTATGCTCAAAATGGAGATGAGGCTCAACATCTTCTTGAAACACCGGAAACTGCCGACACCATCACGCCTCCCTCCAAGTTCAAACGGTTTGTGGGCAAACTGTCCGATCTGCATTTTCTTATGGTCCCCTCCATTTCGGTGACCCCTGAAACAAGTTGGTCATTCGGAGTGGCAGGGGCTTACTATTTTACGGCAAAAGGACAGAACAAACTCTCTGATATAGGGTTCGATGGAGCCTATACGCTCAACCACCAGTGGAATATCAATGTCAATTCCACAGTCTTCTTTGGCGGTAACAATCGCTGGCAACTCTGGACAAGGGTTGGTTACCGGAACTTTCCCGATTACTATTATGGCATCGGAAATAAAAAAACGAAACTTCTTCCAGAACCGGTCCGCTATAATTCCGACAACGCATATCTTACGTTACAACCGCAATACTATGTGGACCGACATTGGAGTATAGGTGGCAACCTGGTCATGTATTATGATAATGCACGTACCGTTTTTCCCGTTTCAAACTATGGCTTGGGTTCTGTTTACGGACTCAATGAGCAACTCTTGATGATGGGACTCGGTTTTATTGCTTCCTACGATTCACGGGACGAAATATACTATCCGGCCGAAGGACTCTTTGCAAAGGCTATTCTGACCTACTACGAATCCCTTCTTAATCCGCAATATCGGATGGGTAAGTTGAATCTCGACTTCCGTCACTATCTCACGCTGTATAGGCAATTGCTCTTTGTCTGTCAGTTCCGTTCCGAAATGACCTTCGGTCGGGCAATCCCCTATCAGATGAGGGCTGTGCTGGGAGGTATGGATCTTGTGCGGGGCATACGTAGGGGGATGTTTTCCGACGATGCCTATTTGGCTCTGCAGGCGGAGTTGCGCTTCCCGATTTGGCGTATATTCAGCGGAACGGTGTTTGCAGGAATAGGCGATGTGTACAATTTCTCCGACTGGAAATGGGTTATGCCAAAGATCGGCTATGGTGTCGGTTTGCGCTGTGCTATCAACAAGTCAAAAGTGAATATACGCTTTGATGTGGCACGAAACAATGTGAACACTTCGTGGAAAAAAGATGGATGGAGTTTCTATCTTACTGTTAAAGAGGCTTTCTGATGGATATGACAGACGGCATCATCGTAAAAACTACAGGTAACTCGTATGGCGTGAAGACTGCCGATGGCGAAATCCTGAATTGTTTCATTAAAGGCAACTTCCGAATCAGAGGAATCCGCTCAACCAATCCTGTCGCCGTGGGAGACCATGTGAAAATCGAACGGCAATCTGATGGTACCAATTGGATTATCGATTTGTATGACCGCAAAAATTATATCATCCGTCGTTCTACCAACCTGAGCAAGTATTCCCATATCATTGCCGCCAATGTGGATCTTTTGGTGCTGGTGGCAACGGTCAACCATCCTGTCACGAGCCTTGTTTTCATCGACCGTTGTCTTGCTACGGCAGAGGCATATCGGGTTCCCGTCTGTATCCTTTTCAACAAGGTTGATATACTCTCGGAAGACGAGTTAACCCGGCTTTCCGAATGGAAACGTTTATACGGGCAATTGGGCTATCCCGTATTCCTTATGGTGGCGAATCAATTGCAGCAGTCTGATGCATCTTGTCAAGTACAGAATCTCCAATGGGTCACCTTGTCCTTCTTGCAAAATTTCTTTGCGGGTAAAACAGTCTTGCTTTCCGGCAATTCGGGGGTAGGCAAATCCACTCTTCTCAATGCTTTGGTCGGAAAAGATGTCGCCAAGACATCGCCCGTGTCCTCTGCGCACGACAAAGGCATGCATACAACCACTTTTTCTGAAATGTACGACCTGCCTTCCTCAGGACGTATTATTGATACCCCCGGTATCAAAGGCTTTGGAGTACTGGATATGCAGCGCGAAGAGGTGTCTCACTATTTCAAGGAGATATTCCATGTGAGCCGCAATTGTCGTTTTTCCAATTGTACACACACTCTCGAACCGGGGTGTGCCGTGCTGCAAGCCGTGGAGAAAGGCGAGATTGCCCTCTCTCGTTATAATAGTTATCTTTCTATTATGGAAGACGCTGAAGAAGAGAAGTATAGGTAATCCGTGGGCAAAATTAATTTGGAAAGAAAGTGTCAGCGGGTTTGTTGCTTCCGGCATTTTCAGAAAAAAATCCTTTTTCTCTTGCGTATATCAAAAACTTGCCGTACCTTTGCACCGCTTTTCGGAAAAGTGTGACCTTATGTGGCTTTGGCAGAGGTCGTCTCTTCGGAGAGTGGGGTAATGGTCCATTAGCTCAACTGAATAGAGTACCACACTACGGATGTGGGGGTTGCAGGTTTGAATCCTGCATGGATCACAAAGAGTCGCTTCGTGGCGGCTCTTTTCTTTTGTATGTTTTCCTCTTTCTTTTGGGATGTTTTATTGGCGTTCAACTTACTGTAAGTCAAAAATAAATAGAAACTTCTTTGCACTTTTTATCGAAGTTGCTTGGGGCGGTTTTTCTTTTAATAGCCATGCGGGATTATACGTCTGTTTGCCGTGGAAATGACGACTGTCCGGAAAAAAGAGCATGAACAACTTTGTTTTTGCCGCATAGTCTCTTCCTCGCAAAACTCTCTCTCTGTTCTTGCACTTGCTTGCGACCCCTCATCGGAACCTCATCGACCCCTCATCGGGAGATGAAAAATAAACCATCTCACCTCATAGAACTTCTCGAATTACTAGAACGTCTACAATAGTTCCACAATGTGATTACCCATTAGTCCAATCTGTCTAATTTTCCTATAACATAAAGTCTCTCCTCCTATAATGTCTCGAACGGTTGGAACGTCTGTAACAAATTACTTATTGGCGCATTTTCCGTTGTTAGGTTGCGATTTTGATGCACTCGCTCGCTTACGGGTATCTCCGTTTGCATATATTGGAAAGGTTTCGTATCTTTGCAAGTTAAAAGCAGTCATGTTATTCAATGGGAAAGGGTAATAACCGTAGTAATCGTTTTGGGTTGTTGATAATTAGCCTGTTATCAATAACAATGTCGTTTGCTGAGGAGCGAGCCTATCTCTGTGAATTCGGAGTGCAGGGAGGATTGGATTATTATGTCGGAGATGCTGTGGCGCACGTCTTTCAGAATGTGCAGCCTGCCTATGGAGCGCAGTTCCGCTATAAGTTTACGCCTCGGTGGGCGTTGCAGGTAAAAGGGCAGGCGGACAATATCAAGTTTCCTTTGCAGGAACAGGATGCTGCGGGAAATACTTTGATGGGAAAGAATTTGCTGATGAATATCGATGCAGTGGCAGAATTCAATTTCTTCCGATTTGGAATGAAACAATATGATACGCGCATCAAACCGGTAACGCCTTATATGTTTATTGGCATTGGAATGAGTGTATATAGCGGTTTCACATCCGTGACGGGCTACATCCCGTTAGGATTTGGCATGAAGTGGAAATTTGCTCCGCGGTGGGGGCTGAACGTCGCTTGGCAACATCAAATCTATTTTGCCGACAACTTGGAAAATAAAGAATGTTACAACAATACCTATCAATTGAACGGAAGTAATATATTGAACAAAGATTTCACGTCGTCTCTCACACTCGGCATAGTTTTTGAATTTGCAAAGGAACGTGCCGCTTGCCGCACGTGTAGTTATTGAGGCTGGAACACTTGTTGTCAATCTTGTAGAAAAGAAAATCGTGAGTTGGAAAGAACAAATAGATAAATCCCGCTTGCCTGGACACATTGCCATCATTATGGATGGAAATGGACGTTGGGCTGTACAGCATGGTATGGAGCGTATATATGGACATCAGCATGGTGTACAGTCCGTACGCGAAGTGACGGAAATCTGTGCGGAATTGGGGGTGAAGTGGCTGACACTCTATGCTTTTTCCACCGAGAACTGGAACCGACCCCGCGAGGAGGTGGATGCGCTGATGGAGTTGCTTGTGGAAACCATAAAGCAGGAGACACCCGTTTTGAATAAAAACAATGTACGCCTTCTGACAATAGGGGATACCGGTCGTCTCCCTCTGCGTAGCCGGAATACTTTGCAGCAGTGTCTCGAAGAAACATCTTCCAACACGGGGCTTTGTCTGGTGCTGGCACTTTCTTATTCCTCCCGCTGGGAGATAACAGAGGCTTGCCGATCGCTGGCATATCGGGTGAAGAGCGGGGAATTGTCTCCTTCCGATATCACCGGACAGATCGTCTCCGATGCACTCAATACGAAAGATATACCTGACCCTGATCTTCTTATCCGGACAAGCGGAGAACAGCGGATTAGCAATTTCCTGCTTTGGCAATTGGCTTATACCGAACTATATTTCACCGATTGTTGTTGGCCTGATTTCGGGAAAGAGGAATTGTGCCGTGCCGTGGTTGACTATCAGCAGAGGGAACGCCGTTTTGGTAAAACGTCCGAACAATTACAATCATCATCGCTTTGAAACATCTGACTCTGTACATATTGGTTCTTTTTGTGGCTGTATCCGCACTTGCTGTGGCACAACAGAATCCCGAAGTAGTGACAACCGACTCGGTGCCGGTTGCCGTCCCTAAGATTGAATATACCTATCAGGCAAAGACCTACGAGATTGCTGATATTACGGTCACGGGGGCGGATAGTTACGAAGACTTTGTCCTGATTGGTTTCTCCGGATTGGCTGTCAGCGATAAAATCGAAGTACCGGGAGACGCTATAACGAAAGCGATACGCAGGTTTTGGAAACAGGGACTGTTTTCTGACGTCAAGATTCTGGCAACAAAAATAGAGGGTTCCAAAATCTGGCTCAACATTGTTCTTAAGCAACGACCGCGTATATCCGACCTTGCCTATAACGGACTGAAGAAGTCGGAACGTGAAGATTTGGAGGTGAAAATAGGGTTGTCCAAGGGAAGCCAACTGACACCCAATAGTGTTGATCGGGCTAAGACGGTAATCAAAAAGTACTTTGCCGAAAAGGGATTCCACAATGCGGAGGTGCAGGTGCTTCAGTTCCCTGACGAAGAACATCCAGGATATGTGAAAGTCGCTGTCAATGTGGATAAAAAGGCTAAGACAAAAGTTAATGCCATCTACATTACGGGGAACCATGCTCTTTCCCATAACAAGATTAACCGTGCAATGAAGAAGACGAATGATAACAATATCATCAACTTCTTCCGTACGAAAAAGTTTGTAACCGAAGAGTATGAAAAAGACAAACTGGCAGTCATTGAGAAGTACAACGAATTAGGTTATCGCGATGCTTACATTGTGGCGGACAGCGTAGTTCCGTCTCCTGCCGATCCGGCAAAAGTGGATGTCTATATGACCATCTCCGAGGGAGAACAGTATTATGTCCGTAATGTCAATTGGGTGGGGAATACATTGTATCCCTATGATTACCTTGATGCCGTCTTGGGTATCAAGAAAGGGGATACTTATAACCTCAAATTGCTGCAGGAACGCTTGCAAACCGATGACGATGCCGTAGCAAAACTATATACCGATCGTGGCTACCTCTTCTTCAATGTCGATCCTGTGGAAATAAAGATTGAGGGCGACTCCATCGATTTCGAGATGCGGATGTATGAAGGAAAACCTGCTACAATCAACGAGATTAACATCATGGGTAATACACGTGTCTACGAACATGTGGTACGTCGGGAACTTTATACGAAGCCGGGGCAGTTGTATTCGCAAACCGACATTATGCGGTCCTTGCGCGAATTGGCACAGATGGGACACTTCGATCAGGAACACCTGGTTCCGGACATCCAGCCGAATCCGGAAGATGGAACGGTTGATATTACTTACCAATTGGAAACCAAATCCTCCGACCAAATAGAGTTCTCTCTCGGTTGGGGGGCTACGGGTATCGTAGGTAGTATCGGATTGAAGTTTACCAACTTCGCAATACAGAACCTTTTCAAACCGAAGACCTACCGTATCGTTCCGCAAGGTGAAGGACAAACCTTCTCCATCAATGCACGCACCAATGGTCGTTACTATACCTCGGCAAGCATAAGTTTCTTGGAGCCTTGGCTCGGAGGAAAGCGACCCAACAGTCTTTCCGCAAGTATTTATTTTGCTTCGCAGACAGGCTATTCCAAACGCTTCACGGAATCCTACCAAAACCTGTACAATTCCTATTCCTACTATTACAATAGTGGCTATTCCGACTATATGAGCCAGATATCGGCATCGGAGTCCGACCCCGACCGTTATTTGCGGACCTTTGGTGCTTCTCTCGGTTATGGTATGCGTCTGCGGTGGCCGGATGATTATTTTACATTCTATGGAGAATTGTCTTACCAACTCTATAAGATGAAAGATTGGCCGTATCTTCTTATAGCCAACGGAACCTCCCACAACCTCTCTTTGGGGCTGACCCTTTCGCGTAACAGTATTGATAATCCTATCTATACAAGGCGTGGCTCATCATTCAGCCTCTCGGTAAAACTGACTCCGCCTTATTCGCTTGTAAATAAACGTGACTATGCTTCTATGTCCGAATCAGAACGCTACCGGCTCATTGAGTACCACAAGTGGAAGTTTACGGGCAAAGTCTTTACGCCTCTGACCCACGATTCCAAGTTGGTCTTGATGGCTCGTGCAGAGTTCGGCTACCTCGGACACTATAATCAGAATGCAAAGTCCCCCTTTGAAACGTTCTATATGGGTGGCGATGGTATGACCTCCTATACGTCGTATTCTACTGAGTATGTCGCAATGCGTGGCTATCAGTCAGGTGCCCTCACGCCCTACGATCCCGCCACGGGACGTAATGCTGGATACCTCTACAACAAGTTTACTTTCGAGTTGCGATACCCCATATCTTTGGAACAGAATGCCACAATATGGGCATTGGTCTTTGCAGAGGCGGGTAACTGCTTTGCGGATATAAAAAACTATAATCCCTTCAACTTGAAACGATCCTTGGGTCTCGGTGTCCGTATCTATCTGCCTATGTTCGGACTGATGGGTATTGACTGGGGCTACGGCTTCGATGCCATCAACGGAGACAAGAGTATGGGAGGATCACAATTCCACTTTGTCCTGGGACAAGAATTATAACCAACGTTGCTGAGTGCTATGAAACGAACCTTATTTCTTTCGGTATTCTTCTGCCTGCTTGCTGTGCCGATGCTGTATGCGCAGAAAGTACAGGTCGCTTATGTGGACATGACGTACATTCTAAAAAATCTGCCTCAGTACGAGTCCGCCAACGAACAATTGTCTTTGGTCTCCCGACGCTGGCAAAAAGAAGTGGATGCACTCATGCAGGAAGCAAAGATACTGACGAGCAACTATCAGACAGAACAGATATTTCTTTCCGAAGAAATGAAGAAACAGCGGGAGGAGGAAATCCTGAATAAAGAGAAAGAAGCATTGGAACTGAAACGGAAGTATTTTGGTAAAGACGGAGAACTCTTTAAGAAGAGAGAGAGCCTCATCAAACCGATACAGGATGAAATCTATACGGCAATTCAGGAAATTGCACAAGAAAAGAAATACGATGTCATCAAGGACCGCTCCGCTGACCCGAGCCTGATATATATGTCTAACAAACTGGATATCTCCGATCAGGTATTGCAGAAACTGGGAGCCCGCTAAATGGAGTGGGTACACTATAATGAAATAATAACTTAATACATAAAACGATGAAAAAACTGTTCTTAATGCTTGCATTAGCATTACCAATCGCCTTGAATGCTCAGAAAATGGGCTACATCAACTCTCAGGAACTTTTTAGCCAAATGCCCGAACTCAATGAAGTAAAACTTCGTATGGATACGCTGCAAGGTCAATATGAAACGCAGTTGGCGAATATGCAGGAGGAGTTCAATAAGAAAGTGGCAGCCTTCCAATCCGAACAGGCTGCTCTCACTGATGGAGTAAAAGAGTTTCGGCAGCAGGAGTTGGCTGAAATGGAACAACGTATCCAACTTTTCTACCAAACGGCACAGCAGGATATACAGAAGAAACAGCAGGAATACTTGGCTCCTCTCCACGAAAAAATGACCAAAGCCATTCAAGAGGTAGGCGCAGCCGAAGGATATACCTATATATTCGACTCCGCTGCAATGGTTTACGTGGCTCCTGATGCGCTCAACGTAATGCCGCAGGTGAAAACTCGCTTGGGAGTTAAGTAATCAGTACGGCGGATAACTATCTCGAACGTCACTACGAAGATTACGAGAAACGTAAGCAGGAGTGGCTTCGTAAGAAGAAACACCTGCCTGCTCATAAGGCCTTGCCCTCTAATTCTCAGCGTAGTGAAGACGAAGCCTTGTAACTATATAGATGACTTATTAGCAAATAAACAACTCCCGTGGTAGAAAAACTACAGCAAACCCTTCGTGACTCCGCAG